>JBBRQY010000001.1:0-984413 GCA_038225655.1 Phycisphaerales bacterium | reverse complement strand
TCCATCCGACGTTCTTCACGCTGCTTGGCGTCCATCCGTGGACTGTACTTGCTCATGCACCCAGTCTGCCACCCCGCACAGACCGCGCCAGGAAACTTCGTCACATATTTGGGCAGGGGTCAGTAGCAGTCAAGTCTTACTAGTTCCGTCATTCCGGGAACGTTCCGAAGTTCCCAAGTTCCGGGAACGTTCCGCAATAAGTGCTCGACGAATATCGAGTGTTCGCTTGCGCTGCATGCCGCACGCTCTGACGATTGCGTCCGTTTTTTTCGTCCATCCGCAAGAGTCCAGGGTCACGCGCACACGCTCTACTTCATCACTCGGGAAACGCTCTGTGCCACTCATGACCTCGGTTGACGGCTTACAACGAAATGACCAGTAGCGCATGCTACTTCCGCGGTTGCCCAGCAAGTTAAACCACTCTACAACCGGACCAACTGCTGACACTCTCTCTCTCCTCATCCGAACGAGCAGTTCCAGACAGTCGGAATCCTCTAGGTCTTCGATCCACTGAAGAGAGCAATAGAGCATTGCCAATGCAAAATCGCTGATCTCGCGACTGATTTGAATAGATGTTCGATTGATACGGCGCGTACCTGGCTGATCCAAGTGCTTCGCGACCTCCTCGCTCCGAACGAGAAGCTCGAGGTCTGCGGCTTTGGCCATGAGAGTCTGACAGCAACTTATACGTTCAGAAAGACCTTCACGCAGCAATGCAAACCACTCGATGGCGGTCGGGGGTTGATCGAGTAGCGCACGCGGGTGCAGCGGGCGAAAGTCGCTTCCATATGCCGCCGCCTGTACCAACACTTCCACGTACTGATCGACGAGAGGCTCAGCATCGTTGGCAAGTTGACAAAGTTGCTTGCCGATCGTCTCCAGGGTTTTCAGTTCGGGGTCACGTTCCACAGCCATCAGCTCTGCTTCGCGTTCCCGAACGAACTGTTCTACGCGGTCTTCGGGAGTCATAGTTTTCTGCTCGTGGGGTCAGCCGCTGTAAGCGACGCCCCAAATGGATGTGGGACGTCGTCAGGCAGTCCCTCGGCGAGTAAGCTGGCGATCAGCAAGATACCATCTTTAGGACTTCATCCCCATAATGGTTGATCACCTTCACGGCGATCTTCCCGGGCTTTCGATCCTTGCCGGCGGGCTTCTCAAACGGCCGGCTGACCGTGCTATAGAGCGTTGCCCACGCGGCCTCGTCGATCTCTGCGCGGAGGGCGCGTTTGAGTTTGTCGTAGGGACCTCCGTCCTCTTTGCTGGCCGCGCCGGTGAAGTAGGCGTGGCGGACGAAGAAGGACTCGCCGTTGTAGTCGGTGTCGATGAACCAGCAGGCGATGTCGTCGGTCGTGGATGAGCGAATTTGGCCTGTGGTGGGGTCGTAAACGTCCAAGCCCTTGATTTCGACCGTGATCTTGCCGTCCTTGAGGGGCTTGATCTCCACATCCGGCTCGCCGAAGACCATGAAGAGGTTGCCCGCGCCGGTCTTCTTCAGCAGTTCGTCGCCCATCGCCAGGTCGGGGTTCATCTTCGTCGGCAGCACGACCAGCTTCCCGTACCGTTTTGCCTCCTCGCTCACGTGCGGGTCGAATGCGAATCCGCAGATGAGGAGCAGGTCGAAGCCGACACCCTGGACGGCCTCCTTGGCTGCCTCTTTCACCTGGTCGGGGCCGACGGTGCCGTGCTCGGGGCCGATGGAAACGGCGACGCGGCGCGACTTGCCACCCTCATCCGTGTACTCACCAGCCGCGTGAACCCACGAACCCGGGAACGCATCCAGCCGATCGAACTTCAGGCGCTCGGCCTTGCGGGTGTTCTGCACGCCCGACTTGCGGAGGTTGTCGAGGATCATGGTGACGAAGTCGCCACCGATCTCGCGGCCACCCCCACCACCCTCACCCCCACCACTGGCGGGCGAGCCACCAGTGCCATTCCCGCCACCAGAAACTTCATCCGCCTCCAGCATCCTGTGCGGCGACAAACTCTCGACCGTGAACGGCCCGGCGACGCGGATGCGCTTGGGGTCCTCGTACGGTTTGTCGTACAGCAGTTCGGTTTCTGCGTGGCGGGAGATAGCCGCGTCGATTTGGGCGCGAGTCATGCCCTCGGTAATTTCCGGATTGTTGGCGATGCTCTTGAGCGTGACGTGCGGCACGCTCTTGTAGACGAAGCCGCGCCTGATGTCGCCGCCGGTGTCGGGTACGGGCGCGGGCTTGCCCGCGAGTTCGGCCGCCTTCTTCACGCCCTCGGGCGAGTCGGCAAGCAGGTAATACGGGAACTTGCCGGCCATGAGACGGGTGCGGGCCAGGGCGAGGGCGACGCGGGAGGTGTCGATGGTGATCCAGCGGCGGCCCCACTGCTCGGCGACGTAGGCGGTGGTCCCCGAGCCGCAGGTGGGATCGAGGACGAGGTCGCCGGGGTCGGTGGTCATGAGGAGGCACCGCTCGATCACGCGAGGCGCCGTCTGCACGACATACAACTTGTCACCGGGGCGGCCAGCGATCGCGGTGTCGGTCCATGTGCTGGTGATCTCGTAGACGGGGAAGTCGTCGAGGAAGCGAATGTACGCCAGCGAGTTGGCACGAGCCTCCACTCGATCCGCCCAAATCAGTCGCGGCATCAGCGCCTGCTCTGTCTTCCAATACCCGGTCGGGTAATAGGTCTTGCCCTGGAACTTCACGTCGTACCGAGTGCCAGGGCTTTGACTGATCAGATTGTCCAGCCGATAGATGCGAGATCCCTTCGGAAGCAAGTCCGGACTCACTGTCTCCTCGTCCGTAAGGCCCCGACGCTTGCCATCCGGTTCGATGACCTTCGTGTAGTACCCGCCGCCTGCACCTGTCAGGCTCTTGTCCAAGTACATCTGACGATACTTCACGACCTCGCGCCGCTTCGCGTACCACAGCACATAGTCCGAGACCGATGACATCAAGTTGTCCGTCTGTCCACTGGTCTTCGTGAAGGTAATCAGTCGGCAGAAGTTCTCACTGCCGAACACCTCATCCAGCACGCTTCGTACGAGGTGGACGTTCTCTTCGCCGATCTGCACGAAGATCGAGCCGGTCTCGGTGAGCAAGTCGCGGGCCGCCGTCAGCCGATCCCGCAGGTACGCCAGGTAGGAGTGGATGCCGAGTTTCCAGGTGTCGCGGAAAGCCCGGATCTGCTCGGGCTGCCGCGTGGCATCCTCGTGCTTGCCATCCTTCACATCCCGCTTGCGTGTGCTCACCTGCCAGTTGGAGCCGAACTTGATGCCGTAGGGCGGATCGAAGTAGATCGTCTGCACCCGCCCCTTGAGCCCCTCCTTCTCCGCCAGCGAGGTCATCACCAGCAGCGAGTCGCCGAGGATCATCCGGTTCTGCCAGTGGCCCTCGTGGTGGTAGAAGTCCACGCGCTGGTCGAAGTCTTTGGGGAGGCCATTGAAGTTCTCGAAGAGGAGGGTTTCGGGTTCATTCTCACCGCGCCCGGCCGTGTCGCGCAGGTTCTCGACCAGCGCCTGGGGGCTGATCTTTTCCTGGATGTAGACGGGGACGATGGGGACGTTCAGCCCGCCCTCGGCGCGGTCCTGATCGTCCTTGCCCTTCCAGACCAGCTGGGGATCGAGCGATTGGTCGCGCGGGTAGAGCATCGTCTTCGGCGCCTTCTCCTCATCGGCGACGAAGTCGCGGAGTTCGCGCGTGGGGATGTTCTTGCGGGTGTCCCTATGGGTGATGGCGTTCACGGAGGCGGGGGCGGCGGCAACAGGGCGCGGCTTCGCGGACGCGGCGGGTTTCTTGGGCGCGGGGGATCGCCGTGCCGGAGCGGGCTTGGGATGGGACCGTTTTGCGGGTTTCCTCTCCATGCTGGTCTATCGCTCCTTGCGGACGAGCTTGCCCGTTTTGCGGCGGCTGGCGAGCGCGCGCCAAACATCGTGTCGGTTCATCGTGAGTCCACTTCGTTGAAGAAAGGACTGAAAGAGCGCTTCAAACTCTTCTGTGTAGGGAAGATCATCGACGGTGAGCTTGGTGCGCTCATAGAGAGTGTCTAGCAGTTCCTGCTGTTCGGTCCGAAGATGAAGGCGATTGCTCATCGCGGAGCTCCTTCCCGGGTTAGGGGTCTTCCGGCGGACTGTGAACGACTGGGGATATCGAACGCCGGAGTCTGGTCCAGGATTGCCACCACGTCACGTGCCACGTAGACCCGGTTGCGCTGGTGACCAGTGATTTCCGTGAGAATGCCGAGTGCGATGAGTTTGTCAATGGCGGCTTGGGCCGACTGCGGACCCGTGCGCAGCAGACCGCGGACGCTGGCCAAGTTGACCATCGGTGTTCCAAACAGGTGGTCGAGCAGCTTCAAGAGCAACGCAGAAGTTCGGGCGGTCTGACATCTTTCGGCCCATTCGTCGCGCAACTCGACCATGTGACGAACGCGCTCAACGGCATCGATTGACTGACTTGTGATGCCGGAGAGGACGAAAACCAACCATTCCTCCCAAGCACCGCTGCGGCTTATTTCGGCAAGATGCCGGTAGTATGCCTGCTGGTGTTCCTGGAAATACGCGGAGAGATAAAGCACCGGATCGGGCAAGACTCGAACGGAATCCAGCATGAGCGAGATGAGCAGTCGTCCGACCCGGCCGTTGCCATCCTCGAAGGGATGGATGGCCTCGAACTGGTAGTGCGCCATCGCCACCTGAACGAGTATGGGAAGGCCACCGGGTGTGTTGATGAAACGCTCGAGCGCGTTGAGCGCGGCCAGGGTGCGATCTGGGGGCGGCGGGACGTACGTGGCATCCTCAATGGCGCAGCGCGAAGGCCCGATCCAGTTCTGACACGTGCGAAACACTCCCGGGTGACGATCCGCGCCGCGAACACCCTCCATGAGGAGCCGGTGGAGATCGCGGATCAGATTGAGCGTAATGGGAATCTGACGGAGTCGCTCGACGCCATGGTTCAATGCGGTGACGTAGTTCGCAACCTCGCGCACATCTGGCGCTGAGGGTTCACCGTTTGGGCTGAGTTCAAACAGGAGGAGATCGCTCAACGTGGCCTGAGTGCCCTCGATGCGGCTGGAGAGGACAGCCTCACGCCTGATGAACGATCGTATCAGGAGTCGCGGATTGCGCATGGACCCCATGATCCCGGCCAGTTGTCCGACCGCGCGGTCTGCTGCCGAAAGCGCGGCCACGAGCTCTGTGGTGAAGTTCACCTTCGGAGGTAGGTCTTTGGGGAGGCATGCGGTGATACCGCCTTGGCCTTTAACCAGGTCTACCCATGCGCTCGGTTGGAAGTCTCGTCTATTCAACCGATTGTGCCCTTGTTCCAGTCAATCACCATTCGGTACTCCATATTATGACTTGTAGCGAAAAGTCATCATAGCGAGCAAGAGCGTTCAGGGGCCAGCGGGCGAACGGCGACGCCCTTGCGAATTAGATTTGCCCCGTCCCACGGATCGTTGACTTCGACGAACCACCACCGGCCGAAGGCGCGATGGTTGTTCACTGCGGGGACCCAGAGCGTTTTGGCCGTGGTGACTTTGGCGGCCTTGTCCTTCTTGGCCTCGCCGGAGACCTCGACTATCAGATGCAGGGGGTCCGTAGGCCCATGCCCATCATCAAAGTCCACGAGGAAGTCGGGGATGTACCGGCGCTCCTCGCCATTAAGCGTGTACGGGATCTCGAAACCGAGGTGGTCGTTCTTGACATAGCGGAGGACCTCGGGCATGTCCTCGATGGTCTGGGCCATCTTCTGCTCCCACGAGCCGGTGTCTGCGACGACATGGGAGACGTGGCAACGGTTGGCGGGCGTGTCCCAGGTGCGGCGGGTGGTGTCAAAGTCCACATGCGTGGTGGAGCCGACCGTGTCGTAAGGGCGCAGGATGGGCTTGAGCGCGGGGGAACCGGGCTCGGCGGCGACGATGGACTTGTAGATGCGGTCGGCCGCGTCGTGGGCGAACTCGATAAGCAGAAGAAGTTGCGGGAAGGTGTTGTCCTTGCAGCGAACGCACTCGTCGAGCCAGCGCCGGGTGATTGTCAACACCTGGGGAAAGAGCCAGGACTGCACGTCGGCATCGAAGCGGTGCTGCTTCGGGTGCTCGCCGTTAGCCATGGGCGGTGCGGACGGCTCGCCATCGGCGCGGAAGTACTTCTCCAAAGTGAGCTTGGCCAATAGGAACGCGACCTCTGAGACGCGGCGGTTCTTCAGGTCATCGAGCGTGTGGATGCTTGACTCGCCGACGATCGGGGCGTTCTCGGTCTTGGTCGGAACGTCCTGAGTGCTCAGGGCAAGGCGCGAATCGTCGGTGAACTTGGCGCTCAGACGCTGGCCGGAGATTTCGTAGCGATATCCGAGCAGGCGAGGGAACGACATCTCACAGGCCGCGCGGGACTCGATGGCGCGAACCCGCGTCGGCATGGGGCCGGGCGTGGGCTCCTTGGTAGACCCGGAGCAGGGGATGAACGAGAAGGGCACGCCGTAGACCTCGGCGTACTCGGGGTTAAAGCGTCCCTCGCTGTTGACCGCATAGGACATCCGGCGGAGAGCACGTCCGACGACCTGCTCGCAGAGGAGTTGCGTGCCGAAGGCGCGAACGCCAAGAACATGCGTGACGGTGTTGGCGTCCCACCCCTCGGTGAGCATCGAGACGCTGACGACGCACTTGACGTTCTCGCCGAGTTTACCGGGCTTGCCGACCGTATTCATGACCTCGCGGAGCAGGTCCTCATCCTCGATCTCGTCCACATCGCGTCCCGGGAAGCGGGCGCGGAGCGCGGCCTTGAACTCCTCGATCTCGGCGGCGACGACCTTCTTGAACTCGGGGCTCATGGCGTCGCCGGATTCGAGTTGCTGGGAATCCACAAGGATGGAGGTTGGGCGCTGCGACCACCCGCCGCGGCCGTCGTCGTTGCGGAAGAGATCGAGGGCGCCTGCCTGGACGACCGCTTTGGGCTCCCCGTCCGGGCCGGGGAGTTTCTTCTCCCACCCGGCGATGTAGTCGAAGACCAGTTTGGAGACGTTCGTGTTGTTGCAGACGACGATGAAGACGGGGGCGGTCAGGCCGCGGGCGCGGGCCTCGGCATTGGACTCCCAGAGCGCGTGGTACTTCTTGTAATTCTCGTAGAGACTGTGCAGCGCGCCCTGGAGTTCGGCGGGGGGCTTGGGTTCGCCGGTGACTTCCTCCGATTTGCGGCCCTTGCGCGGGAGGTGCTCGCGGATGCGGTACCACAGGTCCCGGTAGGTGGGCTGGTCGCCGACCATGGAGTTGTCGGCGACGGGGACGCGCGGCACCTTCACGATGCCGGACTCGATGGCGTCGATGAGGGAGAAGTCGGAGACGACCCACGGGAAGAGCACGCCCTCCGGGTAGCCCGAACCGCGCAGGAAGAACGGCGTGGCGGAGAGGTCGTAGATGGCCTTGACGCCGACCTTGCTTTTCACCGCCTCGATGCCGGAGATCCAGACGCGGGCTTCTTTGTCGCGCTGCTTGGCCTCGTCCCTCTCATCGCGATCAAGATCCTCGTCGATTCCGTCGGGCTTGCCCCGGTAGCAGTGGTGCGCCTCGTCGTTGATGACGATGATGTTCTTCTTGTTGCCCAACTCGCGGCAGACGCGCCGGACCATCTGGTCGGGAGTTTCGCTGAAGACGCCCGCGGTGTCCGGCTGGCCGGCGGCGAGCAGATCCTTTGTGAGCCGAGCCCCCTCGCCCTTCTCGCGGAGTTGGAAGCCGTGGTAGTTGGTGATGAGGATGTGGGCCTGGCCGAGGCGATCGAGCAACTCGGAGGAAACGAGATCGCGCTGGCGGTAGTAGTTCTCAGGATCGTTCGGGAGCAGCACGCGCAGGCGATCGCGGATCGTGATGCCGGGTGTGACGATGAGGAACGTGTCGGAGAAGCGAGCGTCCTGGGGGGCGTCAAACTTGTTGAGCGCCTGCCACGCGATGAGCATGCCCATGACGACCGTTTTGCCCGAGCCGGTTGCCATCTTGAACGCAGTGCGCGGCAGACCGGGGTTGGACTGCTCGTTGGCGGTGCGGAGATCGTTCTCGATCCAGGCGTCGCCGAACTTGCGGGCACACTCGGTCAGATAGATCGCCGTCTCAAGAGCCTCGATCTGGCAGAAGAACAGCTTCTTCTCGCGTGCGGGGTTCGTCCAGTACTGGAGCAGGCGGGCCGTGATCGGCGTTACCCCCTGGTACCCACCCTCCCGCCAGAGCTTGATGCGGGCGCGAACCTGATTGACGAAGCGGTTCTCCTCGACGCGGTCCTTGGTCCACTCCGTATCGAACGCGAGCTGGCCGCCCTTCTTCTTGGGGCGCGCGATCGGGATGAAGTACGAGCTGCTGCGGCGACCAGGCTGGATCTCGTTGCTGATCCCCTCATCCGTGAACCGGAAGTGCTGCGCCGGCTCGGCGAAGGGGGTGTTGATGACGGGGTTGTCGATGACGACGGGGGGCATGGGCTACACAGCGTACCATTTCTGGACTGCTTCGGGAGGGGACAATGCCGATCCAGATACAAAGTCAATCACAGATGCGGCTGGCACGCGAAGCGGT
Source organism: Phycisphaerales bacterium (assembly GCA_038225655.1). Classification (GTDB taxonomy): domain Bacteria; phylum Planctomycetota; class Phycisphaerae; order Phycisphaerales; family UBA1924; genus UBA4658. The sequence goes on along the minus strand of JBBRQY010000001.1, from coordinate 975,887 downwards.
TCAGTTCTGCTATCTTTGCGGACAACCGCTTTCCTTGGTATCGCCATCGGAGGTCGCATCTGAGCATGTGCTTGCCCGTGGATCATCGGACTTGCAGGTCACCGGGGCCGACGCCTGGAACGTCACGTTGCCCGTTCACCGGACGTGCGATGTCACGCTCAAGAAGCCACACGATGACGAACTGATCTCACTTCAACGGGTGCATTGCCGGCCTCTCCACAAGGTCGGAAACTCGGACCGCAAGCGCGTTTGGAAGCGTATGGCTCAGGCCGAAAGGGAAGGCCTTCCAAGGACGTTCCCAGCCGTTTCTACGGAGTCCACGCTCAAGGCAGTTTGGGCGACGGTGCGCGGCATGCACGCAGCTCTTTACTCCGCGTACTTACCTCCAGATGTCAAGCATCGGACCATGCCGCCCGTTCCAAGCTTTTCCACGAAGAGCACGTTGAGCTTTCAGCAGCAGGTTGAAGACGAGGCTCTAACCGGCACGCGAGTCCTGCGGGGCGTGGAAGGTGCATTGCTGGCCAATGAGTGTGACGAGATCAAAGCCTGGGGCTTTTCAATCCGCTATCGGTGCATCTGGCATGTGCTGCCAGACCGAAACAATGCAATGTGTATTTGGTCGCTTGAGACTCCTGAGGCTGGTGTTTGGTCCCGAAGCGTCACCGGCGGATACGTCCCTTGGCGCGGCCTCTATTTTTGCGCCCAAGTGCCCCGTGGTGCGGCGATGCTCTCGGACCGCGCGATCGAATTGGCAAATGCGGACACCGAGCGAAAGGCCCACAAGCCCATCATCATGTTCTTAACGGACAATGCGGGCCGCATCCCACAGTTGTAGCCGTCCACTCCCGCGCTCTCACCGCCTCAATCACTGCCCACGGGGCAATGTGGTCCAGGTACCGCGCCGTCGTCGAGATGTCCGAGTGCCCCAGTTGCTTGGAGATCACCCCGATATCCACGCCCTCCTCGCGCAGTTCGGCCGCGTGGGTGTGCCGGAGCCCGTGGGCGTGCACGCGCTTGGCAATCCCCGCGCGGCGGGCCAGCGTCGGTAGCATCCGCCGCACGTACCCCGTCGCAAGGGGCTTGCCCCACCCTGAGCAGAAGAGTGGATGGACGCCTTTGAACCCCATCCGGGCGCGGCGTTCCAGCCACGGCGTCACCATCGCCAGCCCGCCCGCGTCGATGCCGACAGTGCGGGACTTCCCGCCCTTGCCCCGCAGCACCCGTATAGATGATCGGTCTGGGTCCACGTCTTTGGGGTACAGGGATAACGCCTCGGCGATGCGGAGCCCGGAGCGGTACAGCACGGCGATGAGCGCGCGGTTGCGGATGTGGATGTAGCAGTCGCCCTTGAGAGCCGCGAGCAACGCGCCGACCTCGTCGGGGTTGAGCACCTCCGGCGGGAGTTTGCGGCGGGGCTTGGGGCGGCGATTGGGCTTGGTCACGGGGCGGACTCCTTCGAGCCGGCCGCGCTTCATTCCCCGCCCCGTTCATCTCCCGCTACGGATCGCGGCCAACTCGTAGCGCACAGATACCTCAACCCAACCGCATGAAGCAAGGCATTTCTGCGACAAGTTCTGCCTGCAAGATCATTCCCGACAGTCCTTTACATACCCACGCCTCCCAATGCGCAAGATTGTTCTTGATCGGCATCCGTTCGGATGTAGACTCGGCGTATGAGTTCGGGTTCTGAACGGATGCCATTGCTAAGCACGCGCGGGGCTGATTCCGCGCGCATCCAGGCCTTAGCCAAGGCCATTTCCGCCATCGAGCGGCGCGAAGGGCCGGACCGACTCTCGCGCGGCGTCGATCTTGGCTGGCACAGCCAGGCGCGCGGCGAAGCCACAGCAGACGCTCTTCGATTCGGCGGCGTGCATGAGTGGTTCGAGCCCGAGCCCGCGCCGGGATCGGCGGCGCTGTACCCGTCGCCACCGTTGGCCGCTCTCGCACACGCCGCTCGTTCACTCCTGCGTGCGGATGCCGCCGCGTCCGACGGCGAGCCGAACCGGCCGATCGTCTGGATCGGGCGCGCGTGCTGGCCGAACCCCACACTCTTGGGCGAGGTCATCGCCCGGAGCATTTGGGTTGATCCGCCCGAGCCGCGCACACGCTTCTGGGCCGTGGATGTCGCGTTGCGCTGCCCCTCCGTGCTCGCGGTCATTGCCGACGGGAGCGGGCTGGACATGGCGGGCTCACGCCGATTGCAACTCGCGGCCGAGTCGGGACGGACCATTGCGTTCCTCGCACGTCCGGCGCACGAGCGCCGGACGCTCAGCGCGGCCACCACGCGCTGGGTGGTGGCCCCAACCCAATCGAGTACCAAGTCACCACGATGGACCGTGGAACTTCTGCGCTGCAAGGGAGTGCGGCCAAGCACGGGATCGCCCTCGGACTTTGGGCGATTCGAGGTGGAGTGGAACCATGCTCAGGGCTCTCTCGCTGTACCTGCCCCGGTGGCCGGTGGATCTGCTGCGCCGGCGCGATCGGAGCATTGGCCGGGTCGCCGGGCGGGATGAGTCCATCCTGCTGGTCCGCGTCGATCGGCAACGCCCCGTGGTCGCGACCTGCTGCGAAGTAGCGCGGCGTGCGGGCGTCGTCCCGGGAATGACCGTCGCCGATGCGCGGGCGTTGCTGCGCACGGGGGGCGCACGCATCCTCCCCGAGCGTCCCGACCACGACGCGATCGCCCTGGAGTCGCTGGCCCGGTGGGCGGCGCGGTTCTCGCCGCTGGTGGCAGTCGATCCGCCCGATGGCTTGCTGCTGAACATCACCGGCTGTGCGCAGATTTTCCGGGGAGAGGATCGCCTGCTGGGCAAGCTGATCCGGCAGACCCTACAGCTGGGGTGCGCGGCTCGGGGCGCGATTGCTCCGACCTACGCCGCGGCGTGGGCGATCGCCCGGTACGGAGCATCCGGCGCGATCCTCGCGGATCGAGCCGAGACCAAGACCGCACTTGCCACACTCCCGGTGCGTGCCCTCCGCATCGAACATCGGGCGGTGCTTGCACTGGCCGAAGTCGGCATCACGCGCATCGGCGAACTTGCTGCGATACCCCGGACGAGCATTCCCTCACGATTCGGGATCGAGGTGCTGGACCGACTGGACCGTGCCTTCGGACTCACTGTGGAGACCATCGAGCCCGTGCGGGCGCGGGAGCCGATCCGCGCGGAGTGGCCGCTGGAAGGCCCGACCACCGACCTGCACGTCCTGTCGATCGTCACACGCCGGTTGCTGGAGAGGGCCGTCGATGCGCTCACCGAACTCCACGCCGGTGCGCGGCGGCTCCGTGCCATTTTCGATCGTCCCCGTCTCAATCCCGTGGTGCTGGAAGTCATCGTCGGTCGCCCATGCCGGGACGCACGCCACCTCTGGTCGCTCCTCTCGCCTCGGCTGGAACGGATGCCGATGGGGGACGGAATCGAGCGGGTCGAGGTCTTCATCCCGGCCTGGTCGCGCCTGCGGGACGTGCAGGCCACATCGCTGGCGGGTTGCGAAGACGGCGGGAGCGATGCCGCGCCTGCCGAGGTTGATCGCCTCTGCGACACACTTGCCAACCGACTGGGGCGTGAGCGTGTCTGCGCAATCCGGCTGATCGACACGCACATCCCGGAGCGGGCGTGGTGCATCCTGCCGCGCGATCGAGCCGGCAGCGCGACTATCGATCCCGGCACGCTCGACCGCCCAACGCTCCTGCTTCCGCTGCCCGAGCCGATCCGCACCATCGCCGGGTCCGGGGACGCCCCGCCGTGGAGGATCGCCTGGCGCGGCCACGACCTGACCGTCACCACCGCCGTCGGCCCCGAGCGTCTGGGCGAGGCGTGGTGGGAAGCCAGAGACGGTCCTGCACCGACACTCGCCGACTCCCGAGACTACTTCAAGGTGCAGGAGCAGGAGGGCCGCTGGCTCTGGGTTTTCCGCAAGACGGACAGCAATCGCTGGTTCGTGCATGGCCTGTGGACGTAACGATGCCAGAAGTTCCCGATCCCAACCGTCGCCCGCACCCCGCCAAAGCACCCTCCTCGGCAACGGCCGTCGCCGCGCGACGGACCGGCGCAAGCGCCCTGCACGCCTACGCCGAACTCCAGGTGACAACCAACTACACCTTCCTCACCGGCGCGAGCCACCCCGAGGAACTCATCACCGAGGCGGCCGCGCTCGGGCATCACGCCGTCGCAGTGACGGACCACCAGTCACTGGCAGGGATTGTCCGCGCCCACGTCGCGGCCAAGGAGACCGGCATCCAGCTCCTCGTCGGAGCGCGATTGACACTCTGGCCCGAACCTTGGTGGGACAACCATGCCGCTCCCTCCTCCGACACCTCCCCGATCGGCCTGCTCGTCTACGCCACCGACCGTGCCGCCTATGGGCGACTCTGCCGGCTGCTCACGGTGGGCAAGCGCCGCGCCCCGAAGGGAGAGTGCCGGATCACACTCGACGATCTCGCCGCGCTCCACCCCGGCCTGCTGGCGGTCGCGCTCGCGCCGGAGCCACCCGACGAGTCCTTCGCAGACTATCTGGGCCATCTCCGCGCGCTCTTCGATGATGATCGTCTCTCTCTGGCAGCCTCATGCCCCTTCGGCCCCGACGATGCGGCCCGGCTCGCAGACCTGGCTGCGCTTGCGGCAAGCGCCCGCATACCCCTCGTGGCCACCAACGACGTGCAGTACCACACGCCCGCACGCCGCGCCTTGCAGGATGTACTCACCTGCATTCGCCACGGCTGCACCATCCAGACCGCCGGACGCCGTCTGCACGCCAATGCCGAGCGTCACCTCAAAACCCCCGAGGAGATGGCCCGACTCTTCCGCGACTATCCCAACGCAATCGCCCGCACCCTCCAGATTGCCCACCGCTGCGAGGGGTTCTCGCTCGATCAGCTCCGCTACGAATACCCCGACGAAGTGATCCCGCCGGGAACGACCCCGGCCGATCATCTGGCCGCGCTCACCCGCGCGGGGGCAGCGGCGCGATACCCCGGCGGCGTCCCCGACAAGGTGCAGGCCCAGATCGATCACGAGCTGGCCCTGATCGCCGATCTGAAGTACGAACCGTACTTCCTCACCGTCCACGACATCGTCCTCTACGCCCGCTCCCGGGGCATCCTCTGCCAAGGGCGCGGAGCCGCAGCCAACTCCGCCGTCTGCTACATGCTCGGGGTCACCTCCGTCGATCCCACACGCATCGACATGCTCTTCGAGCGTTTCGTCAGCCGGGAGCGCAACGAGCCCCCCGACATCGACATTGACTTCGAACATGAGCGCCGCGAGGAGGTCATCCAATACCTCTACGCCAAGTACGGGCGGGAGCGTGCCGCCCTCACAGGCGTGGTCATCACGTATCGCGGCCGGAGCGCAGTACGGGACGTGGGCAAAGCCATGGGGCTCTCGCTCGATGCCGTGGATCGGCTTGCCAAGCAGCTCGACTGGTGGCACTCGGGAGAAGTCAAGCCCGAACAGCTCCGCGACGCAGGGTTCAATCCCAGCGATGCCACGCTCCGGGCCGTGGTGGCGCTCACTGGTGAGCTGGTGGGTTTTCCACGGCATCTTTCCCAGCATGTCGGCGGGTTCGTCATCACCCGCGGCCCCCTCTGCGAGTCCGTCCCCATCGAGAACGCGGCCATGCCCGATCGCACCGTCATCGAGTGGGACAAGGACGACATCGACGCCATGGGGATGCTCAAGGTGGATGTGCTCGGGCTGGGGATGCTCACGTGCATCCGCAAGTGCTTCCAGATCGTGGAGAAGCACCACGGCCTTCCCCTCACGCTCGCCACTGTCCCGGCCGAGGACTCCACCGTCTACGACATGATCTGCAAGGCCGACACCGTCGGAGTCTTCCAGATCGAATCGCGGGCACAGATGTCCATGCTGCCACGCTTGAAGCCGCGCTGCTTCTACGACCTGGTGATCGAGGTCGCCATCGTCCGCCCCGGGCCGATCCAGGGGAAGATGGTGCATCCCTACCTGCGCCGCCGGAACAAGGAGGAAGATTTCACCTATCCCGACGCGGCGGTGAAGGCCGTTCTGGGCAAGACCCTTGGCGTGCCCCTCTTCCAGGAGCAGGCGATGGCCCTGGCCATCGTGGCGGCCGGGTTCACGCCCGGCGAAGCCGACCAACTCCGCCGCGCCATGGCCGCGTGGAAGCGCAAGGGCGATCTGATCTATCGCTTCGGGGCGAAGCTCACAGCGGGGATGATCGCGCGGGGATACGCCGCCGAGTTCGCCGAGCGGTGCTTCGAGCAGATCAAGGGGTTCAGCGAGTACGGGTTCCCCGAATCACACGCCGCGTCCTTTGCCCTGCTGGTGTACGTGTCCTGCTGGTTGAAGCACCACTACCCCGCCGCGTTCGCCGCCGCGCTCATCAACAGCCAGCCGATGGGGTTCTATGCCCCGGCGCAGATCGTGCGGGATGCCACCGAGCATGGCGTGGAGATCCGCGGAGTGGACGTGAACTCAAGCGGATGGGAATGTTCGCTGGAGGGGCCACCGGCTACGCCCGCCCTCCGACTGGGGATGTGCCTCGTCGATGGCCTGCGGGAGGAGGATGCCCAGGCACTCGTCGCCACCCGCCAACGGATCGGCAGGGCCTCGTCCATCGAGCGGCTCTGGAGGACCAGTGGGGTCAGCGTGGTCGCCCTCCGCCGGCTCGCCTCCGCCGATGCCTACGGCTCGCTTGGCCTGGATCGCCAGAACGCCCTCTGGCATCTCCGCCGTCTGCGCGACGAGCGGCTGCCGCTGTTTGATGACCTGGCCGCGATCAGCGCGTCGGAGGAACCCGCGGCCGTGCTCCCCGCGATCCCGCTGGGCCGAGCCATCCGCCATGACTACGACTCCGTAGGGCTCTCCTTGAAGGCCCACCCCATCTCGCTGGAGCGAGCCCGGCTCGGCACGCTCGGCGTGATGACCGCGGCCGATCTGCGCGATTCCGCGCTCGCGCCGCACGGGAAGCCCGCCGCCGTGGCCGGGCTCGTGCTCGTCCGCCAGCGACCGAGCACGGCCTCGGGCGTCGTCTTCATCACCCTGGAGGACGAGACTGGGGCGGCGAATCTGATCCTCTACCCCAAGGTCTATGAGCGGTTCCGCAAGGATGCGCGGCACAGCGTCGCCATCGTCGCCTGGGGCACCATCGAGCGGGCCGGGTCCGTGGTGCATCTCATGGTCCGGCGACTGGTGAACCTGCGCGATGCGGTGGAGTTCAACACACTGACAGAGAAGGTCTCGCGCGACTTCAAATAGGTTGATCGGCGGTGTCAGGACACGCCGAACAGCCCGCCCTCGTCTGCGCTCGGCTCCTCTGCCGCCGGTTCGATGCAGTGTGCGTCGTTGTGGGCCGGGGCGTTCACCCACGTGCCGACCCGCATCATCTGGAGCTGGTCATCCCGAGCGGGGTGCAGCAAAGCATCCAAGCGGCTGACATCCTCCACACCCGGGTCCAGCCACTCGTCGATCGCGGCCCCTTCCAGCACGACGGGCATCCGGTGGTGGATCGGCGCGATCGTACGGTTCGCCGTGGTCGTCAGGATCGTGAATGTCCGCAGCGGCTCGGCATCGGGGGCCTCGCGCCATTCCTCCCACAGCCCGGCGAGGGTTAGCAGCTCCCCATCGACGGGCGTGATGTACCACGGCAAGCGGCGCTTACCCTCGGCCACCTGCTGCCATTCGTAGAACCCAGTGATGGGCACGATGCACCGGCGCTTCCGGAAGGCGGCGCGGAAGGCGGGCGTGCTCGCCACCGTCTCCGAACGGGCATTGATCGTCCGATTGCCGATCGACACGTCCTTGGCCCACGACGGCACCAACCCCCACCGATACTCCTCCGCCCGCCGCTGATCCCCTTCCGCGATCACCACCGATGCCCGCTGTGACGGCGCGACGTTGTAGCTTGCCCGCATGGGTTGCTCAGGCGAAGTCAGCCCGAGCAAGCGGTGGAGCTGTTTCCAGGTGAAGAGGTGGGTGTAGCGACCGCACATGCCCGGACGGTAGTCGCCGCGCTGGCGCGGCCACCCAGAGTGGCCCGCCGCGAACATTGCGCGACACGTGCGCAGTCAGCACACACAGGACATTCCCTGCCGCTCACTCCCCAGGCTCAATGTGGACGGACGGGCGGGTCGGGCGGTCGAATCCCCCACTTCTCTTACACGGGCGCGCGTTGGGCCAACGTCGCCCAACGTGTGGCCACGTGCGCGGTCGCCGCGCCGTTGCCGCACTGTGCGCTCCAACGCGAGCGCGTGCGCCCCGGCGCTGACAGGGGTTGTCCTTGATCTGCGGCACATCGGCGAATGTGCTCGCAAACGCCTTGCATCATCGCGCGCGGCATGGCTTCATGTCCACGACGCGAGCGGATTTCCCCGCCCGCCCCGCCGCCCACCCCAACGGAGAACGCGAACATGCCCGCTAAGAGGAAGACCACGACGACCAGCGCGAACGACGCGCACGCCAACCTGCTCCGCGCCGCCCAGGAACTGCTGGCCGCCCGCCAGGACCAACTGCTGACTGCCCTCGACTGGAATGATCTGGAGAACGCGGTCGCCGCGCTCTCCCCGGTCCGGCTCACCGACCCGGTCGAGATGCTCGCCACGCTGAAGATCAAGAAGAACTTCGACCGCCGCTGCGGGGGCACCTGGGTGACCGGCACCATCGCGGGCCACACCTTCAGCGCGCTGGTCTTCCCCGAGCACGCCGAGTGCGAGTCGTACGAACTCGACCGCAGCCGCATCTCCAAACTCTGGCTCAAGGACCACGCCACCGGCCTCGAGGCCGCCAACTTCGACCGCGGCTGGGATCGCACGCCCACCACCGACACCGCCCAGCAGGTCGTGGACCTGCTCTCCGCCGGATTGGCCGAAACGGTCTTCGGCAAGTAACCCCCCCACCCCCACCCCCACCCACGCGGCGGCGCAGGAGACCGCGCCGCACCGATTGGCCGCCGGGATGTTCCCGACGGCAGGACGCTGCACAGACCCATTTAGGAGATGACCATGACCGCCAAGAAGAAGACCCCCACCGCCGCCAAGCCCGCCTCGAAGCAGCCCGCGCCCGAGGGCAAGGGGAAGAAGGCCAAGGCCTCCGCGCAGGACGCGCCTCCGCCCGCCGTCGCCCAACCGGCCGCAACCGACGCGGCCCCCGCCAGTCCCGAGTTGCACCCGGCCTTCAACCAGGCGGGGGAGCAGGTGATGGTCTCCGTTCCGCCGAGCGACAACGGCGAGGCCGTGGCCCCAAGCGCAGCCCCTGCCAAGGGCGGGAAGAAAGAGAAGGCCCCGAAGGCCCAGAAGCCCGCGAAGTCGCCCAATCCCGCCAAGCCCCCCCGCACCAAGCGCGTCAGCGCGCTGGACGCCGCCGCCCAGGTCATCGCGGGGTCGAAGGAACCCATGCGTGCCACGGACATGATCGCCGCGATGGAGACAAAGGGCCTCTGGAAGTCCCCGGGCGGCAAGACCCCCGAGGCCACGCTCTACGCGGCCATCATCCGGGAGATTTCCGCCAAGGGGAAGGAAGCTCGCTTCGCCAAGCACGATCGGGGGCTCTTCGTGGCCGGGGCGACCCCCACCCCCGCCGGAAAGGGGGCGTGACCATGAAGGAGTACCGCACACTAAAGCACGGCGAACTCACCGACATCATCATCGGAACGGTGGTGGCCAACCCGGGCATTTCGGCACAGGAGCTGGTGGCGAAGTGCGAAAGCTGGAACATCCGCCTCACGCTCTCCCACGCGCGAGCCCGGCTGCATCAGCTTGCCCAACAGGGCAGGATCGATCAGCTGGGCAAGAACAAGTACGCCGGAATGTGAGGACCTCGGCCATCTCCCGCGATCCGACCCCGCTTGGCGGGGTCTTTCTGATGTTGCGATCCGTTCTTGTGATATGCTGCCCCCATGGCACTTCGCGTGCGCGTCCTTCCTGCCGTATCCCGTAAGGGGCTGTATCCCCTTGCCGCCGGGATCGGGCTGACCCACGGGCTCTTGGGATCATGGCTCGTCATTGAAGTGACAACCCGTCTGGAATCGGCTTGGCCCTTCAGCTTCAACTCATGGCAAATGTCCGCCATCGCCGTGGCACTCTTCGCGCTCCCGGCTGTGGTGTCGGGCCTGATCGTCTCGCGCGTGCACCCGAGGCTGGGGCGCATGCTGCTGCTTGCGCTTTGTTACTCTCCGACGTGCATGCTTGGCCTCTTCTCGACGATCGTCGCCAAACACCCCGAGATCATGCTGATGCCCTGGCAGATGGGCTCGGCCGCATCGAGCATTGCCGGGGGGACCGCGATGTTCGTGGGAGTCGTGGGGGTGTACGTCCTCGTGGCATCGGGCCTCCTCATGGGGTTGTTCGTGACCGTGCATTGGCTGGAGCGATGGCTGGGGCGCACGTCGCTCCAGCAGACGGGCCTAATCTGCTGGTCCTGCGGCTACAACCTCGGCGCGCCCTCCATCACAGTCTGTCCCGAGTGCGGGCGGGCGTTCGATCCGGCGGCCGACCCACAAATCGCGGCCCTCACGATTGTCCGCGGCCTATCGCGCAGAGGAAGGACCCTGCTCCTGCTAGCCTGTGCTGCTGGTGCCGGCCTGTGGATGCACACGCTGGCGACGCACACGATTCCGTGTGCGCAATTCCTCTGGGCGTGCCCGACCGCAGGAAAGCTCGATCAGGTCATCTCTTCCCACGTGTACTCAAGGGGGGGTACTGACTGGAGGGATTTCGCACAACCAATCTCCCTGGGCTGGTGGCTGTCCGATGAGGGGTCCGAGACTGTCGGCATTTCGGTGCAGTTCCTGCCCGAGTCCCGCGACGAGGAGGGGCGCGTGTTTGTTGGGCGGGCATGCCGAGTCGCAATGGGCTCCGGCGCCGTTCCCGACCCGCGTTGGATTTGCCCGGGCACGACGAGCGTCTTCGCCAAGCTCACGCCGAAGCAGGCCGACGAAATGATCGCCCAAGGCGCGGTGCCGTCCTCGCTCCTGAAGGCCATCAAAAGTGCGGCCGAGACCGCAGGCTGGCGAGAGTGCTCCTACACCACGCCGACCAAGGGAGAGACCGTGGTTGACCCAGCCCAGCACTTTCAGCCTGAGAAGCACTGACCGCTGCGTCCACGCACAAAAGCGTAACGCTCAGCGATCACCCATCTCAGGGCACTGCGGCTGGACTGCTCATCCGATTCGCCTCACGAACCGCAGCATCGATCTGCTGGTCCTTGCCGGCGCAGTACGGGAGCGTTCGCCCCACCACCACGTCCGGCGTGACGCCCACGCCTTCGAGCTTCTCCCCGTCCACAGTCACGTTCGCCACGGCGAGATACAGCACGCTGCCATCAGCAAGGGGACGGGGTGCGCCACCCAAGACCATTCCGGCGGTCTTTTCTCCGACGAGTCTGCCGACGTGATGCTTCTTGAAGGCGTACGCCAGGACTTCCTTCCCGCTTCTCGATCCCCCATCGACGAGCATGACGACGGGATGCTGCCAGGAGGCGGGGACGGGCGTGGTTGTGCCTGCACGGTTCACGAACGTCAGCGTGGGCGCGGTGGGGTTGAAGATGTCCATGTACGCCCCCCGCGCACCGCCCCAACCCCCACGAAGGTCGAAGACCAAGGGAACGCCCTCTTGGGCGAACTTCCCCGCCAGGATCTGCTTCAGGGCGTCCTGGTAGGACTCGTGGGCGTACGAACGCATCCGCACGTACGCCGCTCGTTTCCCATCTCGCTCAATGATCCGGGCGCTTGCTTTCAGCGACGACAGGAAGAGTTCATGCGGCCGGATGAGCGCAGGTGTGACGTTCACATCCATTCGGCTCTCGGGTTCGGAAGTCCGCTGGATCGTTACCCGGGTGGGAACTCCGGCGCGATCCTTAAACGGAACCACATCTCCCCACGGACCGCCCTCTACGCCCAGCAGCTCGTCGCCGGTCAGAATGCCGGCTCGGTCTGCTGGACCTCCGTCGTATACGTCAGCCGCGAAGATGTGGCCGTCGATTCGCTCGGCCGCAAGCCCGATCCCCACATATTCGACGGGACCGGCCTTGATCGACGAGCCGGGTCGATCGGGCATTCCGTCTGGGTAGAACACATCGAGCAACTCATAGAACTCACGCTGATCCGGGGTGTAGTGGTGCGTGTGCGAGGCGTGCAGCCGCGACAGCGCCTCGTTGATGACCGCGGAGAGTTCCTCTGCGTTGGCGGCTGCTTTGGCGCGGGGAAGGAGTTCCTCACGAACCGCGTCCCAGTTCGCGCCTCCGAACGTCGGATCGTAAAATCCGCTTCGAACCACCAGCCATGCTTCGGTGAACACGCCCTCGGGAGAGCGGTCCTTCGAAAAGACAGGCGTGGCCTGCGCCGCGGGCTGCGGTAGGGGCTGATTCGATCCCACCCAGAACTGCAGAATCAAAAGGAGGATCGCAAGCATGGTGATGCATCCTAGGAACTGCGTGCCCCACGGCCTTTGGACGCCTGGATACGCCGGAAGCGCCTCTGTAATAGACTGTCTCTGTGAAGCCGCACCCCAGAATCCGCAAGACGATCAAGTGGGGCGGCGCGGCGGTGACGGTGCTGCTGGTGGTGGTGTGGGTTGGGAGCGGGTGGTGGATTGCAATGTTGGACTTCAAGCAAGGGCTTTCGGTCGCTTTGTGGGGTGGGCAGATCCGGGCTACCTACGAGCGTTTCGTGGGGGAGCAGTTTGCCATCCCCGACTTGGACACCGGACCCTACCCGACGCCATTCGCGTGGTCGTTCGAATGGTGGACCACCGGACCCGTCAGCCGCTACGACTGTCCGATGTGGTTCCCAGCGGGCGCATCGTTTCTCATCACCGCCGCCGCCTGGCGCCTCGACGCGCTCGCTCGCCGACGCGCCCGAGTCGGATTCTGCCCAAAGTGCAACTACGACCGCACCGGGCTTGCCGCGGGGGCGGTGTGTCCGGAGTGTGGTAGACTGCCAGCGTGAAGCCGCACCCGAGAATCCGCGAGACCGTGAAGTGGGGCGGCGCAGTGGTCACGGTGCTGCTGGTGGTGGTGTGGATTGGGAGTGGGTGGTGGACCTGGCGAGGGCTCCAAATGCGATCTCTTGAGGTGATGGCGGGCCGAGGCCGCATCTACTTCACTGTCTACGACGAAGTTCCCATCACAGGAACCGCGAACGGCCTGATTCGTGGCATCGGGAATCAATCGTGCCCGCTTCGCCCATTCGGCATCGAACTGCTTCGCCCATTCGGCATCGAACTGTGGTTCGACTCGGCGAAGCTCCCCGGGCTGCTTTCGTGGGCTGGACTGCCGCTTTGGTTGCCAGCGACGGCCGTCGGAGTCCCCACTATGTTCGCCTGGCGTCTGGACACCCTAGCCCGCCGCCGCGCTCGGTTGAATCTTTGCCTGAAGTGCAACTACGACCGGACCGGGCTTGCGGTGGGAGCGGTGTGTCCGGAGTGCGGTGGGAAAGCGAGCGTGGCGTCGTGAAGCCACATCCCCGCATCCGCAAGACCATCAAGTGGGGCGGCGCGGCGGTGACGGTGCTGCTGGTGGTGGTGTGGATTGGGAGCGGGTGGTTGGGGGTGGCACGTTACGGTTCGAATCGCATTGACGTTGCGATCAACGCTGGCTGCTTTGTCGTCGGTCAAGGAGACCCATACCTTGGCTATATAGACGAACTGCCTCGGTGGAACCTGTGGCGCAATGAGCCATTCAGCTTTCATTGGTGGTGGGAACCTGCCGGATTGCCATACGACTGGGGAGCCGCCACGCCGATCTGGCCGATCGCCCTTTGCGTTGCAGTGATTGCTGCAACGTCTTGGCGATTAGACGCTCTCGCCCGCCACCATGCGAAGCTGAACCTCTGCCCAAAGTGCCACTACGACTGCAGCGGGCTCGCGGCCGGGGCGGTATGTCCGGAGTGTGGTAAACTGCCAACGTGAAGCCGCACCCTCGAATCCGCAAGACGATCAAGTGGGGCGGCGCGGCGGTGACGGTGCTGCTGATGGTGGTGTGGGTTGGGAGTGGGTGGTGCGAAGTCAGTTGGACAACCCACGACGTGGTCGGACCCGACCGGAATAGACCCATTGGTTTCGCCGTGGGATATGGAGTCGTCGTATTGGACACACTGATTGACCCGAACCACGATGACTGGCGGTTGCCGGGATGGCACGCGACGCGCGGTAGCTTCGAGATCACGTGGGGCTTCGCGGCACGAGTCGTCAAACGCGGCTGGATTGTCAAGATTCCAATCTGGTCACTATCGCTCCTTGCCGGTGCTGTTTCCACTTGGGCGTGGCTCCCCGACATCAAAGGCCGCCGCCGCGCTCGTCTCAACCTCTGCCCGAGGTGCAACTACGACCGGACCGGGCTTGTGGGGAGGGCGGGGGCGGCGTGTCCGGAGTGTGGTAGACTGCCAACGTGAAGCCGCATCCGAGAATCCGAAAGACGATCAAGTGGGGCGGCGCGGTGGTGACGGTGCTGCTGGTGGTGGTGTGGATTGGATGCACGCTGTGTTTCGTGAGTTGGAGAACGACCACCACAGCAGGGAAGGGATACACGACCGGACGCACGGCTTGGGGACTTGGGCACCAGTTCTTGATCAGTGCGGGCTCGTTGTATTACCTGCGCCTAGACGAGAGTCTGCATACTCCGCCTTCGGAGTGGAGTTACGGCCGAAGCAAGCCCACCTGTCGGTGGAAGTTGGCCTGGGACGTGGAGAAGGGTGGAACGATTGCTTCGCTCGTCATGCCTTTGTGGATTCCGCCGCTGCTTGTGGTCGCACCAACTGCCCTCGCTTGGCACATGGACACCCTCGCCCGCCGCCGCAGTCGGTTGAACCTCTGCCCGAAGTGCCACTACGACCGCACGGGCCTCGCGGCGGGGGCGGTGTGTCCGGAGTGTGGTAGACTGCCAGCGTGAAGCCGCACCCGAGAATCCGCAAGACGATCAAGTGGGGCGGCGCGGTGGTGACGGTGCTGCTGGTGGTGGTGTGGGTTGGGAGCGGGTGGTATGGAGTCGTCTGGACTGGGAGAAATGGCCATCAGTGGAGTGTGTATTCGGGAATGGTCACTGTGCTCTTGCCCTCAGAGTCTTTACACGGCAAGACCGTTGCTATTCGCGGTGTGGGACGAACTGTGGGGACCTTTCAATGGTTGCCATATTGGAGCGTGGACACTTTGTGGTCAACGCTGGGCTTGCCACTCTGGATTCCCCTCGTTCCATTGCTCCCCTGTACAGCCCTCGCCGGGCGTCTCGACACCCTCGCCCGCCGCCGCGTTCGGTTGAATCTCTGTCCGAATTGCGGTTACGACCGCACCGGGCTTCCAGGGGGGGCGGTGTGTCCGGAGTGTGGGGACAGGCCTTCGAGCGTGTGAATCAGGATTTGCGGATGGCCTTCAGCCTGAGGAACTGGCGACGCCAGGACGGCCCCTGTGCTTGCCTTTGCCTTCTCCCCCTTCCTCAGGCTGAAGGCCATTTGCAGTGTCTTGCTTCTTCTCCCCGCCGGTTCGGTGCCACCTGCCCCCCCGCCCCCCCCGGGGGGGATCACGCGCGACTGGTTGCCCGCACCGGCTGTCGTCCACCCCGCCAAGCGACGACATCCGGTGGCACGTCTCACCATTCAACCCGGGCCACCCCGCCGTAGGAAGGTGTGGCCAACTGCCGTGCATCAGTTAACAGCCCGCGAACCACGCGGACAGGAAGTCGAAGATGTCCTGCACGTTCAGACCATTGACGTGGTTGAAGTCTGCGGCGGGAGCGCCCGCGAACCAGCCAGCCAGGAAGTCGAAGATGTCCTGCACATTCACGGTGCCCGACAGGTTGTAGTCCGCGGCGCAGCCGGTGCCAAAGCCCGAGCCCGTCACAAAGTAGCCGCCCATGTCGTAGAAGCTCGCGGCGTTAAAACCGGCGGAGGCCTGCGCGTGGCCGCCGAAGCTGGTGATCTGCGCGTAATACGTTCCCGCAGGGAGAATGCCCGTGTAGGTAGTTGCGAGCGTGCTCGCGTCTTCGATCCCAGCGCCGACCGCGTTCCCGGCGGCGTTGCGAATCGTGAGCACGCCGCGAAGTGTCGCCGCGTTGTCAGCAGTTCCGGGCACAAGCAGATCGTTGCCATCATGCAGAGTGAGCGTGATGGTGGATGTGCCGTTGGAGGAGAACGAGAAGAAGTCAGTGGTGTAGTTGGCGGCGCCGATCGGCAGCGGCGTGGCCGCGCTCGCCGGGGATATACAGCCGCGGTGGAGCGGGCTCGCCATATTGACCGAGCCGCTCACGACCGGAAGCGCCGTCGCCGCCGCGATGGTGTGGCCGATGCCGCTGTCCGCGACGCTCTTGTCGGTGTTGCTCAGGATGATCTGCACATCGTTCTGATCGACGCGGGTTCCATTGCTGTTGGCGCTGCCCAAACGCCACGCGACGCGCTGCCGCGCCGAAGCGTTCCCCATCGTGGGAACGTAGCTGCCGTCGCCCGTCGCATCGTCGCCGAACGAATACTCGTTCACATTCGTCTCGCCGGTGTAGTCCGACTGGTGGTGCAGCCCGAAGGTGTGTCCACCCTCGTGGGCGGAGATGTTGCCGATGTACGTGCCATTCTCGACCGGCCCGCCGAGGTTCACGTCCTGGCTGAACATCCAGTTGGTGTGCCGGCCGCTTCCCGTCATCTGCATGGAGCCGATGACGAAGAGCCCCGCGAGTCCGTCGGCGGCGCCCTGCCATCCGTTGTTGCCGGGGGGGCCGATGACGGTGTGCATCATGCCCAGCTGGCCGTCGTAGTAGTCGCGGCGCAGGATGTCGGTGGCCGATTGCCCGGCCGCGATCGCCGGATCGACCGTCGTCACGTTGACGTTGAAGCAGCGATACTGGTTGGCCATCGCGGCCCAGATCGCCCGAATCTCCGTCACATCATCGGCGGTGAACGTGTCGGTCGGCCCGCGATTGTTCAGGCCGAGATTGTTCCCCGGCGTCTCACCGATCCACATGCCATCGTAGTTGAAGCCCGCCGGATCAAGATAGATCGTGTACGCCGCGCCGGGCCGGCTGCTGAGCGCGGGAGAGCCCGCGGTGTGCTGATCGGCAAGCGCGGCACCAGCCGGGGCGAGGAGAGCGAGTGCGACAACGAAAGAGTGGCGAGTGTTCAACAGATGATCCTTTGCGTGTGTGTGTTGTCCCGGCCAAACCCGCACCCAGCCCCAGCCCGCTCGGCAAGCCCTGGACAGACCCCGTGCGAAGGTGAAGTGTGACACAAATCCGGCCAGCGTCAACCCATTGAGCCCAACGGCTCTCAATTGGGGTCGTGGCGTGTGGCCCGCTTTGATCCAAACTGTGCTACCGATGCCGGACAGGCGGAGGGTCACGCGCGACTGGTTGCCCGCACCGGCTGTCGTCCACCCCCCCAAGCGACGACATCCGGTGGCACGTCTCAGGATTCAACCGGGGCCACCGCCTGCAAAGTAAGATTTCGGTCCGGGCGGGGCGAGGGGGATGGGGGGGCGTGTGCGTGCGGGCTCGGGGTATGCATGTTCCCGAGCTACCCTCCACGCATGGGACCGTGGCAGCACTGGGCTTTCCTAGGCGTGGGCGCGGTCATCTTCGTTGTCTACTCCGTTTGGCTTGAGCGCGTGAACGGTCGCGCCCTGCGATCGCTCAAGGCCGAGTTTGCTCAGCGGCCTCGGCTCGACATGGAGACCTGGTGTGCGCGTTGGACAGAGGTTGCCGTCTCACAAGGCCGTCTGATCGATCTCCTTCGCCCGATCGCCAAAGTGCTCGAGTGCGAACTCACCCAGTTGCAACCGTCTGATTCGTTCGCCGGCACACTACGATGGCGAGGGAGAACCTTCATGGGGATCGACGACAACAACCCGTGGGACGGGTACCTGGAGCAAGACTTCCCGGAAGCGTGCGGCGGGCCAGAGAAGGCGGTCGAGGTCATGAAACGCATCGAAGCCGATCCGACGCTGGCAAACCTGGTTGCGGCGGCGGCATGACGCTCCCCGGCTGGGACCGCCGTGCAATCTATGGACCCCTCCCGCTCTCCCTCGCCCCGCTCGGGCGGAAACCGGGGACAGCGGCTGCGGCGCTCACATCAGCGCAGGGTCGATGCCCCGCACGACTACCTCCTCCCGACAGACACGCCCGCACGCCGCGCACGTCCCCGCACCCTGCCCCTGACCGCCCCACGCGGGATACCCGTCGAACCGGGCCACCGAGGCCAGCAGCGCGCCCTCGCGGCATACGCGGCATCGTGGGCAGCCGTCGGGGGTATTGGCCGGAGCCAGCCGACGCTCCAGCCGATCGATGCGCGGATTCAGGGCCATCGGGGTGTTTTCCTCATGAACTGAGAGAGGGGTACGGACAGGCCCCTCCCCCCTTCGATTCCTTAATCCTCGGGCCGCGGGGTTGCCACCGCCTGCCGTTGGCCGCCGCTGCCGCAGGTCCCGCTACGTTCCGTACTGAAAGCGTAACGCTCAGCGCGGCGGATCGCTGAGGGGCTGACGCACGACAAGATCGGGATACTGCCGCTTGCGGACATCGCTCCAGTGCAGCGTACCAGCGTGGCCGTCCTGGAAGACGTAGTTGGCAGCGCCCTGGTGCCGGTTGTACTTGATCCATCCCTCGCCTGAATACGTACCCGCGTCTGGCCCCCAACGAACCAGCGCGGCCTCCCCGTCCCACGTGTCGTAGTCGTCCTGGGTGACGGACCCGAATGCCGTGTTGTCCGCCGCGTCAAGCGCCTCGGAGTTGCGTTCGGAGAACATGACCATGCTCTGGTTCACGATGTTGGACGCCACCGCGTCGGTGGCGAACCCCAGAAGCGCGTGCTCAACGGCGTACCGCGCCGAGCGGTGGGTGAATACGGAGTTGAGTGCGTAGCTCTCGATGGTCAGGTGCTGATCCACGGCAATGGCCTGCTCGGAGGATGCCGGGGGCGTATCCGCCGTGCTGGTAATGTCACCGTTGTAGTCGTTCAGGGTGCTCGCCAGCACGCTGGATCGCAATGTCGGATCGGACGGGCAAAAGCCGACTTGGCGATTGCCGCCCAAGTAAGGCTGGAAGAAGATCACCCATGGTTTTTCGGCCTGGCTGTTGCCGCTGCCACCGCCCGAGCACCCGGCCGGCGTCGTGGGAAGAACGTCGGTCTGCGTTCCGTCGTCGAGCACCCATCCCTCGTGGTGGTGGAACAGCCCCCCCTTGTTGTCGTCCATGTACATCCGCGCGGCGATCCCGATCTGCCGCTCGTTGGACATGCATGCCGCCGAGCGCGCTGCTCCGCGTGCATGGCCGAGGGTGGGCAGGAGCAGCCCCACCAGAAGGGCGATGATGGCGATGACGACCAGCAGCTCTATCAGCGTGAAACCCGAGGGATGATGGGAGGTCGTTCGGCGCATGGGAGTGGGTGGTATGTGGTAGTTCGTTCGGAATCACAGGAAGGATTTTGGGAACGGTGGATAGTGACGGGAACGTGGCTGCGAGAGACGGACGGTCCGGCAGGGAAACCGGGGGCTTACGCGGGGATCTCGTTGAATGGCCGGGGGAACCACCCCGCCGGGGGAACGGCGCGGAGCACGCGGATGACCTGGGCATTGTTTCGCCCGCAGCCGGGACAGAGCGGAATGGGTTCGTCCAGATTCCTGTCCTGGAAGCGTGCCACCACCGCGTGGGGCTTGGTGCCGTTGGCGCAGATGGCGCAGGCTGGTCCCGTCGCGGCAATCAAGCACGCAGTGTGTTCCAGGCGACGGAGTCGGGGTCCAAGGGGCATGGGAGTTCCTCACGTAACGGGGTCGCTTGATACCTGTTGACGCGGAACAGGCGGCTGAGCGTGCAGGATGTTGATGATGAACGCGCTCTCCTCCCCGCACTCCTTACACCGGGGAAGTGGTGGGAACGGCTCCTGTCCCTCCATCTGGAAGACCAGGTGGCGGCTCTTTCCGCTCTCGCACGCGCGGCAGATGGGGCGTCCGTCACTCCCGAGGGGGCGGTCTCGTTCCAGGCGGCGGAGTCGTTGGTGAATGAACACGGATCGGGCTCCTACACGGCGTCGTGGAACCACCATCGATCGGGCTTGTACACGTCGATTGGCCACAGCGGCTTGCCTTTGACGACGGGAATCGCTGAGCATGGCCGGCCATCGCTGTTCAGGGGGAGGCCGCACTCTTTGCAGGTTCCCCATCGGGGTCGTCCCGTCTTCGTCACGCACATCCACATGACTTGCCCGGGCCTTGGTGCGCCACAGCGCGAGCACTGGGTGGGAGCGGGGGCAACGGAGGCCCGCTCGACCGCCTTGAGCCTCCTGAACATGGCGTGCGTGCCGCTCATGTCGAGAATCCCACCCGGCCCGCCGCGGCGGAACTCTGGTCGGTCTGCTCCAACGCCTCGACTCGCGCGACGAGATCGTCCAGTTCAATGCTCTCGCGGCTGAACTTGAGCAGCAGACCCGAGGCCGACACCTTCGCCGAATGTGGGGCCGCGGGGTCCTGCATCACCTTCATGAGCGTCTGCACCGCGTAGACCGCGTACTTCTGGGTTAAGGCGATCGCATGCCGGAATCCCTCGCGTCTGGCGTTGCGATACGCGCGGCCGAAGGCGGGCGTTTCCAACCAGCGGTGCATCGTGGTGTCGCTCACGTCCACCGCCAGGGCCGCCTTCTGAATGGTCGGTTCGGACAAGAGCGCAACGATTCCCTTCTCCTGCTCCGGCGACAAAGTGTCGGGTCCCTTGTTTCCCATTTCGGCACACTCCCCGCCACCTGTTCGGGTGGCACCTCACGCCGTTTGACGCTCGGCCTTCTTCCCCGTGAACTTCTCCCATCGGGCAACCGCAACCTCGATGAACGTCGGCTCCAGTTCGATGGCGTAGCACTTGCGGCCCTGCTGCTCGGCGGCGATGATCTGGGAGCCGGAGCCGGAGAAGGGTTCGAAGCAGATGTCGCCGCGCTTGGTGTGCTTGCGCATCGGGCGGGCGAAGATCTCCACCGGCTTCTGGGTGGGGTGCTCGTTGCCGACGATGCGGCTCTTGCCCTCCCAGTCGATCTCCCAGACCGAGTTGAACTCGTGGTCCGAGTCATGCACGGGCTGGGAGCCCTGTCGCCAACCCATCATGCATGGCTCGTGGCGGAAGTGCCAATAGACGCGCCCGAACACGGGTGTCGGCTTCACCCAGACGATCTGCTGGTGGTCCAGGATGCCCAGGTCCGACCACACGGTGGAGATCAATGCCTGCCGCTTGTGCGCGTGCCAGCAATAAATCGCCGCGTGCGGGGCGATGATGCGCAGGATGTTGGTGAAGACGGACCGGAAGAACCCGTCGGCGTCGGTGATGTCCACCTCCCGGTACGTGGCCGACCAGTCCTTGCCGGAGTCGTTGGGGCGGTCGCCGGTGTAGTTCACCAAAAAAGGCGGATCGGTGGAGACGAGCGCGGCGGTGTGGCCGTCCATCACCTTGTCCACGTCGGCTTGGAGTGTGCTGTTGCCGCAGAGCAAGCGATGCTCGCCCAGCAGCCACAAGTCCCCGGGCTTGGTGATGGGAACGGCGGGCGGCTCGGGCGTGTCGTCGGCGTCGGTGAGGCCCTCCGTGCCGGGCGGGGCCATCACCTCCACCAGCTCCTCGGGACTCCAGCCCAGCAGCGTCATATCTACGCCGAGGTCCTTGATCTCGGAGAGTTCGAGTGACAGCAGGTCCGTGTTCCAAGTGGACAGTTCGTGGAGCCGGTTGTCGGCGATCCGCAAAGCCCTCACCTGCTCGGGGGTGAGCCCGTCGGCGATATGCACGGGCACCTGGGCCATGTTGAGGTGCCTGGCGGCGAGCAGACGCGTATGCCCCATGATGACGGTTCCATCACGGTCCACGACGATGGGCTGTCGCCAGCCGAACTCGCGGATGGAGTTGGCCACCGCCTGCACCGCCTGTTCATTGGAGCGCGGGTTCTTTGGGTACGGGATGGGCTTGTCGATCGGCCACATTTCGACGGTCAGCATGGGAGATGGACTCCTGGGGCAGTGGTGTTGGGTGATGGGGAGGTGAAGCGCGGTCGTTTGGGGTGCCGCCCGCGGCCGACAAGTGCCAGAACGCCCCCGTGGGCGGGACGTTGGCCCGACGCGGGGAAGCGCGGGCGGGTACGCAACGGTGCCAACTGGGGGGTTCGTCGCGTCACGGGGCGGCCTCCGGGGAAGGAAGCGCAACTGCACCGACCAGCGCGATGATCGCGCCGCGCACGCCGGGGGCGAGAGAGGGCCACGCGCGGGCTATTGCCGCCAAGTCGGGCTGGTCACGGGCGAGCTGCGCCAAGCAAACCGCCAAGACGTTTTGTGTGTTGTCGTAAGTCCCGCAGTCTGCGCTCGTTACAACTTCGCCCCGGCGGTTTCCTAAACCGCAGGTCATTGGTTCGAATCCAATCGGTCGCGTTGATGTTCGGCCCCGGCGATTGCGCCGGGGCTTAGCAGCCGCCGGCGAACCAGATGCCGAGGAAATCGAAGATGTTCTGGGTGGAGAGGGTGGCGGGGTCGCCGGTGGATCCGGTGTTGGCGAAGGGGCTGCCGGCGAACCAGTCGCTGAGGAAATCGAAGATGTCGATGGCGTCGATGCCGCCGGTTTTGTTGTAGTCGGCGTAGCAGCAGGGGATGCGGGCGTTGGCGAATGAGTTGCAGTTGTGGGCGGGGACAAAGCGGGCTCCGGCGGCCTGGCCGGTCGTAAGGGAGCCGGTGCAGCCGGCGGAGGAGCCGATGGCGGTGGTGCAGGTTGAGCCGCGGCAGCAGACGCCCAGGGGGCAGGGGTTTGGCGTGCAGAGCCCCGCGGGAATGAATGCGCCGGGGCAACTGGCCGAGTCGGTGAGGGTGCAGTTGACGGCGACGCAGCAGGCGCCGGTTGCGCCGGGGAGACGGATGGTGACGGTGAGGCCGCCGGTGGTGCCGTTGTAGCCGGCGACGCGGATGTAGTAGAGCGTGCCCGCGTTGAGGGAGAGGGAGGGGAGGTGGGATTGCAGTGCGTTGCCGCCGAGGGGCTGGATGGTGACGCAGGAGATGTTGTTGGGACCGGAGGTGGAATCGTCGTTGCAGGAGACGAGATTGGCCTGGGTGGCAGGGCAGCCGGAGTGGACGGAGAGGATGGTGTCGGCCACTGCGGAGCCGCAGGTGCTCAGGTCGTAGAGGGCGGTTGCGGGCGCGGTGAACTTCCAGAAGATGTCCTTGGGCATGCCTGAGCCGAAGGAGGTTTGGGTGCAGAAGGGATCGGAGGTGTTTGGGAGGATGAGGGCGGAGTTGGTGGCGGCGGAGTTGTCGCCGGTGGAGGGGACGCCGAGTGCGAGGACGGCGGTGGTGGTCTGGCACTCGTCGGAACTGAAGCAACCGGTGGGGAGGGGGGAGCAGGATGTGCCCAGGGTGAAGAAGGTGCCGGTGCAGGCCGCGGCGGAGGTGGTGAGCGTGCAGATGCCGGTGCCGGTGCAGCACGCGCCGGAGCAGAGGTTGGGGGCGCAGTTTCCGGCGGGGGTGAAGGTGCCGGTGCAGTTGGATTGGAAGGCGACGGCGCAGGCGGAATCGATGCAACACGCGCCGACGGCGGGGCAGGTGAAAGAGGTGCAGGTGGAGTTGTCGCCGCCATAGAGCGAGCCATCAGCAATGCAGACGGACTGAATGACGACGGCGCAGGACCCGGCGATGGCGCAGCACGCGCCGGTGATGCAGGGGAGCGGGTTGCAGAGGGCGTTGTTGCCCTGATAGGAACCCGAGCTGATGATGCACGCGGCGAGCGTGCCGGTGGTGCAGACGGCCCCTGTGCAGCACGCGCCCATGAGCGTGGGGCTGGAGCATGGGGTGGGCATGGGCGAGAAGAAGAGGGAGTGGCCGCCGGGGGGGAGGAGGGCGGCGTCGTAGGAAGTGCCGATGGTTCCGGTGGAATCTTCGATGCCGACGGTTGGGGTGATGGTGTTGTTGGGAGTGCCGGTGGTAAGCGTTCCGTAGCGGTATTCGACGAGGTCGGCGGTTTCGTAGAGGATGATCTGGTAGGTGTGGGTGCCGGTGGGTCCGGCGGTGGCGTAGCGGCCGACGTTGTTCCATTGCACGATGAAGCGCCGGTACGGGGCGACGCCAAGGGACTTCCAGGTGATCTGGGTTGCGATGGTCAGAATCTGATCGACCCAGTAGGGGGCGAGGATGCTGTTGGGGAGCGCGATGGTGGGGATGGGGACGTTGGCGAAGGCGGCGGAGTTGACGCCGAAGAAGGCGTAGCCGTTGGTGCAGGCGCCGATGGTCGTCTGCGGGGTGCCGAAGAAGTTGAAGGTAAAGCCGAGTGGGATGCCGAGGTTGGAGCCGTCGTCGAGAGAGTTGGTGCCGCCGCCGCCGCCGGCGATCCAGGAGGTGCCCGCGTTGGTGGAGCCCGCGGCGATGTTCTCGATGGCCGCAGAGCCGAGGATGGGCGTTGAGTATCCGGGGCTGCACGTAGTGCCGTTGCCGCCGAAGGTGCCGGAGGCGGTGGTGCAGCCCGCGGCGGTGACGGAGGTGCAGCCGGTGGGGGTGCAGCACGCACCGGTGGCGCAGGCGGCGGGCGTGGGGGAGCAGAGCGCACCGTTGGTGAACGCGCCGGCGCAGGCGGCGGCATTGACGAGTGCGGTACACGCGCCGGTGGAGGAGCAGCATGCGCCGCCGCAGGGGTTGATGGGCGTGCAGGTGGAGCCGATGGCGGTGAAGAGGTTGGGCGTGGTGCAGCCGGGTGCGGAGGAGATGATGCACGCGCCGGAGGTGATGGAGCAGCAGGCGCCGAGGATATTGCCCGCGCCGGTGGTGCAGAAGGAGGCGGAGGTGCAGGCGGTGCCGGAGGTGTAGCCGACGCCGATACCGACGAAGGTGTTGGTGCCGGGACATCCGGCGGGGGTTGTGGCGGTGCATGCGCCGGTGGTGGAGCAGCAGGCGCCCATGATGGAGGAGGTCTGGCAGATGGTGGTGGTGGTGCAGCTTGTGCCGGTGACGCCGACGCCCGCGCCGCGGAATGTGGCGTTGGCGGTGCAGCCGGAGAGCGTGGTGGCGGAGCATGCGCCGGTGGCGGTGCAGCAGGCGCCGAGCGAGGGGTTGCAGAAGTTGTTGGTGCAGCTTGTGCCCGTGGTGTAGCCGCCGCCGACGCCGGCGAAGACGCTGGGGCCGGGGCAGGCGCCGGCGGGAGTGATGGTGCAGACGCCCGCGGTGGAGCAGCACGCGCCGAGAATGGCGGTGGATTGGCAGACGGTGAGCGGGGAGCAGACGCCGGCGGAGGTGCCGATGCCAAGGCCCTGCCATTGGGAGCCGGGGGCGCAGCCGGGGAGCGTGGTGGCGGCGCACGCGCCGCCGGCGGAGCAGCACGCGCCGAGGACGTTGCCCGCGCCGGCGGTGCAGTAGTTGACGTTGGTGCAGGCGGTGGTGGCGATGGTGTAGTTCACGCCGAGGCCGGCGAAGACGTTCGTGGCGAGGCACCCCGAGGGCGTGGTGATGGAGCAGATGCCGCTGGAGGAGCAGCACGTGCCGAGGATCGTGGCGGAGTGGCAGACGGTGACTGGGTTGCAGGCCAGTGAGCCGCCCGTGTAGCCGACGCCGGGGCCCTGGAAGACGCTGGGGAAGGTGCAGGCCGCGGCGGCGGTGGCGACGCAGGTGCCGACGACCGAACAGCACGCGCCGAGGTAGGCGGTGTTCTGGCAGAAGGTGGCGGAGGTGCAGGCGGTGCCGGAGGTGAAGCCGACGCCGAGGCCCTGGAACGCGCTGGGTGTGGGGCACGCGCTGGGGAGGGTGACGGAGCAGCCGCCGGAGGTGTTGCAGCATGCGCCGAGAATGGTGGGGCTTTGGCAGTAGGTGGTGGAGGTGCAGGCGGTGCCGGAGCCGGGGTAGTTGACGTCGAGGCCTTGAAAGGCGGAGCCCGGCCCGATGCAGCCGGCGATGGTGGTGATTGAGCAGGTGGCGGAGGTGCAGCAGGTTCCGAGCGTGGAGGAGGTCTGACAGAATGCGGCGGCCGAGCATGAGACGCCGGTGCCGGAGTAGTTGGAACCCAGGCCCATGAAGGTGCCGGGGGCGGTGCAGCCGAGTGGCGTGGAAATGGAGCATGCGCCGTTGGCCGAGCAGCACGAGCCGAGGTACGCGACGGCCTGGCAGAAGGTGGCGGTGGTACACGCGGCGCCGGAGGTGTAGCCGACGCCCGCGCCGAGCCATGTGCTGACGCCGGTGCAGCCGTTGAAGGTGGTGGCGGAGCACGCGCCCGTTGCGGAGCAGCACGCGCCGAGGATGGTGAGGGCCTGGCAGAACGTGCTCGAAGTGCATGCGCCACCGGTGTTGCCGACGCCGGTGCCCTGGAACATGGAGCCAATGGAGCAGCCGCTGGGCGTGGTGACGGAGCAGTTGCCGGTGGGGGAGCAGCACGCGCCGAGGATGAGGGCGCAGGGGTTGTCGGGCGTGCAGGAGGAAGTGGGGCCTATGAAGATGCTGGGCGTGTTGCAGGAGACGCCGGGGAGGAGGTTGCACGCGCCGTTGGGCGTGCAGCATGCGCCGTAGGTGCAGGGGTTGGGCGTGCAGGTGGAGCCGACGGACATGCTCGTGAAGCCGGCGGGGCATGGCGCGCCGACGGTGAGCGTGCAGCCGCCGGAGCCGGAGGCATCGCAGCACGCGGCGGAGCAGGGCGTGGGGGAGCAGGTGGAGGAGTTCGGGAGGAAGGCGCTTGCGCCGGTGCAGCTTGCGGCGAAGGTGCGTGTGCAGGCGAACGCGCTGCAGCAGGACCCGAGCACGCAGGCGTTTGGGGAGCAGGAGGTCCCGAACCCCGCGAAGGTAAAGCCGACGGGGCAGGGGAGTGCGGCGAAGGTGCAGGCGAAGGTGTTGTTGTTGCAGCAGGCCGAGATGTTGGCGCTGCAGTTGGAGGCGGGCAGACAGGTGACGCCGCCGACCCACGCGGTGGCGCAGGAGCGTTGGAGCGTGACGCTGCATTGCCCGAAGATGGAGCAGCATGCGCCGGTGGGGCAGGGATTCGCGGCACAGGTGGAACCGAAGCCCTGCCAGACGCCGACGGATGTGGAGGCGCAGGAACCGGTGCCGGCGGGGGGCGTGAGCGTGCAGGCGTAGGTGGTGGAGTTGCAGCAGGCGCCGAGGCAGGGGCTGGGCGCGCAGGAGGTGCCGCCGCCCATGAAGGTGGAGGTGGCATCAATGGTGGAGCAGGTGGCGGCGGGAGTGAGGAGGCAGGAGCCGTTGTTGTTGCAGCACGCGCCGGAGGTGGTGAAGTCCGAGACGGAGATCTGGTACCAGCCGGAGGCGGAGACGCCCGAGAGGCGGATGAGGTAGGTGTGTCCCGCGGTGAGGGGGATGTTGGAGATGAGCGAGCCGGAGGTGGAGCCGACGTTGCCGGGGCCGGGGCCGCCGCCGCAGTGGTCGTCGTTGCAGCCGCCGGGAACAAGGACGAAGGAGGCGGGGTTGAAGGTGGTGCAGTCGGCGGCGGAGAAGAGTGCGAGAGCGGTATCGAAGACGGAATGGCAGGCGGAGACCTGGTAGCGCTGGGTGAGCGCTGGGGTGAAGGAGAACCAGACGCCGCGGAAACCGGAGGCGGAGGAGCAGGGCGCGATGGGCCCGTCGTTGGTGGCTGAGGCGGAGGCGTTGGTGCCGTAGAAAGGGGTGTTGAGGGTGAGGGTCTGCGGGTTGGAGCAGAGGTCGTTGGTGGGCGGGGCGAACTGGGCGTTGGCGGCGGGTGTGCCGAGCGCGGCGCATGCAGCGACAGCGGCGGGGCCCATCCATGAGCGGAACCAGCGTGACATACGGAGCGCCTTGGGCGGCGCGGGCTCACGAACGGTGGGCACGAACGCGCGGCTACGGGAGTGTGCGCGCGGGGTGAGGAGGAGTCAAGGTGGAACGTGGACCGGAGTTTCAACGGCAAGGGCGGACGAGGCGCCCGTGCCACCGCCTTGGATCCGTGGTGTAAATGAAAAGCCCCCGCCAGGTGGCGGGGGCTTGGGGTTGTAGATCAACCGAGTTGGATCAGCGGGGGCTTAGCAGCCGCCGGCGAACCACGCGGTGAGGAAGTCGAAGATGTTCTGGACGGCGAGGGCGGCGGGGCCACCGTTGCCGCCGGTGTTGGCGTAGTTGCTGCCGGCGAACCAGTCGGCGAGGAAGTCGAAGATGTCCTGGACGCCGACGCCGTTGACCTTGTTGTAGTCGGCGTAGCAGCAGGGGGTGGTGTTGGAGCCGCCGGCGTTGCAGGCCGCACCGGCGGGGAAGCTGGCGCCGGCGGTCTGACCGGCGACGAGGGAGCCGGTGCAGGCCGCAGCGGAAGCGACGGTGGTGGTGCAGGTAGCACCGCGGCAGCAGACGCCCGTGGGGGCGGTGCCGGTCACGGTGAGGGTGTAGTTGCCAGTAGCCGGAACGGTGTTGTAGCCGGCGAGGCGAACGAGGTAGGTCTGCCCGGCGGTCAGGGCGACGGGGGCGATGATGGAAGCGAGGGTGCTGCCGGCGGGCGTGATGCCGTCGCAACCGTCATCGTCGCAGCCGACTTCGGTGCCGAGTGCGCCGCAGGTGCCGTCGAAGACGGAGAGCACGGTGTCGTAGTCGGAACCGCAGGCCGTAAAGCCGAAGACATCAGTGGAAGGTGCGGTGAACTTGAACCAGACGCTCTTGCCGAAGGACGGCTGGCAAGCTGGGGCGGTGCCTTCGGTGGCATCGCCGGTGGCGGTGACGTTGCTGCCGGTAGCGGCGACGTTGAGTGTCAGAACCTGAGCGTTGGTGCACAGATCGTTAGCCGGGGGCGGGGGCTGGGGGCACGGGTTGGTGGGGGTGCAGGCCGTGGCGGCGTTGGGGGTCGTGCCCGAGGGGCATGGATCGGAGCCGGTGACGGTGCACGCGCCGCTCGCGGCGCAGCAGGTGCTGATGGTGCACGGAGAAGGTACGCAGGTCGTGTTGGCGCCAGCGCTGACCGAGCCCGCAGCGCACGTGCCGGAGTTTCCGACGAGGGTGCACGCCCCCGTGGAGGTGGAGCAGCAGGCCTGACCGATGCAGGGGCTGGGAGAGCAGGAGGAGCCGATTCCGGAGTAGACGCCGGTGCAGGCATTCGCTGCGGTGGCGGTGCACACGGCCGTGGTGTTGTCGCAGCAGGCGCCGGTGCAGGTGACGGCGCCGCAGGTGGTGGCGTTGCCGCCATACGAGCCGTTGTTGGGAGCGCCGGTGCAGGCGGCGCTGGTGGCGACGATGCACGACGCGTCGGGCTTGCAGCAGGCGCCGATGGCGGCGGTGGTGACCTGGAGTGTGTAGACGTAGGCCGTGGTGGAAGCGGTGCCGTAGTGGGCGACGCGGATCAGGTAGGGGGTGCCGGCGGTCACGGGAACGCCGACGACCTGGGACAGGCCGACGCCCGCGGAGCAGGCGCCGTCGTCGTTGCACCCGATGGTGTTGGCGGCGGTGGCGGGGCAGCCGGTGTGGATTGAGAGCACCGAGTCGGTGCTGGGCACGGTGCTGCACAGGTCGGCGTTCAGAGTGCCGTTGGCCGACGGAGTGAAGGAGAAATAGACTTCTTTGCCGGAGTTGCTGGCTGCGCTGGTATTCGTTGGGTTGCAGCCGAAGGTGCCGCCTGCGATGCCCGCGAAGGAGCCGTCGCTGGTGGCCGT
Organism: Phycisphaerales bacterium; assembly: GCA_038225655.1. Taxonomy (GTDB): domain Bacteria; phylum Planctomycetota; class Phycisphaerae; order Phycisphaerales; family UBA1924; genus UBA4658. The sequence continues at coordinate 946,379 of JBBRQY010000001.1, read as the reverse complement.
GGTGGCGTCGCCGGAGACGGTGAAGTTTGCGGTGAAGTGGTAGGGCGCTGGCATCGGCAGATTGCAGTTGTCATTGCCGGGGGGCGGGCAGGGGTTGGTGGTGCAGGTCGTGTTGGGGCCCGCGAACAGACCGGTGCAGTTGGCCGGGAGCGTTGTGGTGCAGGAGCTGTTCACACAGCACGAGCCAACGGGGGCGCAGGAGTTGGGGGTGCACACGCCGCCCGCGGCGTATGTGCTTGGGCTGGCGCAAGAAGCCGCGGAGGAGACATAGGTACACGCGGCCGTTGTGACGTCGCAGCACGAGCCGATGCCAGCAATGGGGCAGAGCGGCGCCGCTGCGTTGCACGTGGTGCCGGCACCAGCGTACAAGCTTGGTGATGCACAGGAAACGCTCGCAATCAGGGCGCAGGCGCCGGTGATGTCGCAGCATGCACCCGTCGAGGGAGCAACGCAGGTGAAGTGCCGCGAAGTGCCGGCGGCGGGGCCGCCCGCAGCGTTACAGATAATCTGGGTGAAGGTAGCTCCGATCGCGCCGTTGGACTGAACGCCGACGGTGGCGCTGGCCGAGGAACCCAGCGGCGTCCCATAGACGAAGTCGAAGTCATTTGAGCCCTCGCTGAAGATGACCTCGTATTTGTTGCTGATCGTACCTGCGGAACTCGTCGCCGCGCGCCACTCGATAATGAGCTGGCGGGAAGGCGTGACGCCGGTCACGGCGGTGAAAATACCCTTGCCGTTGCTGTTGGTCGTGTACTGGTCGTCCCACCACACAAACATGGTGGGCCCGAAGTTGCCGGTGGTATCCGTGCTACCGCGTATGGCCGGCAGGCAGACGTTTGAGTAGTAGCCAGTGTGTGGGTTGGCGAAATCGATCCACCCATTCGAGCCGAGGTTGATGGTGGCACCCGTGGAGTAGGTCGTGCCGTAGAACGTAATCGGGAATGGGATGGCGAACGTTGTATTGACGTCGTCGCCGTTGCTGCCGCTGTCGGTCGTCGCGGTTTGATACGCGACGGTTCCCGAGCTCACTGTGTAGTTGGCGCATTGAGCCCAAGAACTCGACGCGATTCCCATACACGAACACGCTGCCAGCGCGATCAAGCACGCTTTCAATGACTTCAAACGCATACAAGCCACCTTTCTTCCTCTTATCGAGGGATCCCGAAGATCTGCGCCGAGGGGCCACGTACCCGCCGGGGCATTCGATCAACTTTGCACGGGGCGATCGCCCCGATGAAAAACACGAGTAAGCACGATCGAGCGCTCAGGATCGTGGAATTTGAGCCGCGACTTTGGGACATGGTCCGGAAAGTGCGAGGCGCACTCCAGTTTGTCGGATGGACCGGGGTTGTCAAGGTTTTTTTACATGGGTAAGCCCCGGAAGAAGAAAGGGTCCGAGGGTTAACACCTAAATCGGCAAGAAATGCCGAATGGAGTGGGTGCTCAAAGTTGCCGATGAAGACACTGCCCTATTCAGGGGTGCAATGTGTTTGCACCCTTTTTGGGGCGTAGTCCTGGCCGGTCGAAGTGTGACTGGCGGGACGGTGATAGAGGTTCGGGCTCTGAAACGCATGGAGCCCGACCTGCGACCGGCTTGTGGGATTGACAAAAAGGTGGCTCCATGATGCTCAGCAGCGCGACAAGTCGACGGGCGAACCGTTTGGAATGTGGTAAGGCGTCGCCGTCGACGCGGCGGATGCTGCGGCTGGCGGGAGCGGCGGAGCCCGGATTCGGGGGTTTGGAGTCGCTTGAGCAGCGGCAACTGTTTATCGCCGATCCGCTGACCATCGCGCATCCGACGTGGTTTGCCAACTATGGGACGGTGGTGGTGGATGGGGTGATCGATCCGGTGGAGTGGGCCGGGAGCGTGCCGATCACGCAGGCGCAGGCCAACCGGACGGACTCGGCCGTGACCATACGGATGAAGTACACCGAACTGGGGCTGTATCTGGCGGCGGATGTGAAGGATCAGTACCTGTGGGCGGATGGGGGCGGGGCGGGGAGCGGAACGCAGTGGAACTGGTTCGACGACGACTCGCTGGCGTTGTTCTTTGATGCTTCGAACACGCGCAAGCGGTACATGACGCCGGCGGGGCGTGCGCTGGGGTTCAACATCGGGGCTCAGAACGGTGCGCTGACGGGCTCCGGCGCGGTTTCGCGGGAGAACTACATCGCGGGCAACAACCCGACGGGGCGCGAGGGGGATTTGAACGGCGTGCAGGTGAACGCGTACGGTGCGGTGCCGACGGGGACATCGTGGAAGACGGTGCTGCATGGCACGCTGAACAACAACTCGGATCTTGATCAGGGCTGGACGACGGAGATTTTCCTTCCGTGGAACGCGCTCGGTATGGGCGGGATGCCCATCGACGGGCAGGCGATCACGATGAACTATTCCGTGTTCTTCGATGACACCGGCGGGACGCACGACCACTCGGCGCACGACGCGGACCCGAATGCGGCGATGCGATTCGGGCCGCGGACGCTGGATGATCAGATCAACGGCGTGGAGAGCAGCTTCAACGTGTCCTCGCCCGGAATGGAGGGGCCGATCAACTACGCGTGGGTGGTGTTCGGGGATTCGCGGACGAGCGACCATCCGAGCCAGGTGTTCGGGCTGAACGCTGCGAACGTGGACGGGTATGGGGCGCGGCTGAACTTCACGGCTCCGTTCTCGTCGAGCGCGGTGATGGCGCTGGGCGGGGCGAAGCGGGGCGGGGTGGCGGGGTATGAGATCCGGTGGTCGTCGTATCCGATTGCCGACGAGCTGGACTGGCAGAGCGCGACGGAGATACACAACACGTTCGTGCCGCACCCGAAGGGGATGGCCGAGAGTCTGCGGATCAACGGATTGCAGCCGGGCGCGGAGTATTACGTGGCGGTGCGGGCGGTGGATGGCGTTGGGCGCGAGGGGCCGATGCAGTCGGCGCACTTCTTCACGCAGACGGAGTCGCAGGACACGACCAATGGGGAGCGGCTGCTGACGAGCCCGGGGGGCGGCTCGCTGGTGACGGAGTCGGGGGACCCGTTCGTGATGGTGGGCTCGATCTCGGCGCCGAGCAATCTCTATGTTCGCAACTTGTACAACGGCAGCGTGTGGGATTCGGCGCACCAGCAGATGCTGAACTTCGGGCAGAATCCCGGCAGCGAAGGAGGCGCGGCGGGGTACTTCGACGCGCTGGCGGCCAACGGCGTGAACACGCTGCGTGTGACGCTGGAGTCTCTGGCGCTGGAGACCAACGGGCAGAATCAGCTTCCCAACGGGATGTACTGGCTGGAGTATCCGGCGGGGCACTTCAACCCGGCGATGCAGAACTATCTGCTGGGCATGATGCACGAGGCGGCGCGGACGGGGATCCGTCTGCTGCTTGCACCGTTTGATACGTTCAACTACAAGGCGCACTTCAACCTGACGGCGTACGCGGCGGCGAACGGCGGGCCGCTGACGACGATCGACGACTTCTTCCAGAACGCGCAGATGGGCGCGATGGTGATCAACCGGATGGAGACGATCATTAACTGGGTGCACTCGAGCCCGGACGCGACGAGCGTTCTGGGGATCGGCCTGCCCAACGAATGGGACAACTGGGATTGGACGCTCAATGCGCAGGGCAACGGCGACCCGAGCCGCACGCTGGAGATGCGGAACCGGTCGAAGTTTGTGACGCGGGTGGCGCAGGCGGTGCATGCGTATGACCCGAACATTCTGATCATGTCGAGCACGGACGGGTTGGTGCCGCGCGGGCCGGAGGCGCGAGCGCTTTTCCTGACCGACGGGATCGACATACTCGCGCCGCACTGGTACACGACCACGACGGCCGAGCCGATCAACAGCCCCGACGCGGACAAGTCGATCCGGCCGGTGACGGACTATGCCGCGCTGGCGGGGTATTGGCAGTCGAACAAGCGCGACAATCGGGTGATCAACAACGGGGAATGGGGCCTTGTGAAGTGGTTGTGGCCGACGGGCAAGGCGTACTACACAGGTGTATCGCCGAACCCGGACCCGACGCACCCGTGGACGGTGCAGAACGATGTGGATCTGTACCGGACGACGAGCTGGACACAGATCGCCATGGGCCTGGGTGGAAACGGCATGCGTCTGGCCGGGCAGGAGATGCGCGATCTGGTGCCGAGCAATCTCGGGCCGACGACGACTGGGTATCTGCCCCTGCCGTTGCCGACGGGGATGCGCGAGATCCAGAATGTGATCACGAACTTCGCCGCCGACGGGACGATCGGCTTTGACTACGCGAACTACGACGCGATGACACTGGCGGGCCGGATCGGATTCCTGGGAACGAACAAGAAGCTGATCGGCGTGGGCTCGAGCGACGGGCACCAGGGCATGGTGTATGTGGAGCAGAATCTGAACCGGACGACGGGGAGCGTGGCGGGTTCGTCCGTGACGATCTCCGGGCTGACGAACGGGCAGATGATGGATGTGGAGTTCTGGAGCACGGACAACGGCGGGACGCAGTTGGATGTGCAATGGGGAATGCAGGTCGTGGGCGGAAAGCTGACGATCGCGCTGCCGACGTTCGCGAAGGATGTGATGGTGCGGTTCAAGGAGGAGACGACGTGAGGAAGTGGGGAGGGGAGAAGTGAAGGCGTGACGGAGTGAAGGAGGCGACGGGTTCGTATTCTGCACGCTTGTTTCATCCACGGTTCATCTCGGTTTATGCCACGAAGTTGGGGGGGTGGAGGGGAGAGAGCGGGTGGGAGGGGGATGGTGTGAGGGAATGCGTCCGATAGGGGGCGGGCGCGTGGCTTCGGGGCGGGCTTGAGGCATGATTGGGGGGTGGAAAAGACACTTAAAAGAAGCGGAATGACAGTGTGCGCGATCGGTGCGATGGGGTTGGCCGCGCTGGGGATGGGAGGGTGCGGAGCGCAACTGGATCGGGCGTCGTGGCGCGATGGGGGCGTGCGCGGGCGCGATCAATGGGATGGAGGCGGGGGGAGCTGGGCGCTGGTGATGAACTCGCCGCGGACGGGGATGATGCTGGCGGGCGTGGATGCGAGCGCGATGCCGGAGTATGCGCGGAACGATGCTGCGCTGGGGTATCGCGAAGAGGGGCCGGTGCTGGCGAGCAACGAGTGGCCGGAGAGGGAGCGGCCCGATTTGTACTACGCGCGGCGATTGCAGCTTGAGACGCGGGCGGATCAGGTGCTGTACTTTGATTCCGCGACGCGGTACGGGGGCGGCGGGTACCGGCGCGGGAGCTCTGAGGGCGGGAGCGGGACGTGGGGGTTCTGGCGGTGAGTGAGATTGTCCGCCGCGGCCACTGCACGGGATGGCTGCACTCGCTGCTGCACTCGCCTGATTGAGAAGAGACAGGCCATCTGCCGAGCGTGGTAGACTTGGCGCGTGGTGAACAAGTCTCCTTTACATCGCCGCTGGGCGCTGGTCGCGACCGCCGTCGTCTGCACGATGGTGCTGAGCATGGCGGTGATGAGCACATCCATGTCGCGCGGGCGGCTGGCGTTTTATCCGCGCATGGACGACGTGTTGTACATGGCGCGCGGCGCCGAGCTGACACAAGCCGGCCAGCAGGGGTGGGAGCGCGGCGGGGCGGTCGGCGCAATAAAGGCCATCGCACACGACTGGAAGCGTCAGCCCCCGCACTCGCCGTGGTCTTCGGGTGCCGCGGCGATCGGCTTTGGCGTGTGCGGATATCGCGAATGGGCGGCCTACGTGCCCACGGCTCTGCCCGTGCTTGGGTTTTTGCTCTGCGCCGCGAAACTGGCGCGCGGGGCGGGCGGGAGGTGGAACTGGAGGGCGCACGCACTGGTGATGTTCGCCACCACAGCGCCATTCCTGGCGGCGAGCATGTACAACCTGAAGCCGGATTATGCCGCGGGCATCTGCGCCGCCATCGCGATGATGAAGGCGCTGCGCGGACCGTTGCTGGCGGCACCGTGGCGGCGGCTGGTGTGGATGGGCGCGATGTTTGGACTATCGCTTCTGGTGAAGCCGGCGATGATGCTGCCGACGGGAATGCTGGCCGCGGGGACGCTGGCGATCTGCACGGTGCGGGATCTCGCGCTGCGGCGAATGCAGGGCCAAGCTGCGGAGAAGCCGCTGTTGCGCGCATGCCGGGCGTGGGTGTTGGTCCTCGGCACGATGGTGCTTGTGGCCGTGCCGCATTTTGTATTTGCACTGCGCGGTGAGTTGGACTACATGCGGGGGACGCTTACGGGAGAAGGTATCGAGATGTGGGGGTATCGCGGCTCGTGGATTCAGCACGCCACGTACTACCTGACGGGGCCCGGCGGTCATCTGATGCTCGACGGCGCGCGTTCGCTGGTTCCGCTGGGGCTTGCGCTCACACTGTTTGGATGCATCGCGTTCTTTGCGCGCTCCCCTTCCGCGTCTCCCGGCCGCTCTAGACGGCGGATGGTGTATTTCGTGGCCACCCTCGCCGCGATTGCCATGGCATGGGCTGGGCCGACGCTCTCGACGGTGAAGATCTCCCAGTTCGCCTCGTGCTTCACCGCGCTGCTGTGGCTGGCCGGGGTGCATGCCGCCGCGGGAGTTTGCCGCGCCGCACGCGAGTTGGCGTGGGGCTGGCTTCGCCGCCCGCTCGTCGCGTCATTGCTTGTGGGAGCGATGTTTGGAGGCAGTCTGGCGACGTATCGGTGGACGTTTCCCCTCTGGCCGGGAGATCGCAGCGAGCCGGCGAGGGCGGCGCGAGATGCTCGTGACGAGTTTGTGCGCCGGACGTACGAGGCGGTCAAAGCGGAGTGCGGTCGCGTGGGCGAGGCCGGCCGCGGCGCCAAATCTATCCTGGTGGCGGGAGGACAGCGCGACTTGGCCTGGGAGCTGCTGACGCTCTGGTGCATCCGGGATGGAGTGCCGCTGCAAATCGCAGCGGTGGAGCGAAAGCCGAATACCGTGGACAAAGCCGAGGCGGACCGCATAGGTCGGGCGCTGCTGGAGGGCCGCGACTTGTTACTGGTTGGCCAAGGCATCGCGAGAAAGGACAGGCCAAAGGTGATCCATACCGATGCGGACGAGTTCTATCTCGGACTGGTTCGCGCCGATGCTCGCTTTGAGCTAATTACGCGATTGGCTGATCCGGGATCCGGCGCGGTCTTTGAGTTGTACAGGCGGCGGGCGGGTCCGTGATATAAGGCGGGCGATCACGACGCACCCGTCATCGGGCGCGCTCGCTTTTCGGGCCAGTTGGCATTTGATCGACATCAACGACGATTCGACTATTTCCGTTCGTCGTTTCAATCAGTCGAATGCGCCTCCGCGCGTTGTCCGTCCCCTCCGCGGCCCTTTCGATCGCATTCCGAGCCAATCGCTTCGCTCGCACCGGTCGAATCTCCAGCGGTGACCCATCCAGCGGCTGGATGGTCAATGTGTCAACGAAGTGAACCTTTGCCTGGGCATCGATCCATACCGGCACGATGTTCGCCCATGGAATAAACCGATCCTCGCCGCCGATCCCGGTGTCGCGCACGCCCTCCGATGAGAGATGGTTGACACACACCAACATTCGCCCGCCGTGTATCCCCGTCAGGGCGCGAACATCGCTTCGGCGCATCGATAGCCGCAGAAATGGAGTTGCGGCTGCTCCCTCCCTCAACGCGGTGTGCAGGATCGAGTTGTAACCCGGGCGCGAAGTGGCCGCTTCGCTGTGCTCGGCGGCAAGGACCATGAACGCTGTTTCAGGCTCGACATCGGGCGACATCGCTCCCAGCTGCTCCGCGACGAACGCGTCAAAGCGTGCGTTGCTCCGGAACTGCGTCTGCATGCCCAAGAGCCCAATCTGGCCCACGATCGCGAGCGCGCCGACGCCCCCCGCCGCCATGGCTCGCGCGGCGCCTCGACCGCGTTCGGAGAGGGCGACCAGTCGCCGGTTCACCTCATTTCCCACCGCCGCGACGAAGAAGGCGGCCCCGAGTAGAGGCACGTAGAGCGAGCGCGGCGGAAGTCCTGTGTTGTGCTGGGCAATGAACGGCACCCAGGAAGCGAGCATCAGCAAGATCCCGAGCGGCAGCAGGAGGCCGCGTGCCTCCGCCGCGGGCTTCTTTCCTATTGGGGTTGCCGGTGGGGGTGTCCGAGCGCTTGCGATGAGCGAGATCATGCCCGCACATGCGGTGGCGATGACGACTCCCAGCAAGAATGGATGCTCTCGTACCGCGGCGATTCCCTGCTCAACACCCCCAAGCACGATGTCGCGCCCCCGAGGCCCAGCGGTGGTGTCGACGAACGATCGGGCGAACTTCCGCAGACTGTGGTGGACGGGATCCAGGTCGCCAACTGTGTCCACCGCCCCGCGCACGCCGGATGGGGCGGTTGCGACGAGCAGAGCTACATACAGGGCGCATGGGAGCCCGGCCGCGATCGTGGCCATGATGATTCTGCGTGCGCGAACTCTCAGGTCGGCGGCACGCGGGGTAGCGATCCAGACGACCAGGGGCATGGCCGCAAGACTTGCTGCTGCCGGCTCGTAAAAGCACGCGGTCGCGAAGCTCAGGAGTGCGATGGCCAATAGTCGGGACCAATCCGAGCGGTCGGGGACGAGCAGTCCCGAACCGAACCGACATCCCAGATCGAGGATGATCAGCAGCAGCAGCGAGCCGATCGCATTGCAACTCGCGCTGAACCAACCGATCGCCTCGCCCAGCAGCGGGCAGGTACCAAACAGGAGAGCCGCGGCCATCGCGGGCCCTCTGTCCGATCCCAGCCGCACCAAGAGTCGGTAGAGCATCACGCACACGGCGGCATGAACGAGAGCGAGTTCCAGGTGGCCGACCCAGTCGTGCCGCCAGAAGATCGTGTTCACGCTCCAGACGTGCGCCAGGTGCAGGGGTCGCCAAAAGTATGGCCACGACTGCCACGGATGGTGCGACCAGTCGATTCGACCGCTCTCAGGGAGTCGGCTCGTTGTCCACCAATCGTCGCTGTACTTCCCGGTGTCCCCAAAGTAGACAAACGTTGCGCCAAACCAGAGCAGAGCGAGAAAGACAAGCAACCAGATGTTGAGGTGTCGCGGTAAGGACAAGCGGCCAGCGTAGCACTATGCGCCGTCTTCGAGTTGTACCGACGAAAAGCGGGTTCGTGATGGTGCGGCGGGACTGGGCGCGGGGGTTATGAGGGCGGGAACGGGATGTGGGGGAGCGGGTGCTGAGGGGGGGCGGGGGAGAAGAAGGCCGCGTCCGGGGTGGAAGGTTCCGTAAGGATGTCGCGCTGTGCTGCGCGCGCCAGGGCGAGTGGGCGGGTAAGGCGGCGGTGGAGGAGGGCGAGCATGATGGGCCAGGCGATGGCCCAGCCGAGGGAGGCGAACTGGATGACTGATGTGGCGATGCCGACAAGGATGAATATGAACTGGAAAATACCGCCGCGGGGGCCGGTGCCGCTTGGGTTGCCGAAGAGATCCTCGATGGATCTGGGCTGGAGGTAGAGCAGGAGGGCGATGGTGCCGGCGGTGGCGTGCGCGGCGGCGAAGCAGATTGCGGCGCCGAAGAGGAAGTTGAACATGCGTCGCGTGCCGGGGAGGTTGGCGCGGGAGCAGAGCGCCGCGAATGTGCGGCAGAGGAGGAAGTTGCGGACGTCCCAGGCGATCAGGGCGAGACAGCCGAACGTTGCGCCGGCGACGACGACGCCCTCGGTCGGCCCGTGCGAGTTTGTAACGATCAGGATGACGAGGCCCAGCGCGGTGCAGAGGAGCAGGAACGCGGTGGCGAAGGTTTGGAGGGCTGGGCCGGTGCCCGGGTCGGGGGAGCGGGTTGGCAGATCGTGGATGTGCTGGCGGCGGACGGGCCGGGCAATCTGGGAGCAGGCGATGAGCGAGATCACGGGGCCCGCGCCCAGGATCAGCACGCCGACGAAGAAGGCGATGGCGCCCTCGCCGCTGCCGCTATTTCCGACGAAGACGGTGGCCAGGGCGATCAGCACGACGAGCAACGGAATGCCGATTCCGGCGATGATGAGGAGGATGAGCGCAAGGCGGGTGCGGGCGAGGTCCGCGGGCTCGACGAGTGCGAGGGCGTGGAGCGAATCCGCGGCGGGCTTGCCGCACTCGGGGCAGCGGGCGGAGAGGTGGATGGTGCGCAGGTCGTAGGCGCAGTGGATGCAGGGGAGCTCGCAGGCGAAGACGCGGGGGTCGACGGCGAGCGTGCCGGGCGCGGGGATGGGCGGAAGCGCGGCGCGGGAGGTGGGGGGGTGGGAGATGACCGGGGGGGGAACTGGGGTCGAAATGGTGGGTGGAAGAGGGGGGATGGGGGCTGGGGGGTCGGTCACGGGGTCAGCATACCAGGACAGAGGCCGTGCGAGACATGGGATGACTCCGGTTCTCCGTCGATACGCCAACAATGAGTGCATGAAGCGATCCACCACACGCCCCCGCGGGTTCACGCTTATCGAACTGCTGGTGGTTATTGCGGTGATCGCGGTGTTGGTGGCGCTCATCGTGCCGAGTTTGGATCGGACTCGGGAGTTGGGGTTGCGGACGGCGTCGCTGGCAAACGCACACCAGGTGGGCATCGCGGGGGCGGCGTATCAGGGGGACTTCAAGGATGCGCTGCCGTTCACGCTGGTGTATCAGCGCGGGACGGTGGCGGGGCCGGAGTCGGGGCCTTTGGAGGGCGCGGGGCGCGGGGCGGAGGCGGGGATGTGCCCGTGGTCGTTCGCGGGGGTGAACAACGATCCGTACTGGGTGGGGCGGGAGTTTGATATTGAGGCGGCGGACCGGCCGCTGAATCCGTATGTTGCGTCGGGCGTGGGCTTCCTGGCTCCCGACCCTCCGGGGACGATGGGCGCGACGGCGGCGGAACGGTTGGCGAATGAGTTGCCGGTGCTGCGGGTGCGCGGCGTGGAGGACTCGATGATGCGCTCGTGGTCTGCTACGCCGATGATGCCGATGGAGACGCCGGGGGTGAAGTGCTACGCGGATGTGGGGACGTCGTATTTGCTGAATCTGAAGTGGGTGGATGAGTTTGGCGCGGCGGGCGATCCGGTGGATCGGCTGCGCACGGCGACGGGGAGACTGCGATCGATGATGGGCGGGGGAGATGCGGGGGGAGCGGGGCCGTCAAGGTTCGTGTGGTTCTGCGACCAGGCGGGGGTGGAGGTGCCGATGGCGGTCGATGCGCGGTTCAGTTGGAACAACGCGTTTGATGATGACAATAAGAGCGTGATGGGCTTCGCGGATGGGCACGCGGGGTATCACGAAGTGAAGCCGGGGGCGCTGGCGACGAGGGAGTATTCGTTGACGCTGATGGGGAGGTGAGGGAAGGGGTAAGCAAAGGGGCGATGAAACCTGCCTGCTTATTCGCGGGGCTCGATCGGGCGGCGTTTCGCATGGCGCACGGAATGGACGATGACATCCGAGCCGATGACTTCGTAGATCACGCGGTACGAGCAGACGGTGGTGTGGCGGATTTCGCCCGCGGCCGCGATTGCATCGGGAGCGCGTGGGAAGCGGCGGGGAAACGTACCGAACGAATCGACACGATCGAAGACGGCTTCGAGAACGCGATCGGCGCCCTGTGGGGAGTCGAGCGAGATATACGCGCGGATCTCGGCGAGTTCCGCGTAGGCACGCCTTGTGAGTTCCACACGAAAGCGGGGAACTTCCATCAGCGGCGCTTTCGGCGAGCGGGCGGGCGGGCCTTGGCCAGGAGTTCCCGGCGGGCCTGTTCCCAGGGGATGGTGCGGCCCTTGGCGTAGTCCTCGCGGCCCTGCTCGATGGCAAGGAGGACGTCGAGGGTTTCGCGGGCGTCGGAGTAGGCCTCGAACTGGGCGGGGCTGAGGACGACGGCCGCGGCTTTGCCCTTCTGGAGAACGACGGTGGGCTTGCTGGACTTTTTGAGGCGTTTGAAGTGATCGGCGAGGTTTTCGCGGAACTCGCTGTAGCTCGTGGTGTCGGGAAGGTACATGGTGGGCTCCTGGAGTTGTACAGGAGATTGTACAGGGTTGGCGGGGAGGGAACGGTGGAGGCGGGCAAAAAAACCGACGCCCGCGCACTGGGGCGCGGGCGTCGGGTGAGAGTGGTTTGTGTGGGGGTGGGGGGGGAGGGAACCGCCGCGGAGCGGCGGGCCACCCGTCAGTCGTAGAGGCCGCTGGTGGCGGGGAGCTGGGCGGGGGTCATGGTGATGGTGGTGTCGATGCGGACGTTGGACTGGGTGGTGTGGCGTTCGGCGAAGAAGAGCTTGAAGGAGTAGGTGTGTCCGTCGACGAGCCAGTTGAGGCGGTCCAGGTCGATGGTCTGGCTGACGGCGGAGTGGACACCGCCGATGTCGATGACGAGCTTGCCATCGATGAAGACGAAGACGTCGTCGTCACCGGTGAAGGTAAAGAGCTGGCCGGAGTTGCGGGTGTAGACGAAGCTGGTGGCGAGCTCGAAGGTGAAGCCGAAGTTCTTGGACTGGCCGGGGGAGTTGCCGAAGAGATCGTTGTTGATGGGGAAGAATCCGCCGCGCCCGGCGTAGGTGGCGTCGACCTGATCGGAGAAGGAGTAGAGGTTGGAGTTGGGCTGGCGGACGAGGGTGATGGGGATGTTCTTGGAGAGGTTGACACCGGGCGTGTCGCGATACCACTGGGCGAAGGCGGATGCGGTGTGCAGTGAGCCGCCGGTGGTGGTGGACTTGGCGCCGGCCTTGTCGCCGGACTTGGCGGAGATGTAGGACTTGGGCACGGTCATCATGTTGCGATTGGAGGCGTCCATCGCCTCGGTGGTGACTTTGTAGCCGACGGAGGCGAAGACGGGCTTGCCTTCCGAGTCGAGGGAGTCGGCGACTTGACCGACGTAGTGGGCGTAGCCGCCGGCGGGCTGGTACTCGAAGTCCACGTGGCCGTTGGTCTCGCTGCCCCACTTGAAGTCGCGGCATGTGCCGCTGAGCTGGATGGTGGCCGGGAGCGTGGCGTAGGGGTCGGTGGAGGGCGTGGAGGTGGCCCCTGCATGCCATGCGGCCGCGCCCGAGATGACGGCGGCAACGAGGCCAGCGGCGGAGAGGGTTCGGACGTTGGTGAGCGAGCGCTTCATGAGAATACTCCGCGAGCGCCTGGGTCCGGCATCCTGCCGAGTCCCGGGCGGAATGGTGCCGCCGTCGTGAGTCAGGAGCACGCATCGTGCATCGCTCCGATCCCGCGGCGATGGGCCGTGGGGGTTGGCTCAGAATGAATGTGCAAATCAGGAAGTCGCTGGTCAAGGGAAACGTGCGAAGAGGGGCGCGGGGGGGAGGGGTGTGCGGGTTGTGCGGAGTGGGGAAGGGGCGGGAGAGTTGAAGGGGGCATGAAAAAACGTCGCCCGGCCAAATGGGCCGGGCGACGTGGGGAATACGGATCAACGGAATGTCCCACGCGGAGCGTGGGGGGACCGGGAGGGGAATCAGTCGGAGATGCCGGTGGTGGGGGGGAGGGGCGCCGGGAGGAGCTGAAGGGAGGTTTCGATGCGGAAGTTGGATTCGGTGGTGTGGCGCTCGGCGTGGAAGATCTTGAGGGTGTAGGACTGGCCTTCCTTGAGCCAGGCGAGGCGGTTGACATCGAGGGTCTGCTGCTGGCGCGGGTGGAGGCCGCCGAGATCCATCACGAGCTGGCCGTCGATGAAGACCCAGAGGTCGTCGTCGCCGGTGAAGGTGAAGACGGCGTTGTCAGCGAGATTGAAGGCAAACTTGCACTCGACCTCGGTGGTGAAGTGGAAGTTTTTGCCGGTGGAGGAGTAGTTTCCGAAGAGATCGCCGTTGATGGGGAAGAAGCCGCCGCGGGACTTGTACGGCTCATCCACGGCCGAATCGAAGACGTAGCGCTTGGTACCGGGGACGCGGTTGAGCTTGATGGGAACGACTTTGGAGATGTTGACGCCGGGGGTGTCGCGGTACCACTGTTTGAAGGAGTCGTCGGAGGAGAGCTGTTTGGCGGAGTTCCTGGAGAGGGTGCCAAGTGTGTCGCCGAGGGCTCGGTTGGCGAGGGAGGGGAGGATGCGGAGGCCGGCGATGTTCTTGAAGGAGGCGCAGCCGGCCTGGCCGTAGGAATCGGCGAAGACGGGCTTGCCCTCGGAATCGAGCTTGGGCTGGATGAGGCCCATGGCGGCGTCGGAGTTGCCGTAGGACTCAAAGTCGGGGTGGCCACCCTTCTCGGATGTGGCCTTGAAGTCGCGGATAACGGCGGAAATGCCCAGAATGTCGGGGAGGCCGTCGGGGGCATCGACAAGGGTGGGCGAGCCGCCCTGGGCGGAGCGGGGGCCGATCCAATCGTACATTCCGGCGACGAAGCCGAGGCCGGCAAAGGCGACGAGGATGGTGTTGGATGAGTTTGAGCGCTTCTGGTTCATGGCGGTGCTCCGCGAAGGTAATGCGAACGAATCCCGGGCAACTCCGTTTGGCTTGGGAGGCGTTGGCTGTCGATGGATATGTCGAGTCCCCCAAGGGGGTGTGCCGAGGGAAAACGGGGGATTGAGTGCGGGTTGTGCGGGGGATGAGGCGTGCGCAAGAGGGGGTAATAAAGGTGGGGAAGCGGCGGCGGCGCGGCCGATCTAGGGGCGCGTGCTATCAGGCGCGCGCCGAGGGCGATAAGCCCGGGGCAGGACGCAAGGACACGGGCGGGACGCCCGTGCCACGGAACTATTACAACCGACAGGAGCGGGGCGGTACCCTGCTCATTCACGGAGGAGCGGCACTTGGATCAGTTTGTCATTACCGGCGGGAAGCGACTTTGCGGCACCTTGAGCGTGAAGGGCTCGAAGAACGCCGCGCTGCCGATCATGGCGGCCGCGCTGCTGACGGATCGGCCGGTGCTGCTGCGAGACGTTGCCGAGCTTTCCGACATCGGGAACATGCAGCGGTTGCTGGCGGAGCTGGGGTGCAAGGTCGAGTTCAGTCCGGCCGCGGACACAACGGCCTCCGGCGGGACGATGCTGATCCAGGCGGAGGATGAGAGCCAGAGCCATGCGCGATATGACATCGTGCGGACGATGCGGGCGAGCATCTGCGTGCTGGGGCCAATGCTGGCGCGGCGCGGGTTTGCGCGGGTGTCGATGCCGGGAGGGTGCGCGATCGGGGACCGGCCGGTGGACCTGCACCTGCGCGGACTGGAGGCGCTGGGGGCGGAGGTCACGCTTCATCAGGGCGACATTGTGGCGCGGGTGCCGGGCGGGAAGGGCGGGCGGTTGAAGGGTGGGCGCGTGTTCCTGGGCGGGCCGTTCGGATCGACGGTGCTGGGGACGGCGAATGTGATGTCCGCGGCGACGCTGGCGGATGGGCAGACGATTATCGAGTGTGCAGCGTGCGAGCCGGAAGTGGTTGATCTGGCGAACATGCTGATCGCGATGGGGGCGCGGATTCGCGGGGCGGGGTCGCCGCGGATTACGATCGACGGGGTGGAGGGGCTCAAGGGCGTGGAGCACCGGATTATTCCGGACCGGATCGAGGCGGGAACGTACATGGCGGCCGCGGCGATTACCAACGGGGACATCACGCTGGAGAACTGCCCGGTGGATGCGCTGATGGCGGCGATCGATGTGCTGCAGCGGGTTGGTGTGAACGTGGATGTGACGAACACGGGCAAGGACCACATGCGGGCGACGGCGCGGGTGACGTGCTCGCGCGTGCTGCGGCCGGTGGAAATTACGACCCAGCCGCACCCGGGCTTCCCGACGGACTTGCAGGCGCAGTTCATGGCGCTGCTGTCGCTGTCGGATGGGAACAGCATGATCACGGAACGGATTTATCCTGAGCGGTTCATGCACGTGCCGGAACTGAGCCGCATGGGCGCGAAGATCATGCGGCAGAGCGCGACGGCGGTAGTGACGGGGGTGCGGAAGCTGATCGGCGCGCCGGTGATGGCGAGCGACCTGCGGGCGAGCGCCGCGCTGGTGCTGGCGGGATTGGCGGCCGAAGGGACGACGATCGTGCACCGCGTGTATCACCTGGATCGCGGGTATGAGCAGATGGAGCACCGGCTGCGGGCGCTGGGGGCGGAGATTCAGCGCGTGAGCGAGGCGAAGGTGGAGGGGGGCGTGAGTGCGGGGGTATGAAGTGGCATGGGCTTACCAGCCCATGTCGCGGCCGCTGCGGCCGCGGGTCTTGGTTGTGGAGCAAAGGCACTTCGGGCGAAGCGCCCGAAACACGGGCTGGTAAGCCCGTGCCACGAAAGACATGGCCGGATATTCAGGAACACCCTTGGCGAAAAAGCTCGGCATCAAGCCGGGCTTTTCTGTTGTGCTGGTCGATGCGCCGGCGGGGTTTGAGGGGTTGCTGGAGGGGTTGCCGGAGGATGTTGTGCCGGCTCGCGGGTTGAAGGGGAAAGGGGCGGCGGATGTGGCGGTGGTGTTCGTAACGCGCCGGGCGGAACTGGTGAAGCGGTTTGCGCAGGCGGCGGGGCGGCTGTCGGAGGTGGCGGGCGCGGGGGTGTGGGTGGCGTGGCCGAAGAAAGCGTCGGGACTGGCGACGGACATCACGGAGGGTGTGATCCGCGCGGTGTGTCTGCCCTCGGGGCTGGTGGACAACAAGGTGTGCGCGATTGATGGGACTTGGTCGGGGCTGCGGATGGTGCGGCGGAGGAAGTAGTCTCATTGCGCTGCGGCGCGGTGTAGAAGAATGCGGCGCCTCTGCCAAAGTCCAATGACACCGAGAACGCCGAGAATACTCCCCACAGCCACTACGATGTACTCAGTTTGCACCCCAGTCCGGAGCATTTGGTATTGCGGTTGGAGTGGACCTGACGTTGGAGGATTGGCTTGGAGCAAGATGCCGCCCTCGAAGCCGTGACTACCCTGCGGGGCTTTGATCGTCATTGCGATGAAACTGTCGATTTCGGATGCTTCATTCGCGGCCCCCTCCTGCACATGAGGTTCGCCTAGAAGATTCTTGGCCTGTTCGAAGAGCGACCGACGAGCTTTGAGTGTCTTGCTGCTCTGAGGGGGAGTCGCGGACTCGCGCCTCGGATCCACTCCTGCTGCCGCGAGGAGCTGCGCAACGCTTGCCTGACCGTCGTATTTGCTTCGAGTGACAACGTTCCCGCGAGTGTCCAAGATGAGCATTTCGCGGGTGCTGAGTTCCAGTTCCAGAATCGACTGCCCTGTCGTGTTCGTGATCCGGACCATCAGCATGTAGGGGTGCTCGCGTGATCTACCGTCGCTGATCCAGCACTCGACGAGCGAGAATGTCCCAGACACCGGGATTGCGCTGTTGTAACGCGTAACGAAGAAGGAGTTCTCGAGCGTGAACCATGCGTAGGCGACGCCGGTGCCGAGCGAGACGAGAAAGACCCAGGCGGCGATGGCCATCGGGAGGCGCGCGCGGCCCTTCATTCTGACGAGTCTCGTACTAATGCCGACGGTGCGGTAGTCGGAGCCGCACTCCGGGCAGGTCATCGACGTCTGGCCCTCGACTGCATAGTTGCATTTGCCGCAGGAGGGGTGCGCGGGCACTCCGAGGGGTGGAAAGACGCAGCGCAAGACCACCCAGACACACGAGAGAATGAACCCGACAAAGAAGACGGGCACAACCCAGGCCAGAATTCCGATTGTGCCCATGAAGCCTCGCTCGTACATCTACACGCCGCAACGATCCAAGTTCGTTCGTGTCCTCACTTATTCACTTTTCCCAACTCATCCGAGAGCACCTTGTACCCTGTCTCCGATGGATGCAGGAAGTCGGGCATCAGATCGGCGGGGATCTCGCCTCGTGGGTTGAGGAAACTAATGCCCACCTCGATGAGGTGGATGTGCTCGGGATCTTTCGCGGCGAAGGGTTTGATGTAGGCGTTTGTGGAGGCGATGGTGTCTCGGAGCGGATTGGGCCACTGGCCACGTGGGAAGAGCAGTACAAGGGCAATCTGAGCATTCGGCAGGCGATCGCGGAGGCGGGCGATGATCGCCTCGGTCCCCGCGGCGATCTCGCCGCCCGTATCCACATCCGTGTTGTTTGAGCCGATGTTGAGAACGACCCAGCGGATGTGGTTGTTCGGCGCGGCGAGGGCGTCGAGGAGACCGCTATCGAGGCGGGCGAGCACGTGCTGCGTGCGGTCGCCGCCGATGCCGCAGTTCACGGCGTGGCGCGGCAGCCAGACGGCGTTCCAGTTGTCCTTGCCGATGGTCTCCCATCGCTCGATGATGGATGCGCCGAGGAAGGCGATTTCGTGGCCGCCGCGGCGGACTTCGGCGAGGATGCGATCGTGGCGCTGGGGCGTGTCGCCGTCGGTGCGGAGGGTGGGGGGGGAGGCGCGGCAGGTGAGGGGGGGCGTGGAGCCTGAGGTTGCGGCGATTTCGGCCGGCCTGCCCGAAGCGCAGCCGAGCAGCAAGATGACGAGAACGATCGCGACCGTCGGTATTTTCATGGCTAGGTCGTCGGCGGCGAGACGAGCGACTTGGTTGCGACGGAGAGATGGGTTTCAACATCACTGGCGGGCGAGCCGCCAGTGCCACCCCTGCACGATTCCCGGCTACTTGATCACATTCGCCAGTTCATCCGACCAGATCTTGTATCCGGCTGGGGAGAGGTGGAGGAAGTCGGGCATGATGGCGGCGGGGAGTTCGCCGGTGGGGGTGAGGAACTTGGGGCCGATGTCGATGAGGTGGAGGGATTGGGGAGCGTGGGCGGCGATGGGGGCGAGTCGGGCGTTGATGGCGTTGATCTTGTCGCGAGCAGGGTTGGGGAACTGGCCGCGTGGGAAGACGGCGAAGAGGGCGATCTGGGCGTTGGGGAGATGGTGGTGGAGCTTGTGGAGAATGGCGTGGATGCCTGCGGTGATGTCCTCGGCGGAGTCGTCGCCGGTGTTGTTCGTGCCGATCATGAGCACGACCCACTTGATGTTGTTGTTGGGCGCGGCCAGCGCGTCCATGAGGCCATTATCGAGGCGGCCGAGGACGTGCTGGGTGCGGTCGCCACCGATGCCGCAGTTCACGGCGTGGCGCGGGGCCCAGACGTTGGTCCATGCGTCCTTGCCTGCGCCGGCCCAGCCCTCGGTGATGGAGTCGCCGATGAAGGCGATTTCGTTGCCGCCCTGGGAGGCCTCGTAGACGATGCGCTTGTGGCGTTCGCCGAGATTGCCGTCGGAGCGGAGTTCGGACATGGCGGCTCTGGGAGTGGGGAGGGGCGTAGGCGTGGGAGGGGGCGGCGCGGTGTGAGTGGGGACGGGGGTGGTGGGATGATCGGGGGGGAGGGGCGTGGTTGCATGGTCGGGGGGCGCGGGCGCGGAGGAATGGGCGGGCGGGGGCGGCGCGCTGGAGGTGCCGGGGTTGGGAGTGTGGGCGCAGCCGGAAAGGAAGATGGCGAGGGCGGAAATGACGGCGGTGGAGAGTTTGGCCATAGCGTGAATGTAGCGGATTCGGGGACGGGGGGTTGGCGGGCGGATGAGATAGGATGAATCCGGTCCATTGACGTGCCACCGGTTCGCCGCGGCTTTGGGCGGCAACCGGTGGGGACGCGCAAGGACCTCCGGCACCGGTTGCCCGTTCAAAGCACCGGGCGAACCGGTGGCACGATTTCGGTGACACAAGGAGCAACGGTGCGGATCGCGGATCTCATTCATGGGCTGGATGTGCGGATCGTGGGGGGCGATCCGGGGGGGATGCTCGCGAATCTGCGGGTGTGTGATATCACGGAGGATTCGCGGACGGTGATGCCGGGGTCGCTGTTTATTGGCCGCAGGGGGGAGAAGAGTGATGGGAAGCTGTTTGTGGGGGCGGCGATTGCGGCGGGGGCGGTTGCGGTGCTGACGGATGATGCGGGGTTCGGCTTGGGTAGCCCGGCTCTCCGAGCCGGGAGTGGGACCGGTTCGGGCCGCGAACCCGGTTCGGAGAACCGGGCTACCCAGAAACCCGGTTCGGAGAACCGGGGTACCCCGGGTGTTGCGGTGCTGGTGGCGGGGGACATCAATCTGGCGATCGCGCAGCTGGCGGAGCGGTTCTATGGGGAGCCGAGTTCGAAGATGCGCGTGATCGGGGTGACGGGGACGAACGGGAAGACGACGACGACGTTTCTGATGCACCAGATGCTCAACGCGCTGGGGATTCGGTGCGGGTTGATCGGGACGGTGGTGATTGATGATGGGGTGGAGGTGGCGGCGGCGAGTCTGACGACGCCGCCCGCGCTGGAGATTTCGCGAACGCTCGCGCGGATGCACGAGGCGGGGTGTGCGGCGGCGGTGATGGAGGTTTCGAGCCATGCGCTGCACCAGCGGCGCGTCGGGGCGGTGCAGTGGAATGCGGGAGTGTTCACGAATCTGACGGGGGATCACCTCGACTATCACGGGACGATGGAGGAGTATGGGGCGGCAAAGGCGATGCTGTTTGATGCGCTGCCGGAAGATGGGGTCGCGGTGGTGAACATTCAGGATGCGGCGCACTCGCGCATGGTGAAGGGGATCAAGAAGGGGGTGCGGGTGGTGCGGTGTGCGGTGGATCAGCCGGGATCGCTCACGGTGACCGGCGGGACGGCCCCGGAAACGGTCTGTCGGGCGCGGGTGATGGGGGCGGACACGTGCGGGACGGATGTGGAGTTCACGGGGGCGTGGGGACATCGCAGGGTGCGGGTGCCGCTGGTGGGGGCGTTTAATGTGATGAACGCGCTGCAGGCGATCGCGACGGTGCACGCGCTCTGGGGCGGGACGGATGAGGATGCGCTGAGTTTCGAGATCATCGCGGGCGCGCTGGAGAAGGCGAGCGCGCCGCCGGGGCGGCTGGAGCCGGTGACGGGGGAGGGTGCGGCGATCCAGGTGTTTGTGGATTACGCGCACACGGATGATGCGCTGGCGACGGTGCTGGGGGTGGTGCGCGGGGCGATGGGCGAGCAGGGTGGGCCGCACCGGTTGCCCGGTCAGAGCACCGGGCGAACCGGTGGCACGGAATCGGGTCAACTTTGGTGTGTGTTCGGGTGCGGGGGAGATCGGGATCGGACAAAGCGGCCGCGGATGGGGAGGGTGGCGGGGGAGATGGCGGATCGGGTGATCGTGACAAGTGACAACCCGAGGACGGAGGATGCGGGGGGGATCATCGCGGAGGTGATGGTGGGGGTGGAAGAGGGGTTGAAGGGGAAGAAGGCATCGAGGGATGAGGCATCGAGGCATGAGGGAGTGAAGGTGGAGCCGGATCGGGAGGCGGCGATCCGGCTGGCGGTCGCGGGGGCGAAGCCGGGGGATGCGATCGTGATTGCGGGGAAAGGGCATGAGGACTATCAGATTCTGCCGGACCCGTCCCGGAAGGGCGGCACGATTACTCGCCACTTTGATGACCGGGAAGTGGCCCGGGCCGCGCTCCGGGAGCGGGGAATCGCGGTGCGGGAGCGGGCTGGAAAGAAGGACGAAGAGGACGGCGGGGATGGGGGCGATCTGAACGCGGGCGCGTCATTGGCTTTGGGTGGGTAAGCCGATATGGGGCTTTGCGTGGCACGGGCTGGCGTGCCACGGGTTCGCCGCCGCTGTGGGTGGCAACCCGTGCGGGAGTTCGTTGGATATCGTGCGCTCGCATCGCGCAACACGGGTTGCCCGCTCGGAGCAGCGGGCGAACCCGTGGCACGTGGATAGGAAGTTCAATGACGTTCTGGAATCCGGACAACATTCGTATCGCGTGCGGGGGAACATGGGTGGTGCGGCCGGCGCAGATCGAGCTGCCGAAGGATCGGCCGGCGGATCTGCCGCTGCCGGATCTGCACGCGCCGATCATCGGCGTGAGCACGGACTCGCGGACGATCCGCAAGGGGCAGATGTTCATCGCGCTGCGGGGCGAGAACTTCGATGGGCACAAGTTCATCGCGGATGCGGTGAAGGGGGGCGCGCCGATCATCGTGGTGGAGGATGAGATCGGGGTGGCGAAGGGGACGGAACTGGGCGGGTGCGGGGTGCTGCGCGTGGCGGATACGGGCAAGGCGCTGCTGAAGATCGCCGCGGCGTATCGGGAGTCGCTCAAACGGACGAAGGTGATCGCGGTCTGCGGCTCGAACGGGAAGACAACGACAACGCGGCTGATCGATCATCTGCTGGGGCGGACGCTGCGCGGGACGGCGAGCCAGAAGAGTTTCAACAACGCGGTGGGCGTGCCGCTGACGATTCTGAGCGCGAAGGAGAGCGATCAGTATTTGATCTGCGAGGTGGGGACGAATCATCCGGGCGAGATCAAAGTGCTGGCGGAGGTGGTGCGCCCGGACATTGCGGTGATTACTTCCATTGGGCGCGAGCATCTGGAGGGGTTCGGCGATCTGGCGGGGGTGGCGGCGGAGGAGGGCGTGGTGCTGAAGTACCTGCGCCCGAATGGGTGGGCGATCGTGACGGGGGATGCGCCGGAGCTGGCCGAGCAGCTCAAGGGCGTGAAGAACCTGGTGACGTTCGGGAAGGCGAAGGATGCGACGCTGCGGCTGACGGAGGCGAAGCACGAGATCGCCGATGGGCGGGCATGGCTTTCGTTTACGGTGAACGCGCGGCAGAAGTACAGGATGGGATTGGTGGGGGAGCACAATGCGCTGAATGCGATGGCCGCGCTGGCGGTGGCGCGGCGGCTGGGGATTGATGACCAGCGGACGACGGAGGGATTGCTGACGGCGGGCGGGGCGGAGATGCGGCTGACGGTGGAGCGATTCGGGGAGGGGGAACGGGCGATCACGGTGCTCAACGATGCGTACAACGCGAACCCGGACTCGATGATCGCGGGGATTCGGACGTTGATCGCGCTGCAACAGGCGGGGATCGGCGGCGCGGGCGGGCGAATCGTGTGCGTGCTGGGGGAGATGCTGGAGATGGGCGAGGCGGGGGCGAGCGGGCATCGGGCGGTGGCGGAGGCGATCGCGGAATCAGGGAAAGTGGATGTGGCGGTGCTGGTGGGGGAGGGGATGCGCGAGGCGGAGCGTGCGCTGAGCGAGCGCGGGTGGGGCGCGGAGCGGGTGCGGTGGTTTGCCAGCGCGGAGGGGGAGAACGCCGGGGCGATCGCGCGGCTGCTGCGGCGCGGGGATGTGGCGCTGGTGAAGGGATCGCGGCGGGTGAAACTGGAGCGTGTGGTGGGGGAGTTGAAGGCGGGGGATCGCGAGAGCGGTGAAGAGGCGGGCGCGGAGGTGCGTGTGTTGGCGGGCGCCGGGGCGCCGGAGCAACGCGATCACTGATGCTGTACTGGCTGTGGATCACATTTGAGAAATGGCTATACGACCATGGGGTCGGCGGGATATTCGGCATCCTGGATCAGTTGACGTTTCGCGCGCTGGCCGCGGCGGCGCTGGCGTTCTTTGTGGTGGTGCTGGCGGGGCGGCCGGTGATCCGGTGGCTGCGGCGCAAGAAGATCGGGGACGCGGGGTTGGCCGACAGCGCGCTGCTGGCGGCATCGGCGTCGAGCAAGGCGAACGTGCCGACGATGGGGGGGCTGCTGATCTGCGCGGCCATCTTCGGGGCGACTGCGCTGCTGGCGGATGTGCGGAACTTTTATGTGACGACGGGGCTGGTGGTGCTGGTGTTTCTGGCCGCGCTGGGGAGCGTGGATGACTGGCTGAAGCTGACGGCGGCGTCGCGGCCCGGGGGATCGCGGCAGGGGCTGCATGGGTGGGAGAAGCTGATCTTTCAGTTGGGATTGGGCGCGCTGGTGGCGTGGTTTGTGTACAACAAGGGTGACACGCCCGGGGTCGGGAAGGACTTGGCGCATGTGCTGAGCTTGCCCTTCCAGGGAACGTATGTGAAGGGCGGGCAGGCGGTGAACCCGGCGGTGATCGAGCTGCCGAAGATGGCGTTTGTCTTTCTCGGCGTGCTGATGCTGGCGGGGATGTCCAATGCGGTGAACATTACCGACGGGATGGATGGCTTGGCGGCGGGAACCACGGCGATTGTGTCGTTGGGGATGGCGGTGCTGGTGTACATCACGGGGTGGCAGACGGCGGCGCAGTATCTGCTGATGCCGTACGTGACGGAGAGTCAGGAGTTGATCGTGCTGGTGGCGGCGATGGCGGGGGCGTGCCTGGGGTTCCTGTGGTGGAACTGTTCACCGGCGCAGGTGTTCATGGGGGACACCGGGTCGCTGGCGCTGGGCGGGCTGCTGGGATATATCGCGATGGTGATTCGTCAGGAGGCGCTGCTGCTTGTGATGAGCGGCGTGTTCCTGATGGAGATCGCGAGCGTGGTGATGCAGGTGGGGTACTTCAAGCACACGCGACGGCGGACGGGGACGGGGCAGCGGCTGTTCAAGGTCGCGCCGATCCATCACCATTTTCATATTGTGGGATGGACGGAGCAGACGGTGGTGGCGCGGTTCTGGATCATCACGGCGATTTTGGTGATTGCGGCGCTGGCCATGGTGAAGGTGCGGTAGGAATGTCGGATGGGCGATGTCGGATGTCGGATGTCGGATGTCGGATGTCGGATGTCGGATGTCGGAGGATATTATTTCTTTCTTCTTGCAGATCGGGCGGTGGCCACGACGATGGCGGTGAGTTCATCCGCCTCCTTGAGGAGGTCGGCGAGGCGAGCGGGTTTCATCGCGCCGGCATCGATGAGGAGCTCGATCCAATAGGCGGATTCGTCGGCTTCTTCCTCGACGATCGTGAGCTTGTTGATGAAGTCGGCGGTTGACTTGGCACGACGCAGGCACGGTAGTTCGCGCCGACAGATGTTCCTGCGCGAAGGAGTTGTCGGCCGATCACGTCGCACGTGCGATTCTGTGGGAGGGAATCAACCAGACGAATGACGCGCAACGCAAACGCCTTTGTGCGGACTTTCATGTCGTTTTCGTTCATCCCCACAGAATACTGGAAGTCGCATTTGTCTTCTACATCCGACATCGCACATCCGACATTGGTCTTAATTTGATCCCGGCCCCGTCAGCAGCAACATTCGTCGCAACACGACTCGGTCTTGGATGGGGCCGCGTTGGCCGGGTTCGGTGCGGACTTTGAGGGTGTCTCCGGGCTTGAGTGCGCCGAGGTCGGCGGAGATGGTGAGGGATGGCGTGGTGGAGTTGAGGCGGGACTTGGCGAGTTCGCGGTCGGGCGCGCCGGGGCGGGCGATGGCGACGGTGATGGTGCAATCGCCCCAGGCAAAGGAGCGGTCGTCCATCTGCGCGTAGCCGACGATGGAAGTTGCGCCGGGGGGGATCGTCCACTCGACGGTCATGGGTCCGGGGAGGAGAATGTCGGCGGCGGCGAGGGGCGCGCCGGCATCGGGAAGAGCGTGCGCGGGGGCCGCGCCGAGGCGGCCGTCGGCGGGCTTCTGCGCGGCGATGGGGAGGGAGGCGAGTGGAATGATGCGCGAGGGATCGGGAACAACGCCGGCGAGGCGGGAGATGTCCAGGAGTACGCCGCGGGAGGAGGGGGCGGCGGCGGCGATGGCGCGGAAGGTGATCTTGCCGGATTGGGCGTCGCCGGCGAGCGCGTCGGCGGCGAGAACGGTGCCGTCGTCGAGATCGATTCGGAGGGAGCGGAGGGGAACGGCGGGGTTGACGAGATTGACGAGCGAGGCGTTGCCGATTTCGACTTCGGTGGGGGGCGTCTTGGAGCCGGCCTTGGCGCCGGGACGCGCGACCTCGATGGAGATGGTGGGGCCGAGCGTGGTGACGAGGCCTTCGAGGCGGTCGTCGTTGCCGAGGAGGATGGTGTCGCTGGCGGTGGAGAAGGGGCGGGCGCCGGTGGCGGGGGCGCGGCGGGCGTTGGACCAGTAGCGCGAGACGCGATCGAGGGGAAAGGCGAGGATGCCGAGCTTGTCGTGACGGAGGAAGACGGGAGACTCGCCGGGCCTGGGTGTGGAGCTTGCCGAGGCGCGGACGTCCGGGTCGGTGAGTTCGCCGATGAAGCGTTCGCCATCGGTGAGATCGAGGCGATGGATGGGAAGGTCTGAGGTGCCGTACTCATCGGCGGTTGGGGCGACGGTGTCGGGCGTAGGAACCCAGGAGGGCGGGGCGAGGGCGATGATCTCGGAGAGCGGGCGCGTTTGCTGCGCGCCGGCGGAGTCGAGGAAGACGATGGTTCCGGGCTTGGGGCCCGAGGCGCTGGCGGTGGACTCGGCGGAAATGGAGAGGAGTGTGATGGGCTCGGGGGCTTTGGCGCGCAGGAGCATGGTGAAGCGCGGGGCGACGGGGCCCGCGCCGAGGGCGGAAGAGGCGAGCAGGACGGAGAGGAGGAAGGGAGTGGGGGAGGGCATGGGAGGGGGGGTAGAGAAAAAAGAGATTAGGATTTAGATTCGGATTAGGACTAGGACAAAAGAGAAGAGGATCGCTACTTCTGGAAAATCGGGAGGAAACGCTTGGGCATTTGCAGGATGATGAGGGCCATGGAGGTTCCGTAGGCGGGACCGACGGAGGGGTCCATCCAGGAGCCGTCGCGCTGCTGCTTGGCGATGAGCTCGGAGCGGATGGAGGACCACCATTTGGCCCATGGTTCGCCGCCGGCGAGGTACATGGTCTGCACGGAGTAGTACTGGCCGTAGAAGTAGTGGGCGCTGGTGTTGGCGGTGGAGCCGGGGGCGGCGATGGCGGCGACGTATTTCACGCCGCGGTCGATGGCGTCGTCCTTGTAGATGCCGGCGTAAAAGAGCGCTGCGACGCCGGCGGCGGAGCGCGGCCACGCGGAGACGCCCGCGGATTCCTGATAGCGGAAGCCGCCGTCGGGGTTCTGGCACTTGCGGACGTAGTCCACGGCCTTGTCGATGGTTTCCTTGGGCACTTCGATGCCGGCGTTGCGGGCCGAGCGGAGGGCCATGATCTGGCAGATGGTGACGGAGATGTCGGCGTCATAGGGAACGGGGTTGTAGCGCCAGCCGCCCTCGTTGTTCTGGGAACGCTGGATGAGCGTGCAGGCCTTGATGAGGGCCTCGTGGACGCGCGTGGAGAGCGGGGTTTCGCCGCCGCCCTTGGTCATGCCGTAGACCTCGCCGAGGAAGAGCGTGGCGAAGCCGTGGCCGTACATGGGACCGTTGGTGGAATCGGCGGCGAGGAGGCCGGTTTCGGTGGAGGAGGAGAGAACGAACTCGAGGCCTTTCTGGACGTGCTTGCCGTACTTGCCGCGGCCGGGGGTGTTGCCGTCGGCCATGAGGGCGAGGCAGGCGAGGGCGGTGACGGCGATGTTCTTGCCGTAGCGGCCGTTGCCGAAGGAGCCGTCGTCGTTCTGCTCGGTGACGAGGGACTTGAGCCCGTTCGCGATGGCTTCGTCGAGCTCGGGGGTGATCTCGTTGGCGGCGGCGTTATTCTCGGCGGTTCGGACGGGGGCGGGGGTGGGCGGTTTGTCGGCAACCGGCGCGGGAGGATCGGCGGGCCGCGCGGCGGCGGGGGGGATGTGCTGCGCGTGAGCGGCGGAGAGCGAGAGTGACGCGAAGAGTGTGAATGCAACGAGTGGGGCGTGCCACCGGTTCGCCGCCGCTTTGGGCGGCAACCGGTGCGGGCGTGCAAGGGTCACCGGCACCGGTTGCCCGGTCAAAGCACCGGGCGAACCGGTGGCACGATGCGACGTCACGTGTGCGTTGGGCGTCACTTGTGGTTCTCCTCGGCGAGGCGCTTGTAGTACTCCTGCGTCATGGCTTTGTAGCGGGCGGAGAAGCGATCTTCGGTGCCTTGCATGAGCATGTCGCGGACGCGCGCGGGGAGCGACCCCCAGGCGGCGCGGGCGGATTCGAGTTCGGGCTTGAGCTGGCCCTGCTGGAGCGTGGGGCCTTCGTGTTCCTGGCTTCCATCGCCCTTGGGCTGCGGCTCGGGCTTGCCGGGGGAGGGCTTCTTCGGGCCGGGCTGCTGCTTGGGGTCGCTGGGTTGGGGCTTGGGTTGCGGGGAGCCCTGCGACTGCTGCTTGTCTAGGGAGGCGAGGAGTTGGTCCAGTCGCTTGACGACGTCTTCCTGCACGCGCTGGGTGCCGAGGCCGGGGTCTTTGTGCTCGGTGAGGCGGGAGGCCGCGTCGCCCATGAGGGTGATGGCCTGCTTGAGCGCATCGCCCATTTCCTGCGCGGTGAGAAGGCGGTCGAGATCGGTTTTGGATTGATCGGGCGCAGTGGGATCTGCGGGGGGCGTGTCGCCGGGTTTGGCGGGGTCGTTGGGAGTTGGCTTTGGCTTGAGGCCGAGGAGTTCGTCGAGAGTGGATTGCGGCGCGGGAGGCGCGGGCTTGGCTTCGGGCTTCTCGGCGGGCTTCGATGCGGGCGCAGGAGCGACGGGCGGGTCGGCTACGAGGAGCGTGTTGTAACCGATGACGCCATCTTGAAGAACGTTTGGGTTTTGCGGGAGCTGCGGGTACCCGCTGTTGTTGGAGGTGTACACGCGGATGCAGTAACGTGTGCCGCCGACCGGGAATTCTCCGGGGAGCGGCTCCACGAAGCGTTCCTGTCCGCGTCGGTACGCCTCGATCATCGCCAGAGCAGTCGCCATCGCTTCGGTGCGAACGGTTTGCGACTGGGGCTGGGGCACCTGCGGCGGGTCTGCGATCACCGTGTGTTGCGATGCGCCAAAGAAAGCCAGAGTAGCGAGCGTGATTCGTGCGACAGGATTCATTGCGGGCCTCCTTCGCCATCGGGCTTATCGGGGGCGTTGGGGCTGGGGGGGGTGGGCTTGGCTGGATCGGCGCCGGGTTTCGGAGCAGTCTTCAGGCCCGGCATGTTGGGCTTGGGGCCGTCGTTCTTCTCGGTGAGGCGTTTGATGAGGTCGCGGCCCTGATCGGTGATGTCGGTCTGGAGTTTGGCGGCGTCGGTGGTGGCGGAGGGATCGGGTTGTTTGGCTTCGGCTGCGGTGCGGGCGAGGTCGAGAGCTTCGATCTGCATGAGGCGGAGGAGCACGATTTCCGCCGCGGGGGGAACGACGGGCTGCTCTTTCGAGCCGCCCTGGCCCCCGCCGCCGGCGTCTTCCTGTTTGCGGAAGGGATCGTCGGGGGGTTTGCGATCATCGAGAGCGTCGGCGAGGGACTTGAGGACGCGGGCCGCGGCGGTTTGGTTGCGGATAACGGAGGCGTCGGCGGAGCCGTTGGTGAGGACGCCGACGGCGGAGTGCATGAGGGAGTTGAGACGGTCGTGGGCGTAGACGAAGACCTTGGCGGTGAGAATCTCCTTGGTCTCCTCGCGGATCTTGTTCACGGTCTCGTTCAGTGCGGCTTGGTCGTCGCTGATGAGGCGGGCCTGGGCGCGGGAGCGGCGATTGTCTTCGACGCCGACGAGGCCCTGGGCCGCGTCGCGGAGTTCGACCTGGACTTTCAGCGCGGCTTCGTACTTGGCGCGAAGCTCGGCGCGCTTGGCGGCGTTGGCCTTCTGCTCGGCCTTCTCCTGGAGTTTCTGGGCGAGTTCGAGGGCTTCGTTGAGGTTGTCGAGGGCGGCGCGCTCGTGGGCGAGGGCGGGCTCGGCGTGGGAATCGCGGAGTTCGGGGACGGTGGCGGCCATCTCGCCGGCGGCGAGGGCGATCTTGTCCACGACGGGGCCGATCTCGCGGCCTCCTTCGGCGGTGGCCTGCTCGATGACACCCAGCGTGTTCTGGTGGTGGAGCATCATGGGGCGTTCGAGGGCGGCGACGTCGGTGGTGCCCTTGGGCGCGGCCTCGTTGAGGGCGGCGATGCTGATGGTCTGGATCTGGATGAGGGCCTTGAGGGAGTCCATCAGCTTGGCGAGGGCGCGCTTGAGGGTTTCGTCTTTGTTCTTCTGGGCCTGATCCATCTTGGAGAGCATCTGCTCCATGGATTGGATGGCCTCGGTCTGCTGCTGCTGCGCGCTGGAGGTCTGGTTCTGCTGGGCCTGCTTGCTGGCCTGCTCCATGCGTTCGGGGGTCTGATCGCGGTTGGATTGGGCCGCGGCTTGTTCCATCGCTTCGGCGGCGGCGGGGTCTTTCTCGCGGACCTTGGACTGGCGGTCCTGCATTTTACGGACCTGATCGCGGAGCTGGTCGGCGAGGGCCTTCTGGTCCTGGGCGATCTGTTCGAGGGCTTCCTGCTGCTGCGGGGAGAGTTGGTCGGCCGGTTTGCCGGCGGTCTGGCGGCCGGTGTCGCCGGTTTTGTCGCGCAGGGCTTTTTGCTGGTCGAGGAGGCGTTCGAGGGAACGCTTGGAGGCGAAGGCGTCTTCGCCCTGGTCGAGCATGTCGATCAGGTTGGCGAGCTCGTCACGGACTTGTTTCTGGTCTTCGGCGGCTTTGGTGAGTTCGGGCGCGCCGGCTTTGTCGGCGGAGTCGGGCTTGGATTGCTGGCGGGCGGCGTCGCCGAGGTCTTGCGAGGCCTTGGCGGATTGCTCGCCCGCGCGGGCGAGGGCCTCGGCGGCGTTTTTCAGGACATCCTGCACGTTCTGATCGGTGAGGCCGTTCTCCTTGATGCGGTCCTGCGTGCGCTTGACGGTCTGAGTCTGACGGGAGAGGCGTTCGGTGAGGCCGGCCTGCGTGCGCTCCTGGCGGGCGGAAAGGTCCGCACCGGCGGGGCCGGCGGGGGGCGCGGCCTTGGCGATGTCCTGCTGGTCCTGATCGATCTTGATCGCGGTGCGGCGGATGGAGGAGAGCTCGTTCCAGATCTGCTCGACGAGCTGCTCGCGGGAGAGGATTTTCAGTCTGCGGATGGTGGAGCGGACGGGCTCGTGGCGCTGGCCTTCGAGGTTGTACGCGTCGGTGGCGAGGGCCGTGATCCAGAGCTCGTCGCCTGGTTTCAGGCCGGTGATGGTGGAGAGATCGAGCGTGTGCGTGGTGACGAGGCGCTTGATGGACGCGGGGGCTTCCGGTGCGCCGGGCTCGGCTGGCTCTTTGGGCTGATCGGCGGCAAGGGTGCGGACCATCTCGACGCGATCGGGGGTGGCTTCGGGGACGTTGGATTCCGAGCCGGGCGTTTTGGCGGCGAGCTGGCGTTCGAGGGCGACCCATTCGAGGGCGACATCGTCGCGGGCCTCGCCGCTGATGGCGACGACGGCGGTGGCGAGGACGGACTTGTCCTCGGCGGGCGCGGTGACGGAGGCGGTGGGGGGGTTGTCCTTCAGGGCGTCGAAGCGGAAGGCGGCGTCCTCACCCGCGCTGATCTGGTACTCGTCGGTGGGCTTGAGGATGAGGCGGAGCGAGTCCCAGTGCTGCCAGGAGAGGGTCCAGGTGCGGCCGCCGTTTTCGGAGGTAAGGGTTGCGCCGGGGGCGGGGCCGGTTTCGGGCTTGGTGAAGAGCGCGGATGCTTCGGGGCCGAGCGTGGATTGCAGCCAGCGCGAGCCCTCGGGAGTGGAAGGGTCGGTGGAGGTGGGGAGGGCGAGGGGCTTGTTGAACTCGAAGGAGACGCTGATGCGCGAGCCGGCGAGGATGGGGGCGGGGGCGGCGCGTTCATCCGACCCTGCGCCGAGGTCGATGCGCTGGGCTCCGGTGGAAGCGGGAGCGCCGAGCATCTGGGCGGCGTATGCGGGGAGAGAGACATTCGCGGTGGCGCGGAGGACGGCGGGAGGATCGATGAGGAGGATGGTGCGCGGGGGGGTGGCGTCGTCGTCGGACTCGAACCAATACTCGAGTTCGGTCTTGGCGGCGAGTTCGGTGCGCGGCGCGGGGACGGCGGAGGTGAGACCGGTGGGTTCGACGAGGCGTTCGAAGAGTGTGCCCTCGGTGGCGGAGCCGTCGGCGAGGATGGCGTCGGTGGAGGAGGGCTGGGGGCTGAGGAGGAGCTTGCGGGTCTGGCCGCGCGAGCCGTTGGTGAGGACGCGGAAGTAGGCGGCGATGTTGGTGCGTTCGGTGGCGCGATCGGAGCGGACGAGGGCGGCGCGGAGTTCGAGCGCTGCGCCGAGGGGGTGGTGCTGGAGGTGGGTGGCGTCGGCGATCTCGGTGCGCTTGGGCCACTCCGCGCTGGACCAGGGGAGGAGCATGCGAGCGAGGCCGATACGCGTGTGCGCGGGGTAGGTGACGCTCATGCCGAAGAGGAGGAGGAACGCGGCGAGGCCCGCGCCGACGGCGCGGAGCGTGGGGCGGGGGGAGAAGACCTCGCGGGCTTTGACTTTGGTGAGCGTGTCCGCGGCGTGGGCGACGACGGGCGCGGCGAGGGCCTGGGTGTGCTGGCCTTCGACGGCGCGGCCGAGCTCGAGCCCGGAGGCGAGGAGGCCCTGCACGCCGGACTGCTTGCCCGCGCCGGATTGTTCGACGCGCAGGGCGATTTCGGTGAGCGAGGGGCGGAAGCGCATCGCGGGGATGAGGAAGCGGAGGATGCACCAGGCGAGCGTGCCGGAAGCGATGAGGAGGCCCAGGAGGCGGAGTTGCATTGGGGCGCGCAGGAAGTAGTCGGCGAAGCCGCCGATGATGACGGCCATGAGCGTGCCGGCGACGATCCAGCCGGTGCGCTGGGCGATGAGCAGGGAGCGGGCGGTTTTACGGACGATGCGGAGCCAGTCGACGATGCGTCCGGCGGCGGCGTGGGAGGTTTCGGCCGCGGGAGCAGTCGGGAGATTGGGCGCGCTCGCGGGGGGGTCTGTTGGGCTGTGTGGCGCGAGTGGGTCCAAGGCGGGCTCCCGGCGAAGGTTGTACGCAAAGGGATGGGCGCCCGGGGCGGCCACTCCACAGTATCGTCCAGAATTGGTCTACCGGCGAACGGAGTGGGGGATGGAAGGATGCAGGATCGAGGTGAATCTGGGGGGAAATGGGAGGCAAGCGGGGAAGGGGTGGATTAAGGAGGACTCGGGCGGAAGCCGCGGAAGCCGCCGCGGAGCGGCGGGCCACCCGGCGTCAGGCCATGCGGAGGAGGCGGCGGCCGACCCACTCTGAGGTGAGGAGGATCACGACGAGGAGCAGGGCGAGGGGCGTGTCCCAGAGGGTGTGGATCTCGGGTTCGCCGGCGAGTTTGAGCGTTCGGTTGGGGAGGTACTTAGGAAGCTGAGAGAGTTGATCGGGGGAGAGGACGTGGCCGCCAGTGGTTTCGGCGAGCTTGGTGAGGAGCGGGTGATCGGTCTGGGGGCGGCGCATTTCGTCGTCGGGTTGCCAGACGTCGATGCGGGCGGTGAGGTCTTCGGCGGCGGGGCCGGTGGCCGCGGCGGCGAGGGTGGGGTCGTCGGTGATCGCCTGGTAGCGGCCGGATTCGGTGGGAATCCAGGTGGCCGCGAAGACGCGCGAGGCGGGTTTGTGGCCGGAAGATGAGGAATCCGTGGCTTCGGGGGCGAGGGTGAGTTCGATGGCGTCTGGCGCGGGGCCGGAGTTGGGAGCGGGGGCTTTGCCGTCGACCTGGCCTTCGCGCTTGATCTTGACGCGGAGGGAGGGCGGGTTGGTGTCGGCGAGGGATTGGTCGAGGAGGGTAATCTGGATGCGGACGGGCTGATCGACGACGGCGCGATCGGGAGTGGCTTCGAGGATCGCGGGGCGGCCGGATCGGGCGACGGATTCGCGACCGAGGAGACGGACGAGCTGGATCCAGAAGCGTTCGGGGAAGAGTTCGCCGCGGCCGTATCGCCAACGCCAGATCTCATCGGTGGCGACATAGATGGTGCGCCCTGCGCCGTAACGCATGGTGAGGAGGGCTGGGCGGGAGCCGACCATGTCCGCGGAATCACCCTGAACTGGTGATGCGAGTGCGAGGGGTTCGGCGGTGGGTTTGAGGATGGAGGGGTCGATCTTCTGGACCCAGTAGAGCTGCGACCACCCGGTTCTGGGGTCGGAAAGTGAGCGAGGGAACCAAGAGTTGGTGCTGGGGGCGGGAGTGTCGGAGAGGCGGAGGATGCCGAGGCGGTCGGCGGCGGGAGTGGGGGAGAGGACGACGGCGTCATCAAAGGTGTCGAGCCCGGAGGGGTGGGCGGTGGAGAGGTTTTCGGGGAGGACGAAGGGGAGGAGTTCGGCGAGGGGGGTGGAGCGCCATGCGCCGGGGGTGGCACCTTCGCCGCCGATCCAGATGAGACCTGCGCCGCCGACGGAGACGCGTTCTTTGAGTTGGGTGAGCTGGTCGAGGGTGAAGACGCCGGGCCAGACGTCGCCGAGGATGATGACGTCGAACTTGTTCCACTCTTCGGGGGTGTGCGGGAGGGCGTCGAGGATGACGGTGCCCTCCTGGATGTAGCGTTTGCCGGAGGCGAGGAGCATGACGGCGGCGGAGATGGACTGCTCGCGGACGAGGAGGTTCTTGAGGTAGCGGTATTCCCAGCGCGGGTAGCCGTCGAAGTAGGCGACGCGGAGGGGGCGATCGACGAGATCGATGGTGAGGTCGGCGGTGTTGTTGTCGTCAACCATGTCCGAAGCGCCGGTGGATGCGGCGGGGCGGATGCGGACGGTCCACTTGGTGGAGCCGGAGGAGCCGGGTTGGGTGGTGAGGGTGACGCGTTGGGATTGCTCGACTGGATCTCCGTCGGGCTTCGACGTGTCGCGGCCGGAGGGGGGCTCCCAGGTGATGGTGCGGGAATCGAGGACCGCGCCGGTGGCGGAATCGATGAGTTCGACGAGGGAGGGCTCGGTGGAGGTGGGGACGGGGCCGGTGCGCTGCAGTTCGACATCGACGGGGACTGAGTCTTTGACGAAGGCATAGCGCGGGGCGGCGGCGCGGCGGACGGCGAGATCGGCGGTGCCGATCGGGGAGCCGAGGGGGACGGCGATGATGGGGATTTTCTCGGCTTCGAGGCGGCGAAGGAGGGTGCGGGAGGGCTCATCGCCACTGCTGGCGCGGCCGTCGGAGAGGAGGACGACGCCGGAGATGGGGCGGGCCGCGCCTCGGCGGAGGGCTTGTTCGATGGCACGGTTGAGGTCGGTGCGGCGGCCGAGAGGATCGGTGAGATCCGGTTGGGCGGAGCCCGGCTTGATGGGAAGGTCGTACGCGGAGGAATCAAAGCCGAGCCAGACGAGGACGCGTTCGGCGGCGAGGGATTTGAAGGTGGGCTCGGCGGCGGCGAGGGCTTCGCGGAGTTGCTGCTCGCGGGTGTGGCGTTTGCCGGGAGAATCCGAAGGGGCGTCGGCGATGGACATGGAGATGGAGCGATCGACGAGGACGAGGACCCAGTCTTTCTCTTCGGTCTCGTTGGGCTTGACGAAACGCGGACCGGCGAGGAGGACGGCGAGGAGGAGCAGGAGGAGGGCGCGGAACGTGCCGAGGGCAACGCGGGCGGCGAAGGAGCCCTCGAGCTTGCGATAGGCATAGATGGCGCAGAGAACCGCGGCGAGGGCGAAGAGGGCCCAGGCCCAAGGCGGAATGCCGAGTGCGAAGCCGAACTCAACGCCGGGTTGGCCGAGCTTGAGGGAGGGCGAGCCGATGAGCTTGTAGAACCAGTCCATTACGCGGCTTCCCCTCCTAACCCGAAGCGTGTGGGAAGGATGGAGATGGACGCGGGGGATGCGGCGGCGGCGACATCGGCGTGGCTGGCGCGGCGGGCGAGGATGATCTCGAAGAGCGCGAGGGCGAGAGCGCCGATGAGCAGAGGCCAGGAGATGGGCGAGCCGGAGTCGGCGCGCCCGAAGACAGCGGCGACGGCGTCGGCGACGCTGGGGCCGACGGGTGCGCCGGGGATGGTGCGGTCGGGGGGGAGCCAGGCGACGGCGTCCGGGGTGCCTTCGACATGGCTGGCGGAGAGTTTGTTCAGCACGCCCGCGACGGCGTCTTTGGGCTGGGTTTGCGTGCGACCGGCGCGGGGGTCCGGGTTGGCGGCGACGATGCCGCGTGTGGTGCCGCGTTCATCGACGGCGCGCCAGAGGCCGGCGCGGCGGACGGGATCGGCGAGGGCGAACGAACCGGAGGATTCGACGTGGATGTGCCCGGTGGCGGGACGATCGGAGCCGGAGCGTGTGGGGTCGGCAAGTTCCTGAAGTTCCGTGGTGCGAGTGGGGACGGAGGGGCGCGTGCCGGCGACGGCGGTCCAGTTGCCGCGGGCTTTACCGACGCCTTGGCGCAGGACTTCCTGGATGAGCGGGACCATGAGGGGCTTGGCGGGGAGGTCGGACCATTCGAGGTCGAGGGCGACGCCGAGGTAGACGAGAAGACCGCGCGCGGATGTGGGATGTGGGATGTCGGATGTGGGATGTGAAGAAGAAGAGGGAGCGGGCTTGGGGTCGGAAGCAGACGGCGCGCCGGCCCACATGAGAATGGAGTTGTCGTCGAGGCGGAGGAGTGGCTCGCCGGAGTCGGGGGCGCCGACGATGGGGAGGGTTTTGAGGATGCCGACGGGGGCGAGAAGGTCGTCGAGTTCGCCTTCGACGAGGTTGAGGAGGGAGGTGTTGGCGGGAGCGGAAGCGTCGGAGGAGTTGGGGGTTGTGCCGCGGCGGAGTTTCTTGCCGCCAGCATCCTGCGATTCGCGTGCGACCGACCAGTCGAGTCCGAGGGACTTGGACATGGCATCCCCCCAGAGGTGGACGGTGATGCCGGGGGGCGGTGTGACGATGACAAGGCCGCCGGAGTCGATGAAGAGTTTGAGGCGGGGCCAGGCGGATTCTGGGATGAGATCGGGGCGCGGGAGGAAGACGGCATCGAGCGCGGCGAGTCGCGCGGCGTCAAGGGAGGCGGGCTCGATGTCGATCACATCCACGCCGGCGTTCTCCCCGGCGGGAGCGAGGGCGAGGCGGGCCCAGGAGGCGGGATCGAGTTTGTCGATGCGTTCGGGCTTGCCGAAACGGATGGGAGCGACGACGCCGACACGGAGAGCGTCGCGGAGTTCGACCGGGCGACGCCAGCGATTGTCGGCGGGGAGGGCGTCGTCGTCGATGGTGGCGATGATGACGGCGGAGGAGGTGGGGCGGCCTGCGCTGGTTGCGCTCCCAGGATTGCCTTGTCGCAGCGGCGAGGTGGTGGCACGGTCGGTTCTCACGGGGACGACGGCGGTGGCGGACTCCTGGCCGGGGGCCCAACGGACGACGGCGCGCTCGCTGGGGTTTTCCGGCGCGGCGGCGCGCTCGGTTTCGTCGCCGACGGGTGCGATGCGGGCGCGGACGGTGGTGACGGCGGGCTGAGAGGCATCACCCGTGCGGCGGAGCTGGATGCGGACGAGTTCAGACAGATCGGCGGAGCCGCCCATGCCGCCGGGGGTTTTGGAGGCATCGACGAGGACGGAGCGGAGGGGTTCGAGTGCGGTAATGGAGATGTTGGCGGTGGGCTGTGCGGCGGGTGTGGAGGAAATGAGCCGAACGCCGTCGGGGAGCTTGATGGAGGCGAGGGATTGGGCGGCATCGGATGCGCCCGCGGCGAGGTCGATCGAGCCGTCGAGATAATCAGAGAGAAGGACGACGAAGGTGCGATCGGGGCGCGGGGCGGTTTGGCCTGCGCCCTCGGCGGGGGAGAGCGCGCTGGAGAGGAGGGAGAGGCCGCCGGAGAAGTCGGCGCGGGAGTCGGTGGGCTCGATGGCGTCGATCAGGGTCTCGACCGAGCCGAGATTGGCGGAGGCGGGGACAACGAGCCCTTCGGCGGGGCCGCCGAGGGAGATGAGCCCGACGCGATCGGCTTCGGAACCAGCGCCGGCGAGGGAGCGGAGGGATTTGAGGACGGACTTGGCGGCGGATTTGTGGTGGGCGAGGGCGGCCGCGCCGGAGGAGTCGCGCAGGCCGGAGGGGAGGGAGTTATCAATAAGGATGTAGATGGTTTTGCCGGGCTTGCCGGGTGCGAGGCGGCCGAGGAGTGGGCGGCCGATGGCGAAGGCGAGAAGGGCGAGGAGGAGGCAGCGGCAGGCGAGGAGGAGCCACTTTTCCAGCATGATGCGGCGACGCTGGCGGCGATAGGCCTCGAGGAGGAAGCGCATCGCGCCCCACATGACGGGCTTGCGCCGACGGTGCATGAGGAGGTGGATGATGATCGGAATGGCGATGCAGGCGAGGCCGGCGGCGAGCAATGCGGGGTGGAGGAAAGTCATTGTTGACCCTCCAAAGCAGGCATCGAGGCATGGGGCATCAAGGCATCGAGGGAAAGCCCACTCGTCGCCTTGGTGTCGGGTTGCCTCGATGCTTCTTGCATCATCCGAACTTGCTCCGTTTGATCTGCGAGTTGCGCTTCGCCAGGAACGCCGCCATCGGCGGCCCCAGCCAATCGTGCGTGTTCACGAGCTGGTAGTCGAAGTTGAACGAGCGTGTGATCTGCTCGATCTTGGCGAGGTGCTCGGCGAAGACTTCCTTGTACGCCTCGCGGATGGCGCGGGGGTCGACGCGGAGTTTGGGCTCGCCCTCGAGGCCTTCGAAGGGGGCGACATCGCGGAGGTCGAACTCTTTTTCGCGGTTGTCGACGATCTCGAAGACGATCAGGTCGTGGCGCTTGTGGCGGATGCGGGCCAGGGCGGTGCGGTATTCCTCGGGGTCGATGAAGAGGTCGCTGACGAGGGCGATCAGGCAGCGGTTGTTCAGCTTGCCGAGGACCTGGTCGATGACGCGGGCCATGTTGGTGGGCTTGTCCACGGGTTGGCCGGCGAGAGCGCCGACGATCTGCCGCCACGTGCTCATCGCGCTGGTGCGCTTGAGCATGTGCTTGACCTCGTCGGCGAAGACGGTGAGCCCGACGCGGTCGCCCTGGTGCAGCGACATGTAGGCGAGGGCGGCGCCGATGGCGGTGGCGTGGTCGTACTTGCTCCAGTAGTTCCGGCCGTCGGGAGAGTTGGTGCGCCCCATGCCGCTGGCGGACTCGAAGGAGCGCGAGCCGAAGTTCATGGAGCCGGAGCAATCGACCATGACGACCAGGTCGAGGTTGGTCTCCTGCTGATACTGCTTGAGGTGGAGCTTGTCGGAGCGGCCGTAGACCTTCCAGTCCAGGTGGCGGATGTCGTCGCCGGCGACGTAGGGGCGGTGCTGGGCGAACTCGACGGAGAAGCCGTGGTACGGGGAGCGGTGGGCCCCGGACATGACGCCTTCGACGATCATCTTGGCGCGGAGTTCGAGCGTGCCGAGGCGGGCGAGGGTCTGGGGGTGCAGGTAGAGCTGGGCGTCGGCTTCGGGGAGGCGTGCGGCCCCGGCTCCCGGAATAGAAGCGGGGGTGGCGGGGGGGCGGGGAGGAGTTGAGGAGGGAGCATCCATGCAGCGATTGTCTCGGGCACACTGTATCAGGTTGTATCCAACCGGCTGGTGGGTTGATCGGTTCGTTTTGTGGGGCGATCCTGGAAGGAACGCGGCTCGTACACTTGGTGCATGATCGGGGGCGGGCGGGGACGACGGCGGCACGCGGAAGGGCGATCCATGAAGTTCCACGGGATGTTCGGCGGCGGGCGTTGGTTCCTTGCGGCGGGGCTTGCGATGGGCGCGATGGCCGGGGTGTGCCGCGCACAATCGACCGCGGCGGACGGGGAGAGGACCAAGCAGCCCGTTCTGAATCCACCGGGTTCTGACAAGAAGGGCCTGGCGGACAAGCCGGGGATGGACAATGGCGGCGGGGCGCAGGTGGAGATCTGGACCGAGGCGCGGTACGTGCTGGAGAAGGAACTGGACGTTGTCAAGTCGCTCAAGAGCGTGAAGGGATCGAACCTATCGGTGTGGGAGCACAACATTGAGGGCCTGCAGCCGATGCGACAGGAGTTCCCGATGTCGTACGCGGTGGAGAAGCCGAACAAGCTGCAGATGGACACGAAGGATATGAGCGTGTTCTGCGACGGGCAGACGGTGACGGTGTACAGCAAGCAACTGAAGCAGTACGTGCAGCGGCCGATGACGGACATCTGGGGGCTGCGCGAGACGGTGGAGCAGATTTCGCAGGGGCAGGTGCGGAACATTCCGTGCGAGCCGATGCTGCGCCCCGGGATGACGCTGGAGCAGACGCTGAAGAATGTGGTCTCGGTGGAGCGGAGCCGCGCGGGGGAGCGCGAGGGGAAGATGGGGACGTGGGTGTCGGGCACCGCGGTCGACGACCGTCAGCCGGGGAGCAACCCGTACTCGTTCGAGCGGTGGTACTCCGACGATGATCATCTGGTACATGCGGTGACGCAGAACTGGACGGCGATGTACCAGGACATGGCGGATCGGCGGGCGGCGGAGGAAGGGGAGGGGGAGGCGACGCCGCGGAAGGCGCAGCGATATCAGAAGGTGGGCTGGACGATCACGCAATCCCGCGAGCTGAACCCGAAGCTTCCGGCGGAGACGTTCTTGTTCAAGCCGTCGGAGGGGGACCGGAAGGTGGAGCAGTTTGTGTTTGTGATTCATCCGGGCGTCCGCGATCAGATTGGCATGATCGGCAAGCCGGCACCCGCGCTGGTGGGGAAGGACTTCGACGGGAAGGAAGTGGACATCGCGGGGATGAAGGGGAAGGTGGTCGTGCTGGATTTCTGGGCGACGTGGTGCGGGCCGTGCTGCGCGTCGCTGCCATCGATGCAGATGATCAAGACGAAGTACGCCGACAAGCCGTTCGCGCTGATTGGGATGAATCGGGAGCGTGCGGGAGATGAGCGGAAGGTCAAGCCGTATCTGGCGCACCGGGACCTGGATATTCAGCAGTTCAATGATGTGGATGGGAAGGCGGCGGAGGCGTTTGTGACGACCAACTCAATTCCGTGCGTGGTGATCATTGATCAGGAAGGGAACATCGCGGACATCGAGAACGGGTATCTGCCGGGCAAAGAGAAGGAGCTGATGGCGAAGATCGAGAAGCTCTTTGCGGGCAAGCCGGTGCATACGACCGCGGAGCTTGAGGCGATCCGGGAGCAGATTGGCCCGGCGAAGGCGAATTGAGGATGGGGGCGGGGGACTGGGAAGGGGGTGCGGGAAATGAGGATTGCGTGAACACGCTGGTGGCGTGCAATGGTTCTCATGCCTGCTGCTGGTGGCGTGCGAAGGATCTGCGCATGAGCATGGACGACGGACATCCGGATCATTCGTGGCCGCGGGTGGGGCGAAGGGATGTGCTCCGCGTGGGCGCGGCGATGGGGCTGGGTGCGCTGGCGGGTGGGCGCGTGGCGAGCGCGAGGCCGCAGGAGTTGAAAGTTGAGCGGCCGGCGAGCGGGCCCGCCAAGGGACGGGCGAAGAATGTGATCTTCATGGTCGCCGATGGCATGTCGACGGGGACGCTGACGCTGGCGGACATGCGGATTCGTCGGGCGCAGGGGCGGAGCAGTTGGTGGATGGGGATGTGGGGGAAACCTGGCGTGAGGCGGGCGATGGCGCGAACGCACTCGCTGGATTCGCTGGTGACGGATTCGGCGGCGGGGGGGAGCGCGTGGGGGAGCGGGGCGCACATTGATAACGGGTGTGTGAACGTCATGCCCGATGGGAAGCAGTTGCTGCCGATTCTGGTGCATGCGCGGCAGGAAGGGAAGGGGACGGGGGTGGTGACGACGGCGCGGGTGACGCACGCGACGCCGGCGAGTTTCTATGCCAACTCGCCGCGGCGGGATTATGAGGGGATGATCGGGGCGCAGTTGCTCGAACGCGGCGTGGATGTGGCGCTGGGGGGTGGGGCGAAGTTTCTGCCATCGAGCGAGACGGTGAAGCACCCGGAGGTGCAGATCGTTCGGACGGCGGCGGAACTGCGCGGGGCGAAGCAGGATGGGAGACTTCTGGGCGTATTCGATTCGGAGCACGTGCCCTTCGTGCTGGATCGGAATGAGACGATTCCGGGGCTGGTGGAGATGACGAAGGTTGCGCTGGCGCGGCTGGAGAAGCGGGCGGAAGGATTTGTGCTTCAGGTTGAGGGCGGGCGCGTGGATCACGCGGCCCACAACAACGACGCGGGATCGCTGGTGCGCGAGATGGTGGAGTTTGATGAGACGGTGGGGGCGGTGCTGGAGTGGATCGGGGGACGAGAGGACACGCTGCTGGTGCTGACGAGCGATCATGGGAACGCGAATCCGGGGCTGACGCTGTACGGGGAAGGCGGAAACAAGGGGTTTGCGCGGCTGGAGCAGGCGAGCAAGTCGTTTGACTGGGTGGGTGGGCAGTTGCATGGGATCAAGGGCGCGCCGGCGCGTGTGGAGAAGATGGCCGCGGCGGTGAAGACGGCGAGCGGGTATGAGCTGACCGCGGCGGATCGGAAGCTGCTGGAGGAATGCATCCAGGACCAGCGTGTGATGCCGTTTGCGGAAGCGAACAAGTGGCCGAGCGTGCTGGGGGCGATTCTGGCGGATTACTACGGTGTGGCGTTCGTGAGCCCGAACCACACGAGTGATTATGTGGAAGTGACGGCGATGGGGCCGGGGAGCGAGGGGATCGGGGCGGGGAGTGGGGGGGGTGGTGGGTGCATCGATAATGTTGAGTTGCACGGGGTGATGGTGAGGGCGATGGGGCTGGGGGATGGGAAGCTGCTGCCGGGGATGGAGGAGTTGATGCCGATGCCGAAGGCGATCAAGCCGGATTAGTCGGGGCTGGATTCGTTTGTGCCGGATTCGCAGGGGTTGGCTGAGTTCTCCCGGGCGAGCGGTATTCATGGGGGTGGGTGAACCCGCGGGTGGGGGGTGCCGGTAGACCGAGTGGGTGCGGGCGAATGCCGGGAGGTTGCCATGCGGAGCAGGTGCGCGCGAGCGATGGGGGCGGCGGCGGTGGTTATGGCGTGGTGTCTGGTGGGCGCGGCTGTGCCGCGGGCGGTCGGTCAGGTGGTGATCGCAGAGTACGCGGGAGTGGGCCACGCGCTCTTCGGGGAGCAGGATCTTGACGCGCTGGACAAGGCGGTGAAGTTGACACGTGCGCAGCGGGAGGCGGCCGAGTCGCTGATGCGAGGCGCATTGAGGAAAGCACGGTCGATACAGGGGAAGTTCTACCGACGATGCAGGGAAGAGAGCGAGACGCTTCAGAGTGTTGCCGCGCGGGAAGGGACGGATTATGCAGAGGCGTACAAGAAGTACATGTCGTCGTACGCGAAGTCGTCGTTGCAGACGAACCGGGAGATCGCGGCGGTGGAGCGGGATGCGCTCGGGGATGTGATGGCGGTGCTGGATCGGGAGCAGATTGAGATAGGATGGCCGGCGTTCGAGCGATTCCGACGGCGCATTATGTTGGACCACTACGGCTATGGGGCCGGAATGGGGACCAATCCGCACGCGCTGGTGAGGCCATTGAAGTTCGACGCTTCGGACTCTGCGGCGATCGCGCCGATTCTGGCGCACTACGAGGACGAGGTGGACCCGCTGCTGACGCTGCGCATGAAGGGGCTGGAGCGTGCGAACAAGGAAGTCGCCGAGAGCGGCGAGTACGACCAGGCGGTCTGGATGCGAGATGACTTGGTCACGGTCAAGATTCATCGACTCAACATCCGCACGAGTGAGGCGATCGAGAAGGTGCTGTCGGAAGAGGGGCGTCGGCTTTTCCTCCGGCAGCGTGTTGGAGCGGATTTGCAGTGGTACTTCAATCCTCCGAGCATCGACGAGTCGGTGAAGCAGATGTTGCAACTCACTTTCCTGACGGCCGAGCAGGCGGACCGGATGCGTGAGTTGATCGGGCGAGCCGACGCGGCGGCGTTCGAGGTCGCGCTGGCGCAGTTGCGGGAAAATGATGCGGACGCGATGCGTGAGGAGCAAGCTGACGCCAAGAAAAGCGCGGAGGAGGCATCGCGGAAGATTGGAGAACTGCAGCAAAGGGGGGTGGTGGCGGTTTCCACGCTGCTCAAGGGGCTGCGCGGCGTGCTGACCACCGCGCAGCAGGAGGAACTCGACGCTGGCGTTGTGGGGATTGCCGGAACGGATCCATTCAAGGCGGATCGCATGCCGCCGATCGACTCGCCGTGGATAACCAAGCCGGAGCCCGCGACGGGCGGGACGAAGGCGCGGCCCTAGGCGGGTCTGGTGTGTTCGAGGGCGTCGAGTTCGCGGTACA
Source organism: Phycisphaerales bacterium (assembly GCA_038225655.1). GTDB lineage: Bacteria > Planctomycetota > Phycisphaerae > Phycisphaerales > UBA1924 > UBA4658. The sequence goes on along the minus strand of JBBRQY010000001.1, from coordinate 902,919 downwards.
GGTTGTTGCGAGCCGTGTTCTCCATCTCACCATAAAAATGCGGCGTGGCGAAGATGCGGTCTTTGTCGACCATGCGCTGGAGGAAGGCGATGCGGCCGGGGATGAAGCGGTCGTCGGGGGCGAAGGCGAACTCGGCGCGGATGGCCTTGGTGTAGAGGTCGTATTCGGCCGCGGGGGAGGCGAGGACGGTGAGGTCCAGGTCTGCGACGAGGGCGGGGTCGCCTTTTTCGGGAGTGGCCGAGTGGCGGGTGGCCATGATGCAGGTGCGGGCGCGGGTGGAGAAATCCGGAGCGCAGCCGAGGAGACCGGCGATCATCCCCGCGGCGTCGGCGGAGCGATCCTCGTTGTCCGGGCGCTCGGCGAAATAGACGCAGTCATGGAGCCAGAGTGCGAACTCGACGAGGTCCTTGTCGTCCGCGAGCATGCGCGCGGCGTCGAAAACTGAAAGGACCTGGGCGATGTGGTCGAGGTTGTGGTAGGCACGGGGCGGGTGGGCGTAGAGCGTGCGGAGCATGTCGAAGGTGAGGTCGGACTCCTCGGCGGTCTTGAAGACGCCGACGCGGGTGCAGAGGGCGTTCCAGCGGTCGTGGAGGGTGGAGGTAGAGGATTGGGCCGTCACGATCGCCCCCTTGAATCGCGAAAGGCCTTCAACCGAGTTTCCAGAAGATCCTTGCTGACCCAGAAGTCGGTTTTCGCAAGCCGATCGAAAGCGTCGGCCAGCTCAACCATGCCCTTTGCCGCGGCAAGCTCCAAGACGCCGAGGGTTCCGGTGACTACGAGGTTGCGCTCTGTCGCGGCCTTCCGCCCACGCAGTTCGTCGATCAATAAGGCGCCCGCTCCCAACTCCAAGGCGAGATTGATGGCCGCGGATTCTCCCGTGTCGAGGCGTGGGAAGACCTCGTGGCGCTGGGTCTGCCGCTCGATCAACCACGCGGGATTGTCGCGGATGAACTGTTGAACTGCGGCCGTGCGTTTCGACGATCGCAGCTCGCTGAGAACCTCGGATGGAATCAACACCTGTCCGAAGAGGCGAGGTAGCACATCCACATGCCCGATATTGACGAGCACGATCAGCGGCGAGCTGTCCGCGACGACGATCATCGGGCTGGCTTGTCCAGCAATCGCTTCAGGGCTTGAACATCGTTCTCGACGTCCTCGTGCGTGAGCGATCCCTCGAAAATAGCGCGGTTCTTGAGGAGAGCGTCAGTCTCGACACGGTCGATCCCGAGAGCCCGCGACAACTCGAAGTGGCTCAGCACGCCGCGACGGAACAGGTCGAGGAGAAAGGATTCCCTGGCGTTCGCATCGAGGTCAGGAACTTCGCGCCGTAGACGATCCTCCAGATCAGCCGGAAGATTGAATGAGACGTTCAGGCACATGGGTTCGCTGTGTAGATTGTAGGTTGCGAATAGGTCGTTCGCAACCTCCAACGCGGCGGGTTACTCCGGCAAGCCCACATCCCCCGCATCCTCTATCTCCCGCTCCGGGCCGCCGCCGTCGCGGTGGTTGTCGATGGGGCCGGTTTTCTTGCCGGGGGAGAAAGGAACGACTTCGACCTTGAAGGGATCGGCGGAGGCGGGGGGGGCGGATTGGCCGCGGCGGGCCTGGCTCGGCGCGGCGTAACCGGCGGAGAGGCCGGTGCCGCCGGAGAAGGTGCCGTAGTCCTTGAAGCGCGTGGTGGTGGGGTCCCAGGTGAACTTGATGGAGTCGGTGGGGCCGTTGCGCTGCTTGGCGATGATGAGCTCGGCCTCGTTGATCTTGGACTCGTTCTCGGAGAGCCAGTCCTGATCGCCGACGTGGTAGTAGGCCTCGCGGTGGAGGAGCGCGACGACGTCGGCGTCCTGCTCGATGGAGCCGGACTCGCGGAGGTCGGACATGCGCGGGCGGTTGTCGCCGCGGTTTTCCGCGCCGCGGTTGAGCTGGGAGAGGCAGATGACGGGGACGTTGAGTTCGCGGGCGAGGCCCTTGACGCCGCGGGAGATGGCGGCGACTTCGACCTGGCGGGATTCGCGTGCCGAACCGGGGGCGGTCATGAGCTGGAGGTAGTCGACGAAGATGCACTTGATGCCGTGCTGGGAGACGAGGCGGCGGGCGCGGGTGCGCATGCCCAGGACGGTGAGGCCGGGGGTGTCGTCGATGAAGACGGGGGCCTCGTGGAGTTCGTACATGGACTCGGCGAGGCGGTCGTAGTCGACATCGCGGAGCTTGCCGGAGCGCATGTCGTGGGAGGAGAAGCCGGAGCGGGCGCTGAGCATGCGCTGGGCGATGGCGCTCTTGGACATTTCCAGCGAGAAGAAGGCGACGGGCGTGGGGGCGGAGCGAGTGGAGGACCAGGGCGTGCCGCCGAGGGCGATCTGCTCGGCGAGGTTGAGCGCGAACGCGGTCTTTCCCATTGATGGTCTGGCCGCGATGATGATCATGTCGCCGGGCTGGATGCCGCTGGTGAGCTCGTCGAAGTCCTTGTAGTGCGTGGGGATGCCGCTGATGCCCTTGCCTTGAATGGAAAGGAGCCGCTGATATTCCTGCTCAACAAGGAGGGAGAGGGGCTGGGCGTCGGAGGTTTCTTCGGCCTGGGCGATCTCGAAGACGAGGGCCTCGGCGGCGTCGATGATCTCGCGGGAGCCGTCGGGGCCCATGTCGCCGGCGTGGTAGGCGTCGTAGACGATCTGGCCGCCGGCGGCGATGAGCTTGCGCAGGCGGTATTTGTCGGCGATGATCTTGGCGAAGTGAATCGCGGTGGCGGGGCCGGGGGTTTCGCCGGCGAGTTTTTCGAGGTACTTGACGCCGCCGACGTCCTTGAGCTGCTCGGAATCCGAGAGGGCCTCGGCGAGGAGGACGAGGTTTCCGGCCTGCTTCTGGTCGTAGGTGCGGACAAGCGCGCTGTAAATCGCGCCGTGCGCTTCGAGGAAGAAGGCGCGGGAGTCCTTGATGATGCTCAGGACGTCGTGGATGACGGCGGGCTCGAGGATCATGGCCCCGAGCAGGGACATCTCGGCGAGCATGGCCTGCGGCGGTGGCTTGTCGAAGAGTTTGTCGAGGGGAAGGACGACGCGGGGGCGATTGTTGCGGCCGCGCCCACCCGAGCCCCCCTCCGCGGAGTTCAGGTCTGAGCCGGGCTTGGGCTCGGTGAAGATGTTGGACGGACCGTCGGCCATGGCGCGATGCTAGCGAGGGGGGATGCCGGGAATCCCGATTCTTTTCACACCCGACAGCAAGCGTCCATGCTTCCCGGGTGTTGTCCACGGGTTGTTCTACATGTGGGCGGCGGCGAGGCCGGAGGCGATCCAGCGATCGACGATTGGGGCCAGGTCCGCGGCCCAGCGATGCACGAGGAGGGCTGTGACCGCGCCGGCGAAGACATCCATGGTGTAGTGGGCCCGGAGGACGAGAACGGCGGCGATTTCGAAGGCGGCAATGGCGAGGCCGAGGGCGATGCCGGGGGGGCCGAGGGTGGCGCCGAGATAGGCCGCGCCGTAGACGGCGATCGCGGTGTGTCCGGAGAAGAAGAGGTCGTTGGAGACGCCGTAGGTGACGAGGAGAGTGGGGAAGCCGGGCTTGCGCCAGATCATGTTGTCCGGGGGCGGAAGCGGGCAGAAGGCCTGGCAGATCTGGCGGAGGCCAAAGAGCATGATGAGGCCGAGGAAGGGCTGGATGGTCGCGCCGAAGAGGGCCGAGCCGATGAGGAAGCAGCCGAGGGCGTCGATGACGAACGAAGAGCAGATGAGGAGGATGTTGGCGTGGGCGGGGTTGTTGAGGAGGTGGCAATGGATGGGGGCGGTGAGGATGTGTACGCCGTCGAGGATGGCCTTGGTGTCCGTGCCGCTGGTGAGGGGCGTGCGGCGGGAGAGGAGCCACTGTGTCCAGAACCAGAGTGCGAGCGCGGCGATGACCACGAGAACGCGCGCGATGACGGTGGGGGCGGTCGTGGCGAGGGTCATGGGGCCGCGTCCGATGCGGGGAGCCCGAGCATGGCGCGGAGTTGCTTCTCGATCTGCGTCAAGAGAGGATCGCCCGCGACCGAGCCGCGTGCCTCGCGCGTGGGGGATGCTTCGATGGCCTCGCCGACGGTGATGGTGGCCTGGATGGGACCATGCACGCGGACGCGATCGGTCAGGTCTTCTTCGAAGCGTTCAACGGTTTCGAGGATGCGCTCGGGCGTGGGTTCGGGGCCGAGATAGTCGGGGGGATAGTGGAAGAGCTGCTGGGCGAGGTAGAGATCGGCGAGTTGCTTCCAGCGGCGGGCCCGCTCGGCTTCGTCGATCTGATCCGCCCCTGCCTTGGTCATATCCGGCACGATGGCGGTGCGCAGGCGTTTCACGCGGGCGGGAACGTCGTCTTCGTACGTGCGGTTGAGCCATTCCTGCTCCATCGGGGCCAGGATCGAGTTGGCCAGCGAGGAGAGGCGGGGGCCGATGGGGCCGGTGCGGGGTTCGCCGAGGTACTCGATTTCCTTGAGGGCGAGCAGGCCGAGGCCGACGCGAAAGATCCGCTCCATGGTCGGCCGATTGTTCTGCTTCGGCCACGTCAGGCGTTGCTCGATCTCATCGAGCACGGGGGCGACGGCGGCGTGGACGTCGCCCTGGAAGTGGTAGCGGATGGCGACGGGATGGACGACGACCTTGCCCGGCGGGCTGAGCTCGGCGCGTTTTTTCGCGGCCGTGCGGGCTATGAGGGAGGTGCCGTCCATGAGATCGTTGAGCCGGTCGTTGGTGCGGGAGACGAAGCCCTCGGCGAAGATGACGAGGGGGCGCTCGGCTTTGGCGAGAATGTCCACGGCGGTGGAGACGGCGGTTCGGTCGATGCCCTCGCGGTAGACGCTGAATGCGCCGGCGCGCTGGAGGAGGAAGGCGGTGGTGCGATCCTGCATGAAGATGTGCCAGGAGGCCATGAGGTAAAAGAAGGAGCCGGCCGCGCTGGAGAGGGCGCCAAGGACCATGGGGTCCTCGTCGCGGCAGTGGTTGGGGGTGATCAGCACGCCGTGCCCGGCGCGAATGGAGGCGGCGAGGCGTTCGGCGTGGAGGGTCTCGACGCGCACGACGCCGTACTTCCGCCGGATCATGTGCGGGACGTAGAGGCGGAGGATGGTGGGCCAAAGGCGGCCGCGGTGCGGCGGGACGGGGACGTAGGGCTTGTCGATGATGATGTTCTGCATGGGGTCAGGGTGTACCGGGTGCGGAGGGTCTCACATCGGGCGCATCGCGTCAAATAGGAGAGTTTGAGGGGCCCGATTATCCCCGGAAATGGCCGGGGGGGTGGGATCGGGCGAAAAGGCGGTCTGGCCGACTATCCTCGGTTATGGCGGGCGATCGCGGCGAACCAATGAAGCTCGGGAACTACGACCAGTCGGATGTGGCTCGCAGCGGGTCCGAGTCCATGCTTCCCGATCCGCTTCCGATCGAGCCATTCGGGCTCTTCCGGGAGTGGTTTGATCTGGCTCAGAAGCGCAAGGATCAGCCCAACCCGAACGCGATGACGCTGGCGACGGTGGGCGCGGATGGAAGGCCGGATGCGCGGATCGTGCTGTGCAAGGGGATCGACGACGCAAACGGGCACATCGTTTTTTATACCAATGAGCGAGGGCGGAAGGGGCGGGAACTGGCGGCGCATCCGCACGGAGCGGTGGTGTTTCACTGGGATCACATGGATCGGCAGGTGCGGATTGAGGGGCCGGTGGCGCGCAGCCCGGCGTGGGAGAGCGATGCGTACTTCGCGTCGCGTCCACTGTTGAGCCGGATCGGCGCGTGGGCGAGCGATCAGAGCGAGCCGATTGCGTCGCGGGGCGCGATGGTGGAGAAGCTGCACGCGATGATGCGGCGATTCGGCGTGGATCCGGAGCATCTGCCGGAGGCGGGTGCGCGGGTGGACGTGCCGCGGCCGGCGCATTGGGGCGGGTTTCGGGTGTATGCCGCGCGGGTGGAGATGTGGTGCGCCGGTGCGGGTCGAGTACACGATCGGGCGGCGTGGGTGCGTGAGCTTCGATCGGGGACGGGAGCGGAAGGGGCGGCGTTTGTGGGCGCGGGAGGGTGGAAGGTGACGCGGCTGCAGCCCTGAGGCGGGGGTGCAAGGGCTTGCAAGCGGTTCTCGGACGAGCCAGTTTGAGGATGTGGCGTTTGCGGCGATTGGGGCGTGAAGGTCGGGGTTTGCCCGGTCGATCTTGGGAATAAGTTCAGTCCCCTGTTCCGGCGCGTTCGGTGCGCCCGGACCATGGGCCAAGATCGTTGGACGTATCGCGGCCGCGTGGCGCGAGCGTTGAGGGCCGTTTGCGTGCCGACCCTGCGGAAAGATCTGCCACCCAGCGAGTTGGAGGCGCTCTACGAGCGGCTCAACCGCCAGCTTGACCGCTTCGGCGTGGAGACGCAGCCGAAGGTGGCGCAGCGGCTGATGGAACTGGCGCAGAACACGGACGCGCAGATCAAGGATTATCAGGAAGCGATCCGGACGGACGCGGCGATCACGGGGCGGATTCTGCGCCTGGCCAACTCGGCGTTCTACGCGCAGCGGCAGCCGGTGACGCGTCTGGAGCGGGCGCTGGTGATTCTCGGAATTGAAAAGACCAAGGCGGTCTCGCTCGGGTTCTTCCTGAGCCGGAGCGTGGCCGGGGCGGGATCGCGGGAGATGGGGCGGAGGGTGTGGGGAGAATCGGTGTACCGGGGATCGCTGGCCTCCGCGATGGCCAAGGCCACCTGCCCGCACCTGGCTCCGGAGGCTTTTATCGTGGGGTTGATGCTGGATTGCGGGCAGCCCATCATGGCGCGCATGTTCGGCGAGCAGTACGAGCAGATGTTCGTGCAGAATCGCAACCCGCACAAGCTGCACGCCGCGGAGTACGCAGAGCTGGAGTTTACGCACGCGGACATTGTGACCGCCCTGGTGCGCCGCTGGAAGCTGCCGTCGCTGCTTGCCCGCCCGATCTGCTCGCACCACGCGACGCCGCAGGTGGGCAAGAGCGTCGATCCCGGCGTGCTGCTGCATCGCATCGCGTTCTATGTCGGGGCGGTTCAGTTGAATGAGCGGAACAGCCAGCCGAACGTGCGGGCGCCGATGTCCAGCATCGCGCAGCGGCTCTTCGAGGTGCTGCCGACGGATCTGGAGAGCGTGGTGCGATCGACGGGCGAGCAGTATCAGCAGATGGTCGGCGTCTTCGCCGACATCGGCGACTCGATCGGCGATACGGACGACATCTCCGACGCCGTGCAGGGTCAGCTTGTCGAGATGATGGACGAGCAGATGCAGCGGGCCGTGAAGGCCGAGAGCCGGGGCGGGACGGAGCGACTGGAAGTCTGCGGCCAGCAGATCGAGGTGGAGCCGGGGCGCAACGGCGAGGTGATCGCGTACATCAACGCCTCCAACGGGCAGCGGATGGTGAGTTGCACGGTGAGCCCATCGAAGGAGACGCCCGAATCCATCGGGCACCTTCTCGGGCTGGACGACGCTCCGGCCAGCCACTTGCTGGAACTGATGCGGGTGATGCAGCAAATGGCCGCGTAGTGGGGGGCGTGGGTCCCGGGCGCACCGTGGCTGTGCTCAGTCGTATCTGCCCCCCGAGAAGCCCCCGGTCAGGGGAATGTACGTCGAACGAAAATGCGGGAGCTCCGTAGAACCGAGCGATGGGGCGGATGGCCACCCGGATGGGGGCTTGTGGTTAGGATTCCAACATGATGACCAAACTGATTCGAAGTACGTTCGTGGCGGCGGGTCTGGTGTCTTGTTTCGTGGGCGTGGGCAGCGCGCCTGCGCAGCTGTATGGCCAGTTCAAGGACCCGCTTCCGATGATCCAGCGGAGCGTGCTGAACGACCCGGCGGATACGACGGGCGTGCCGGAAGGGAAGATGGGGTCGATCGCGTACGACCCGATGTCGCAGTGCATGTATTTCGCCGCGACGCGCAGCGGGGTGCTGGTTGTGGAGGACCCGGCGGCGATGGCGCGGTTGCAGGTCATCCGCGAGTTGAATGAACCGATGGGCGTGGCGGTGGCGGCGGACCTGCGGAAGGTTGTGCTGACGTGCGGCGACGGTTCGGTGCGGATCTACAAAATCGAGCCCGCGGGCAAGGACCCGAAGATGGAGCAAGCGGGGCGTCTGACGTTCGAGAAGAGCGTGGCGAACCCGGGTGAAGCCGACCAGGTTCGGTATGACGCCAAGACCAAGCGTGCGTTCTACGGGCACGGCAAGTTCCTGAGCTGGGTGACGCCCGAGGACGGGGCGAAGTGTCCCAAGTCCATCGAACTCCCCGGGCCGACGAAGGGAATCGTGATCGAGCCGGGCTCGGATCGGATGTTCGTGAGCATCCAGAGCAAGAATCAGATTCTGGTGATCGACCGCGCGAAGTGGGAGATCATTGCGACGTGGCAACTCAAGGACGCGGAGCAGCCCTGCCCGCTCGCCCTGGACGACATGGCTGGTCGCCTCTTTGTTGCCTGCCGCAATCCCACCAAGCTGCTGGTTCTTGACGCCAAGGACGGCAAGGAACTGGATCGACAGGAAATCGGCGCCGACTGCGCCGACTGCTGGTGGGACCCCATCGGCCGGCGCGTCTATGCCTCATGGGGCGGCGGCACCGGCGGCATCACCATGATCTGGGACAAGCCCCGCACCACACCCAACGTTGCTGCGGAGACGGCGCGCCTGAACGAGATCAAGTTGCTGATCGAGAAGAACCCCGCCGAAGCGGAGAAGTTCGCCAAGGAGCAGGCCGATCTCAACGCCAGGGTGGCGAAGATCACGGCGTTCGCCAGCCAGACCGGCTGGTTCGCCGAGCACCAGATCGACACGGCCCCCGGGGCACGAACCAGCGTGTTTGTGCCGGAGAAGCGCCGCTACATCGTCTGTGCGCCGAAGTTCGGCGACATGCCGACGTTCGTGTACATCTACGTTCTGCCGAACGTGATGGAACACAACGAGCCGATGCCGAAGTCGCACTGAGCTGCGGAATCGCAGAAGAGCTTTCAAGCGGGCCCCCGGGGCCCGCTTGTTCTTTGGCCGATTAGCCCAGCTGCTCCGCGGGCGCACGATCGCAATCTTCAAGAATGTATTTGGGGCGCGGCGCCATGAGGGCCACGGCGATTCCCGGGATGTAGAGCAGCGAGACCCACCAGAGAGCGCCCGCCGGACCGCCGGCGTGGGCGAGGAGCGCGCCGGTCGCGCTCGTGCCGGCCGCGGAGAGGAGTCGACCGGTGTTGTAGGTCACACCCGCGCCCAGCGTTCGCAGCAGGGTGGGAAAGAGCGTGGGCACGTACATCGGGAAGAGGCCGAAGACGCCGAGGATGAAGAACGAGGTGACCCCGGCGACGAGGTGGATGTTGTCGGGCGTCAGGGTTCGTGCAAAGCCGATCATGAAGCACGCAAGGCCGGCGGCGAAGAGGAAGGTGTACGCGACGCGATAGGTGGTGAAGCGGGCGAGGTATGTGGCGAAGAAGTTGCCGAGGATGTTGCAACTGAGGGAGCAGATCGTGACGCTGGAGACGAGGGCCTGCAAGCGCGGGCGGTCCCAGTCCTTCACTTCGGGCATCCGGCGGATGACCTCGGGAAGAAAAAACCAGAACGCCCAGACCACCGTGAGCGCGACGCCGGTGAGCAGGATCGTCAGCACCGTCGTGCGCCAGAGCTCCCGCGAGAGCAGCGCGCTCACGGGTGGGGGCGTGCTGGCGGCCGCTTGTTTTTTCCATTGCTCCGGCTCGGGGACGGCCCAGCGGATCCAGACTGTTGCGAAAGCGGGAAGCACGCCCACGAGGAAGACCCACTTCGGGTCCACGTGCGAGAGCCAGCTTGTCGTGAGGGCCGCGGCGATGCAGCCGATCATGTATCCCGATTGCAGGGTTGCGCTGGCCCAGGCGCGGCAGCGCACGGGAAGCGTTTCGCTGACGAGCGCGCTCCCCGCGGCCCACTCCCCGCCGATGCCCAGGGCCGCGACGAAGCGGAAGATCAGCAGGTGCCACCACACGCCCGCGAAGAATGAGAGCCCGGTGAAGCAGGCGTAGGTCAGCACCGTGAGTGTGAGCGTGCGTGATCGCCCGAGCCGATCGCCCAGCCGCCCGAAGAACGCGCCCCCGATGGCCCATCCGATGAGGAAGAAGGCCTGGATCAGCGTTGCCTTGAAGGTGACCTCGTCGCCAAGGGCCTTGTCCGCGCGAATCGCCTCCAGGGTGATGTGGTGCTCGTTGGCGACCAGGCGCGTGACGAATGGCCCGGCCACCATCACATACAGAAATCCATCCAGCCCATCGAACGCCCAGCCCAGCCACGCGGCGAGGAGGGATTTGGTCTGTGATCCGGTGAGTCCCAGGGGCATGTGGGAGTGAGGATACCGAAACTCCATGCCCAATGCAGGGGGTCATGTTTCCGCGGCGTTCACGGGGGAGCTGGCCACGGCGGCGCGCCGATGGGCCGCCGGTGGCCCGGGATGTGTTGGCCGCGGCCGCGCGGATTCAGCCGTGTCGATGTTCGCGATTACATTGGCGCGGCACGCCTGTTGCAATCCATGACGAATGAATGGGTCAAACGGACGGCCGCGATGATCGCCCCTCGACGCGGCCGAGAGACGGCCCACGCCACCTCCTTCGTGACAGGCCCGCACAGAACTGTGCGGGCCTGTTTTGTTGGGGAATGGGCTTGCCATCCGCGTGCCTTGATTTATGGAGTAGACGGAGCGCCGCATTCGGGGCAGGGCGAGTTGGGCGCGAGTCCGCGCGCGTCGTATCCGCAGCGCACGCATCGTCCGGCGCGTCGCCGTCGCCGGTTTCGCACCATACGCCAGAGGAGTGCGTTCGAGAGGGTTGCTCCCCAAACGAGCGACAAGTCGATCATCAGCCCGGACCACACGAATCTCCAGGGGAGTGCGTAGTCCGGAACTTTCAGCGGGCGTGCGCTCCAGCCCGTGATCCCCGCTGGCGCGGGCGTGCCGGGGGGAGAGAGAGCTGGATCCGAGATCGAGGCCGCCGCGCCGCCTTGGAGCGTCTCGGTGCGCCAATCCCAAAGCCAGAAAAGGACCGGGCGGGGCCAGCCGAACGCGGCGACGCGTGCCTGCCAGCCCATCAGCTTGGGCCCGGCATGATTGATCGCGATCGATCGGACCCAGAGCGGCGCGGGGAGTTCAGTTGAGGAGTTGGAGGAAAACCGGTACGCGCTTGATCCTTTCCCAGCGTCTGCGTTCCTCGGGCGTGTACGGGCCGGGATCCAGCAGCAGGTCCGTGCGGATACGCCCGAGCCATCCGAACCACGCCCCGCCGCGCGTCCATGCGCCTTCGTCGTAGTGCACCAGAACCGTTCCCGCGATCGGCGCTCCGGCGACGTTCTCCACGATCATGAATCGTCGCTGCGCGGTCGGCTTGATCCCCATGAACGCTCCGGCGACGGCGATTCCGAGCGTACGCAGGAGGCCCGCCAGAAGAAGGACGATGAGTCGGAGCCATCGAGCCATGGGGTGCATGCTAACGTATTTGGGCCTCGTGCATCAGCGTGGCAGCCGGATCGGCTCCGGCCGGTACAGTGGTGCATACCGCCATGCCCGAGCCCATCAAGCCCATTGCCGAGATTCCGGTTCCCCTGAACGATGACGGAAGCGTGGGGGGGCCTGCGCTGCACTTTGCGGCGGATTCATCGGTGCTGTATGTGCGCCAGCCGATCCGGCCGTTTGAAATTGGAGAGTTCATCCAGTGGCATGCGCCGGATGTGGCGGGGGTGACGCTGGCGATTGCGATCCTGACGATTGTGCTGACGCTGCGGCGGGTGCTGCGCACGCCGCGGGAGCGCGGGAAGCTGTACTGCCGGACGTGCAACTACCAGATCACGCCGCCGCTGGCGTTGCGGAAGAACGCGCGGACGATCGTGGTGGGGGAGGGGGCGCGATGTCCCGAATGCGGGACGGACCTGGCGAGGAGGAAGCTGGTGGTGGGAGGGAGAACGATCTTCCGGCTCTGGCCTGCGTGGGCCGTGGCGGTGCCCGCGATGCTTCCGTGTTTGCTTGCGATGGTATTGACGTTGCAGTGGTATTCGCCGCCGCGCGGAACGCCTTGGCCGGTTCGCGGCGCGGAGCGTGTGCTGGGCGGGTGGACGCTGCAGAAGTTGCCGCGCGATGGGTGGCGACCGACGACGGATCAGATCTCGAGATGGAAGCTGCCGGAGGCGCGGCGGATCGGGGGAGACTGGTCGGCCGAGACGCTCGGATTCAACAACGCGATACTCACGCCAGATGGTTCGCGGTTCGTTTTCGTGATCGATCCGTATCACAACTGGAGCCCGAAGCTGCTGACGATTGACACGCGGACCGGGGATCGGCGGGAGATGGCGATTCCCGTGAAGCCCGGGTCGGGGACGGAACTGCTTTGGGTATCGGCCGATGGGCGGCGGGCGTTTGTGCAAGTTCCGAACAACGTCGGCTCGGTCGAGGATGGCTTTGCTGGGTGCTGCATCCGATTGATGGAAGTGGATCTCCAGACGGAGGAGTGCAAGGAACTGGCGAAGATTCCGATCCGGCCGGACAAGGTCGGGGCGGGGTTTCAATGGCCATACCAGCGATTCATTGTGGACGACTCGACGGAGATCTCGCGATGGGTCTACTACACCTGCCGCGTGAACTCGTTGGGAGCGCCGGCGAACTGTGAGGTGGTGTGGTTCGATGGCGAGAAGCGGGCGGTGTACACACCGCCGACGCCGACGGGGCGGTGGCCGGCTTTCGAGCTGCGCCGGAAGGAGAACGCGCTGGAAATGATCAACGGCGGAACGGGGACAAGCGCGTTTCTGGATCTGTCAACAGGGACGACGACGTCGGGGCCTTCGATGGTGACGAATCGGTGGGGTCAATCCGAGAACGGGCGATACCGGTTGGACAAGGCGTCGAAGGCCGCACTTGCACTGGATGTGATCGAGGCGCAGTCCGGGCGGACGATCGCGACGATCACCACTCCGACGGGAACGATGCCGGGGGGGGGAAGTATCTCGAACGACGGACGGTTTGTGGCGTCGGGGTATTTCACATCCACCACGCCGCCGTACAAGTACTTCATCGGGGTGTGGGATCTGGGCAGAGCGCCGGGGCGTGTTCTACCGGCTCAGACGGGTGAGGGGGTGAAGTCTCCGTGAGGGGCGCGGGTTTGGCCACACTCCTGGCAGGGGGTGTTTGGTGTGAGGCACCCGATTCCAAGGTTCCCCTCTACCCTCTCCCATGCTCACCATCCAAGTTCGATATGCCGGGAACAAGAAGTGCGACCTGGTGCATCCTGAGGGCGCGAAGATCCGCACCGATGCGCCGAAGGACATTGGGGGGGATGCGAGCGCGTTCAGCCCGACGGATCTGGTGGCCGCGGGGCTGGCGTCGTGCATTCTGACGACGATCGCGATGTGGGCGGAGCGGAACAACCTGGACATCAACGCCGGTCGGGGCGCCAGCGCAACGGTGGAGAAGCACATGACGGTGCCGCCTGCGCCGCGCCGGATCGGGAAGCTGCCGGTGGTGGTGACGCTGCCGGCGAGCATCCCGGTGGAAATGCGCGAGCGGCTGGAGCGCGTGGGGCACACTTGCCCGGTGCATGCGAGCTTGCATCCGGAGGTGGAGGCGCCGATTGAGTATCGGTATGTGTGAGTGAGAGGCAGTGGGGAGTGGGGAATGGGCAGTGGGGAAACGGTTACGAATGTGCCTGGCCGCACTCGGGGCAGGGCGATCCGAGTGGCAGGCCGCGCAGGTCGTAGGCGCAGTGGGGGCATTGGTGGCGCGTGCGGCGGCGGCGGGCGCGGATCGCACCGGGGATGAGGAGGAGCGGAAACCAGAGGAGCGCGTAGGCGAGGGTGTCAAGGAGGAAGCCGGGGACAAGCGGGCGGAGGGGGAGGATGCGCCGGTACGTTCGAGGGAAGAAGCCGCGTGGCCCCATCGGACGCGCGCCGGGCAGCACGATGCCGAAGCGATCCTGATACGTGAACCATGCGGTCTGCTTGTGCACGGCGAGGAGCGCGATGAAGGGCCAGCCGGAGGCCTGGATTTCGCGGCGCTGTTCATCGCCGCCGCGCGGCCAGGGATCGCCGAAGAGCCAGGGCAGTGCGAACGAGCGCACGCAAGCCGGAACGATTCGGTCGGGCGGTTCGGTCGCGTCTGCTACTCCGTCGCTAGCGGGAATGCCCGTATACGCCTGGAAATTGGGCCCATAGCAACTGCTCGCAATCACGATGCGACCGCGATCGAAGAAGACCGTCGCGCTGATGCCGTCGGCGGGTCCACCCATGTACTCGCGCGCGATCGGGCCGCGCTCGGGGCGGATGCGCTGGTCGGAGCGCAGGCCGCGATCGAGTATGTCCATGCACGCGAGCGACCAGGAAATGCCGACGGTGGTGGCCGCGCCGAGGGTGAGGGCGAGGAGGCCGAGAAGGAAGTGTCGTCGTCGCGGCCGATGCATGGCGTGCGATGCTATCGCGCGGGGGTGGGTTGGCCGCACTCGGGGCAGGGGGAGTTGGGAGGCGTGGCGCGGAGGTCGTACCCGCACGCGACGCATGCGCCCCGTCTCCGGCGCAACAGGTGGCGAACCGCGGGCGCCCCAAAGAACACCGCCACCCACGGCAACGAGAAGACCGCCACATTCCCCGCAAAGCCCGGCCAGATCGGCATCAGCGGCACCGCTCCCCGATCCGGATCGCTCCCGGACGTGGTGGTGTACGCGCTCGCCGAAACGATCGAGAACGCCGCACTCACGCGCGGCGCGGCTTCCACGCTCCGATGCACACGCGTGGAGCCAAGGCAATACCACGGCCAGCCGCAGGCGCGCCCCGACAGGGCGTCCACGGCCCCATCTGCCGGTCCAGGGCGCGGCACCCAGGAGAACCAATGCGGTCGCTGTGGCGACTGCACGGGCTGCATCAGCGCGTACGCCGGAGTTCGGTCGGCCATCTCCAGGTCCGCCGCCACGCGGTTCGCCAGCAGCGCATTGAGCGGCGTGCCCATCGCCCGAACCTCGATTCGCCGGAAGCCGGGCCGGTACTCATCGGTCACGCGGAACGATCCTTGATACTCCGCCCGCCCTTGGGGCGCGGTGTTGACCCCGACGATGTGCCCGAACGTGTACGAATCCTGGCTGCGCAGCGCAAGCCACCACGCGATGCCGACGGTCGTAAGCGTGCCGAGCGCGAGGGCGAGGAGACCCATCAAGATGTGGCGGCGGCGGGTCCGGAGCATGGGCGAGAGTCTACCGCGCGGAGGTGGGGCGGCCGCACTCGGGGCACGGGGAGGCGGGGGGCGTGGCGCGGAGGTCGTAGGCGCACACGGCACACAGCCCGCGCCGTATCCGTCGCCGTGATCGCCATGTTGTGGTCCACCATAACACGGACATCCAGAGTGCCGCGAACACGACAATGTCGACCGCCAAGCCCAGCCACATCGGGCGCGTCGGCAGTGAGCGATACATCGTCCCCGGCCGATTGATCTGGATGCCGCCGTAGCCGCTCTCGGTCCATCCTGGGCCCTGCGGCAGCTCCTGATTTGGGGCGAACCCATCCCACCCGCAGCGCATCGGCCATCCGTACATCCGTACGACCTGCCACGAGTGCAACTCCGCTACGGGAGTGCGCCCGGGATCGGGCCAGCGCCGGTACAGGAACCAGTCGATCTCAGGTCCGAATGTCGGTGCGGGCTCCGGCGATTCGGTTGGCCAACGGTTGGTACGGATACGGTTGTACATGATTGTCCGCGCGTCCCATCGCGGGTAATCGAAGACGATCTGCATGAGGCCGATGTACGAGCGCCCGTCCGTATCGGTGATGGGGCCTTCGACCTTGCCGATGTAGCGCTCGGCACCGCCCAGCGGCGCATCCCGCCACGCCGCCGAAGCCCACGCGATCCCCACCGTCGTCGCCGCGCCCAGCACGATCGCCGCCGCGGCCGGGAGTATCCATCGAAGTCGCGTGTTCACGGGGGGAGTATCGCAGGAAGTGGGGGGGATGCAAGCGGGCGAAGAGTGCGGCCGCATTCGAAACCAGGAGATTCGCGCATTGCCCAAAGCCACGCCTGCAGCAGCGCGTACCGATCTGACGCCACCCCCCCAGACAGCGGAATCTCCAACGTCTCATCCCTCATTATCAGTTTCAGGCACCGGGCCTTCTGTCGCTCCACGCGTACCAACCGCTCGATCTCCGCCAGCGGCACGCTTGATTGCAGCCGCGTTCGGCCAGCTCCCCAGAACATGTTGGCGTGTCCGTTCACGACCCACCCCTCAAAGCGCGCATGTCGCAGCATCACCGCGCACCATACCACCGCCCCCGCCGTTGCCAGCAGCCCCACGATGAAAAATATTTGCAGGACATTCAGATTCGCCTGGATGATCACGAGCACGGCGATCAGCACGCATATCCCCGCGAACAGCGTCGAGCCCGCGACCGCGATTATCAACGACGACCCTGTCGTCCCGCGAAACGCCAGCGTCCGCGACCCTTCCCCGCCGGGCCTCCATGCCCACGCCGGGAGCGACGAAAGCTGTCGAATGCTCTCCACGCGCAGGAACTCTCCGGGCAGATGTTCCACGCCGCAGTATGGGCAGATCGCTCTCAGCCGATCGCACCCCCAACGCTGATCCTTGCACTTGGCCCGACATCGGGAACAGATCATGACCATCAAACGATCTCCATGAAGAAACCCTCGCTTCCTGTGTGGGAAGCGAGGGTGTGTGATTGCGAAAACACGCCGTCTTGGGCGCGAACTCAGCGGGCCGTGGCCTTCTTCTTCCCCGTCGCGTTCATGAACGCCGGGAAGCCGTCGCCCTTCTCGAACATATCCGCGAACTTGAAGCCCTTGCGGGACTTCCAGTTCTTGCGGTGGTAGGCGTCGCTCGCGAGGATCGGGAAGAGCGCGGTGAGTTCGCCGAAGACCATCTGCTCGTGGACGATATCGACCTTGCCCCAGGAGCAGGCCTCGCGGAGGGTGGAGCCGGAGAGCGCGCCATCGCGGGAGTCGGCGACGGTCATCTGGATGGCGTACTTGTGCATGCCGACCTCGTTGGTCTTGCGCAGGTCCGCCCCGCCCTTGCCGCCCTTGCGCTCGTGGAGGAGTTCGGCGGCCACGACGATGTCCTGCGCGAAGTTCTTGGGAACGCCGCCGCCGAGCATGAGCAGGCCGGTGTCCTTGCAGCCCAGCTTGATGTCGGTCAGTTCGCGGAAGTCCTTGCCGGAATCGATGGCGACCTGGCCGCGGCCTTCCTCGATGGCCTCGGTCTGCTGCAGCACGATGCCGAAGCCGGCGGAGCAATCGCTGAAGGCGGGGCAGAAGATGGGGACGCGCTTCTGGTAGCAGGTCTTGACGATGGACTCATTCTTCGGGTGGTTCTTCAGGAGGTACGCGCCCATCGCCTCGATGAACTCGCGGCTGGAGTACGCGCCGGGGGCGAACTGATCGAAGATCTCGTGCGTGGTGTCGTCGCAGTCGCGGAGATCGTCCTCGTCGATGTAGGTGTCGTAGATGCGATCGATCATCAGGTTGCGCAGGGTCATGTCATCAACGGGCGGGGCCTCGGGGCTGCCGGGGGCGATGTAGTGCTTGAAGCCGAGGCCCTCGAAGAAGTCCTGATCGACAATGTTCGCCCCGGTGGAGACGATGGCGTCGATCATGTTGTTCTCGATCATCGTGACGAGGGCCTTCTTGAGCCCCGCGCTGATGAGCGAGCCGGCGAGCGTCACGATGACGGCGCACTCCTTGTCCTTGAGCATCATCGAGTAGATGTCCGCGGCCTGGGCCAGCGTGCGGCTGGTGTACGCCATGTCGCGGTACGCATCCACGATCGGGCGGGCATCGATCTTGGTGATGTCGATGTGCTCGATGGGGCGGGAGAGGAGGTCTTTTTTCGTCCACTGCTGCTTGCTGTTGGCCATGGGCTACCTCGCAGGGATCGCGTCCCTGCTTGCTGCGGCCAAGCCCCCCTGGCCGATCGTGCTATGTGGGTGCATTCCGGGGGTGGCGGAATACGACGAGAGAGTATATGCGTGACTCTGAGCAGGGATGTGAAATTGCCTCGCCGGGAT
Source organism: Phycisphaerales bacterium (assembly GCA_038225655.1). Classification (GTDB taxonomy): domain Bacteria; phylum Planctomycetota; class Phycisphaerae; order Phycisphaerales; family UBA1924; genus UBA4658. The sequence continues at coordinate 884,935 of JBBRQY010000001.1, read as the reverse complement.
TGTCCGCAATCGTGCCCTTGGCCGCGGGCTTGGACGGGATTGCCGCGTGGGCGCATCCAGTATTCTGGCAGGAACCAGAGGTTCGGGGCGGGCATTGGAGGATCGCACATGGCTCGCATCGGCACACTTGCGCTCGTTCTCGCGTCCGGCACGATCATCGGTCTGGCGCCGTGCGTGCAGGCACAGTCAATCAAGATCGAGGACAAGCAGGTTGTTGGCGCGTCCGCCAAACCCGCCGGGCCGACGAAGATCGATCGCTACGCCAAGGTGTTGACCCTGGACAAGCCCCAGACCGACGCGGCCAAGTCGCTGTACGAGGCGTATCAGACGGAGACGAACGCGCAGGGGAAGAAGATGCGCGACGCGATGAAGGATGCGCAGGACGACATGAACGAGGGGGACCACGCCGCGTTCGAGAAGAAGATGCAGAAGGCGATGGGGGAGCAGACGGCCGCGTCGAAGAAGCTCACGGAGACGTTTCTCTCCGATTTGAAATCGCTGTTGAACCCGGTGCAGGCGGATCGCTGGCCGTCGTTCGAGCGGCTGCGCCGTCGCGAGCAGTATCTCTCGAACATGCTGAGCATCGGGGGGATGGGCGTGGGGGGATCGTCCGTGGATTTGTTTCCGCTGATCGACAAGCTGGGGCTTCCCACGGAGCTTCGCGCCAAGGCCGTTGAGCATCTCTCGCTCTACGAAGTAGACATCGATCGCCCGCTGGCCGAGCGCCAGCGGAACATGGACGAAGAGCAGCAGCAGATGGGCGCGGTGCAGAAGTTCGACGCTGAGTCGTTCGCCAAGAAGCAGGAGCGCGACCGCAAGGTGGACATGACGATCCGCGAGGTGAACACCAAGTATGTCCGGCAGATCGGGGCCGCACTTCCCGCCGATTGGGCCGCGAAGCTGGACGAGGCGTACCAGGCGAGGGCGTATCGCTCGATCTATCGCGAGACCAGCACTGGGCGCACGCTGGCGAATGCGCAGAAGGTGGCGGACCTCTCCTCGGCGCAGAAGACCGCTTTGCAGGCCATGATCGACAAGTACAAGAAGGATGTGAAGGGGGCGAACGACCGGTGGGCCGACGCGCAGCGCCGGGCCGAGGATGCGGGGCGGAATACCGGGGGCGGGCTGATGATGTTCGGCCCCGGATCATCCGGCGGCGAGAAGATTGATCCGGCGATTGCGGATGCACGCGACGCGAGGAAGGCCCTCGATGCCGCGGCCAAGGAGCAGATGGAGAAACTCCTCTCGCAGGAGCAGCTCGCGGCGATTCCGCAGGCGCAGCCGAGCCAGAACGGGGTGCGTTCGATCGCGGTCTTCGGCGATCACGCCGGGGGCGACGCGGTCTTCGTGGACGACATTGATATGGGGGATGATGGTCCCGGCGCGGGCGGGCCGGGAGCGGGTCCGAACGTCATCTTCCGCACCATCAGCGTCGGTGGGCATGGGCCGGGCGATGGGTCGGGGGGCGGGCAGGTGACCACGCCGACTCCGACCACCGCACCCTCTCCTCCGAGGCCGTAAGATTCCTCAGTCCGCGCTGGTGCCGTGCTGCATGCGGAAGACGATGGCGGCGATGGCCGCGCCGAGGAACGGGCCGACGATGTAGAGCCACGCGTGCGTGATGCTCTCGCCCTTGATGGCGGCGAAGAGGAGCGATCCGACGCCGACGGCGGGGTTGAACGCGCCGCCGGAGATGTGGCCGACGCAGGCCGCGCCCGCGGCGACGGTCATACCGATCGCCACGCCGTAGTAGGAGTTGCCGGAGGTCTGCTTGGCGGTGGCGACATTCAGAACGACCAACGCGAGGGCGAATGTCCAGATGATTTCGGAGGCGAGGGCTTGGAGGGTGGAGTAGGCCGGGGCTCCCTTCACAATCAGCAGATGGCCCAGCTCCTGGCCGGTCGAATCGTGGGTGACGGTGAGGTAGAAGCCGACTGCGGCGGCGCAGAAGGCCGCGAGGAGCTGGACGACCATGTAGGGAATGGCCTCGTCGGGCTTGATCTTGCCACGCATCCAGACGGCGAGGGTTACGGCCGGGTTGTAGTGGGCACCGGAGATGTGGCCGCCCATATAGACCATGACCATGAGGCCGCAGCCGATGATGAGGGGCGTGATGGGCGTGCCATAGGCCGACGCGAGGGCGATTGTGAGCACCAGAAAGAACGTTCCGATGAACTCGGTCAGGAGCTTGTTCATGTGCCGGCCTCCAAAACCCCTTTCCCGTGGGCGGACATCGTACCAAAGAGTGCCTCCGCTTGAAGGGATTGCGGTAGCATGAGATCCGGAGGCAACCATGGGCCGACCGAAGACGCCGCTGAGCCAGAGGAAGACACGGGCGGGACGCCCGTGCCACGGGGGGTTCACGCTCATTGAGTTGCTGGTGGTGATCGCGGTGATTGCGATCCTGCTGGGGTTGCTGCTGCCGGCTCTCAAGGGAGCGCGGGAGGCATCGCGGGCGGGCGTTTGCGGGGCGAACGTCCGCTCGGTGATCCAGGCGTTGACAATGTACGGGGATGAGAACCGGGAGCGCGGGCCGCATTGGTCGGGGTGGCAGACGTATCACGGCGACAGCGACATGCCGGACCCGAACGACACGGAGGGCCTGGGCTGGGCCGAACTGCTCGAAGAGCATGTGCAGACGATGGAGGCCTTCATCGATCCTTCACGCAAGATGGCGGCGATCAAGGTGGCGTATTTTCTGCAATCGCGGTACACGTCGGCGCGGAACGGGCACCGGCTGTACACGTCGCTGAACGTGCCGGATGTGCAGTTCTCAGACCGGTTCGTGGTGACGGGGGACGGAACGAACCCGGTCCTCTTCTCGCGCCCGTATGGGGATTCGGTGAAAAATCCGAATGTGGATCCGGATGATGCGAGGTGGCAGGCGGTGTTTTATGCCAATGAAAGGCGGCCGCATTCGGGGGGGAAGTATGCCGACGGCGGAGGCGGGAGCGGCTCGCCGGGTGCGATCGATCCGACGCAGCCGGTGGGCGGCGGGAACGCGGCGACGACGGTGGTGAACGGCGAGGGCGCGGCGAACATCGGGTTTCTGGATGGGCACGCGGGGCTTTTCAAGCGGTTTGAACCGGCGCGGATGACGTGGCATGGGTCGGAGATGCGGGCGTGGGGGGATGTGAACTGACGGGGGGGGCCCGGAGCGCGGGCGTTGTGGTCGGGGTGGGGCGGGGTCGCGGGGTGGGGGGGTGGTAGGGTTGGTGGGGGCGGCGGGCACGTACAGTGATGCCCGGATCATCTGTACTCATCAAGGACATTTCCGTATGCGCACCCTCCTGCTGATCGTTGTCGCCACCGCGATGGGCCTGTTCCTGTGTGTCTCATGCGGCTCGCATTCGCGCGTGCCGGAGGCGGACGAGCGGGTTGTGGCGCCGACGGGATTTGTGTTCAAGAGTGTGCGCATCGGGGAGCGGGCGTTGGAGTACGTGGTGTATGTGCCGCGTGCGTACCACGCGGGGAAGAAATGGCCGGCGGTGGTGTTTCTGCACGGTTCGGGGGAGAGCGGGACGGATGGGCAGAAGCAGATCGCGCAGGGGATCGGTACCAACATCCTTTGGAACGCGGATCGGTGGCCGTGCATCGTGATGATGCCGCAGAAGCCGACGTCGCAGTTGCAGTGGGAGGATGAGGATGATCTGGTGATGGCGATGCTGGCGCAAACGCGTAAGGAGTACGAGATTGATGCGGATCGGATCGCGCTGACGGGGCTCTCGCAGGGCGGGCATGGAACGTGGAGCATTGGCGTGGCGCACGCGGACCTGTGGTGTGCGCTGGCGCCGATCTGCGGGTACGCGGATCAGCACAACGGGAAGCTGAAGCCCGAAGAGATCGCGGCGAAGCTCAAGGGCGTGCCGATGTGGATCTTCCACGGCGAGGATGACGATGTCGTTTCGCCGGAGCAATCCAAGGCGGTGGCCGAGGCAATGAAAAAAGCCGGCGGGAACGTGAAGCTCACGCTGTATCCGAAGACCAACCACGGCTCGTGGGACAAGGCGTACAACGAGAAGGACTTGCCCGGGTTCCTGATGACGGCCAAGAAGAAGTAGCGGACGCCGGCGTATCGCGGCTATTGGGGCTCGTCGTTCGTGGGCGGCGGGGGTGTTGGCAGCCGCATTTCGCCGGGATAGATGGGGCGGGGCGGGTCGTGGAGAACGGGCGGAGGCGGGGCCGCGAGGTCACCGGGGGGGCGCATGAGGGGCGGATCGGTGTTCTGCTGGGATGGCACGGCCACTTTGCCGCTCAACCGGGAAACATCTCCGGCTGGTCGCTGGGCGCATGCGGCAAGAGCTGTTGGGATCGAGATTAACCCGAGTGCCGCGGCGATGCGAAGCAGCGGCCGGCGACGGAGGTGCTGCTTCGCCTCTTCGCACAGCCGTTCCTTGGTGAGCAGCAGGCCGTCGGCTTTGGCCATGCCGCCCATGCAGACGCGGCCCGGCGCGGCGAGCAGATCGCGGGCTTGGTTCTCCGTCAGCTCGCTTGCGTTCCAGACGTGCAGGTTGCAGTCGTCGCAGTAGCGGCGGCGATTGTCGCCTTGGAGAGAGTCCCATGAGCGCGTGCAGGGGTGAAGGACTTTCAGCGAGAAAGGCGGGCGATCGTCGGATGAACCGGAGTTGGTGGGCATTGAGGATCCAGTCGCTGGAACTGAGGTGGTGTACTGCGGCCAGTTGTGCCGTTCGCGGGTCCGGCGCTGGGTGCCTTCCATGAAGTGCGCCGGGGGCGACGAAGGTTCACGCGCCCGCAGTGTTTCGATGGTTTCGACTGACTTAGAAGACTTTGCCGCAGAGGGGTATTGAAAAACAGGCCGAACGTTTCGTCCTATTTCCGGCGGACCCAGGGTTTGAGGACGGTGTGGAGGGAGACGGCGGTGGGGCTGGCGCGCCGCGAGGCGATGAGCTGGCGTTTGGCGAGGTGCTCCAGGGCGTGCTGGACGGTGCTGCGCGAAAGGCCAGTCGCGTCGGCGAGCTGGGCGAGCGGGATGCGGACGCCCTTGGAGGGGTCGTGCGCCGACATGCGCCAGAGGGTCAGGTAGAGGATGAAGGATGAGGGGCGCTTGTCGTGGCCGCAGAGGTCGGGGAGGAGGGAGTCGATGATGTATGGGTCGATGGGGGGGAGGGGCGTGGCCATGGACACACTATACCGATAAATACTTGAGCGATCTTCGGCGCGAGTTGGGGCAAAACGGGCGTGCGGGGCTCGCGGAAGGTGTGGCACGGCGGTAGTGTGGAGCACGCGGGTGCTCGGCCTGGGAGAGTGCAACGCCACTCCACCGCGGCACCCAAGGGTTCATTTCACGGAGAATGGCCATGGTGAAGATGCTGAAGTTTGCCGGCGTGCCGGTTAAGGATCAGGACGCCGCGCTGGAGTTCTGGACGGCGAAGATGGGCTTCCGCGTGGTGACGGACCAGCCCATGGGGCCCGGGCAGAGGTGGATCGAGGTGAAGCCGCCGACGGGGGAGACGGGGCTGGCGTTGTTCACGCCGCAGGGGCACGAGGAGCGCGTGGGGAAGTTCTCGGGGCTTTCGTTCCGATGCGACGACGTGGAAAAGGAGTACGCGGAGCTGATCCGCAAGGGCGTGCAGTTCGAAGGCCCGCCGAAAAAGGAGAGCTGGGGGACGTTCGTGATTTTCAAGGACCCGGATGGGAACTCGTTTGTGCTGGGGTCGTAAGGGCGTCCGCCCTTCCTCAGCATCCATCGAACCACGCGCCGAGGTACGAGAAAATGTCCTGTACGGACAGCCCGCCCGAGCCATCAAAGTCCGCGCTCGCGTCGCCCGAGAACCAGGCCGCCAGAAACGCGAAGATGTCCGCAGCGGCAAGCGACCCGGAGCAATCGAAGTCCGCGGGGCATGCCGCGAGTGTGGCGGGTTGGCTCGTGGTGGCGCCGCACGAACAGGTCACGACGCAGTCGTACGCACCGGCATCGAGGGTGCGGGCGCTCTGAATGAAAAGCGAGGTCGCGGTAGACCCGACGATCGTGGAGCCGTGCCCCGTCGGGCCATCGGTCAGAGGCACGCTGTTGCGCCGCCACCGATAGGTTCCCGGTCCTGCTCCCGTATTTCCCGCGGTGATCGAGAAAGTGGTGGCCGTTGCGGGGCAGAGCGAGACGGGGGCGGGCTGCGACAGGACAACCGGCACGCCCTTGGACCATCTTGCCCACGCCGAGGATGGCAGGCCGCCCGCGGTGCGGAAGTTGCCGGCCGCGACGAGTTCGCCGCGGCAGACGCCCAGGGCCAGCCCGTCGCCATTCAGACCGGTGCTCATGGGCTGCCACGCGGAACCGTCGAAGCGAGCGATGTGATGGATGGCGGAGGTTGTGGTGCCGAACGCGCCCGCGGCGTAGAGCTCGGAGTTGTACGTGGCAAGGGCGTAGACAAAGTCGCCAAGCCCGCCGAGCTGGCGCCATGATGTGCCGTCCCACGCGGCCGTCAGGGACGCGCCGGTGTTGGAGAACTTGCCGCCCACGGCAAGAGAGCCGTTCCACGAGGCGAGCGAGGTCACTTCATCGTTCAGCCCCGCGCCCAGCGGCTGCCACGCCGCGCCGTCCCAGCGGGCGACATGGCGGAGGGTGGTCGCTCCGGATGAGTAGAACCCCCCTCCCGCGTACAACTCGCCGTTGTGAACGGCGAGGGCTTCGCATCCCCCGAGCCCTTCGGCAAAGGGGGTCCAGGCGTTGCCGTCCCATGCGGCGATACCGCGGGCCGCACTGCCGCCGATCATGTCGAAGTTCCCACCGACGATCAGGCGACCATTGTACTCGACCAGCGCGCGAACGCTGGCGTTCGCTCCGCCTCCCAGCGGGCTCCACGACGTGCCGTCGAAGCGGCCGATGTAGGGCACGGCCGTTGCGCCCGAAAACGTGAAGAACCCGCCCGCGATCACTTCGCCGTGGTAAGCGGCGAGCGTATATACCTGGTCGTTGACACCGGCCCCCATGGGGTGCCACGCTGCGCCGTCCCAGCGTGCGACGTTCTTGGCGTGTACGGCGCCGATGTTGTTGAAGTTGCCGCCGAGCAGCAGGTCGTTGCCCAACGCCGCCACGGCGCTGGCACGGCTGTCGGCACCGTCGCCGACCTCGGTCCACGCGGAGCCGTTCCAACGCGAGATGTACCAGTTCGGCTCGAACAGTTGGTTGCCCGGGTCGGAAAACGTTCCCCCCGCGTACAGGGAGCCCTGAAACAAAGCCATACACGCTACGTCCGCGCTCACACCCCCGCTCGCGTCGGTGAACGAAGTTCCGTTGTATCGAAAGATGTTGTTCGGATTGTTCGAAGCAACGGCCGAGCCAGCGCCGCCGATGTAAAGTGAGCCGCCATCGGCGAGCAGGACACGGGGTGTGCCGTTGGTCGGAGCGCCGGCGTTGAACCAACTCACGCCGTTCCAGACCATGAGTACGCGCGTCACGAAATCCCCGGCGACGCCTCCGACATACAGCGTCGGGCCGACCTGGGCCGTACACAAGCACGAGCCGGACAGGCCCGAGCCGAATGCTCCCCACGACGATCCGGTCCAAACGGCGACCTTGGCCGCGGGGCTTCCCCCGGCCAGCGTAAATCCACCGACCACGACCATGTTGCCGTTGTACGCGCCCAAGCCGATGACCGTGTTGTTGACGCCCGTAGCGAGGGCGGCCCATTGCGAGCCATCCCAGCGGGCGATGTTCGAGGCCGTCACGCCGCCGGCGGAAGTGAAGGCCCCGCCCACGAACAGGTCCGTGCCGCGCACCCACAGCGCGTTGACGCCCGAGCCGATGATTCCGGTGGAGAGTGGTTGCCACGCGGCCCCATCCCAGCGGGCGACTTTATTGAGGGCGGGGCCCCCGGCGACGCTCGATGAGGTGAACGAGCCCGCCGCGTAGAGGTCGCCATTCCGCACGGCCAGTGCGGTGACGGTGCCATTGACTCCCGCGGGGAGGGCGTGCCAAGAGGAACCATCCCACAAAGCAACGTTTGCGGCGGGCTGGTCACCGGCGATGCTGAACGAGCCGCCCACAACGAGCACCTCCGGCTGGCCGGGCGATGGCGTCCAGGTCGTGAGGGCCGCGACGCGTCCGTTGACGCCCGGGAAGGGTTGCCCGGGAACCCATTCTCCCGGGCACTGCCCGCTCGCCACCCCGGACCAAACGCCAACTCCACCGATCAAGGCCAGGCAAGTTGGCGTGAATCGGAAAAGATTGGAAGCGGTGAGCATCGTTGGAGTTTACAACGACGCGGCATCGGTGACCAGAAAAGTGATCGACGGTTCACGCCAATCGGGGAGCTTGCCGACGGGCGATGTGCGTGCCCGGGATCACTCTTCGAGATACGTGTACCCGTCCAGCCCCTGCTCATAGAACATGAGAAGCGACTTGCCCTCGGCGACGGTGAGGCGGTTGGACTTGATGGCGCGTTCGACGTCCTTGCGGACCGACTCGCACATGTCCTCAACGTCGAACTGGACGTACTGGAGCACTTCCTTCACGGTGTCGCCCTCGACGACCTCGTCGATCGACCAGTTGCCGCCCTCGGCCGAGTCCATCGCGCCGCCCTCGGGGTTGTACGAGACGTGCACGGCGTGGGTGTCGCCAAGGAGGTTGTGCAGGTCGCCGAGGATCTCCTGGTACGCGCCGAGGAGGAAGACGCCGATGTAGTAGGGCTCGTAGGTGGTGGTGGAGCTGGGAGCAGTGGTGGAGCCCGCGGTGCCGTTTCCGCCCGGGGTGGGAGTGTGCGCGCCGTTTGCGGCCGCGTGCAGGCCATTGCCGCCGTTGAAAAGCGACGGCGGCGCGGCCCGGAGTTCGTGGAGTTCCAGCGTCTTTTTCTCGATGCGCTTGTCCACGAAGTTGTCGATTTTGCCGTCCGAGTCGCAGGTGATGTCCGCGAGGATGGCGCGCCGGGTCGGCTCTTCGCCGAGGCGGTGGATGGGCATGATGGGGAAGAGCTGGTCGATGGCCCAGGAGTCCGGCATGGACTGGAAGAGGGAGAAGTTGCAGAAGTAGATGTCGGAGAGAATCTCGGGGAGGTTCTCGAGCTCTTCGGCGAGTTCGCCCTTCTTGTTCTGGATGTCGAGGACCTTGCGCCCGATGGACCAGAAGAGCCGTTCGGAGGCGGCCCGCATGGGCAGGGACATGTAGCCGAGGGAGAAGAGCGACATGGCCTCATCGCGGGCCTGCATCGCGTCGTGGTAGACCTCGAGGGCGTTGCGCTCGTTGAGGCGCTCCCAGGCGTCCAGAAGGTCCAGCAGGGGTTGAGGGGGCTCCTTCTCGCCCTTCATGTCCTCGTTGATGCGGGCGATCTCCGGGTCCTGCTGGAACTGGCTCTTGCCCAGCACATTCATCACGAGGATGCTGTGATAGGCGACCATGGCGCGGCCGGACTCGGAGATGATCATCGGGTGCGGGATGCCCGCGTCGTCGCAGGTGGTCTTGATGCGGTAGACGATGTCCGAGGCGTACTCATCGACGGTGTAGTTGATGGAGGAGTTCCAGGCGGACTGCGAGCCGTCGTAATCGACGCCCATGCCCCCGCCGACGTCGAGGATTTTCATGCCCGCGCCAAGGCGGACGAGCTCGGTATAGATGTGGCTGAGCTCGTTGACGGCGGTCTTGAGTTGCTTGATGTCGAAGAGCTGCGAGCCCACGTGGCAGTGGAGCATGTTCAGGCAGTCGGCCATGCCGCGCTGCTTGAGGTAGTCCAGCGCGTCGAGAACCTCGGTAACGAAGAGGCCGAACTTGGAGCGGGCCCCGGCGGAGGCCTCCCAGCGGCCCGCGCCGCGGCTGGAGAGCTTCACGCGGACGCCGATCTTGGGGCGGACGTTGTACTTCTGGGCGTACTTGACGATGAGTTCGAGCTCGGTGAACTTCTCAACGACGGGGATGATGTTCCGGCCAAGCTTGGTGGCGAGGATGACGGTCTCGATGAACTCGTCGTCCTTGAAGCCGTTGCAGATGATCGGCATGTCGTCCTGGCCCTCGGAAAGGGCGAGAACGGCCAGAAGCTCGGGCTTGGAGCCGGCCTCGAGGCCGAAGTTCAACTCCTTGCCGATAGCTGCGATCTCTTCGCAGACGTGGCGCTGCTGGTTGACCTTGATTGGGTAGACGCAGGCGTAGGGGGACTGGTAGTTGTGGTCGGCGATGGCCTTGTCGAACGCGCCGCGGATCTCGCGGAGGCGGTGTTCGAGTATGCCGGAGAAGCGGAGCAGGACGGGGGCATGGATGCCGCGCTCGGCCAGGCCGCCGACGAGGTCCATCAGGTCGATCTGCTTGGTGGGATCCTTGTCGGGCATGACGCCGAGGGTTCCGGCGTTGGTGATGCCGAAGTAGCCCTTGCCCCAGTCCGGGACGCCGTAGAGGCGTGCGGCGTCTTCGGCGGACCATTTGCCATGCAGGAACGAGTTCTTGGAAACGCTGAGTGTGCCCATCGTGTGATCAGCCCCCGCGCGGCGTGAAAGCCGACGCGTGTAACGGAGTGCGGAACAGGTCGAGCGCTCGCGGGTGGAGCCGGATGCGTCGAACTGCTCTGCTCCTCTGCGGCCGCCGATCCGTGGCGTGCGCGAATCCTGATGACTCGTCCGCGCGGGAAGCAAGAGAGGGAACGAACCCCCTGGCCGTGGCGTCGCGCCGCCGCTGACACATCCCAAGTGGGCAGGTCACGGTGCGCGCTCGTGCCGAGGACGGAGAAGTGTATCACGTCTGCGCGGGAATCAAGAGAAAGTTGCGGACCAGCCCTCCGCGCCGGCGGAGCATGAGCGCCAGGGAACTCGGAATGTACCGACGCGCGTATCCCGGGCGCGGGTTTATTGCCCGATGTGTCCGGGAGAGGGCGGCGTCGCCGGCGGCTTGAGGTCATCGGGACGGGTGGGGGCGCGCTCGGGGGAACCCTCCGGAGCGTTGAGCGCGGCGTTGGTCGGAGATGGGTTGGCCTGCCTGCCGCAGGCGAGGGGGAGAACCGCCAGCACGAGGGCGGAAGCTGTGAAGCCAAGGGTTTGGCGAAGGTGGCGGGCGTGGATGCGAGACATTGGGGGGACTCCTAGCTGAGGCGGAGTATACAGAAGGAGGGGCTGGCGGGGGAGGGCGGCTAGGTAGAGAGGTATTGCCCGCCGCGTTGCTGCCAGTCGAGGACTTCTTTGGTGCGGGCTCGAAGAGACTGGAGCATGGTGGCGTACAGGATGAGGGCGATGAGGGGCCCCAGGCCGCAGAAGGGCGCCCCCACGATAAAGAGGACGGGGAGGAGCCAGAAGTAGGTGCGGGCCTGGCTGATGACGGCTTGGTCGGGGATGCGTCGGGCGACCCAGCGAACGTAGAGGGCCATGGCGAAGTAGAGGGTGGCCCATGCGGCAATGTCGAGGATCCACAGCAGGCCCCCGAGCACGACGGTGGGAAGCCCACCTCCGATGGAACTCGCGGCGAGCTTGAAGATGACCGAGCCGAGTTTGGCCGCGGTGGAGACGCAGGCGGCGGTCCGGGCGACGATTCGGGCGGAGTTGGGGCGTTCTCGCCCGGTGAAGCCGGGGTCCGGGGTGGTGAACTTCCAGTACCCCAGGATGAACAGCCCGCTGGGCAGGAGCATGAGCCCCTGCACGAGGAGGTCCAGCCCGGTGAACTTGTAGAGGGTGCTGCGAGCAAAGATCGAGATGACAATGCTCGCGATCCAGAGCGCGGCGTACGCGAGAATGGCCGTGAGAATGAGGGTGAGCCCGAGATCGACGGCGCGAACGAAGGCGGGAGAGGCATAGCGGAGAAGTTCGCCGCGAAGGGAGAGTTCGACGGGCTTGCCGCACTCCGGGCAAACGCCGGTGAGTGGGAGCCCATCCAGGTTGTACCCGCAGCCGGTGCAGGGCGGGGAGCCGACGACGACAGGGCCGTGGGCGGGGTGGGAGATGGCTTCGAGGTCGTATTCGGGCATGGATTACGGTTGTACTTGGGACTCATGGCGGTGGACTTGCATTCGGCCGTCCTTCCGCGGCAGGAATGCAAGGAGTCAGTCCCACCAGAAGAACCAGATGTCAGAGGCGAGCAGGGTGGCGGCGAGCGCATCGATATTTGCAACGCCCTGTTCCACAATGTCGTTGCAGTACAAGTACTGCTCCTCTGCCAGTCGGAGGGCTTCCTGTTGGGTTTCGGGCCGTCGCGTGACTCGAAGTTCGAGCACGTCGCCACCGAAAGTGACCGGCTCGGCTCCGTAGCGATCTCGCCACGAGCGGAGCAGTGCGACGTGCACCACTGGGCCCGGGCATTCGTTCCATCCGCCGAGCATGAGGAGGGCGGGAACCTCACATCCGTTCCTGGTGGGGACGAGGAGGATGTAGACGCCATTCACGGGCTTGCCGGAAATGGTGTCGTATGGAACGACGAACGATCGATTGGGCGACACGGCCTGGGCTGGCCCGCGAGGGATCTGGGCTTCGGGGTCATTCTCGGAGATCTCCTTGCGACGCGCCTCGAACCAACCCTCAACGTCAAAAGTCTGCGCCAGCTTGATGCACTCTTCGGGAGTACCGGTGAGATCCTCGTCCGTGAGGTCGGTGAGCATTCCGTGTTCGTCTCTCACGATCAACGGGTAGTATCCGGTCGATTCTGTAAGGGCGCGAAGACGCTCCCATGTTCGGAGCGCTTCATCGGAGGCCACCTGGAACGCAAGGAAATCGCGGCCTTTCCGTCGGAGCATGAGTCGAAGGTCGGGCAGGGCTACGCCGAGACGCTGGAACTCGGCGCGAACGAAATCGGAGTTCGGAGCAACGGGGAGCGGCGCGCGTGCGGGTGCTACGGCCGTGGACTCGGATGGACTTGCGGCGTTTCGCTCTTTGCAACCGCTTCCCGAAACGCAGAGCCCCACGAGCGACGCTGTAATCATGGCTTGGCGCATGACCGCTAGCTTATCACATTCGTTCAGGATTTTGCCGCGGCGACCAACCCCGCCGCCCCCACAACCTCTTCCGCGTACCGATTCATCGCATCGCGGAGCTGCTCGAAACTCTCCAGCACGTAGTAGATCGGCTGGTAGTGGTGGATCTCAAAGTCCGTGTTGCAGATGCGTTCCAGGTCGAAGGGGCGATACTCGGGGGTGGGGCGTTCGATGCAGTCGGGGACGGCGCGGCCGCGCTTTTCCCACTCGCCCGCCAGGGAGTATGCGGCTTCGCCGTGGCTGGAAACCAGGCCCGATCCGTAGACCTTCATCTTGTCGTCCTCGCGGATGAGGCCGAACTCGACGGTGAACCAGAAGAGGCGTCCCAGCCGCTTGACATGCACTTCGTCCTCGCAGAGCAGGGCAGCCCGTCCGTAGGACTGCAGAAAGTCGGCGAAGACCTTGAGCGTGTGCAGCGGCACATGGCCGAAAACGTCGTGGAAGATGTCCGGCTCGGGGAGATAGTCCATTACCTCGCGCGGGCGGATGAGGACGGTCGTGGGGAACTCGCGCTGCGCAAGAGAGGCGAAGAAGGCCTTGGCCGGGAGGTACCCGGGCACGCCGTAGGAAGACCAATCGGACTGCTGCTTCAGGAACTTGTTCACGCCGTCGATGTGGGTGCCCTTCTTCAGAACGGCGCCGCCGGCGATGGTGATGTCCTTGGAGAGGGTGCGATCGTCGAGCAGGGGCATGCGATCACGGGTGAGGCGGAGGATTTTCATCCCCTCGATGAACTGGCGGGAGACCTGCTGTTCGAGGACGCCCCAGCGCCGGTCGAACAAATCGCGCCAGACCTCGTGGTCCTCCGGCGTGTACTGCTCGTAGTTCTGGGTGATGTAGAACTTGTCCGGGTCGATCTGGTCGGCGGGCATGTCCGGGGCGGCGTCCGCCGCGGCCTGCGCAATGCGTGCCTCGTCGGAGTCGATGATGTTGTTGTACCGGATCTCCGCGCGCATGCCGGGCTCCTGAGGGAATGGGCGAGGGCCTGCCAGTGCCCATCCATATCTACTGTACGATATGAACGGGCCTGTGATTGGCGATCGGCGCAAGACCCAAGCAACCCTGGGGATAGAAATGGCTTATCGGCAACGCGAGCGTGGGTGCGAGAGAGCGAGCAGACGCTCGATGACGGCGTTCCCGGGGTTTCTCTCGGTGCTGGTCGGGGTGATGCTGGCGGTGGGAGCGGTGGGGGGGTGTGAATCACGCGATCCCAACAAGGCGCTGAGCGAAGGTGAAGGGACCGCGCTGCTGCGCGATATTCGCGCGGGCAAGACGACGGTGTCGGACCTGACTCCGGCGGATCGGGTGTATTTGAAGGGGAAGATGGGGAAGTGAGGTCAGGTTGACGGATCGGGGGAATAACGGTTCTGCCGCCCATCCACGAACTTCAGCACCTCAACGGTGTCGTCGCAAATGCGATACACGATGTAGATGGAGTCGAGCGTGATGGTCCGGCAACCCGGAACAATGTCATCGCGACGGCGACCCCTGCGAGGCAGGATCGCGAGCGACTCGGCTCGTTCGATCAGTTTAGCGACATATCGCTCGGCGTTGAGCGGATGTGTCCGGGCGATCCAGCGCCAGATGCGTGCCAGGTCCTCTTCGGCAGGGTCGGTGATGACCACGCGCATCAGGCAGACCTCTTGCGGCGCTGCGAGGGGGTGGCGCGTCCCACCCTGGCTCTGACCCGCTCCAGCAATCCCTCGATGGGTTTAACGCGGCCCGCGTCGGCGGCATCGATTCCGACCTGCACCTCGCGCCGGATGGCCTCTAGCCGTGCTTCCCGGATCGCATCGCGGTCTTTCAGCAGTCGCAGAGCGGTCATCAGCACTTCCTGCGAAGAGTCGTATTCGCCCGCGCGAATCTTGCGGCGAATGTACTGTTCAAACGATTTGGGAAGCGGCGTGTCCATCGATGGATTGTATGGGAAGGCGGGCATACGGGCTACCTCACCGCTCCCGATAACGCGAGCCCGCGGCGCTTGATGCGATCCACTGCGGCCTGATCGAACGGGGAAGGCCAGCCCGCACGGATATCGGCCAGCCCCGATCAATTCCTGCGTTGATGGCGTCACGCCGAGCGTCGTACATTCGATCCGTTACCTCCAGGAGGTTCAGGGCCTGCTCAACAACCCTGCGAGGGGAGTCGTACCGACCACTCGCCATGCGAGCAGCGACCCCGCGGCGGGCCTTTGCGCTCATGAATGCGTCTGGCTTTGGTTTCATACAGCAATCATACGCGAGGTACCTAAGGATCGGCAGTCATCGCACCACGTTCGGCGGCTCGCGCCCCGCCAGGATCGCCGCTGCGTTTTCACAGACCAGTCGCGTCATTTGTTCGCGCCAGTATTGCTCGGCCGAGCCGATGTGCGGCGTGAGCACCACGTTGTCCTGGCCGATCAGGTCAGGATGAATCTTCGGTTCTTGCTCGAAGACGTCCAGCCCCGCACCCCAGATCTTCTTGGCGGCCAGGCACGCGGCGAGGGCGGCTTCGTCGATGGTTGGGCCGCGACTGGTGTTCACGATGATCGCCGTCGGCTTCATCAGGGCGAGGCGCTTGGCGTTGATGATGTGGCGAGTCTCGGGCGTGAGCGGCGTGTGAACGCTCACGACATCCGCAATGGCGAGGCCTTCGTCGAGTCCGATCTGCCGCGCGGCGAGCGGGGCCTGCTCAAAGTCCAGATGCCGGGCGCGGGCGACGTACAGAACGCGCATGCCGAAGGCCTGCCCGCGCATGGCGACGGCCCGCCCGATCCGACCCGCGCCGACGATGAGCAGGGTCTGGCCGGTGAGATGCATGCCACACCAGCCGGTGGGGAAGATGTTGCCGTCCTTCTCGAACTGGCCGGAGCGGCAGAAGCGATCGCTCTCGACGATGCGCCGCGCCACGGCGAGGATCAGCCCGAAGGCGAGGTTGGCGGTGCCCTCGGTCACTGCGTCGGGAGTGTTGGTGACGATGATGTTCCGTTTGCGGCAGGCGGGCAGATCGATGTTGTCCACGCCTACGGCGTAGTTGCAGACGCCCCGGAGCTGTGGGCCCGCCGCATCGAGAAACTCGTCGTTCACGCGGTCGTGGAACATGGAGCCGACGACGGTGGAGCCGCGGATGAAGGCGAGGAGTTCCGCGCGTGACATTTGCGGCAGCGCGGGGGCGATCTTGACCTGGGCCCTGGGGATGGCAACCTCGCCGGGTACGGCACGGGTAATGGAGACGAGGGGGAGGGGGGGCATGTGGGATCATTCGCACACAGCAACACGACGGTCACGCCGGGTCCACGCCGGCTGAAAGCCCGCAGAGTCGCCCGCGTAACCGGCGTTTCACGCAGATCGTGAGAAAGGCGTATTCTGTTCGAGTGAAAGTCCGCGACATACTCCGTAGACTTCGGGACGATGGCTGGTTTTTGGTGGCCACCAAGGGCAGCCATCGCCAGTTCAAGCACGCAACCAAGCCCGGGCGTGTGACTGTTTCGGGAAAACCGTCGGATGACTTGCCGCCAGGCACTTTGGCGAGCATCTTCAAGCAGGCAGGTTGGGATAAGGACACATGACCGTTCGATACGCCATCGTCGTCGAGAAAGCCAAGCGGAACTACGGCGCGTATGTGCCGGACCTTCCCGGGTGTGTGGCTACAGCCGCAACCCGCAAGGGTGTGGAGCGGCGGATTCGTGAGGCGATCGAAATGCACTTGGCCGGGATGCGCGAGGACGGAATCCGGCCGCCGCGGCCAAGCGCGAGTTCGGGGTGGGTGGAGGTTGCGTCTGCGGCGGCATTTCGGCGAACGCGCAAGGCCGGGTGATGCCCGCGCGGCCGTTGACCTTAGTGCGAGGGCTCTTTGTTGGTGGAAGCGTCGCTAAACGCCGCCCACGCCTCCGCTTCCGTGATCCGCTGTTCCCACGCGATGGCCTCGCTCTGGGCCATTCCCTCCCCCCGCCGGTCCACCGCCGCGCGGATGGAATCGCCGGGATCGGCCCGCACGATCGGAACATCCGATCCGAACCAGAGGAGACCCGAACCATCGGCTCCGGCGGGAGTGCATCCGGCGTCGATCAACTCCCGCAGCGGCAGCACGCGATCCAGGCGGTGGGCCAACTGGCGGGTCAGCACGGGGATGTCCGCGAGGAGGTGGCAGGGCTGCACGCTGCACACGACGTTGAGCTTGGCGAAGCGCGGCACATCCGCGGCGTCAACGAGTTCGCAGTGCTCGATGCGATGCCTCATGGCATGGGGGTTCCGCCCGTGTGCCTTGGCCGATCCCGGGCCCACACGCTCGATCGCATCCAGCACCATCCGCACCGCCCCATCCCCGATCGCGTGCACAGCCAAGTGCAGCCCGAGGGACTCGGTTAGGCCCACGGCGCGTTCGATTTCGGCCGGAGTCGTCATCGCCTGGCCGAGGGGGAGGCCGTCGAGGGGTTCCTTATACGGGGTGAGCATCAAGGCCGTGCGGCTGTTCAGGGTGCCATCCGCGAAGAGCTTGCCGCCGGCGAGTTTTACGCGATCGGATTCCCAGCGGGCACGCATCGCGTGCATCGCTTCCAGCTTGGCGACGTTCGGGTACAGCAGCACGCGGGTGACGGGAAGCTCTTCGGAACGCTCCAGGTCAGCCAGAACCGGCCCCATCCAGTCCTGGCTGTGCAGGTCGTGGACTTCGTCGTAGCCGAGAGCGTTCAGGGCAGTTAGGCCCGCCAGCACGTGCCCACGCACCTCCGCGCGGCTGGGCTCGGGCGCGGCTTCCCAGACCTTGTACGCCGCGTGCTCAAGCAGCAGGCCCGTGGCATCGCCATTGGTATCGACGCAGACCACACCCTTCGGGGGCACGGACTGGCCGGCGCGAACGCCTCCCGCCCGCATCGCGTGCGAGTTGGCCGCGGCGGCGTGGTGGTCGAATGACATGATGGCGCAGCAGCGGTGGGCCGCGGCCCGGTCCAGTTCCGTGATCGTCGGCCATCGTCGCTCGGGCCAGGACTCGATGCTAGCTCCGAGGAAGCGCACCCATCCGCCCGCGCGGACTTCTGCCGCGGCATCGCGGACGCGATCAAGACACTCGGCAAGAGAAGAACAGTCGGCCAGGTTGGGCAGCGCGAGCGACTGGCCTAAAGCGGCGATGTGGGCGTGGTGCTCGCGCATCAGATCGGGCTCCCCCCTCCACCGGTCGCGGAGGTGCCGAGGAGCCGATCGATCTCCCGCTTGCACGCTTCGGGTGTGATCGCCTCGATGCCGGGGGGGAACTCCAGCCGGATGATGCCGAAGCGGGCGCGGACGTCGATGCCGAAAGGGTCCGCGCCGACGCAGAGGGGATCGGCGATGGGCGTGGCGGCGTGACGCTTGCAGGCAACGGCCAGGGCGTCCGGGTGGGCATTGGCCTGCCTAATCAGGGGATACTCACCCCGGCCGAGGGGATTCGGGAGCTGTACATCCTCTGGAAGGAAGACGGCCGTGGAGGTTTTGGCCCCGTCGATCTCGCAGCGGACCCATGTATTAAAGGAGGAGGTTCCGTGGTACGCCTTCCAGCGATCGACGGCTTCCGAGGCCTCGGGGCGCTCGATGGCCCGGACGATCACGACGGCCTGCATGTCCCAATCGCTCTCGGCGGGGAGCCAAAGGAGCATGTCGGCTTCCCCGTGCTTGGCCAGGGCGGGCTCGATGGGCATGACAATTTGGCCGGAATCGGCCTCTAGAACGAGTTTGACCTCGGAAACCCGCTCGTGAAGCTGGAGGGTGCCGTGGTGGTGGCGTCGCAGGGCCCGAACCGCCGCGTGGCGGTCGTCGGCGGTGGGATCATCGCGGAGCGTTGTGGGCATTGCGTAATCATAGTGATACCGAGCGCGGCAAAAAAAGCGCGAGGCCGGCTCGAGCCAGCCCCGCGTGATTCGGCGCTCCAGGGGCCCGGGCTACGCCGCCCGAAAGGCCCTGCATATCTGACTCGGTCAGCTGCCGCTCGGCAGCAAAGGAACACTCTCAGACACTGACTGGAACTTCTGATTCTGATGCCGCCCGGGCCCGAAGGCCCGAAGCGGCGGATGCAATCACCACAAGGGTGAGTGCATCACTTCTTCTTCTTGGAGGACTTCTTCTTGCCCTTCTTCTTAGCAGCTTTCTTCTTAGCCATGACAGGTTCTCCTCGAACTGGAACGGTGACTACAGGTCTCGAGCGGCTTTGGAGCGCCGAAAATGTCCAAAGTCAAAGGCGTGTATCGGAACATACCGACCACCCGCTTGAGCAATCATGCACCACGATACCCTCAGTGCAAGGAGGATTGCAAGTCCTGTGGACAACTCTTTTACATCCATCGTGATCTTCGGCGCATCAGGACGCATGGGCGCACGCATCGCCGCGCTCGCGCTGATGGACTCTTCGTTGGATCTGCGCGGGTGCGTGGTGCGCGATGGATCGACGCGCATCGGTACGCCCGTCGCGCTACCCGACGGCGCATCCGCGGCTCACTCCGGCGCGCCGAATGCGCGCTCAGGTGCGGATGTGCTCCGTCTGGAAAACGCAAAAACTATCGAGAAAAAGGCGGTTTCTGCGCATGTGGTCATCGACTTTTCCTCCGACGCCGGCGTGCTCGAATCCATCGCGATGGCCGAGCGGTTGAACGCCGCGCTGCTCGTCGGCACCACCGCGCTCTCGCCCCGCTCCATCGACGCGCTCAAGATCGCATCGCGCTCGCGCGCGATGCTCGTCGCGCCCAACACGTCGCTCGGCGTCGCCGCCCTGTCGGTTCTCATCGCGCAGGCGAGCAAGATATTCGGACCCGACTACCACTGCTCGATCGTCGAAGCGCATCACGCCGCCAAAAAAGATGCTCCCTCCGGCACCGCGCTCCGTCTCGCCGCCGCCGTGCGCGAGGCTGGTCACATGCTCCGCGATGATCAGATCGTCGCCATCCGCGGCGGCGATGTGATCGGTGAACACACCGTGCGCTTCGCCGGCCCCGGCGAGTACATCGAGCTCACGCACCGGGCCACATCGCGCGACCTGTTCGCGCGCGGTGCGCTGCGTGCCGCGGCGTGGCTCAAAGGCAAACCCGCGGGTTGGTACACCATGCACGATGTCCTCGGGTTGCCCGGATGATCGCTGCATGATCGCGTGCGATGGGCGCGCGATCGTGGAGGTGTGATTGGCGCGATGACCTCGGACTTCGCGATGTGGCAGACGCAATCGCATCCGTGTGACACGGAAAAACACGCGCTTGATAACACGCGTGTGACACCTCGATGTCGTGCGATAGAAACGCTCTAGATTGGATCGAGATCAGAGGTGCGCCGCGCTTACCTGAGCATCGTCACGGCTGCCTTGTGCCGGGGGTCGATCGATGCACCACCACGGTCGCGTGCTCACGTTCCGGCGCCTTGGGAGCGGAGGCCATCACCTCGCCCACGACATCCTTCTTATCCCCCTCGGAATGCTGTTTGTCTTGTTTTAGTTTGGGTGCTTCGCTCGAAAGCTCTCGCCAGTGGATCGAGGCGATCATGGTGCGATTGATGGTGTTGTACAGCGATGTTGCCTCCGCATCGGTCGTGGAAACCGGCACGCGGGCCCGCACCACGCCCTGGTAGGGGTTGTACCAGAACGCCGCGAGCTTCTCGTCCAGCGTCATGCGATCTCTTGGATGCTGCAGGCCCGCTTCCTCTTCAGAAGCGATCTCCACCCACGGGCGTTCCTCGCTCACAACCAGATTGTGCGGCGGATCTGTCTCAAACCAACCGGGATCGATGGTGATTGGCCACCCGCGCGAGTTCAACCCGCTGGCCTTTGTGGCCGCACGGAACCGAACCTCGCGCTCCAGGCGCTGCGTGTCCGCGGTGGTTTTGTCGATGCGTGCCTGCTCCTCACGCCGCGTGGTCTGCCACCACACCAGCCCGCCGGCGACGCCGATGAGAATGAGCAGAAGGGTGATGTCGCGGATCCAGCGCATGGAGTTTGAGCATCCTCGGCGCGTGTCCACGAGTCGCGCCGGAGGAGTCATCGGCCGGGCGGGCGGCCACTTCGCGTGCTGAGAACGTCCGACAATGCGGGCGCTGCGGGCCGCGCCGCGCATGCGATCGGTAGGACCGGGTTATGGCCCGGTGTTTGCCCCATAACACTGTGAGGAGCGTCAACGGCCACACCAGAATCGGGGGCGCGATGCGCGTTTGCGCGCGCAAATCCGCACCGCGCCGCACTCCCCATTCCATTTTTCTCAGATTTTTTTCGGTGAGCCCTGACAAGGGCTTGCGCGATTGCACGTCACCGCGCCGTGCGGATTTGCGCGCGCAAACGCGCATCGACGCCCCTGGGTAGAGGCGACGTTGTTCGGATCGCTCGCCTTCCGACCCCCGCTCGACCCGTCCGCCGGAGATGACCCATGCCCCGCACACCCAAACCCTTCAACGAAGCCGCACGACTCGCGCTCGCCAACGGTGCGCCCATCTCCAGCGGGGCGATCGAATCGCTGATCGCCCAGCAGGAAAAGCACGCGGCCCCGCGCCTCGCCGTGCTCTGGGCCTACTACCGCAACCCGATGGACTCGTGCGGCGCGGCTCAGAGCGGCGGAGCAGGCGGACGCGGATACCGACTCGCGCAGGAGCGCGGCCTCCCGCCGCGCATCCTCGGCGCCTGGGATCGGCGTGCCCCTGCCGCTCGCTTCGTCGGCGATGATCGCGCCTGGCAGCGCAAAGAGGTCGTTGTGGAGAACGACATCGCTTGGCGCATCCAGACCATGGTCGACTTCATGTTCGGCCGCCCGATCAAGATCGCCTCCACCGCCGCAGATCCCGTGCTGCGCGAGACGATCGAGCAAGCCATCGCGGCCGTGTGGGATTCCAGCGGCGGCATCGCCCTGATGCAGGACATGGGCCTGCTCGGGCACGTCTATGGGCATGTTGATCTGCTGATTCGAGCCCTCGGGGAGGGGGATGCCAGAGTGGGGGCGACGCCGCGGGGAAGCGGGGAGATGGAGGAGGGCTCGGTTGCCGAGCGTGCCGCGCGGGCGGTGCGTGTCGAGGTGATCGAGCCGCCCCGCGGCGTCGCCCTGGCGAGCGAGCGCGACTATCGCGAGATCGATGCATACGTGATCCGCACGCGGCGCGATGCCTGCGCGGCTGAGTCCGCATCGGCGGCCCCAACCCTTTCCGGCACGCTGATGCGCTGGTGGCGGTCTGGGCTGGAGGGCGAACGCCCCTCCGAGGCACGCCCTTCCACATCCACCAGTCCCCGCGATCTCTTCACCACCACCGAAGTCTTTGCCGGCGGCACACGCCAGGTCTACGAGACCAACCCCACCGGGGAAACCACGCTGATCGACGAGGGCCCCGCGCTTGTCCATACGGAGCAAGGCGACCGCCCGCCCATCATCCACATCCAGAACATCTCCCAGCCCTTCGAGTATGCCGGAATCGGAGAGGTTGAGCCGCTCATCCCACTGCAGGATGAGCTGAACACCCGCCTCTCGGATCGCGCCAACCGCGTCACGCTGCAGTCTTTCAAGATGTACCTCGCCAAGGGCCTGGAAGGCGCGGCCTCCATGCCCATCGCCCCCGGAATCATCTGGTCCACCGACAATCCCGATGCCCAGGTGACCGCCTTCGGCGGCGATGGCGCCAGCCCCAGCGAAGATCGCCACATCGACGAAGTGCGCGAGGCCATGGACAAGATCTCCGCTGTTCCGCCTCTCGCCAGCGGCGTTGTCCGCGCCAAGATCGGCAACCTTTCCAGCGAGAACGCCCTGCGTATCACGCTGCTGGGGCTGATGAGCAAGACCAATCGCAAGCGCATCACCTACGGGCGCGGCATCATTCGCGCCAGTGAGCTCATTCTCGAAGCCCTGCACCGCCAGGGCATTCTCGAAACCACCCCCCGCGATCGCGCCCTGCGGATCGACTGGACGGACCCCATCCCGCGCGATGAGCAGCTCGCCCTGCTGGCGGCGCAGAAGAAGGTGGATCTCGGCGTCCCGCGCGAGCAGGTGCTCGCCGAACTCGGGTACTGACTCTGCGCCATGGGGTGGGTGCCGCAGTGGAGCGGCTCTGCACTCCGCCCCGCTGACGCACCAAACACGACCGAACTCCCCACGTGGTGCGGCCAAACCCCCCACCAAAGCACTCGACACACACCTCACACAAGGAGCATTCCATGTCCACCCCGATCGATCAACCCATCGCCATTGTTCAGCCCGCCGCACCGATTGCAGTTGAGCCAGCTCTCAACACGCCGCCTGCTTCGGATCCTCACGCGGCGCTGAAGTCCGAACTTGAGCAGACCCGGCGCTCGCTCGCCACCCTCACGCGCGATCGCCAGATCGCCCGCGAACTCTTCGCACACGGCGCGCTCGATCTGGACATCGCCGGGGCCGTCGTTGAGCATGATCTGGCGGCCAAGCCCGAGGCCGAGATTCCCGCCCTGATCGCGGACCTGAAACGCCGCAAGCCCACGCTCTTCCGAAGACCCGCAAGCCCGGAGCCCACCCCGACTTCACGCCCCTCTTCGACCATGTCTCCGCGCCCCGCACCTGCCGAATCCGAGCGAGATCGCGCCGCCCGAACCGCCGGAGCAAGCAACTCGCGCACCGCCCTCCTCACGTACCTCCGCCTGCGCCGCCAGCCCGCGGATTGAGCCATGCAAACGTGAACAGGTGAACAGACGGAGTGGTGGGCAGGCGAACCGAAAGTAGCCGCTCTTCCCTTCCCCCTCTTCCACATCCGACATCCGAACTCGCACATCCGACATCGCCACACACCGTCGCTCCCGCCCACAGCGTTGTGCGCTCGCAGGCGTGACCGACTTCAAACCCAGGGGGACCCCACATGCCCTTCACCGGAAAAGCCACGTTTACCGCAGGAGTTGATCTGCCCGAGATCGTCGAGGATGTTTCCGACATCATCGGCATCGTCAGCCCCTTCGAGACCGCGCTCCTCGATCACATCGGCGACGCCAAGCGCCCCGCCCACTCCACCATCCACGAATGGATCGAGGACACCCTGCTGCCCAACTCGGACACCGTCAACCAGACCTCATTCAGCCCGAACGCCGCGGATGCCACGGCCATCACCGTTGCCAATGGCTCACGCTTCCGCGTCGGCGATCAGGTGAGGCCGGATGGTGCTCGCGAAGTGCTGCTCGTCACCGCCGTCGCGACCAACGTGCTCACGGTGGTGCGCCGCTACGGCTCCACGCCCACTTCCAACCTCGCCAACGCGCAGAAGCTGGTGATCCTGGGCAACGCGGCGATCGAGGGCGACGATCGCCCCGCCACGCAGTTCAACAGTCGCTCCCGCAAGCGGAACTACACACAGATCTTCTCCTCTTCGGTCGAGGTCTCCGGGTCCATGCGGGCGGCGCGGGCCTTTGGCGTCGCCGACGAGATCGACTACCAGAAGCAGGAGCGTCTGCGCGAGCTGCTCCGCGATCTGGAGAACTGCGTGATCAACGGCGTGGCCCCCGCCGCCAACCCGCAGGGCTCGGCCACCGTTCGGCGCACCATGAACGGAATCATCCCCTCGATCTCCACCAACCAGTTCGCGCCGAACACCGGGGGCATCCCCGCCGGCACCGGCGCCGGCTCAGGGCTCACGGAGGCGATGCTCAACGCCGCGCTGCGGCTGACGTGGGAGCAGTCCGCGGGCACGATCGACACCATCCTGGTCGGCGGCGTGCAGAAGCGGAAGATCAATGAGTTTCTTTCCAGCGCGCGTCTGTTCACCGCGAGCACGGAGAAGCTGAACAACCAGGTGAGCGTCTACGAATCGGACTTCGGCATCCAGCGCATCGTGCTCTCGCGCTGGGTTCCCGCGGATTCGCTGGTCTTCCTGGATTCCTCGCGGCTGCAGGTCGCGCCGCTCCAGGGGCGATCCTTCCACTACAAGCCGCTGGCCAGCAGCGGCGATTCCGAGACCGGCATGGTCCTCGGCGAGTACACGCTGGAAATGAAGAACGAAAACGCGCACGCCATTCTCCGGGGTCTGGCTACCAGCTGACGCGGGGGCGGCGCAGAGCGGGTGTCCGGCGAAAGCCGGGCGCCCGCATTCCAGTCCATGTCGGATGTCGGATGTGCGATGTCGGATGTTCAAGCCGACATGCGCATTGCCTCTGACATCCGGCATCCGACATCGCACATCCGACATTCGTCGACTGCAAGGGGGGCAACATGTTCGCATCCGACCGCGACCTTCTCACGCTCGAACCCAACCTCTTCCGCGACATTTCATTCCTTGCGCAAACGCTCGCGGTCACCACCGGCTCGCTCTCGGGCGGCACGCTCACGCTTGCCGACGCCATTCCCACGGGCACAGTCGGCCCCGGCAACGTCGCGCTCGTCGGGCGCACGCCGATGGAGATACTCAGCGCGCCCGCGGCGGACACGCTCATTGTGTCCCTCACGCGTCCGGACCCGACAGGGCCGCAGATCATCCCGCCCGATCGCACGGATGAATCCGTCGCCGTCACCTCCTTCCGCCCTCAGATCGCCATCATTCACCGCCAACTCCTGGCCATGCTGGCGATCTCACCGGATGCCGCGCCGGCGATCGGCATCGTCACCGAAGCCAGTATTACCAATCCGCGCGATCTCGTGCTCGTGGAGTCGCTCGGCACGCTCCATCTCATCTACGCCGCGGCCAGCGCGGCCCTCCCTGAAACCGCGCCCGCCGCGCAACGCGCCCGCATGTACCTCGACCGCTTTGCCAAAGAACGTTGGCGAGCCAGGGCGTACATCGATCTCGATGGAGACGGCGTAGCGGATGCACAGAGATCGTTCAGCGTGCTGCACGTGTTGCGCCAGTAATCGCCTTCGCCTTCGCTTTCGCCTTCACATCCCACATCCCACATGCATCTTCCCACATAGGAATTCCCCATGCTCCTGCTCTCTCCCGAAATCGTTCGTTTCGAGTCCCACGCCTGGGACGACGTCGCCGCGCTTGCTGTCGATCGCATCCCCAAGCGCATCGTCGAAGAACATTCCGATCTCGGCCCATTTGCCACCTTTGCCGATGTGCCCGAGCAATCCGTACACATCCGTGTGAAGCGGCGCATCACCGCCGACGACACGGATGCACCCTCCCTCGGCGATTCCGGCCAACTCGTCTTCTACACCGGCCGCCCCACCTCCGATCTCGCGCGCCAGCGCATCACCATCACCTGCACCCTCATCTCCATCCGTTCCGAGTTCCCCAGCGGAAAGCCCGCCACCCGCACTCTCACCTTCATCGCCACCAATGCCGCCGGCTCCGACCCCGTCTCATCCGCCCCTGCACCCCTCAACGAATAAGTCCCCAGCTCCATCGCCTTCCTGCCTTTTCTCACATCCGACATCCGACATCGCCCATCCGACATCCCACACTGGATTCCCCATGCCATCCTCCTTCAACTCCACTGAACTCTTCAACTCCGGGCCGCACCGCTTCCACCTCGGCCCATGCGGTGAACAGCTCATCGAGCAGACCGCGCTCGACCCCACCACACCGGGACGACAGGCGATCGGGCCGCTCGACGGCAGCGTCACCGTGCGCGGCCGGCTCGTCGCCGCCACCGACGCCGACCTCTGGTCGATTCTCGAATCCATTCAGGATCAACTCACCGATCCGCCCACCACCGCGGATCTCATTGATTCCAACGCCCATACCTTCAGCGACATGTCCTTCATCTCCTTCACGCCCCTCGCCCCCTTCGAGCGTGGCCGCACCGTCTCCGTCCCTTACGAAGCCATCTTTACGCATTTCGGCGGCTGGAAGTAAGTGGGATGGGCCTACCGGGGCATGTGGCGAGCCCATCGCCCGAAGTGTGTTCTCGCGTCTATCCACCAAAGCCCCCGACCGCGGCGGTCGAGACATGGGCTGGTAAGCCCATGTCACAAAGGAGCCCCTCATGGACCCTCAACTCGCCAGCATGGCCGCACAGTTCGGCGTCGCCGGCCTCATCGGCTGGATGTGGCTGACCGAACGCCGCGCCGGAGCCGAACGCGACAAGCAACTCTCCGACGCGCAGCTGATGCTCACGCAGGGCCAGAAGTCGATCGACGTGCTGCTGCGGGCGCTGGATGACAACACTCGGGCCATCGCGGCCATGGAGGGCACGCAGCGGGCGCTGGTTGATTCGATCCGTGGCGCGGGCGTTCCGGGGCGCGCCGCGACGTAGCACAGCCATGATGTCCGTGGCATTCGCCGGCGCGGACCAGCTCGCACGGAAAGACCACTTGTGATCCCGACGCGATTGAACCGGTCGTCGGGCAAGCAGGTACGATGAGGTATGGCCATGAGTCGAATCCGAACCCGGCGCATCGCAAAGGCCGCGTTCGTAGTGGTGGGGGGCGTGTGGCCTGCTCCTGGCTCTATCAAGCCAGTGGACCTTCGGAACTTTGCTGACGGGTAAGTCATTTGTGGGGTGTGGCGTTGGCCTGGTCGGAGTCGGCTGGGTAGAAAACTACAGCCCCGCGTCGGATTCGGTGTTCGCATGGTGGGGGCCAGCGTTCGCATGCCGAACGCATCGCCCGATGGAGTGGTGGAGTTTCGACTATCGCACTGGAAGTTATGGATCTATCTTATTGCCGCTGTCGATTCCCACACTCCTCGCCTTCGCGTGCGGTTTCTTTCTGCTCTTCCGCTCGCGCCACATTCCCGGCCACTGCCTGGTCTGCCGTTACAACCTTGCCGGCATCCCTGTAAGCGCCCCATGCCCAGAATGCGGCCGCGCCGTCTCCCAATCAGACTGAAATGAAACTCTCCCACACCAAAGCCCGTGTTCTCTCCAAGGCGTTGATGGCCACCGGCCTCGTCTGCGCGATTCTGTTCATTCTCTCCACGCGCCTTTCGCTCGGCGTCCTTGTCGGATCGCATCATGCCATCACGTCCACGGCCGGCCTCGTCTCCTGGCGATGGTCGATTTCAGATTGGTCGACGAACATCGCCACTATGTCCCACTTCGGCCCCTTGTTCCTGGATCGCAACGATGATGCACTGGAATGGTGGCCGACAATCCGCGACAGCCCCGCCAGCGGCGAACTCTCCTTCCCGCTGATCTACCCCATGCTCGGGATGTTGATTCCCGGGATCTATCTCGCATACCGCCATCGCTTCCGCCCCGGGTGTTGCAAACGCTGCGGCTACGACCTTGCGGGTCTGCCGACAAACGTCCCTTGCCCCGAATGCGGGCGAGCCCGACCCAGCGCGTAACATCCTTGCGCGATTGCTCCGGAGCCCACGACATGAAACGACATCATCTTCTTCCTCTCCTGGTTCTCCCGCTCGCCGGGTGTGTTACCGTGAGCGAGTCCAACCCGACGCCCCCTGTGATACAGCATCCGCGCCAGCCCGTGCCGCCCGCCGGTGCGATGTCCGTCAGCCCGCTCACCCGCATCGGCGTGGACACCAGCGGCGATCCGACCATCTTCCTGCATCTGGAGTTCCGCGATGCCATGCAGCGGGTCGTCAAGGCGTATGGCAAGGTGCGCGTGGAGTTGTATCAGTCCGCCGATGGCACGCCCGTGGAGGCAACTACGCCGCAGACGCTTGTTCGCACCTGGGACGACGACTTTACCGACCCCGTCCGCAACGCGCTGGCCTTCGATGAGATGATCACCCGCACGTACAAGATCAACCTCGGCGGCCCGCCGGAGGCGCTCGTCAAATGGGCACGGAAGGATGGTTCCGGCGCGGGGGCCAATGCGCCGACGCTGATCGTCCAGTTCCTCCCCGCCGCGGCCACGAGCACGGACCAGGCCCTGCGTGCCACGTACACGCTGACACGCTGATCAGGGCTTCTCGTCTCGCAGACTCTTCGTGATCGCAATCTCGTGCAATCGCACACTGGCGCGATCCAGCTCTTCCTTGGCATGGTGCATCGCGTCCGCATCCACGGACTTCCAATCCCCCTTGGCCTTCTCCACCATCTCCCGAAGCCCCCGCACGCGTCCATCGAGGTCGGAGCGAATGTCCCGGGGCAGCTCGCCCCCAAGCCGATCCATCTGCTTGCCGATCCACCCCAGGTCCAGCGTGCAGTTGGCGATCAGGTCGACGATGCGGTGCTGGGCCATGTCCGAGCGCGCGTGCGTGAAGCTCTCGCGCTCGATGCGCTCCACCTCCTCCTGCGTCAGCCCATGGTTGGGAACGATCTGGCGTTCCAGCCGCTTCCCGCTCCGCTCTTCGACCGCACGCACTGTGAGAATGCCGGAGGCATCCACCGCGAACTCCACCCGCAGCTTGGGAATGCCCGCCGGCATCGGGGGAATGCCCTTGAGCTCAAAGAGCCCCAGCACGCGGCAGTCGGCCGCCATCTCGCGCTCGCCCTGCAGAACGCGAAGCTGGATGCCGGTCTGGTTGTCCACGCTGGTGGAGAACATCTCGCTGGCCCGCGCGGGAACGGTGGTGTTGCGGACGATCATCTTGGCCATCGCCCCGCCCACGGTTTCGATTCCCAGCGAGAGCGGCACGACATCCAGCAGCAGGGTGGCCCGCCGCTCCGCGGCGGGTTTCCCGATCTCGCCCAGCACGCTCGCCTGCACCGCCGCGCCAAGGGCGACAACCTCATCGGGGTTCAGCGCGGTGTACGGCTCGATGCCGAAGAACTCCTTGACGCGCCGGCGCACCAGAGGCGTGCGTGTTGCGCCGCCGACGAGCACAACGGCGTCGATGGACGCATCGCCGATCGCCCGCTTGGCGTCCCGCATGGCCCGGGTGCAGGCGTCCATAGTGCGTTCCACAAGCGGCCCGATGAGGGTTTCCAGTTCGTCACGCGTGATGGTGCGGTCGTACACCTTGCCTGCGCCGATGTCGATGCGCACGCTGGCGCTGGCCTCGTCGGAGAGCTTGATCTTGACGCTTTCGGCGAGTTGGCGCAGCGACTGCACGGTTTCCGGGGGGAACGCGAGCGTCGATCCGCTGCCGAACCGCTGGTTGATCTCGCGCGTGAAGAGTTCGACGAGGCGCTGGTCGAAGTCGTCCCCGCCGAGGTGGGTGTCTCCGGAGGTGGAGAGGACCTGGAAGAAATCGGAGACGGTGGGCGCGCCGGCCTGCACGCCATCGCCGGGGGTGATCCGCAGGATGGAGACGTCGAACGTGCCGCCGCCGAGGTCGTAGACCACCGTGAGACGGGGTTGGGGGGGCGTATTCGCCACGCGGATTCCCGCTGCTTCCCGCAACCCCAGCCCGTACGCCAGCGCCGCCGCCGTTGGTTCGTTCACGATTCGTACGACTTCCAGCCCCGCCAGCCGTCCAGCATCCCGCGTCGCCTGGCGCTGCGCATCGTCGAAGTACGCGGGAACAGTGACGACGGCCCGCCGCACCTCGACGCCGAGGGCACGCGAGGCCTGTTCTTTCAAGCGGCGCAGGATGATCGCGCTGACCTCCTGCGGGGAGACGATTTTGTCGCCGCCGGTGTCGAGCGGAATCGCGACGCGGGCGGTGTTCTGGGCTCCGGCCACGACGCGGAAGGAGAGATACGGCACATCCGCCGCAGCGTCCGCGGCGGAGCGACCCATGAGCCGCTTAACGGAGGAGACGGTGGAGAGCGGATGGGCCGTTGCAAGACGCTTGGCGTCGTAGCCGATCTCCGCCGGCGCGCCGCTTCCATCGAAACGCACGACCGAGGGGAGCATGTTGCGGCCCTGCGCATCGGGCAGGATGCGCGGTGCAGATGCGCCGGGCCAGTTGGCCACGGCGACCAGCGAGTTGGTCGTGCCAAGGTCGATGCCGACGATGGGGTCGGGGGGGGCGGGCATTCGCTAAAGAGTAGGAGTTGCACGCTCCCGCAAGGACGTACGAGGTGGTCACAAATTGTGACCACCTCTGGAGGCTGCCGGCGTCGCGCGGCCCAAGG
Organism: Phycisphaerales bacterium; assembly: GCA_038225655.1. GTDB lineage: Bacteria > Planctomycetota > Phycisphaerae > Phycisphaerales > UBA1924 > UBA4658. The sequence goes on along the minus strand of JBBRQY010000001.1, from coordinate 854,261 downwards.
TCAATCAGTGGTGCGGCCAGCGTTGCGAACTGAGTCTGCCGGTTGCCAGCGTCGCGCAGCCCGCAAATACGAGCCCGGCGGCTCCCAAGGAGATTCGCTGCGGCGTTGACAGCGGGGCGCTGATGCCGCCGACCACGGCCACCATAAACGCGAGAACGCCCGCCGCGGCCAAGAGCGAGCCGAGAACGATCTTGGCTGAGCGGACTGCGTGCTGCCCGGGTGTCTCGCTCGACCGCTTCTTGAAAGCGCTGAATCGATCGCGAAGTGGGTTGACTTGGACGGCGCCAGAGAGCCGCAGGTACGCCGTGAGGAGAAGGCCGCCGATGGCGATTGCAATGAGGACCAAGTATGCAGCGGGCATGAAGAATGTTACGGGGTGGAGTGCTCGCGCATCTTCCTGACCGCCTCCAGCCGCTGCTTATGGATCTCCCGCGTCGGCTCGATTTGGGTTAGCGCGGCGATGTGGCGTTCGGCTCCGGCAAGGTCGTGGGCTTGCAGCGCGATGGTGGCGGCGAGTTCGCGGGTGGGGGCGTTGAAAGGGTCGATCTGGGTGGCGCGTTCTGCGCTGGCGACGGCTTTGTCCATCTCGCCGAGCGCGGCGTAGCGGCGGGCGAGCTCCATCGCGTACGTCGGGAGCTTCTGCTCGCGGGCGTCGAGGAACTCGAGGTGGGGGATCGCCTTGGCGGCCTGGGCGTTCAGGTTGGCGGGGTTGGCGGCGGCCGCGTCGAGGTACATCTTGGCGAGGAGGCGGTGTGGCTTGGGGTCCACGGGGCGGGCCGCGGCGTAGCGATCGATGAGGGGCTCGATCTCGGGCGTGGCGCGGCCCTTGTTCTTCTCGATGGCCTCGTCCATGGCAAGTTCGAGGACGTCGGGATGACGCGGGAACTCGGCGAGCCACTTGGCGATCCACTCGGGCGTGGGCTCGGGGAGGTCGACCTGATCGTCGTCCTCGGTGGGGTGGCCGTCGGCGATGCGCTGCAGGGCGAGCTTGTGGTCTTGCTCGGCCTTTCGGGCTTCGGCCATGGCGGCTTCGGCTTCGGGAGAAGGGGGTGCGGCGTCGGGTTTGTTGTCTGCTTTGTTGTCTGCTTTGTTGTCTGTGGCTCCATTGGCCCCGGCGTTACCGCCGGGGTTCTGGGTCGGAGAAGCCCCGGCGTTACCGCCGGGGTTCTGTATGAGCAGGGCTTCGCGGGCCTGAAGCTGGTGTAGCACGGGCGTGCCGTCGGGAACATCGAGCCCCCAGTCGATGATCTGCTGGCGCGACCATGTGATGAAGTCGGCGAGGAACTGGGCGCGGCTGATGTGCAGCACGGACTGGAAGGCCTCTTCTTCGCGAACGCCCTGCGCGTACTTGTCCATCAGTTCGAGCGGGGCTTTCGCACCGGAGCGTTCGACGATGTACTCGTACATCCAGTGGCCCTGGGCGTAGGCCTGCGAGCGGTCGGTGGGCTTCTTCGGGCGGACGAAGGAGATGTTGATCTGGGAGAAATCGAAGAGCTTGCCTTGGCGGTGGGCCGCGGCGAGGAGCTGGCAGGTGTTCCAGTCGCGCGGGGCTTGTTCCAGATAAACGGCCGAGGCCTCGGTGAACCAGTGGGGAATCCGGTTGGAGGTGCGTCCGAGGGTGACGGTGTGGGTGAACTCGTGGCGCAGGACGCGGACCCAGTCGTAGGTGCCGAGGTGGTTCGCGCCATCGCGCGGCGATTCCATGGCGATGATGGGGCCGGTGGAGGCGGCGATGGTGTGGATGGCGGGCATGCCGGCGATGCGGACGCCGAACCAGCGATGGTCGGGCATGAGATCGATCAGGGTTTTTTCCTTCGGCTGGTAGTCGATGCCGCCGGGCTGGCTGCCTGTCACGATGTCGTAGTTGCGTTCGAGGGGCCCGGCCATGTCGCGGGCGAGGATGGTGTCCGAGGGGCCTCCGTCGGTGTTGGGGCCGGGCTTGCAGCGGATGATGTAGTGCGGGGTCTCGATCTTCTCGTAGGACTGGAGCTCGCGGGCCAGGCGCAGGGAGTTGTCGGCGCGGGCGTTGAAGGGGTCGAGCGCGAAGGCGCGATCGAGGGCGATGAGGGCGTCGGCGTCTTTGCCGGCTTGCATGAGCATCAGCCCCAGCTCGATGTACGGCTCGGGGGCGTTGGGCTGGCGGCGGGCGGCCTCCTCAAGATGCGTCCGCGAGATGGTGTACTGGCGGGATTCGCTCAGAGCTTTGCCGACCTCGTAATGGGCGAGGGGGGATTGGCCAACGAGCGAGTCAAAGTCCGCGAGGGCGGCGTCGGCGGCCTTGAAATCGAAGCTGACCGCGAGCGCGGCGCACTTAAGGGCGAGGAGGCGCGGCGACTTCGGAGCACGGGCCAGCGCGGGCTCGAGAACCTTCAGGGCCTGGGCGCCCTCGGATTGGCGCAGCAGGATTCGGGCGGCGATCATCGCGCCATCGGTGGAGATGGAGCCGGGATCAGCGGCGGCCAGTTCGGCGGGGAGGGGATCGGGATCGGCTCCGGACCAGTCGGATGCGAGGAGGTCGAGGCGCTTGGCGATGCCTTCGGCCTGCGGGAAGGCGAAGGACTCGACCATGAGTCTGCCGAGCATGGCCCAGGCGGCCGCGCTGGAGGGGTTGAGTTCGAGGGCGCGGCTGAGGACTGCGGCGGCTTCCTGCTTGTTGTCGCGGGCGGAGAGGAGATCGGCCTGCGCGATCATGGCGGGCCAGGAGAGGCGGTCGGTGGTGTTGACGATGGTGTCGAGGTGGGCGAGGAGTTGCTTGTAGTCGTTAGCGGCCCCCCCACCCGCACCGTCTTTGAGGGAGGCAGGGCCGCGAAGACGGATGCGCTGCGCGCCAAGACGAACCGCCTCGACGATGTCGTCGGAGGAGGTGAGCTTGTGTGCGGCGAGATCGGCGAGGATGGGATCGGCGATGCGCAGGGCGTCGTTGAACTTGCCCTGGTCTTCGAGGATCGCGGCGCGGATGCGGATGGAGCGCGGGGTTTGGGAAGGGAGCGCGTCGAGGAGCTTGAGCGCGGCGGGGAGGTCGGCACGAAAGTAGGCGGCCTCGGCGCGGTCGAGGGGATCGGCATCCGCATCGTCGGCGGCAAGAGCGGGATCGTCGTACACGGCGCGCTGCAGGGCGGCGCGGGCGACGCGAGCGGGGGAGTCGAGGTCATCGCCGGAGTAGCGGCCGAAGCGGATGCGGGTGTCTTTGAGCTGGTCGGGAGAGAGATAGGGCGCGGCGAGAAGCTGGTCGACGGAATCCGGGGTGGAGGGGAGGTGCGCGGCTTCGATGCGCTCGGGGATGGCGGGGGGTGCTGCAAAGACCGATTCACCACTGAGGGCACAGAGGGCAGTGAGGAAGGCGATGAAGCAGGAGCGGCGAAGGGACTGGCGATGGCCATGGGCGTGCGATTCGTCGGCCCTCCGGGCCGGGATGCACAGCGCGCTTTCCAGGGGCTTGATCGCTCTCCCTTCGGTCGAGCGATCTGCGCCCCTGGCAACGATCGTGCGCCCTTCGGGCGAAGGCGCGGCGGCATCGTGGGACTGAGTGCGGATGGGCGTGGCGATCATGGCCTGTTCATCGGCCTTTTTGTGCTTAGGGAGTTGCGGGTTGGGAGGGCTGGGAGGCAGGGGGGGCGTCGGATTGCTTGCGGTATTCGTCAACCTGTGCGTCCCAACCAGCGGGGACGGAGACGTCGAATGCGCCGGGAGGAAGCTTCTCGTTGAGCTTGATGTTCATGAGGTTGAAGACATTCACGGCATCGTCAGTATCGACGGTGCGGGCGATGCGCGGCAGGAGATCGGACTTGCGGTACCAGATGCGGACTTCCTTAAACTGCTTGGCTTCGCCGGCGGAGGCGCGCGGGATCAGCTTGAGCTGGTACGTGTCTTTGAGATTCTCGGGAAGGCCGCCGGTGAGCTTGGCGTCGGGGAAGTCGTCGGCGGGGGGGAGCTCGGCGGCGAAGCGCTGCAGGATGCGCTCGCGCTTCTGGCCGATGGGAATCGGGAAGGGGCCTTCGCCGATCGCGAGGGGGTCGATGGTCTCGCCGGGGGGAACGACGCGGCGCTTGTGGATCTGCTTCACGTCGGGCTGGCGCTCGACGAACCACTGGCCGTCGAAGATGAAGGTGCGGAGTTCGGGGCGGCGGACGTTGTCGACCGTGGTGGAGGTGAAATCGACCTGGAACATGCGGCGCGGCTTGGAGCCGGGCTTGGTGGCGTCCGGCGGATCGGAGACGAAGGAGACCTTGCCATCCCAGATGATCGTGCCGCCGCCTTCAAGCTCGCCGATGAGCTTGGTCTTGCGGAGATCGGCTTGCATGGAGCGGAAGGTGGCGTCGGCGTTTTCGAGGGCGGAGAGCAGATCGTCGGCGGTCTTGATGGGCTGGCCGGGCTTCCAGAGGGAGGGAGCGATGACGAAGGGCGCGGGGGCGGCTTTGACCGTGACGGTGGTGGTGATCTGCTGGGTGGGATCGGGGGCGGGGACCTGCTCGGGCGTTGGCTCGGCGGGCTTGGTTTCGGGGGCCTTGGTGGGCTGCGCTGTGGCCGGGGTCGCTACGGGTTTGCCCGGAACGAAGCCCTGCGCCATGGCGGATTCACCACTGAGCACACAGAGGGCACTGAGAAGAAGGGGCAGGATGGGAAGGCGAGGGGAGGGGCGCATGGGGGGCTCTGTCCTTTATCTACAACGCGACGGGCGGATGGTTCGACCGAAAAGATGTCGGATTTTGGATGTCAGATGTCGGATGTGGGAAAAGAAGGCAGAACCGGGGGCTGTTCGTGCCTTCACATCCGACATCGCACATCACACATCCGACATTCCTCCGGGAAGCGTAGTGAGGAAGTCGTGGAGGATGGCGGCGGCGGCGAGGGCGTCGCGGCGGGACTTTTTCTGCTTGTGGGAGAGGCCGGATTGGGCCATCTGCCAGTCCGCGGCGACGGAGGAGAGGCGTTCATCGTGGAAACGGATGGTGCGGGGGGGCTTAAGACGCGGTTCGAGCTTGGCGGCGAAGGCGCGGACGATTTTGGCGCGCGGGCCCTCGGACCCGTCGGCCATGTTCAGCGGCAGGCCGACAACCAGTTCGGCCGGGGAGGCGGGGGAGAGGTTGCGGTCGATGGAGCGGATGACGGCGTCGACCAGGGCATCGCCGTTGCGATCGGTGATGGGGACTTCGAGGATGTCCACGGGGCTGGCCATGCGCATGACCGAGTCGCCAACAGCGATGCCGGTGCGTTTGTCGCCGAGATCTATGCAGAGGTAGCGCATGGGGAGGGAGCGAAGGCGGCACGCGGAGGTGCGCGGAGGTTACGCGGGGGTTCGCGGAGGGCGGAATGGGGGGATGCAGAAGAAGGCAGAGGAAGAAGCTGGATCAAAATGGGCTGCAGGTCGATTGCTTCGGCTCGGCCCCCTTACCCCTTCTCCTCCTCTGCGGACCTCCGCGGAACCTCCGCGTACCTCTGCGTGCTGCATCACTTCAGATCGTCCGCCACCAGCCCATGCAGTTTCTTGAGCTGCTCGGCGTGGGACTTGGGCATGATGAGGGTGGCGTCTTTGGTGTGGACGACGATGAGGTCTTTCACGCCGAGGAGGGCGATGGTGTGGGGATGCGCCGGGTCGGCGGATTCGCCGGCGACGAGGTTGCCGGAGGAATCGACGGCGAGGGAATGGACGGTGCCGCCGGTGCGGTTGTTGGCCGCGTCCGCTTCGAGGGTTTCGGCGTAGCTCGGCCAGGAGCCGACATCGAGCCAGTCGACGTCGGTGTTGATGGTGCACACCGAGACTTCGCGGTCCTTGGAGGCGGGCTCCATGATGGCGTAGTCCACGCTGATGCGCGGGAGCGTGGGGTAGATCTCGTCGATGACCTGCTTCTGGTCCTTGGTGCCCCAGGCCTTCTGGATCTTCATCAGGCCTTCGTGGCTCTCGGGCTTGAAGCGTTTGAGGGTGTCGAGGAAGGTCTGGGCGTGGAAGACGAACATGCCGCTGTTCCAGCCGAAATGGCCGGATTCGAAGTAGGCCTGGGCGCGGGGGCCATCGGGCTTTTCTACGAAGCGGGCGACGCGGAAGGCGCGGCCGCCGGTGTTGGCGACTTCCTTGCCCTTGGCGTCGGTGATGCCGGTGATGGCCGAGCCGCGCTCGACGTAGCCGAAGCCCGTGGCGGCGTATGTGGGCTTGATGGAGAAGGTGACGAGGCGGTTGCGATCCTGCTCGACGAGCTGGAAGGCGAGCTCGGCGCGCTCGCGGAAGACGGAGTCCGGGGAGATGAGATGGTCGGCGGTGAGGACGATGAAGGTAGCGTTCTTGTCGAGCTTGGCGAAGACGGCCGCGGCGAAACCGACGGCGTTCACGGTGTCGCGGCCGCAGGGCTCGCCGAGGATGCGATCGTCGGTGAAGGCGGGGAGGGCATCACGGATCTGGGTGCGGAACTGCTCGCCGGTGCAGATGAAGCGGCGCTCGGGAGGGACGAGGCCCTCGACGCGCTGCGCTGCGATCTCCAGGAGAGAGAGCGGGCGCGCGTTTTCGGAGGGAGCGAGCGTGCGCGTGTGACGACCGGAGCCGGGGGTGACGAGAGGTAGGAGCTGCTTGGGCCGCTGGTTGCGGGACATCGGCCAGAGGCGAGTGCCCGCGCCGCCAGCCATGATCATGGCGTATCGCATGGGGGGGAGGGTAGAGCGGGAAAAGACGACAAGGGGACACGGGGACATGCGGACAAGGCGAAAGACAGAATCAATCCCCTTGTCCCCTTGTCCCCTTGTCCCCTTGTCCCCTTGTCCCCTTGTCCCCTTGTCCCCTTGTCTCACCTCGCGGCGTACGCGGCCGTCAGCAACTCATCTGCGGTCGCGGGCGGGGGCTGGTCCGCGGCCCGGGCGTTGTCGATGGCTCGGGCGACCATGCGTTCGGCGTCGAGGGGGGATTCGCCAAGGGCGATGAGGGCTTGGACGGTGGCGCGGATGGGGGAGGAGGGGGCGGGAGAGTGCCGAGTGCCGAGTGCCGGGTGCCGAGGGGGGGAGTCGGAAGCGGCGGGCTTTTTGGACTTTGGAGACTTGGGTTCGATGGTTGCGGTTGTGGGCTTGGCGGGAGAGCCATTGGCGGCCGCGTTCAGGGCGGCGGTATCGCGCTGGGAGAGCAGGAAACGATCGACCTTGGACTTGAGCTCGTGGACGATGAGTTCGGCGAGCTTGGGGCCGATCTCGGGGAGGGTTTGCAGGAAGCGGGCATCGCGCTCGGCGATGGCGCGGGCGATGGCGTGCGGCTCCAGGGCCATGGCGCGCAGGGCGCGCTTGTTGCCCAGCCCCTTGACGGAGGTGAGGAGTTCGAAGAACTCGCGCTCATGCGGGGAGGCGAAGCCGAGGAGCCGGGGGATGAAGGAGGAGCCCTGGTTCTGGGATTCGAGGTACTGGAGGGTGTGGAGGGTGATCTGGCCGCCGACGGAGTGGGAGAGGCGGTCGGCGAGGTAAGCGGGGAGAAGGATTTCGTAGGCGATACCCGCGGCCCCTTCGGGCGCGAGGAGGGCGGTGTTGGCGGCGAGGGATTCGAGTGTGCCGGTGAGGCGGGCGAGCATGGGGGGAGTGTACCGAGTCGTAGTGTGTGCAGTAAACGCCAGCGCTCATTTCTTCGGCTGGTCGGCGGTCGGCTTGGCCGCATCCGCCTTGATTGCGGCGAGCGCGGCGATGACGTCATCAATGTTGGCCCGCTTCTTGTAGTCCTCGTTCATGAACAGATAGCGGATGGTTCCGGTGGTGTCGACGACGAAGGTGGCGGGGTGGGGGAGGTCCCACGTGCCGTTGGCGTTGTGTTTGGAGAGGTCGATGCCCATGCCCTTGTACTTGCGCTGGGTGTTCTGGTCGAGGGTGAAGTTCAGGCCGAGAGCCTTGCCGGCGACGCCGGTGGAGTCGCTGAGGACGGTGTAGCCGAGTTTGTCCTTGCCGATGGTTTCGGCGACGTGCTCGGGGGACTCCGGAGAGACGGCGATGATGGCCGCGTCGAGGTTGGTGACGGCCTGGAGTTTGTCCTGCCACTTCTTGAGATTGGTGTTGCAGTACGGGCACCACCCGCCGCGGTAGACGGTGAGGACGATGGGCTGCTTGGCAAACAGGGTCGAGGTCTTCACGTCCTCGTTCTTGGTGTTCTTGAGCGTGAGGTCGGGAAGTTTGTCGCCGACCTTGAGCGTGGCGGTGGTGTTCTTGCCGTCCTGTTCCTGGTTGGGCGCGGCGGGCTTGGAACCGTCCGTGGTCCGGGCGGGCGTGGTGGTGGGTGCGGGAACCGAGGCGGGGGGCTGGAACCGAGTCACCTTGATCTTGGGCGGCTCGGGCGGCATGGCCGATGCGAGGGTTGCCGAGAAGGTGAGAGCGACGAGGGGCAGGGCGAGGAGCTGGGAGTAACGCATGAGGGTTCCTTGGCGGATGCAGTGCGCGCGAGGGGGAGAGCCGCTCATGGGATGCCGGGGAGTCAGAGTGGTTACCCCGGTTCATGGACATGCGCGTTTCAGATCGGGCAAGGCGGACAGCCGATAGCAGATCTCCGGCAGAGTGCCGGGATTCAGGAGGTTGTTGTGCCGGTACGCGTGGAACGGATTCCGGGAATGAATGGGGGACGGGTGCTGACACTCGACGGCGGGGGGGTTGTGGCTGCGCCTGCTCCGAAGGCGGCGGGGGTGCGGACTGGGGTGGTGATCATCGGGACCGAGGGGACGATCCGGCAGGTGGCGGGGGGGATGGAGGGGGTGGACGGGGTGGTGATTGCGGGGGCGGTGGTGGTGGGAGTGCCGAGTGTTGAGTGCCGGGTGCCGAGTGGGGAGAGTCCAGTGCCGGTGTTGGGGACGGTGGAGGACTTGCCGCTGCTGGTGGGGCGGTTTGGGTTGAAGATGGCGTTGGTGTGTCTGCCGGCTTCGATGGGGGCTGAGCGGGGGCGAGTGGAGCGGGTGCTGGGGGTAGTGGGGATTCCGGTGCGGCAGGTGGTGGCGCTCGAGGATGTGATTCGGGGTGTTGAGGGGGAAGAAGGCATCGAGGCATCTGGGCATCAAGGCATCGAGACGGGAAAGGGCATCGAGGGGGGGCACAAGTTCACAGGGGCGGCGCCTTCGATTGATCTGGCGGCGTTGATCGGGCGACAGCCGTATGAGATGGATCGGGGGGCGATCTCAGCGATTCTGCGTGGAAAATGCGTGCTTATCACCGGGGCGGGCGGGTCGATCGGGAGCGAACTGGCCAAGGTCGCGGCGGAGTTTGAGCCGTCGATGCTGGTGCTGATGGAGCGGTCGGAGAACGCTCTGTTCGAGATCGACCGGCAGATCGGGCGGCATTTTCCGGGGGTGATTCGCAAGCCGGTGCTGCACGATGTGGTGGATGCGGAGGCGACGCTGCGGGCGTGCGAGAAGCTGCGCCCGCAGGTCGTGTTCCATGCCGCGGCCCACAAGCACGTGCCGCTGATGGAGGATCACCCGGCGCACGCGGTGACGAACAACCTGTTCGGAACCAAGAGCATCGCGGACGCGGCGGTGGCGGTGGGCGCCGAGCGGTTCGTCATGATCTCGTCGGACAAGGCGGTGAACCCGACGAGCGTGATGGGGGCGACGAAGAGGTTGGCGGAGATGTATGTGCGGGGGCTGGGGGAGAGGGCGCAGGGCACAGGCCACAGGGCACAGGGGGGGACGCGGCTTTCTATGGTGCGGTTTGGGAATGTGCTGGGGTCGGCGGCGAGCGTGCTGACGATTTGGGCGCAGCAGATCGCCGAGGGGGGGCCGCTCACGATCACAGATCCGCGGATGACGCGGTATTTCATGACGATTCCCGAGGCCGCGACGCTGGTGGTGCAGTCGGCCGCGCTGGAGGCGGAGGGGGACGGCGTGGGTGTGTATGTGCTAGATATGGGCGAGCCGGTTCGGATCGTGGAACTGGCCGAGCGGTTTGTGCGGGCCCACGGGATGGCGGCAAAGATCGTGGATGCCCGGGGGTTTGGTGTCGCCAGCACCGGCTCTCCTCAAAGCCGGACGTCCGGTGGCACGATTGATCTGGTGTTTACTGGGATTCGGCCGGGTGAGAAGCTGCACGAAGAACTGGCGTACGCCGCGGAACAGTTGCGGCCGACGGCCCACCCGGGCGTGCGAGCGTGGGCGGGGCCCGGATTCGGGGCGGATGTCGCCGAGCGGATGCGTGAGATGGTGGATGAGATGAACGCGGCCCGATTTAGCCAAGATCCTGCGCGGGTGGTCGGAGCGATCCGAAAGCACGTTCCGGAGATGCGGACGGGGGTTTCGAGCGTGTTATCATCCCCAGAACCGGCGGTTGTGCCGCATCTTGGATGAGTTTGTTTGGTATACGATTGGTCATCGGCGTGCATTTGGCGGCCGATGGACGTATCATGGCTTCTCGTGAGATGGTTTGGGTGGACGGTTCGGTCGGCGAAAAGGATCACCTTGCCCAGTGGGGCATGTGATTGCACGCGGGCCACGGAGTTCAGACGGCGCATGGGTACGACGCGGCAACAGGTTGTGCTTGAGACTCTGGCCGCGCGGCAGCGTGCGGCGGAGTTAGTGAAGCAACTGGAGCAGGCCCAGCAGGAGTGCAATGGGCTCTTGAAGGGCGACCAACGTCAGGATTTGGTGAAGCAGGTGACGGGCAAGAGCAGCATCGAGACGGCGATGGCGACGGCCAAGCGGATGGTGGAGATGCTGGACCGGGCGCTGGAAGAGTCGCAGAAGGTGGTGGGGGAGGATTTGGCGCCGGAGCCGACGGTGCATGTGGTGGCGCGGATCGGGGTGGCCGGGGTTGGGGCGCGGGTGGCGGGGGGGCGGTAGAGCCAGTTTGATGCGCGGTGGGCACCATGAAAAACCGGCACAGGGTGCCGGATATTCATGGTGGGCGATCAGCCGCCCGCGATGGCGCCGATGATCAGGAGCGGCTCTTTTCCGCTGGCGACTTCGGGGGGGAGGGGCGCGTCGGGCGGGTCGTTGGAGAGGTCGCGATTGCAGGCAAAGAAGCGGAGGAAGTCGCGGCGTTTTTTGGTGGAATGGTCGCGGATGGTGCCGCGGAGCATGGGGTAGCGGGCTTCTACCGCGTCGAGGGTGGACGAGAGCGTGGCGGGCAAAGGGACTTCGACCTGGATCTCGGTACCTGTGTTCGCCAACGTACGAAGATGGAATGGGAGTTCGACGCGGATCATGGGGTTGTTTGTTCGGTCAGCATTCAAGGAGACGGTATCCGTACACGCCGACGACTCGGGTTGTTCCGATGGATGTCTCGCGGTTCAGGTGCTGGTGGCCGTGAATGAAGAGTTGCGGTCGGGCTCTTTCGATGTATGGACCGAACGCCTCGAAGCCGAGATGCACATCGTCGTCGCGATCGTGCAAATGACGGGGGGAGTTGTGGGCGACAAAGACATCAACGGGTGGGAAGGAGGCCATGAACTCCTCGACCTCGGCTTGGTCGTAGAGATAGTTGCCGCGAGGTTTGTATCGCCAGGAGCCGCGACATCCGCCGAATCGCACTCCATCGATTGTGCATACGGAGAGGTGGAGGTCGACGATGGGCGGCGGAAACGGGCCGCTGCTGTCATGGTTGCCTTTGACTGCGAGGATGTGTGCGGGATTGGATTTGCGTGCGGCGTCAAGGATCGTGTCGTCGCTGATATCGCCACAAGAGAGTAGAACGTGGGCGGGGCGGCTTTCGATTGAACGGCGAACGGAATCGTCATCGGCAAGCACGAGCAGATTCATCTTAGGTCTCACCCTCGCGTTGGTGTGGTCACGCCAGCGTCTGAACCTCCACACTCAGCACCGCCGGCAAGTCCCGCACGATGGGTTCCCAGGAATCTCCGCCGTTGGGGGAGCAGTACACCTGCCCGCCGGTGGTGCCGAAGTAGACGCCGCAGGGGTCGAGGGTGTCGACGCACATGGCGTCTCGCAGGATGTTAACGTAGCAGTCCTGCTGCGGCAGGCCCTTGGTGAGGGGCTCCCAGTGCTGGCCGCCGGTTTTGGAGCGGTAGACGCGGAGTTTGCCGTCGATGGGGAAATGCTCAGAGTCGGACTTGATGGGGACGACGAAGACGGTGTTGGGATTGTTGTGGTCGATGTCGATGGGGAAGCCGAAGTCGGTGGGGAGATCGCCGGAGACTTCGGTCCAGGTGTCGCCGGCGTCGTCGGAGCGCATGACATCCCAGTGCTTCTGCATGAAGAGGGTGTTGGGGCGTGCGCCGTGCTGGGCGATGCGGTGCACGCAGTGGCCGACCTCGGCGGTGGGGTCGGGAAGGAACTTCGAGTTCAGGCCCTTGTTGATGGGCTTCCAGGTTGTGCCGCCGTCATCGGTGCGGAAGCAGCCCGCGGCGGAGATGGCGGTGAAGATGCGATTGGGGTTGGTGGGGTCGAGAACGATGGTGTGGGCGCCCATGCCGCCTGCGCCGGGTTGCCATTTCGGGCCGGTGCCGTGGCCGCGGAGGCCGGAGAGTTCGTGCCAGGTCTTGCCGCCGTTGGTGGTCTTGAAAATGGCGGCGTCTTCCACGCCGGCGTATGCGGTGTCGGGATCGGAGAGGGAGGGTTCGAGGTGCCAGACGCGCTTGAACTCCCAGGGGTGCTGGGTTCCGTCGTACCACATGTGCGTGGTGAGTGGCGCGGCCTTGGTGTCGTAGGCGAACTTGTTGGATTCGCCCTTGGGCATGGGGCCTTCGCCCTTGAGGTCATCGGGTGACGAGCCGGGGGTGGCCCAGGTCTTGCCGCCATCATCGGAGCGCTGGATGATCTGGCCGAACCAGCCGGAGGATTGCGAGCAGAAGATGCGGTTGGGGTCGGCGACGGAGCCCTTGAGGTGGTAGATCTCCCAGCCGGCGAAGAAGGGACCGGCGACGGACCACTTGGATCGCTTGGCGTCGGAGGTGAGAACGAAGGCGCCTTTCTTGGTGCCGACGAGGACTCGGATGCTGCTCATGGGTTGCTCCAGGGTTGGACTTTCAGTTTACCATACAAGAGCACGCAGAGGTTCACGGAGGTTGCGCGGAGGTGCGCAGAGAAGGAGTGGGAGATGGGCCGAATGGCCTTTTCTCACTCTCCCTCATCGCCCTCGGCGTTGCCTCGGCGGACCTCTGCGTGCGTTTTCTCGGTTTGCAAGGGAGCGAACGTGTTACTGCTCGCACCCACCGTAGAAGAACTCTTCTTGCGTGATCTTGCCGTTCTTGACCGTAAAAAGCGCGGCCTCTTGCATAGCCATGCGCTGGCCGGCCATGGGACCTGCTTTGGCGGTCATGTCGAGCTTGAAGTTCACAATGAAGCGGTCGCCCAGCGGCCAGGGGCCCTCGGCGGAAGAGGAGTGGACGATGGTGTTGTCGTAGAAGGCCTTCTTGCGGGCTTTGACGGCGGGAAGGCCCTCGGTGCGGGCGGGCATGCCGGGCATTTCCATGGCTTCGATGCTGACAATGGTGGGGGCGTAAAGCGTGTCGATGGCTTCGGCGTTCTTGCCCTGCTTGCAGAGCTCGACGAGTTGTTTGCCGACTTCATAGGTGCTGAGCATGGGGATTCTCCTCGGGAGTGGTGCGGATGAACAAGGAATGGGGGGGCGTGGGGGGGAGTGTGCGGATCAACTGCGCAGCGGGACGAGGGCGCGGAGGCGCGTGTCGCGCAGGTACAGGCCGAGCCAGAAGACGATGCCGATGAGGGCCTGCATCCAGAAGGGTTCGCCGATGCGGACGTGGGTGGCGATCGCGCCGCCCATGTAGCCGGTGACGAGGATGGCGCCGAGAATGGCAGTGGGCGGGATGAGGTAGAGCAGCGCGCAGGAGAGTTCGAGGACGCCCAAGGCAAGGGCAAGGGACACGGGCCAGCCGAGATGCTCGAAGCCCTTGTCCATGCCGGGCGGATTGATGAGCTTCATGGATGCACTGAAGAGGAGGACCGCGGCGCAGAGGCCGCCGAGAATCCAGCCGATGACGGTGGCCTTCTTGGATGCGGTGCAGGTCGGGAGGACGGGTGTGGGCATGGATCTCTCCGGCGCGTGGGGTTGGGTCAGGGCTTGGCACTGGCGAGTGTTGGTTCCTGGTAGATGGCCAGGATATTTCCGCCGGGGTCGCGGAAGCGGGCGGTGATTTCGGGGGCGTCGGCGCCGATGGGCTGGATGATCTCCGCGCCGTGCTCCCAGAGCGCGTCGATGGTGCGCTCGGCGTTGTCCACCATGATGTAGATGAGCAGACCCGGCGCGCCGGAGGGCAGGCGGCCCTGCACCCAGACGCCGCTGACGTAGCCGGTGGCGTCGTCGAAGGCCGTTGCGCCATCGCCGCGCTGGCGGATCTTCCAGCCGAAGACAGCGTGGTAGAACGCGGCGGATCGCGGAATGTCGGTGGCAGGGATCTCGATGTAACAGATCTTGCCGTTGAGGTGGGTGGGCATGGGAAGGTCCGGGTGCTGGAGGATCAGGCGCTGACGATGACCTGGAAACCGCCGTAGAGCATGCGCTTGGGGTTGAAGGGCATCTTCTTGTTGGTCATCATGGCGTCCATGCGCGGGTCCTTCATGACCTTGGCGTTCACGCGGTCGCGGTGGGCGCGGGAGGTGTAGACGATCCAGGCGAGCACGACGGTTTCGCCCTTCTTGCACTTCATCTGCTTTGGGAATGGGACGCCGAAGGCGGGTGTGAGATCCTCGCCAACGCACTCACGGTATTCGAGCGCGCCGTGCTCGCGGAAGACCTTGCTGGCGATGACGGCCATGGCGCGGTAGGTCTTGAGGTTCTTCTTGAGCACGGGGAGGAGGAAGCCGTCGATGTAGCGGGGCATGGGGGGCTCCGGGGGTGAGTGCGGAGTGCAGAGTACCGAGGTCAGGCGACGGAGGCGAGCAGCTCTTTCGCGGCGGGGTTGGGGGGGCGAAAGAGGAGGGGCTCGCGGCCGGCGGCGCGGCGGGCGTCGGTGACCTGGCCGGTGTGGATGCATGAGTGGTAGATGGTGTGGACGAAGCACATGCCGACGTTGCCGAAGAACTGCGCCATCTCGGGCGGGACCGCTTTGCCGGGACGATCCAGGTCGGCGTCGGACATGGAGTCGAGCGCGGCGAGCGTGGCGGCGCGGGTGGTCTTGAATGCGCCGATGACCTCGTCGAGAGAGGGATAGGCGGATGGGTCGGCGGTGGGCGTGGTGTTGGGACCGAAGAAGGGCATCCAATGGGCCAGCGGGTTGCTGCGCCCGAGGGCGAAGGTCTGGATGAGCATGCACTCGGCCACGGCGAGGTGGCCCAGGACCCAGAGGGGATGGTTGCCGCCGTTGGGGGTAGGGAAGGTGAGGGGTGCATCGCGCATGTCTTCGACGAAGGTGAGGAGCGTGGAGCCGGAGAACTCGAGGCCGTGGCGGATGAACTGTGTGGTGTGCATGGTGGACCTGTGGATGAGAGTGGGGCGGGATGGTGGAACGGTGGGTGGTGGGTGGGAGGGGGGCGAATCAGCGCTGGGCGCGGTCCTTGATCTTGGAGACGATCATCTCCCAGCCCTTGGTCATGCCTTCGCGGTGCTCCGATGAGACATCGCCGAGGCAGCGGTGGATGAGCTTGAGGGTGCATGATTTGCCGGAGGCGTCTTCGGTGATGCGCCACTGGGCGTGGTTGATCGCGGCGTAGGACATGAAGAATGGGCCGCAGAGTTCGAGGAGCGTCGGGGGCTTGATGACCTGGACGTGGGCCCACAAGTGACCGGTGTTGTTTCCCAGATCGCGGAACCAGCGGCCGCCGGGCCACGCCTCGAGTTTGAGGGGCTGCGCCTTGCCGTCGCCCTGGACGAACTCGGGGCCGAGCTCGGCGAGGATGGACGCAAAGACGATCTTCGCGGGCGCGGCGATGACGGCCTCTTTCTGGATGAGGATGGAGAGTTCGCTTGCGTTTGCGGTGGTTGGGGGGGGCATGATCAGGACTCCTTTGATGGGTGACGGATGGCGAGGAGGGGGTGAGGGGCGATGGAGGAGGACGCGGCGGACTCGCCCTCGGCGGCGCGGGCGAGGGCTTCGGCGCGGAGCTTGATGCGGTCGAGTTTGTGCGTCCAGAACTTGTCGAACATGGCGGTCCAATCGTGGATGGTTTTGAGGCCTTCGCCGTTGATGGAATAGAGGCGTTCGCGGCCGCGATGTCGGACGGCGACGATGCCGACCTCCCGCAGGACCGCCAGGTGCTTGGAGACCTGGGGCTGGGGCCATTGCAGAATGTTGACCAGGTCGTTGACGGCAACTTCGGGGTTGCCCGCGGCAAAGGCCTTGGCGAGTGCGTCGAGAACCTCGCGGCGCTTGGGCTCGGCGATGGCGTTGAAGGGGTCGAGAGTGGTGGGGGAGCGGGCCACGGGGGTAATATATACCTATATCGGCATATGTCAAGAGGGAAGAAGGAAAAAGTGGGAAATGGGAGCGGAAAATGGGACGGTGGGGCCCGAATCCTGCGGCCTGTGGCCTGAGCCCTGCGGCCTGCTTCAAAGGATGGGCGAACGCGTGAGTTCGCCGTTCACGGTGCGCCAGAGGGCGCGGGGATTGGCGTTCTGGAGTTCGGCCGGGAGCAGGGCGTCGGGGCAGTTCTGGTAGCAGAGGGGGCGGCACCAGCGTTCGATGGCGCGCGGGCCGACGGCGGTGGTGTGCGGCGCGTTGGTGGCGGGGAAGGGGCCGCCGTGGACCATGGATGTGGCGACGCGGACGCCGGTGGGGGGGCCGTTGAAGGTGATTCGGCCGGTGGTGTTGATAAGCCTTTGCAGCCAGAATTCGAGCTCTGGCGGCTCGGGGTCGTCGCGATACAGAAGCTCGTCCATGTCGTCGGGGTCGGCGTAGATGGTGGTCGCGAGCGCGGGACTTGCGTAGCAAAAGTTCTCCGCTCCACTACCCCCGAAGACAATGGCGGCGGGACCGAAGATCTCGTCGTTGAGCCAGTAGCCGCGTCCCTCGGGCGTGAACATCTGAAGGGCGTCGAGGTCGTAGCGTGCGCGATCGAAGTCCATGGCGGCGAAGAGCATGGGAGCGGTGCGGCGCTCGGCGTTGGCGGGTGCTTCTGGATCAGTGCGATCCGTGGCGATGGTCAGATCGGGAATGGCACTCAGGCGGCGGCAGCGGTGGACGTATTCCTCGGTGACGCGTGCGGAGAGCATGCGCCGGGGTGTGGCGGCGTCGAGCAGACGGGCGAGTTCAGCGACGAATGCCGGACCGGCAACGCGGTCTCCGGAGAGCGCGATGAGGCCGGGTTTGGTGCATTGCTGGCCGTGTCGCGCGAGGATCGAGACCGCGAGCTCGGCGGCGATGGCGGGGCCGCGATTCTTCAGGGCAGCGGGGTAGATGACAACGCGATTGGCACTTCCCATTTCGGCAAAGACCGGGATCGGAATGGTTCGCTCGCGGGCGAGTTTCTCGATTGCGAGGCCGCCGGGGATGGAGCCGGTGAAGCCGACGGCTTTGATGTTGTCGTGCTGAACGAGTTGCTGCGCGATGGAGAAGTCGGTGGGGCTTTCGTTGTGGATGTATTGCAGGAGATGGTCGGGCGCGCCGAGGTTGCCGAAGGTGGGTTGTTGTGGCGAGGCCTTTGTGGCCCCCGCGTTACCGCGGGGGTTCTGTATGGCGGCGCGGGCGATGCCCGCGAGCAGTCGCCCGGTCTTGGGATGCGCGGGGTGTTCTTTGATGATGACGGGGCAGCCGGCGGCGAGGGCGCTGGCGGTGTCGCCGCCGCAGACTCCGTAGGCGAGGGGGAAGTTGGAGGAGCCGAAGACGGCGACGGGGCCGAGGGGGATGAGGAGGGAGCGGAGGTCGTGGTTGGGGCCGATGGGTTGGTCATACGGAACCCCGGCGGTTACGCCGGGGCCGATGGGGTCGTGTGGTGGCTGCGCTCGTGCGGTCTCCGTGGCCCCCGCGTGACCGCGGGGGTTCTGTATGACGGTATCGATGGCGGCGCGGCACCAGGAGCCGTCGCGCACGAGCGCGGCGAACATGCTGAGCGTGCCGGTGGTTCGGGCGAACTCGGGGGTGAGTTCTTCGATGGTGAGGGCGGTTTCGTCGGATGCAACCTGGAGGATGTGGTCGCGGTTCAAGTCGAGCGCGGCGGCGATGGCATCGAGGATGGCGGCGCGGGAATCGGCGGGGAGATTGGCGAGCGCGGCGAAGGCGGCCGCGGATTGGCGGCAGGCGGCGTCGATGTCGTGGTTGGGGAGTGAAGTGGGCATATTCCAGCAGAAATGCGGAAGCGGGCGGAGCGGGGGGGACGGGCAGGGCGGGGCGGGAGCCGGTATGCTCCGGCCTTCGTGGCCGACGAAGGAGATCGTTGGCGGGATGATCGAGTCAAGGAAGACACGACCCTGCATTCGCGAGGCGTGGTCATGTGCTTTGATGGATCTGGAACGGGGATGGGTGGTGAGGGTGGCGGTGTGGGGCTGGAGCCGGTGCGATCGCTCTGGGTGGGTGATGCGCTGCCGGCGGCGCATCGGGCGTGCATCGCGTCGTATCTGCGAGTGGGGCATCCGTTCGAGTTGTTTACGTATGGCGAGGTGGAGGGCGTGCCGCGGGGCGTGCGCGTGCGCGATGCCGAGGAGATCGTCACGCGGGATCGGGTGTTCCGGTATGGGAAGGCCGCGGGGGAGAGCGCGGGGGGGTTGAGCGGGTTCAGCAATCTGTTCCGGTACGCGCTGCTGCTGCGCGAGGGCGGGTATTGGGTGGACTGCGATGTCTTCTGTCTGCGGCCGTTCCCGACGGCGCCGATGGTGATCAGCTCGGAGCGGATGAAGAACGGGCGCGCGACGGTGACGTGCTGCGTGATGAAGTGCCCGGCGCAGGATCCGATCGCGCGATACTGCCTGGCGCGGGCGGTGGCGAGCGATTACAAGTTGCTGGTACACGGGGAGACGGGGCCGGCGCTGGTGGCGGAGGTGGTGAAGAAGCGCGGCCTGGGGGAGGCGGTCGCGCCGCCGGATGCGTTCTGTCCGGTGGATTGGTTTGATTGCGATGCGCTGGTGCGTCCGGGGGTGATTTCCAAGGGCGCGTATGGGGTGCATTTGTGGGGCGAGGTCTGGCGGCAGACGAGCGGGGAGATTCCGTGGCCGGGTGTGCAAGGGAGTATGCTGCACGATCTGTCGCGGATCGGGCAGGTGGAGGCTTCGGAGCGCGGGCGGTTCTGGCGTGTGCTGCGAGGGCTGAGGAAGTCGGCGAGTCCGGCGCAGGCCTAGTTGTGTTTCACGATTTGGCGCTCGCCGAAACTCAGGGGCGAGCCGAGTTCGAGCGAGGAAGACCACAGCATGATGCCATCTGCTGGATTGCCCTTGATTTTGGCTCAGGCAGCTTCGGGAGAGGGCTCGGGGATGAATTTCCTCGTCGAGCTTGGCGGCGCGCTTGGGTTCTTCGTCGTCCTGACCGTGGGATTGGTGCTCGCAATCAACTTTATTCTTGCAATCGCGATCTTGGCGACTACGGAACATCATCGCGTCGGAATGCACAAAGTGGGGTGGGTCGTGCTGACACTAATCGTCGGTCCGCTAGCGGCAATTCCCTATGCACTCATACAGCGGGGTGGCCAAGTCGTGTCCAGGTGCCCATTCTGTGGGTTTACGGCGCAACAGGCAGAGCTGGACGCGTTATGCCCGCAATGCCAGACGGCGCTTGAGCGTATGAAGTTGTAATACCCCGCCAGCGACATCTCATTGGGCTTGGAATCCGTCGGTCGATTCGGTATGCTGCGGACCATGCTGGCCAGAGTGCAATCGTATTTTCTGACGGGGATTGATGCGCACCCTTGCGAGGTGGAGGTGGATATCAATCTGCGCGCCACCAGCCGCGAGGAGGGGGATGGCGAGGGGCGGGCGATGATCGTGGGGCTGCCGGATGCGGCGGTGAAGGAGTCGCTCGAGCGGGTGCGGAGCGCGCTCTCGAACAGCGGGTTCATGTTTCCGCAGGGCAAGACGCTGGTGAATCTTGCGCCAGCGGATGTGAAGAAGGAGGGGCCGCTGTATGACCTGCCGATTGCGGTGGGGTTGATGGTGGGGTTGGGGATGGTGGGGAAGCAAATGGCCAAATTGCCAAAGGGCCAAATTGCCAAATCGGAGAAGGCGGAGGTGGTGGTGAAGTTGGGGCGGGAGGCGATGGTGGGGGTGGGGAAGGGAGTTGCTGGGAGCGGGGGGAGCGCGGGGGTGATGAGCAAGGGGGATGGGCTTGATCCGCGCGAGTGGTTGTTTGCGGGGGAGCTTGCGCTCGATGGGCGGCTGCGGCCGGTGAAGGGGGCACTGGCGATGGCCGCGCTTGCGGCGGCGAAGGGGTATCGCGGGGTGATTGTTCCGGCGGACAACGCGGCGGAGGCGTCGGTGGTGCAGGGGGTGGAGGCGATCGGGGCGCGGACGCTTGCGGAAGTGGTGGGGATGTTGAATGGAACGCTGGAGGCGGTGCCGCATCCGCCGCTGGATGTGGCCTCCAAGCTGGCGACGGCGGAGGCGCCGGTGGACTTCGCGGAGGTGCGCGGTCAGGAAGCGGTGAAGCGGGCGATCGTGGTGGCGTGCGCGGGGTCGCACAACTGCCTCATGCTTGGTCCTGCGGGCACGGGGAAGACGATGATGGCGCGGGCGTTGCCGGGGGTGCTGCCGCCGCTGACGCCGGGGGAGGCGATCGAGATCACGCGGATTTATTCCGCGGCGGGACAGTTGCGGCCGGGCGAGGGATTGGTGACGATGCGGCCGGTGCGGACGCCGCACCATACGGCGAGCGGGAGCGCGATCGTTGGGGGCGGCGCGGTGCCCAAGCCGGGGGAGATTTCGTTGGCGCACCGGGGCGTGTTGTTCATGGATGAACTGCCGGAGTTTCCGCGCGATGTGCTGGAAACGCTGCGCCAGCCGCTGGAGGATCATGTGGTGACGATCGCACGGAGCCACTCGGCGGTGCGGTTCCCCGCGTCTTTCATGCTCGTCGCGGCGATGAATCCGACCCCCAAGGGGGATGTGCCGCGCGATGAGGTGGGGAAGAAGGCGATGGATCGGTATTTGTCGAAGATCAGCGGGCCGCTGATCGACCGGATTGATATTCACGTGGAAGCGCCGGCGGTGCCGTGGAAGGAACTCAGCGGGGGTCTGAGCAACGACAACCGGCCGAAGGGGACATCCAGCGCGGACATGCGCAAGCAGGTACTGGCGGCGCGGGAACTGCAGACGAAGCGGCAGGGCGCTGGGACGCCCAACGCGCGATTGAGCGGAAAGCAACTCGACAAACTCGCGCCGCTGACCGAGGATGCCAAGACGGTGCTGGGGCAGGCGATGGCCGAACTGGGGCTCAGTGCGCGGGCGTACGACAAGATCCGGCGCGTGTCGCGGACGATCGCGGATTTGGCAGGAGTGGATGAGATCGGGGTGGAGCAGGTGAGCGAGGCGATCGGGTATCGTCTGCTGGATCGGAAGGTGTGAGAGGAAGGTGGGGGGTGGGAGGGGGGA
Source organism: Phycisphaerales bacterium (assembly GCA_038225655.1). GTDB lineage: Bacteria > Planctomycetota > Phycisphaerae > Phycisphaerales > UBA1924 > UBA4658. Next base: position 832,904 of record JBBRQY010000001.1, on the reverse strand, counting down.
AGTGGGAAGGGAAGAGGGACTTGGGGGGCCGTGCCAGCTTCGCTGCATGGAAGACTGCTACTACCTTTGTGCCCCTCGGCGCGGTGTGTGACGTCGAATCTGGAGTTTGCTCACGATGACCATGTGCTTGAATCGTGTCGTTGTTGCATTTGGAATGATTGCGGCGGTCGCGCTGCTGGGCGGGTGTGGAGGTGGCAGTGGGGCATCGAGCGCGCACAGCGATGCGATGCTGGACTCCGGAATGGACAAGGACTTCCGCCGCGCCGATGCCGATGCGCGGACGATCTTCTCCGAGCCGCCGATGGAGCCGACGAGCGATCGCCGCCTCGCGAGCGGCGCGCCGGGGCCCGCGTACTGGCAGCAGAAGGCGGACTATTGGATCGAGGCGACGCTGGATGCTTCGGAGCGGAAGGTGAGCGCGAAGGAGCGGGTTCGGTACGAGAATCGCTCGCCGCACGGGCTGGGGTTTGTGTGGATGAACCTGGAGCAGAATCTGTTCCGCAAGGACAGCGATGGGGAACTGCTGACCAAGCCGAACGCGCGGTTCGGGAATCGGGACCGGCACGAGGGGGGCTTTGTAATCGCGAAGGTGGAAGTCAACGGCCGCGAGGCGAAGCTGCACGAGTATGGAACGGTGGGGCGGATCGATCTGGATGCCCCGCTCGCGCCGGGCGGCAGCGTGGAGATCCGCGTGGAGTGGTCCTTCGCGGTGCCGAAGTACGGCTCGGACCGGCTGGGGATCTCCGAGTGCAAGGACGGGGATGTCTTCGAAATTGCGCAGTGGTTCCCGAGCATGTGCGTCTATGACGATGTGCATGGGTGGAACACACTGCCGTACTTGGGACAAGGCGAATTCTACACAGATTTCGGCGATTACGAGGTGGCGATCACGGTGCCGTCGGATCACGTGGTCGGGGCGTGTGGGGAGCTGACGAATCCGGGCGATGTCCTGAGCGCGGAGCAATACGAGCGACTGAAGAAGGCACGCGATGGGGAGGAGACGGTGGTGATCCGCGGGGTGGAGGATGTGGACAAGCTCAAGGAGACCGCCGCGGAGCGGCGGGCCACCCTGAAGACGTGGCATTTCGTGGGGAAGAACGAGCGGACCTTCGCGTGGGCGAGTTCCGCGGCGTTTATCTGGGATGCCTGCGGATCGTCGATTCCGGAACGCGGCGGCGGAGATCGCACGCTGTGCCAGTCCTTCTACCCGCGCGAGGCGCTGCCCGCGTGGGATGGAAAGTCCAAGGAGGGTGGCTCGACGCAGATGCTCAAGAAATCCATCGAGCACTACTCGAAGATGTGGTATCCGTATCCGTACTCGTGGGCGGTGAATGTGAATGGGGTGGTCGGAGGGATGGAGTATCCCGGGCTGGCCATGTGCGGCGGGCGCGAAGACCCGCGCGGGCTCTGGGGCGTCACCACGCACGAGATCGGGCACACGTGGTTCCCGATGACGATGAGCACCAACGAGCGTCGGCACGCGTGGATGGACGAGGGGTTCAACACTTTCATCAACTATTACGCGAGCAAGGAGCGGTATCCGGCGGATGAGCCGTGGCGGGGCGGTGCGGCGGCCTTCGGCAAGAATCAGAAGCGACCCCTCCCCCAACCGGTGGAGACACCCGCGGACCAGATCGCGGATGGATACCTCGGCGTGCTGGAATACGAGAAGACGGCCGTCGGGCTGACCATGCTGCGCGAAACGATCCTCGGGGAGGAGCGATTCGACGCGGCCTTCCGCGAATACTGCCACCGCTGGGCCTTCAAACACCCCTACCCGGGGGATTTCTTCCGGACGATGGAGGATGTGGCCGGGAAGGACTTGGGGTGGTTCTGGCGCGGGTGGTTCTATTCCACAGGCGTGCTCGACCAGAGCGTGACGACGGTGATGCAGCCGGAGGGGGCCAACGGGCTGGCCCACATCACGTTCGTGCAAAAGGGCGGATTGGTGATGCCCGTGCTGTACCGCGTGACGCTGGATGACGGGTCAAAGGTGGATCGAACCGTTCCGGTGGAAGGGTTTTTCTGGTCGGACAAGATCACGGTGGTGGTGCCGACGAACGGGAAGAAGATCACCAAGGTGGAAGTGGACCCGGAGGACTCGATGCCGGACGTGAACCGGGGGAACAACGCCTGGGGGAAATGAAGTTTTTTTTCTCTCGCCGGGGGTTCTTGGAGGGATTAGTGAACTTTTGCCTGTTTCTTCTGGTTGAGTCCGGAAGAAATGGTTAGATTCACTATCGGTGCAACCGACGGTCGACGATGGGCTCGGGCGATCATGCCACCATCGCGGCCCGCGCACGGCGCGGCATATGCGAAGGCGACTCATGCCGCGTGATTCAGGGCAGCCATACCAGGAGCAACGAACATGAAGACTTTCGCGACGACCCGGTGGATGTGCGCGGCGGCGGGGCTGGCGATCTGCGCTGCTGGAGCCCGAGGGCAGGATGTGACCCGTCCGGGGGATGTCGTCACCGGTATCGGCGGCACGTCTCCGGCGGCGGAGGCCGTGACCAATGTCATCGACAACACGGCCAACACGAAGTATCTGAACTTCGGCATCCTCAACACAGGATTTATCGTGACGCCGACCGGGACGGACATCGTTCGGGCGATAACGTTGATCACGGCCAACGACGCGCCCAACCGCGATCCTGCGAGCTACAAGCTGGAGGGCTCCAACGACAACGGCGCGACGTTTGCGCTCATCGCACAGGGATCGCTCTCACCCCCAACCGCCCGCTTCGCGTTCTATCAGGCCACGTTCTCCAACACCGTGGCGTACACGCAGTACCGCGTGACCTTCCCGACGCTGAGCAACGGCGCGACGGCCAACAGCATGCAGATCGCGGAAGTGCAACTGAACACTTTCGGCAACATTCTTACCACGGGTGACGGCATCACGGCGACGCTTCCGGCCGGGGCGACGGTTGTGGCGGGCCAGACGGTGGCACGCCTGATCGACGGACAGTTGGGAACGGTCGCTACGCCGCAGAAGTTCGGCGTATCGGGGGGCAATCTGGGGACGACGACGGTGGACATCACGCCCGCGGCGGGCGGGAGCATTGTGACGGGGATCGACCTTTTCAGTTCGGAGCTGGCCGCGCCGGGGCGAACGCCCGCGAGCGTGACGCTGCTGGGCTCGAACAACGGGACGACGTACACGCAGATATTCACTTCGCCGCTGGCGCAGGCCAGCGACATCTACCAGGACCAGCAGTTCTCGTTCCCCAACACGACGAGCTACACGCGGTATCGGCTGGTCTTGGGCGCCTCCAGCGATGCGAACATGGAGCTGGCCGAGGTGCAACTGATGGGTACGACGCTGGGCGCGGCCCCGGCCAACGACCTCTGCGTGAACGCGCTAACGGTGACCAACGGCTCGACGAGCGGTTCCAACATCAACGCGACCGGCACGGACGTCTCCTCGTGCGGCGTGGGCGACACGGCCGACGTGTGGTTCCGCTACGTCGCGACGGTCACGGGCGTGATCGAGGCGAACACCTGCGGCGCGGGCACGCTGGACACGGTGCTCTCGGTGTATGCCTCCTGCGGCGGGACGGAGACCGGCTGCAACGACAACGCGTGCCTGGGCAAGTCGCGGGTGCGATTTAACGCGACGAGCGGAACCCCGTACCTCATCCGCGTCGGCGGCGTGGGGGGCGCGACGGGATCGTTCACGCTCACGATCGATCCCGCCCCGGTCGTGCATGCGGATGTACCGGTGACGCTGGCGTACAACTTCAACGGCATGGTGCACACGGGAGAGGCAAACGACCCGGACAACCTCAACGGCTTCCGCGCGCTCTCGGATCGCGCGATCCAGATCACCGGCACGCCCGGCTCGCTGGATGTGGGCGTTGAGGGCATCGGAGGAATTCCCTACCACGTCGTGACGCAGGACCACGTGCTGGACCTGGTGCAACTGGGCAACCGCAACGCCTGCGACAACGGCAACCACACATTCAACGCCACGGCCAACGGCGACATCACTGGCGTACAGCCCAGTTGGCTCCCCAACGTGGATCAGAGCGGTCCGCAGACGACGCCCCTCGCTGGGCTGAATCTGGCCATGGGCCCGAACACGAAGGTCGGCGTGATCGCGAACGCGAGCAATGGCGGTGCGGCGTTCCAGGTCATGCTCACGTTCACGGACAGCTCGAGCGCGGTCGTGTTCATCGATGTTCCCGACTGGTTCGGTAGCCAGCCCGTGCTGCCGCCGGAGCCGGGCGCGGAGACGCAGTCCTCGCTGGGCACGTTCTTCGGCACATCGCAGGTGGACGCGGGCACGCCCGACGTGCAGTTGAACGTCGTCGAGGTTGTGATCAGCACGGCGAGTCTGAACGCCGCGGGACTTGGAGATTTCACCGGCAAGCAACTTGACTCGATCGTCTTCGAGAACTCCAACAGCACGATCTCGGACATCGGCATCTACGCTGTGACGGTGCGCGACGGTGTGGCGGTTGGTCCGGCGGGCGTGTGCTGCCGCGGGGCGACCTGCAATACGACGTTCGCCAGCGCTGCGGCGTGCACGGGCTCGCTCGGCGGCGGAGCGGCGGGCGCGGCATTCGTTCCTGGATCGGCCTGCAACAGCGGCCCGGTCTCCAGCGCCCCATGCTGCTACGCCAACTACAACAAGGCCAACGGCGTCACGGTGCAGGACATCTTCGACTTCCTGAGCGACTGGTTCGCGGGAAGCCAGTTTGCGAGCACCGGCGGCTCGGGCTCGCCCGTCGCCTTGAACGTGCAGAACATCTTTGACTTCCTCACCAACTGGTTCAACGGCGGGTGCAGTTGATGACCTTTGCCCTGGGCCCATGCCAACCCCAGGGTGGTTTCAACAGAGGAATCACTCCACACGGAACGGCCCGGGCGCTGATTCCCCACTGGAGCGGCCCGATTTATGAAAATGGCCTCATGAATCCGGCCTGTGCGAGCCGGAATTCACCAGATCGGTCTTGCCGATCCTGTGGATATAGGTAGATTCTAGAGAGAGGTGTGGGCGCGGGGATTGGCGCGTACGGGTGAATCGGCGCTTGGTTGCCGTTTCGACTCGCCGCGGCGGATCAGGGCGCGAGAGCGTGGCACGAACCACGGAGGAATACAGCATGTTGAACTTCAGAATCCGTTCGAAGGTTGTGGCGGCGGCCGCCTGTGCGTTGGCGCTCGCGCCGTTTGCGCAGGCCCAAATGTTCCCGGTTGCGGCGACGGGCTGGAACCGCGACGTCGTCATCGAGCGCACGGCCACGCCGCCGTACTCGAACTTCGCGCTGTCGTTTGATACGTTCAACGGCTGGTCGTGGTATGAGAACGGTCTTCCGGCCTCGACCAAGGGCCTGCCGCAGGGCGGGGCGTTCCTGAGCGTGGTGGACGGCACGACGCTTGGGCAGTTGCAGCCATACGACGCGAACAACGCGCTCTTCCTGGATGTGAACACGACGTCGGGCGTGTTGACGCTGGCGCCTGCGGCGCAGGTGGCGTACGACACGATGGCGATCTTCGCGTCCTCCTCCAACGGCGGAGGAACGGGAACGCTGGTGATCACGTTCACGGACACCTCGACCTCGGCGAGCATCGCGCTGAACGCGCAGGACTGGTTCAACGTCACGACCAACAACGCGCTGAACAACCTGGGGCGTGGCAACCTCGCCGGCGGCACCGTGGACGACGCCTCGACGGGCAATCCACGCATCTACCAGACGACGATCGACATGGTCGCGCTGGGATTGAACAACCGCAACGTGGCAAGCATCGCATTCACCAAGCCGGTTGCGACCGGGGCGCAGAACACGGTGATCATGGGCATCAGCGGGCGGCGTGCGGTGAACCAGTTGTTCCCGCTGGCCGCGACGGGTTGGAATCGCGACATCGTGGTGGAGGCCTCGGGAACCGCGCCGTACTCGAGCTTCGCCTCGTCGTTCGATTCGGCCAACAACCTCGCGCTGTATGAGGTGGGGCTGCCGGGCTCGACCAAGGGCCTTCCCGCGGGCGGGGCGTTCAACAGCGCGTCCAACAGCGCGATCCACGCCCAGCTCCAGCCATACAACGCTCCCAACGCGCTCTTCCTCAACACCGCGATCACCTCCGCCTCGGGCACGCTCGCGCTGAACGCCCAGGTGCCCTACGAGTTCCTGGCCGTGTTCGCGTCCTCCGCGAGCGGCGGCGGTGCCGGCACGATGGTGATCAACTTCACCGACAGCACCACCTCGGGGGTCATTCCCTTCAACGCGCCGGACTGGTTCAACACCACGACCAACAACGCGCTGATCAACCTCGGCCGCTCGAACCTGATCACGAACGTGGTGGACGACGCCTCGGCGGACAATCCGCGAATCTACCAGAGCGTGATCGATATGGCCGCGCTCGGCTTCAACAACCGCGCCGTGGCCAGCATCACCTTCACCAAGCCCGCCGCGAGCACGAGCACGGCGATCCTGGCCATCAGCGGGCAGCCCGCATCCAGCTTGCCCGGCGCATGCTGCGGCGCCAACGGAACATGCACGCTGCTCTCGCTGGCCAACTGCGTCTCGCCGAACCTCTTCCAGACCCCCGGCACCACGTGCAGCGGCGCGGGCGGCTCCTGCCCGTCGGCGGCCAGCGCGTGCTGCAACACCACCTCCGGCGCCTGCGTGTACATCAACGGAACGACCTGTGCCGCGGGGTTCAACAACCGCGGCGCGGGATCGGCCTGCGTGCCGAACCTCTGCCCGCAGACGGGCGCGTGCTGCGCCAATACGGGCTCGTGCGGCCTGAGCAATGCCGCGGCGTGTGCCTCACCGAGTCTCTTCCAGGGCCTGGGCACGACGTGCATGGCGGGCGCCTGCCCGACGGCCGTCGGGGCGTGCTGCCAGTCGCTCTTCGCATCGTGCGTCTTCGTCGCCGGCTCCACCTGCCCCTCGGGGTACACCTTCTCCGGGCCCGGCTCGGTCTGCTCGCCCAACGCCTGCGTCGGTCTGCCGAGCATCTGTGAGAATCTCGACGCGGTCCCCGTCGGTTCGCTGCCGACGAACTGGACCTCCGTCGTCGCCACGGGCGTCGGCGCGGCGTGGGCCGTCACCAACGCCCAGTCGCACACAACCTCCAACTCCGTAACGACCAACGACGTTGCCTCCGTCTCGGATCAGTTGCTCACGCTCCCGGCCGTGACGGCCGGCGGCAACCTGACGCTCGATCTGTGGACCAACTACCTGACCGAGGGCACCGCCGCGGGCGGCCCGTGGTACGACGGATGGATCGTGGAGACCAGCACCGACGGCGGAGCCACCTTCACGAACATCGGCGCTGCCGCGTGGACGCTCAATGGATACAACGCCACCGCCATCAATGCGACGTTTCTAAGCCCGATCGCCGGCCAACCCGCGTTCTGCGGCGCGGCCACAACATGGACCGAGCGCACCGCGGTGATCCCCGCCAACAGCGGCGATCAGGTCATCATCCAGTTCCGCATGGCCTCGGACAACTCGGTTTCTCCCGCCAACAGCGGCGTGTGGCTCGATGACATCTGCATCGCCAATATTCTCGTTCCTTCCACCGGCGTCTGCTGCCGCGGAGCGACGTGCAATACCACCGTGACCACCGCTGCGGCCTGCACGGGTTCACTCGTCGGCGGGCAGACGGCCGGTGCGGCGTTTGTCTCCTCTTCTTCGACGTGCAACAACGCGGCGGTCTCCAACACCCCCTGCTGCTACGCGGACTACAACAAGACAGGCGGCGTCAGCGTTCAGGACATCTTCGACTTCCTCAGCGACTGGTTTGCCGGCAGTGCGTACGCGAACACCGGCGGAACCGGCGCGCCCGGCACGCTGAGCGTGCAGAACATATTCGACTTCCTGAGCAACTGGTTCAACGGCGGCTGCTGAGCCGACGACACATGCCAACGGGCCACGCGGACGCGGACGAACAATCGTCCGCGTCCGTTTTTTTTTGGAGCGAGGATGGAGCTGTGGGGCGGAGAACGGTGGGGGTGGGGGTGGGGTTGGGGGGTCAGTGCCCGCCGGTGGAGCCGAATCCGCCCGAGCCGCGCTGGGTTTCGTCGAGCGTGGCGACGACGAGTATCTGGGCCCGGGCGACGGAGGCGATCACCATCTGCGCAATGCGGGCTCCGTGCAGAATGGTGTACGGGGCCTGGCCAAGGTTGATCAGGGGCACGCGGACCTCGCCTCGATAGTCGGCGTCGATGGTGCCGGGGGAGTTGGGAAGCGTGACGGCAAACTTGGCGGCCAATCCGGAGCGCGGCCGGATCTGGGCCTCAAACCCCGGCGGGATCGCCATGGCAAACCCGGTCGGCACCATGACCACCGCGCCCCCCTGGGTGATGGGGTTCAAAATGATCCCGGCGGGGTGGTCCGGAAGAAACGCGGCAATGTCCATCCCGGCGGCCAGCTCGGAGTGGTAGGCGGGGGGCTCGGCGCGTGGGTCAAGGGGAAGAATGCGAAGGTCGCAGCGCAAGAGTTGCTCGGAAGTGGGAGAAGTGGTGGGCATGGGGCAGGGTAGCCAGCCGTGGCATGGGCCTACCGGCCCATGTTCGGGCCGCGGCGGCCCGAGGCCTTGTTTGTATGCTCTCGGAAATGGGCACCGACCCAGAAAACCCGCCCCTTCGCAGGCCCGCTGAACTGGTCATTCGCAAGGGAGCGAACCTCCCCCACTGGACTCGCGAGGGCTGCACCTGCGCCGTAACTTTTCGGCTGGCGGATAGTCTGCCGCAATCGGTGTTGAATGCCTGGCTGATCGAGCGAGAGCACATCGTGGCGCGGGCGGCCCAGATGGGGCGGGATCTCACGGACCATGAACTCGCGCGACTCGATGAGCTGCATTCCGAGAGGGTCGAGAAGTTTCTCGACGCTGGGTACGGGAACTGTTGGATGTCACGCCCTGAAATAGCGGAAATCGTCCACAACACGCTGTTCCACTTCGAGAATATGCGCCACGACATCGCGGCGTGGTGCATCATGCCGAAGCATGTCCATGCGGTGGTTCGACCAATGCAGGGATTCGGCCTTCCGGAAGTGCTTCACGCCTGGAAGGGGTTCTCGGGGCGGGAGGCGAATCGAGCGCTGGGTCTCAGCGGGTTGTTCTGGCAGCCCGAGTCATACGACCACCTGATTCGGGATGGCGCGGATTTTGCGCGATGCGTTTCGTATGTTCTGGACAATCCTCGGAAGGCCGGATTGGGTCAATGGCGGTGGGTAGGAACTTCGCGGATCACGTGAGGAACCAAGGCACTTCGGGCGAAGCGCCCGAAACATGGGCCGGTAGGCCCATGCCACGGTCGGAGGCATTCTGTATGCGCCCGCGTGCACGCATGCCGATTGAGCCAACGTGATTACCGAAGGCACTATTTTGCGGGCGGGCGCGCCCCGATCGAAGTCGCGCGCCGCGGATGAACAGACCGAACCTCGAGCCGGCGCCAAGCGCGCCAGGGCGGAGGCGGCGCCAGGGTTTGACCCTGCGCTCCATCGCGAGCTCATGTGGATGCGGATCGGCTGGGTGGCCGCATTTTTGATGTGGGTCTTCGTGGCCATTGCGCTCATCTCCTTCAACGCGGCGGACTGGCCGACGAAGACCTCCGTTCCGGAGAACATCCCCGCGGCCAATCTCTGCGGCATCGCCGGTTCGGCGGTGGCCTGGGGACTGTACAGCGTCTTCGGGCTGGGCATCTGGGTCGTGATGGGGTTGGGCGGGGCTTGGCTGATTCTCACCGCGCTGGGGCGCGAGGTTTCGCATATTCCCGTGCGGGCCCTCGGCGGCTTGCTGCTGGCAACGGTGGTGGCGTGCTTGCAGGCCCTGACGATGGGGCGCAGCGGGCCGGTGCCGAACCTTCCCGGCGGCGTGGTCGGCTCGGTCGGCGTACACGAACTGGTCTTCCGGTTCAATACCTTCGGAACAGTGCTCTGGCTGCTGCTGGGGCTGGTGGTGGCGGCGACCGTGACGCTGGATGTCTGGGCGCTGCTGTTTGCCATGTGGACGGGCAAGGTGCTGTACACGGGGGCCAGGCACACGGGGCGGGCCGCCCTGCTCACGGCGCGAACGTTCGCCGAGAAACGTGCCGCGATCAAGCAGTTGAGAGCCGAGGAGCTGGAAGCCCGGCGCGCCACGATGGGCGTGCGCGAGACGGATGTGGATGATGACGAAATGCTGGTGGGCCTGCGCCCCGGCGAGATGGGCCTGCGGGCCAATGTCCGGGCCAAGGTGGCCACGGCGCGCCCCGGGGCGAAGATCGACCCGAACGCGGGCGGCATCGGCGCCACCGACGCCTTCGACGGCACGTTCGACCGGAGCTCCGGCGGGTTGACGGCGGGAGGGGCGGGCGGTTCGGGCCTGGATGATGACGAGGATGAAGAAGTTTCCGGCGCGGAAGACGAATCCGAGGCGGAAGCGGCGCCCGTGGCCCAGGCCAAGTCGTTCTCCCCCGAGGAGCTGCGCGCCAAGATCGCCAAGCTTCCCGTGCGGTTTGCGGGCGATGAAAAGCGGAGCGCGACCGACGACGATCTGCGCGACATCCAGAACACGGCCGACCTCGAGGGGTACAAGTTCCCCGGGCTGGATCTGCTGGAAGAGCCCGAGACGAACTTCAGCGAGACGATGGAGTCGTACGTTCGCGAGCAGGCCGAGGCGTTGGAGCGGGCCCTGCGCGAGTATCGGATCGAGGGCGAGGTCGTCGGCGTCGAGAGCGGCCCGGTGATCACCCTGTACGAGCTCAAGCTGGCCCCCGGAACGAAGGTCTCCGCGCTCAGCGGCGTGGCGAGCGATCTGGCCCGCGCCCTGAAGGCGATCAACATCCGCATCGTGCCGAACATGGCCGGTCGCGACACCGTCGGCGTCGAGGTTCCCAACGCCCAGAAGGAGAAGGTCCGGCTCAAGGAGCTGATGACCAAGGCGGAGGTCTACAGCGGGATGCGCCTGCCCATGTTCCTGGGCAAGGACGCCAGCGGCGAGCCCATGATCGAGGATCTCTCGAAGATGCCGCACATGCTCATCGCCGGCACCACCGGCTCGGGCAAGTCGGTCTGCATGAACACGATCATCATGAGCTTCCTGTACACCAAAAAGCCCAACGAGCTGAAGCTGGTGCTGGTTGATCCCAAGATGGTCGAGATGAGCCAGTTCAAGGACATCCCGCACCTGATGTGCCCGGTGGTGACGGAGATGGGCAAGGCCGCGGCCATTCTGGAATGGGCCGTCAACAAGATGGACGAGCGGTACGAGCTGCTCTCCGAGGCGGGCTGCCAGAACATCGGCGCGTACAACGACCTGACGTGGGAGGAACTCCGCGAGCGATTCGCCGCCGAATCGCCCGAAGAGGAAGCCAAGATCCCCCGGAAGCTCCCGTACATGGTCTTCGTGATCGACGAGCTCGCCGACTTGATCATGACGAACAAAGAGGTGGAGCATTCGGTGGTGCGCATCGCGCAGAAGGCGCGTGCCGTCGGCATCCACCTGATTCTCGCGACGCAGCGGCCGCAGGCGAACGTCGTGACGGGCTTGATCAAGTCCAACATGCCGGCGCGCATCTGCTTCAAGGTGGCGAGCGGCATGGACTCGCGGATCGTGATGGACCAGAAGGGCGGGGAGCTGCTTCTGGGTCAGGGCGACATGCTCTACCTCTCTCCCAAGAGCAGCAAGCTCACGCGGGCCCAGGGCACGCTGGTGGACGACAAGGAAATCCGCCGCGTCGTGAAGTTCATGCGCGAGATCGCCAGTCCGACCTTCGAACGTTCGCTCATGCAGCTGAAGAGCACCAATAGCGGCGGCGGCGAGGAAGAGGGCGCCGAGGGCAGCGAGGGCGGTGGGGGGCTGGACGCCCGCGGCCTGGCCAACGCCCAGAGCGATCCGCTCTTTGACGACGCCGTGGAAGTCGTGCTGGAGACCAAGCGCGGCAGCGTCTCTCTGCTGCAACGCCGCTTCGGCATCGGTTTCACCCGCGCCGGACGACTCATCGAACTCATGGGCGAGGCCGGAATCCTCGGCACGCACAAGGGCACCGTGGCCCGCGAGGTGACGATGACGCTCGAAGAATGGCGGGCGATGAAAGCGCAAGCCGCGGCCGACGCAGCGCAGGCCGAGAAGGGCAATCCCCCCAAGCCGATCGCCGCAACCCTGGAGCAGGCCCAGAGCATCGTGAACGACGGCAACCTGCGCGAGCAGATGGAAGAGTCGTCACGCAAGGCGACCGATGAGATGGAAGAGGCGGAAGACGGCGACGAGGACGACGACGGCGAAGAGGAGCCGCCATTCGAGGTGCAGACCCGTGTGAAGGGATGGCCGACGCCGAAGGCGTGATCGGGAAGCGGCCAGGCAAGAGTGGGTAGTGAGTATCGCGGGACGGACTTTTGCGCCTTGAAATGCATGGGCTATGAGCCCGAAGGGCTCGCATGGAGTAGCCGGGGGCAGAGCAAAGTTCGCCGCAGGCGAACGAGCGCCGCCCCCGGGAACGTGACGGATGCCACCCCCTCTCTCTTTGCCTCTCGACCCTGAAAGGGTCGCATCTGGCGCGGATGCGACTTCACTCGTGGTATTCTGGCACGCATGGCCCAAACACTGACGCGCCTCCTCATCCACATCGTTTTCTCCACCAAGCACCGTGCGGACCTGATCGCACCCGCGTACGAGCGAGACCTGCACCGATACATGGCCGGAATTTGCCGCGCCTTGGAATCGCCCGCGCTGGAGATTGGCGGAACCGCCAACCACGTTCACGTGCTCACGAGTCTCTCAAAGAACATCGCACTGTCGGACCTCGTGATGAATATGAAGAAAGACTCGTCGAAGTGGATCAAGATGCAGGCCGCCGAGGCGCGCGGATTTCGGTGGCAGGATGGATATTCGGCGTTCTCGATCGGGGAGTCTGGAAACGAGGCGCTCAAGAAGTACGTCCGAACGCAGAAGGAACATCACAAGAAGAGCTCTTTCGAGGACGAGGTACGGCTGCTCGTCAAGAAGTACAAGGTGATCGAGTTCGATGAGCGGTACGCGTGGGATTGACTTGGGGCGTGTGCGACCCTCTCAGGGTCGGCAAGACGAAGCAAGGAAGGGAGGAGCGGGGCTCGCTTCCGGGGGCGGCGCTCGTCGCCTGCGGCGACATTGCTCTGCCCCCGGCTACTCCATGCGAGCCCTTCGGGGTCAAGGGCGGGCGTGGGGTATGCCAAGCCGGCGCGATTGTGGCTTTGGGACGTGGGCGAAACGGCCCCGGGGCACCCGTATACTGGCCGCCCATGCGGGTGGCCGCGGGTTTGGGGCTCGATGGGACCGGGGCGGGAGAATGAGCGGAATGCCCTCGTGGGGATTCCGAATCTGCTTGCGAACTCTTGCGTCGGGCGAGCCGAACCGGCATGCCGAACGCACAACGAAAGGGACTTGACCATGAAGCGCGTACAGGGATTGGTGGCGGTGTGCGGCCTGACTTTCACGCTCTCGAGCGCGATGGCGACACCCCCGGTCGTCGACAAGATTCCCGACAATGCGATGATCGCGCTCGTGATTCCCGCCCCGGCGACGATGCAGAAGAATCTGAGCGCGCTGGCCACGGCCGTTGAGTCGCCCGTGCCGGTGATGTCGGTGGATGATCTGCTCTCCATGGCCGGCATGGGCGGCGGGATCGACACAACCAAGTCCATGGCCCTGGTGATGTACGGCCCCAAGAAGGCGGATGAGCCCGCCAAGGCCGATGCCAAGAAGGGCGACAAGAAGGATGCCGACGACCCCGGCGCCAAGGGCGACAAAGGCGCCAAGGCCGACAAGAACGCCGACGCGGACGATGAGGACGGGATGGACAGCGGCCTGGAGCGCGCCGTTATGCTCGTCCCCATCACCAAGTACGATGACTTCCTCGCCAACTTCGGCACCAAGCCCGCCGGCGAGGGCAAGGTGGACTCCTTCGCATCCCCCAGCGGCGAGGACGCGTACTGCAAGACCGTTGGCGATGGGTACATCGTCGTCGGCTCGAACAAAGAACTCGTCGAGAAGTTCACGGGCAAGGTGGGCGCCGGCGCTCTGTCGCTGAAGTCTCGCATGGGCAAGGCCGGCGAGGCCGTCTGCGATTCGCTCGACGTCGTCGCCATCGTGAACATGGATCAGATGCGCCCCCTGGCCATGAAAGGCCTGGCCGAGATGGAAAAGCAGGCCAAGAAGCAGATGGCGACTATGGGTCAGGAGAGCCAGGGCAAGAACCTGGATTTGGCCAAGTGGATCGGCGAAACCATCGTCCGCGACACGCAGGTAGTCGTCGGTGGCATGAAGTTCGGCGCTAGCGGCGCATCCATGGAAGCAGTCAGTTCCTTCAAGCCCGACTCCTACATGGCCAAGGCCTTCGCCGGCACCGGAAACACCGCATCCCTCATGAGCAAGCTTCCTGCCGGGAAGTTCCTCTGGGCCGGGGCGATGGATCTCTCCGCCCCGGGCTTCAAGCAGGTGATGAAGGACATCCTCGGGCGCGTGGACATGCCCGGCGGCGAGAAGGCCAGCAAGCTGGCCGCGGCCAACGTGGACAACATGGATGGCATGGGCTTGGTGATGGGCTTCCCGGAGGGAGGCGTCTTCGCCGGCCTGTTGACCAACACCGTGCAGTTCACGGCCGCGAAAGACCCCGCCGCGGCACTTAAGTCGTTCCGCGACACCCTGACCGCGATGGACGGTCAGAAGATCGAAAACCTGACGTACAAGTCCAAGTACACCGAGAACGCCTCAAAGGTGGGAGAGACCTCGATCGACTCGTGGGAGACGAGCTTTAAGGCGGAGGACGGGGGCGAACTCCCGGCCGCAATGACCCAGGCGATGCCCATGATGTTCGGCCCTCAGGGAATGCCCGTGGGATACGTCGCCAAGGGGTCCGGTGGGATTTACTCGACCTATTCCAAGAACACGGAGCTGATGGGCAAGGCGTTGGACGCCTCCAAGGGGGACAACCTGTCGGCAGACACGCTGCTGAAGAAGTCGCAGGAAATGCTTCCGAGCAATCGGATGGCGGAGATGTACGTGGGGACCAAAGGCATCCTGGACCTCGCGCTGCCCTTCGCGGCGATGGCGGGTATGACGGTCCCGGCCGACAAAATCCCCGAGAAACTGCCCCCAATCGCGGGTGCGCTCTCTACCCAGGATGGGTCGCTGAGGTTCACCTTGGTGGTGCCGGCGCCTGTGATTAAGACTGGGGTTTTCTTGGGTATGGAAGGTTCAAAGGCGATGCAAGGCGGCGGCGGCGATGCCCCCGAAAAGGCCAAGCCCGAGAAAGCGGCTGGACAGCCCAAGTTCTGACGATATACTGGTTTCACATCATCTGCACCCCCCCCCCCGAGGGGTCGCTGGCAACGTGCCGCGGCCCCTCTTTTATTTTTGCAACGTGAAAAGGGCTCAACGCGGCCAGATTGCAGGAGCGGCGGGGGAAGCACGTGAACGCTCACGACAACGATGGTCCGTCACCGCTTCGGCGATCTCTTCGCATTGTCCGACTTGAAATGAACTGCACCATGATCAGGAGCGCAGCAAGCTGGCGGTTGGGAACTGAGCGGAACTTGCCGCTGGATGTGGCGCGGGTAATGGGGATCGTGAACGTGACGCCGGATTCGTTCTCGGATGGAGGGGAACACGCGCTAATCGCGGATGCGGTGGCGGCCGCGGCGCGGATGGTGGCCCAGGGCGCGGAGGTAATTGATGTCGGCGGGGAATCGACGCGGCCCGGTGCAGCTCGCGTGGATGCCGCGGAGCAGATGCGGCGCGTGGTCCCGGTGATCCGCGGGATTCGTGCTCAAAGCGTTTCTCATCCCGGGCGTGCGGGCGTCGGCGTGTTCATCACCGTGGATACAACGCTTGCGTCCGTGGCGGAAGCCGCGATCAATGCGGAAGCCGATGGGATCAACGACGTTTCGGCGGGAATGGAGGATCCGGGAATGTTCTCGCTTGCGGCCCGGCGCGGCGTGGGCATCGTGCTGATGCATCGGCTGCTCGCGCCGGGGGCGGATGTCTTCTCGCACCAGTACGCCAAAGAGCCGGTCTACGAGGGGGGCGTGGTGGAGTGCGTGAGGCAGTTTCTGGCCGCGCGTGCCGCGGCGGCAATGGCGGCGGGAATCGCCCGCGAGGCGATCGTGCTCGATCCCGGCTTGGGCTTCGGCAAGAGCGTGGCGCAGAACCTGGAACTGATCGAGCGAACGGCGGAGATCGCCGCGCTGGGGTTCCCCGTGCTCAGCGGTCTCTCACGAAAAAGTTTCACGGCCGCGTGGGGGGGATTGAAGATGGATGCGCCGGCCCGGGAGCGCGTGGGGCCGACGGTGGCGCTGAGCATCAAACACCGGAGCGCGGGGGCGAACATCTTCCGCGTACACGATGTGCGCGAGCATGTGGCGGCGCTGCAATAAGTCACTGAGCATTTCGCTTATTCAGGACGCGGAAACTCCACGTACAGCTCTCGGACGGCCTCAAGAGCATCTTTGGCGTTGTGCAGCGCTTCGGCGACCGTGTCACCTTCGGTCACCAACTCGGGTAAGTCTGGGCTCGTGACAACGAACCCGCCTTCCGCGGCGGGCGTCAGCAGGAGGCGGATGGGAAGGTCGGCGGGTGATGACATCACGCCATCCTATGGGTAGGTGATCGGACCAATGTGAACCCGGGAATGGGGGGCTGCGTAATATAGACGAATCTCGATACCTTCCCGCCCGGGCGGCATCCAAGAAGCGGAACGGCCAGGGGAGTGAGGCGGTACACAAACGCCCGGAGGCGTAGAATCGCCCCCTCCACGGATGGATCGACCGCACTGAAAGGAACGTACATGGCTGGCGCGAACACGATGACCTTTACCGATGGCAACTTCAAGTCCGAGGTGCTGGATTCGAGCACCCCGGTGCTGGTGGATTTCTGGGCCGAATGGTGCCAGCCCTGCAAGATGCTCGGGCCCACCATCGACGCCCTTGCCGAAGAGTTCGCCGGGAAGGTGAAGGTCGGCAAGATGGATACGGACTCCAACCGCAACACCGCCGTGCAGTTTGGCATCAGCGCCATCCCGACCGTCATCCTCTTCAAGGGCGGGCAGGTCGCCAAGAAGTTCGTCGGCTTGCAGGGCAAGCAGGCCTTCGCCGCGGCGATGACCGAGGCCGCCACCAAATGAGCACGCCCGCCCCCGCCGATTCCACCGTCAGCAAGCCGCTGCCCCGCCGTCGCGGGCTGGGGTCACGCGCTCTGCGCTGCGGCGTGATCGGCGTGGGGCGGATGGGCCGCCACCATGCCCGCGTCTATGCGCAGTTGCCCGACACGGAGCTGGTCGGCGTGGTGGATCAGAACGCCGAGCGGGCGGGGGATGTGGCCGAGCAGTGGGGGTGCCGCCACTTCCACAGCGTGGAGAACCTGCTGAACGCCGGCGTGGACTGCGTGTCGATCGCGGTGCCGACGGTGGGGCACAAGGCGGCCGCGCTCGCGTGTCTGGGCGCGGATGTCTCCTGCCTTGTGGAGAAGCCGCTGGCCGGGAGCGTTGAGGACGCGCAGGCGATCAAGGAAGCGGCCGATCGCTCTCGAGGCGTGCTGATGGTGGGGCACATCGAGCGGTTCAACCCGATCATGCGGGCCTTGCGGGCCGAGCAGGCCAACAACATGCCGATCGTGCCGCGGTTTATCGAGGTGCACCGCGTCAGCCCGATGACCTTCCGAAGCGTGGATGTGGGCGTGGTGATGGACATGATGATCCACGATGTGGATGTGGTGCTGATGCTCATGGGCGGGCAGGAGCCCGATGAGATCCACGCCAGCGGCGTGCCCGTGATCACCGAGCACGAGGACTTCTGCAACGCACGGTTGGTCTGGAACCACGGCCCGAACGGCGCGGCCGGCCGCTGCGTGGCGAACATCACGGCCTCTCGGCTCGCTCTGAAGACCGAGCGCGTCACGCGGATCACCGGTGAGAACGCGTATATCAAGATCGACTACGCCGCCAAGAAGGGGCAGGTCATCCGGCGCACGGCCAACGAATCGCAGATGGCCGAGGTGCGCGAGCAGCTCCGCAAGGGCGCGGACCTGACGGATCTGAAATGGCAGGAACTCGTGAACATCGAGAACCTGGTCGTGGAGGAGGCCGAGCCGATCCTCATGGAAATCAAGGCGTTCCTGGACGCGGTGCGCACCGGCACGCAGCCGGAGATCGACGCCACGGCCGGGTTCGTGAATGTCCGCACCGCCGAACGAATTCGGGATGCCACGCGGGCGGATTGGTCCACATGGAAGCCGCAGGTGCAGGTGGTGCCCGGGTTGGGCGTGCCGGGAGTGCCCTCCGCGCGGCTCGATGCCGCGGCGAACCTTACCTAACGCTTCCGAAGGCCTGAACGCACCACATCCACAGTCATTCAGGGCGTGCTCACATCCGCTCAAAATATGCGTTTGCACATGGGCAGGTGCGCGGTACAGTTCACAATCTGGCCTTCCAGATCGAGGAGAGAGTGCACCATGCGTACCCCTGTACTTCGCGCGCTGTTTGCCGTCGGGCTGTGCGTCTCTTCATCGGTACACGCCCAGCAATCCATCGTGTCGTCCGGCTTCCAGGCGGTGCAGACATTTCCTGCCAGCGCGCCTGGAGGGGTGATTCTCTCATTTCTGTATTCCTACGAGGTCAGCCCGGATGGCACGCTCAGCATGGCCGGTGCGTACAACCTCGTTCCGAACCAGACCAGCGTTGGCGATGGAATCTGGCGGCGCTCCAATGGCTCGCTCACCGAGATCGCCAGAGAATCGCAGCCCGCGTCCGGATTGCCCGGGTACCTCTACTCGAATCTCTCCTTTGGACAACCCAACGGATCGAGCGACTTCTACTTCGGCGGGCAGGCGCACTTTCCGAACAGGGACACGGTGGGAGCGCTCTGGCGCGAACACGCCGGGCAGACATCGCTTCTGCTCAAGCATGGCGATGTTGCGCCGGGGCTGGACGGCACCACGCTGATCGATGCCAGCACACTCGGCTCGGGGAGCGTGGACGCGTTGGGACGGACCTTCATCACCACCCATCTGAGCGGTCCGGCCATCCAGCCCCAGCAGAACGACTCCATTACCTACTGGTATGACGATAACGGCTTCCATCCAGCCGTGCGCCAGGGCGACACCGTCCCCGGGCTGTCCGGGCACGTGGACCTCTGGGGCATGCTCATGCCCAGGACAGGCGGTCAGTCGGTGTTCACCGTCGCGAACGCGAGCCGCATCTATTCCCTCTATTCATTCGATGGTGCCGCGCTTTCACCGCTTGTCCTGCACAACTCCCCGGCTCCGGGCATTCCCGGTTCAAACATCACGAACCCGGAGGGCAAGTTAATGTCGACGGGCGGCACGCTGTTGTTCGCGAGCGGCCTGACGGGCGGAACGCAGAGCAACAACCTTGCGCTTTGGCGGCGTGCAAACGGGGTGACTTCGCTGGCTGCACGCAAGGGCCAGGCGCTGACAAGCCCGGCGGGCTGGACGATGCGAGGGACGGATGCGAACGGGATCGAGGTTCTGCAACCGCTCGCCATCAACGACGCTGGATCGACCGTGTTTCTTACGGCCGCAGGACCAAACTCGTCCGACCAGCGGAGGGCGCTCTGCCTGAGCAACAGTACGGGCGTTCGATCTCTGCTCCGCGACCAGGATGCGTGGCCCGGCGGCGGTGGGACGTTTAACTTCTCGGAGTTCCCCGGCGTGCAGATCAACGCTCAGGGGGCGTTCGCATTCCAGAGCGCCGGGGCCGTCTTCGGCTTCGATCCTTCGGTTGGCATCCTGAGGGTCGCGGCCCCCGGGGACATTGTCCAGGTCGCGCCGGGCGATTTTCGAACGCTCTTGACCGCGTCGCTCGGTATCCCGAGCGATTCGGGCAATGGAACCCGCTCCGGCTTGCTCGATAACGGGGACCTATATTTCTACGCGGAGTTCAACAACAACACGTCGGCCATCATGCGAACAGCGATCCCCGCGCCGGGTGCGATTGTGGGATTCGCCTTGGGCGCACTTGCGGTCGGGGCGAGACGAGAAAGACGCCCTCCCCGCTGATCCCATGCGGCTGGGCGACTACCGCGACACGGGCCGGCGGGTCCGCGTGGAAGCCAAGCGTGCGGGTGGCGCAGGGGAGTGGCGCGGCGGGCTTTGGGGGGAGGCCAGTTCAGCGGTTAGGCCAGGAGATCTCGTGAAGGCGAACCTGAATCCAAATCGGCGGCCGTCGGGCGTGAACTTCCAGATGGTCCAGGCCCATTACGACGTGAGCGACGACTTCTACGCGCTCTTCCTCGACCCTTCGATGACGTACTCGTGCGCGAAGTTCGATTCACCCGAATCGACGCTCGCCGAGGCGCAGATCGCCAAGATCGACCTCTCTTTGGGCAAGTGCGAGCTGCGCCCGGGCATGCGTTTGCTGGACATCGGGTGCGGGTGGGGCGCCACGGCGATGCGGGCCGGCGAGCGGTACGGGGCCCGGGTCATTGGCCTGACGCTCAGCCGCACGCAGTTCGAGCACGATCAACGCCTGGCCGCCGGGAGCGAGGGGATCGAGTTCCGCATGCACGGGTGGGAAACGTTCGAGGAGAAAGTGGACCGGATCGTCTCGATCGGCGCGTTCGAGCACTTCGGGCGAAAGAGCTACCCCGCCTTCTTCGCCAAGTGCCGCTCGATTCTCCCGGACGACGGCGTCATGCTGCTGCACACGATCACGGCGGGAAAGATCAACCTCGACATGGACTTCCTGCGATTCACGCACTTCATCGCCACAGAGATATTTCCCGGCGGGGATGTGCCCTCGCCGGAGGCCGTCGTGGGCGCGGCCCGCGAGGGCGGCTTCGAACTCGTCCACGTGGAGAGTCTCCGCCCGCACTACGCCCGCACCCTGGACTGCTGGGCGGCCAACCTGCAATCGCACAGGACCGAGGCGCTCGCGATCGTGGGGGACGCGGTGTACGAGAAGTACATGAAGTATCTCACCGGCTGCGCCGCACTGTTCCGAAGCGGGGAGTGCAACGTACACCAGTTCAAGCTGCGACGCCTGCCGGGTTGAGCGGGCAAGCGCGGCCGCGCGTCAGACCTGGGCCATGCCGCCATCGACGAAGAGCTCGATGCCGGTGATAAAGCTGCTGTCATCGGAGGCAAGGAACGAGACGGCCTTGGCGATCTCGTCGGGCTGGCCCATGCGCCCCAGCGGCACCTGCGCGGCCATGCCCGCCTTGAACTGTTTTCGCTCTTCTTCGGTCTTGGCCAAGCCATCGACCCCAGGAGTGTCGATCGGGCCCGGGCTGACGACGTTGACGCGGATGCGACGCTCCTTCAGGTCCATGGTCCACGATCGGGCGAAGGATCGCACGGCCGCCTTGGTCGCGCTGTAGACGCTGAAGGCGGGCATTCCCTTGATCGAGACGATCGAGGCATTCAGAATGATCGACGCGCCGTCGGGCATCAGCGGCAGGGCTTTCTGCACCGTGAAGAGCAGGCCTTTGACGTTGATGCCGAACGTCTTGTCGAACTGGGCCTCGGTGATCTGGCCCAGGGGGGCAAACTCGCCGCCCCCGGCGTTGGCGAAGAGGATGTCCAGCCGCCCGGACTTCTTCTTGATGACCTCGTAGAGCCGGTCCAGGTCGGCGAGCTTCGAGACGTCGCCCTGCACGGTCGTGACGTTCCCGCCGATCTCTTTGGCGGCCGCATCAAGTTCCGGCTGGCGGCGGCCGGTGATGAAGACGGTCGCCCCTTCGGAAACGAACCGCTTGGCGGTGGCCAGGCCTATGCCGCTGTTACCGCCGGTGACGAGAGCGACTTTACCTTCGAGCTTGCGTGTCATGGTGTCGTCCGATCCCGCCCCCTCCCCGTGATGGAGAGGGGGCGATGTTGTGCGTGAGGAACGTGCGGTCGGGTCAGCTCATGCCGCCGGCGATCACCAGCTTCTCGCCGGTCAGCCAGGCCGAGTCGTCCGATGCGAAGAAGACGACGGCCGGGGCGATGTCCTGCGGCTGGCCGATGCGGCCCAGCGGCGTATTGGCCTCCACAAACTTGCGGAAGTCGCTCTCGGCGAAACCCGCGGCGTGAACGCCCTCGGTCTCCACCATGCCGGGGTTCACCGAGTTCACGCGGATCTTCTTCGGGCCAAGCTCCTTGGAGAGCGACCGCGTGATGGCGTCCACGGCGGCCTTGGTGCCGCTGTAGAGCGAAGCGGTGGCGGGCGGGGCGACGGCGGCCAGCGAGCTGATGTTGATGATGCTTCCGCCCGCAGGCCCGAAGTGCTTCACGGCCTCCTGCGTCGTCAGCACCAGCCCCAGCACGTTCAGGTCGTACATCTTGTGGAAGTGCTCGGCGGTGATGCTCTCGAGGGGGAGGAACTCATACACGCCGGCGTTGTTCACGAGCGTGTCCAGGCGACCGAACGCCTTCTTGGTCTCGGCGAAGAGCCGCTGGATGTCGGCGGGCTTGGAAACATTGGCCTGCACGGCGATCGCCTTGCCGCCATTGGCCTTGATCTCGGCCACGACCTTCTCCGCGCCCTCTTTGCTGGAGGAGTAGTTCACGACCACGGACGCCCCTGCGGCGGCCATGTGCAGTGCGATGGAGGCCCCGATGCCCTTGGATGCTCCGGTGACCACGGCGACTTTTCCTGCGAGCTTGCCTGACATGGAGGAATCCTTTCGAGAGTATGTATATCGACCGGCATCAATATACTCGGGCGGTAGCGGAAGTCAAGAGCGCGGAAAAACGCCCCGCGAGGACGTGGTGCGCGGGGCGTGTCTTCGAATGTACTAAGCGTGGAGGGCAGACACCGACGCGGACCAGCCGCCGATCAGCCCTCGTCAGCCGGGGAGCGGCTCGGCGTTTGACGCCGCGGGCGCGGCCTCGTCCGCGGCCGGCTCCGGGGTCGCGGGCGGATGGAATGTGTGTACCGGCTGGTACGTTGCTCCGAGCTGGGCCATGTCGGCGAGGTAGCCGGCGCTCAGGGCCAGGCCGACCACCGCGGCCATGCTCAGCACGCCCGTCATGCGGCGGGCCTTGAAGAACTCGGAGAGCTCGACTTTCGGTGCGCTCGGCAGTGTCTCGGGCTGCTCGATGAAGCAGACGTACGCCAGCCGCAGGTAGTAGTAGGCGGCGATGGCGCTGTTGATGCCCAGCACGATGACGAGCGGAACCTCGCCCGCGCCGATCCCGGAGGTGAAGAGCGGCACCTTGCCGAGGAAGCCCAGCAGCGGCGGCAGGCCGAGCAGGCCCATGGCGGAGAGAACCATCGTCCAGCCCAGCAGGGGGCGCGTGAGGGCCAGGCCGCGGAGATCGTCGATGTCGTCGGCCTCTTCCATCTTGCCGTTGGCGTTCTTCCGCTGCAGGGAGGCAAGCACGGCGAAGGCGCCCAAAGTCATGACGGCGTAGGAGCCAAGGTAGAAGAGCACGGCCGCAAGGCCGTTGCGCGAGAAGGGGGCCCCATCGGGCCCCGGCCCGGCGACGATGCCCACGAGCATGTACCCGGAGTGGGCGATGGAGGAATACGCCAGCATCCGCTTGACGGAGTTCTGCATGATCGCCAGCACGTTGCCGACGGTCATCGTCAACGCGGCCAAGACCCAGAGCATCGTGCGAAGGGCATCGGGCAGGTGCTGGTGATTGTCGCCAAAGCCCCAGCCCACGAGCGAGCAGAGCAGCATGATGGCGAAGAACCCCGCGGCCTTGGGCACGAAGGCCAGGAAACCCGCGACCGAAGCCGAGGCCCCCTGATACACGTCCGGCGTGTAGAAGTGCATGGGCACGGCGGCGATCTTGAAGCACATCCCCAGTAGCGCGAGCACAATGCCCAGCAGCGCGAGCTGGTTCAGCCCGCCATTGGCGATCTGTGCGGCGAAGATGCGGGCGATGGCGTCAAAGTGGGTGGAGCCGGCGGCACCGTAGATGAGCGTGAACCCGTAGAGGAAGACGGCCGCGCCGAGTGCGCCGAGGAAGAAGTACTTCACCCCCGCTTCCATGGAGCGGTTTCGGGAGGTGGAAAGGGCGACCATGACGTACGTGGGGAGGGAGGTGAGTTCGAGAGCGAGGAAGAGAAAGATGAGGTCGTTCGCGCTCGAGCAGAGCATCAGCCCAGAGAGGGAAAACAGGAAGAAGGAGTAGAACTCGCCCCGGGTGGATCGCAGCGCGTCCCAGGGCTTGCCATGCCCGGCAGAGGCCTCCAGATCGCCATCGGCTGAGCCGGCCATCATGGGAAGCATGACGAGCCCGACCGCGGCGACGATCATCTTGCCGTAGTAGGGAAGGTTCGGAAGCAGCGTGGTGGACGGGATCGACGCGCCCTTGATGAGCTTGCCCAGCCACGGGTGGTCAACGAACACCGAAGACGCGGCGGAGATATCCCTCCCAAGCCATGCAAAGAGGCCGCTGGCCACAAGCCCGATCGCGCATAGCCATGGCGCAAGATTGCGTGAGTCCTTGTGCTTGGATTGGCCGAGGATCATCACGACGCATGTGGTGATGAACAGGGTGATCTCGGGCCAGAGGAGTGTGAGCTTGGAGTCCATTTAGTGGCTTCCCTCCGGCTTGGGGGAGGCGTCGGATTTGGGTGCAGGAGTGGTGGGGGGGGTGGTGGTCCGCAGTGTGGAGGGGCGGGCGGACCGACCTTCCGACGAGGGGCCGTGGATGATGGGTGGGCGGATCGGCGCCCCGGCGTTCTCGGCGTCGTTCGCGGGCGTCAGCCGCGGGTCATCTTTTTGCAGGCGATCGCGTCCATGGGTCTGGATGAACCGCGCGACATTGTCCGCGGGGTCTTCGAGCGTTCGCAGGATCGGGCCGGGGAAGAGCCCGAGGATCAGGCAGAGCGCGGCCAGCGGGAGCAGCAGCCCAATCTCGCGGGCGCACAGGTCGGTCGGGAGCTTGGCGTGCGAATCGTGTGCGGCGTCGTGAGCATGACCATGCCCGTGGCCGCCGGGAACATTCAGCGGGCCCCAGACGATGATCCCGAGCATGTACAGCAGGTACATGGCGGTGATGATGACGCCGGTTCCGGCCGCGACTGCGTACCACGGGCCGAGCGTGCCCCACGTGGCCCCGGGGAGGAGTTTCACGCCGTGATCGAAGGAGACGCCGCCGGCCTGGAACGCGCCGAGCGTGCAGAAGAGTTCGGAAACAAAGCCGTTGAGCCCCGGCAGGCCCACGGAGGCCATGGTGAAGAAGACCATGAACGAGGCCCAGATGGGCATGATGCGGGCCAGTCCGCCAAGCTCCTTCAGGGAGCGTGTGTGGTAGCGCTCGTAGACCATGCCGATCAGGAGGAAGAGGGCCCCGGTGGAGAGGCCGTGGTTGATCATGTACAGAATGGACCCGGAGATGCCCACGGCGTTCAGGGCGAAGAGACCCAGCACGCAGTACCCAAGGTGCGAAACCGAGGAGTACGCGACGAGTTTCTTCACGTCCGTCTGCACCCAGCAGATCAGCCCCGCGTAGACGATGCCGATGATGGAGAGGACCGCGAGCGTGGGTGCGTAGAACGTGCAGGCCGCGGGGCAGAAGCCGAGCACGAACTTGAAGATGCCGTACGTGCCGAGCTTCAGCAGAACGCCCGCGAGAATGACCGACCCCGCCGTGGGCGCCTCGGTATGCGCCTGCGGGAGCCACGTGTGGACGGGGAAGAGTGGGACCTTGATGGCGAACCCGGCGAGCAGGGCCCAGAAGACCCAGCACTGCTCGGTGAAGGTCATTTTGTGGGCCGTGGAGGCGAGCACGCCCATGTCGAAGGACCAGGCGTTGTGGAGCGAAGCCGTCTTGTGCTGCCACGCGACGTAGAGCAGGCCGGCCAGCGCGATCACGGAGCCGGTGAAGGTGTACAGGAAGAACTTCGTCGCCGCGGCTTTGCGATTCGCGGGGCTGGAGCCGAACAGGTTGATCAGGATGTACAGGGGAACGAGCGTGAACTCGAAGAAGGTGTAGAAAAGGATGATGTCGCGGGCGATGAAGACGCCGGTCATGGCCCCTTGCAGAATGAGGAGCCAGCAGTAGTAGGTCTTGAGCCGCTCGGTGATCGCCGTGGTGGAGGCCAGCACGCAGATCGGCCCGAGGAGCACGGTCAGGCCGACGAGCAGCATGGAGACCGAGTCGGCCGCGAAGGAGAACTTCAGGCCGATCTGGTCGAACCACGACGAGACGCCGATGTACTGGTCGCCGATGCCCCCCGTCCACCGGAACTGGATGGCGATGAGGATGAACCACAGCACGGGGATGACGGTGCCGATGAGGGCCAGCAGGCGGATTCGCTTGGCGTTCGTGCCCTTGGTGATCGCGATGAGGAACGCGAAGAAGAGCGGGATCAGCACGCCCGGAGGGAGCGTGAAAATAATCTGCTGAATGAAGTCGCCGTACTGCTGGAGCACGCTGTTGGTTTCCATCACACCACCCCGCCCTTGAAGAGAATGACGACGAGGATGACGAGCGTGACTCCCGCGGCCATGCGCACGGCGTAGTCGTGCAGCACACCTGTCTGCTGGCGACGCACGAGGGAGCCGGCGATGCGGGGCAGAAGACCGAAGAGATTCACCACGCCGTCCACGAGCAGTTTGTCGATGAGATGGAAGATGTGGCTGAGCACCCGCAGCGGCTTGACGATCACCGCGTCGTAGAACTCATCCACGTACCACTTGTGCTGGGCCCACTTGGGAATCGGGCCGAGCATGGGCAGGAGCGCGTCGGCGCGGCTGGTGGCGGCGGTGGTGCGCCCGAGGTAGTGCAGGAAGAAAGCGATCGTGATGCCCAGGATGGCGACGATGCCGGAAATCACCTTCATGGCCGCGTGAGCATCGGAGAAGCCGAGGAACGGCTCGTGCTGGTGCTCATGAGCGCTCGGGCTGACGCCCGCGGTGGATGTGAGTACGAGTTTCGCGGCCCATGTGGGCGAATGGAAGTAGGAAGAGACCAGCGGGATCGCGGCGAACGAAGCGATCGCCAGAATCACCAGCACGAGGTTGATGGCGATGCCGGGCGGGTGCGGGTGGAAGTCGTGGGAGTCATGGGTACCCCGGCTCTCCGAGCCGGGTGCGTGAGCGTGGTCATGACCGTGATCGTCGTGATGCGCGTGAGCAACGTCGGCCCCGGCGTGACCACCGGGGTTCTGTATGGCGTGCACCTCGTCGCCCGGCTCGTAGTGCTTTGGCCCGACGAAGACGCGGAAGAAGACGCGGAACGTGTAGTACGCCGTGAGCCCCGCCGTGAGCAGCAGGATGACGCCGATTGCTCGCGTGTGCGGATTGGCGAAGGCGTCGCCGAGGATCTCGTCCTTGGACCAGAATCCGGCCGTGATGAATGGGAGCCCCGCGAGGTTGATGCACCCCACGAGCATGGTGATCGCGACGATGCCCCAACCCTTCATGAAGCCGACGCCCGAGAGCTTGCGGAGATCGAGTTGCCCCGCGAACCCGTGCATCACGGCTCCGCACGCCAGGAAGAGCAGGGCCTTGAAGAACGCGTGCGTGAAGACGTGGCTGACGCCGCCGGTGGCTCCCATCACGCCCAGGCCGCAGAACATGTACCCGAGCTGCGAAACCGTCGAGTACGCCATGATGCGTTTGATATCGAACTGGGCCATACCGATGGTGGCGGCCAGCAGCGCGGTAATCGCCCCGCCCCACGCGACGATGTCGAGCGCGGAAATATGCGTCGCCCACGAGAAGAGCCAGCAATCGGCCGCACAGGCGAAGGGATTGCCGCCGACCAGATACAGCGGGAAGAAGCGGGCGACCAGGTAGACGCCCGCCGTCACCATTGTCGCGGCGTGGATCAGCGCCGAAACCGGCGTCGGGCCTTCCATCGCGTCCGGCAGCCAGACATAGAGCGGGAACTGGGCCGATTTGCCGAACGCCCCCACGGTGAAAAGCACGGGGATCAGTTGCACAAGAAACGGGATGTGCTCGTAGTCAAAGTGCCCGTGCTGCGCAGCTTCGAGATAGGCCTTGAAGTCCTGCGACTGGAAGAGGTTTGCGTATTCCACCGTGCCGAAGCAGACGTACGTCAGCATGATCCCCATCGAGAGACCGAGGTCTCCGATGCGGTTCATGATGAAGGCCTTCTTGCCCGCCGCCACCGCGCTGGGTTTCTGGTAGAAGTACCCGATGAGCAGATACGAGCAGAGCCCCACGCCCTCCCACCCGAGGAAGAGCAGCAGCAGATTGTCGCCCATCACCAGGCAGGCCATGGAGAAGACGAAGAGGTTGAACGCCACGAAGAAGCGGCAATAGCCCGCGCCCAGGTCATGGCTCATGTACTCGCTGGCGTAGAGCGCGATCAGCGTCGCCAGCCCCGTGACAAACAGCATCCACAGGCACGTCAGCGGATCAACGTAAAACGAGAAGTTGGCAATCACCGCGTGGACGATGGATTTATGGCCTTCCCCCGGCGTGTACCAGCGGAAGTTGATCCAGTCCCAAAGGTGGACCACGGCGTACTGCCCGGTGCCGGAGGAGGTCGTGTTCTGATACGTCAGGAATGCCAGCACGAACCCCGCGGCCAGCATCGCCACGGTGATGAACGCCGGAAGCTTGCTGCGCACGCGGAAGATGGCGCACAGGGCACACAGAACGCAGGCCAGCAGCGGGAGCAGGGGGACGTATCCCGCCCAATCCGGAAGCGACCCGTGCGCGGGGAGGATGGTGGGAGCAACGGCGGAGGCCGCGGCCACGCCGCCATGGCCCGCGCCGGTGTGCGACGCGGCCTCGTGCTGGGCGAGAAGGAGTGGGAGGTGTGCGAAGAGGTCGATCACTGGATGGGGGTCTCTAAGGAGAGTCGGGGCATCTGGGTCGGCCGGAAACGAAGTGCCCGGGCATTCGCCCGGGCCTGTGTGAATGCGATCAGCCCTTCATCTGCATCCATGAGGAGGCATCGAGGGTTTCCTTGCGGCGGAAGAGGAGAACGACCAGGGCGAGGGCCATCGCGGCCTCGGCCGCGGCAATGGTCAGTACGAAGATCACAAACGTCTCGCCCGTGTGGTTCAGGTGGAAGCGGCTGAAGGCGATCAGGGCGATGCCCGCGGCCTGGAACATGAGTTCCGTGCACAGAAACATGATGATCAGGTTGCGGCGCGTCAGGAAGCCGATCAGCCCGATGCAGAACATCAGCGCGCTCACCACCAGATAGTGGTACAGCGTGGCCGGCTCCATCGGGGCGGGAAAACCGGCCTGGGCCAACGTGCTTGGCAGGGTGCTGAGAAGGTTCAAGCCGCACCTCCGACCTTGTTGGACGCAACGGCAAAGCCGCTGGGCGCACCATGCACATCCGCCTCGCGCAGGTTGGGCGAGCCGTCATGGGGTGGCGGCATCAGCGGGCTGTTCTGCGGCAGGAACTCGGCGGCCAGCGAGCGATTCTGGGCGGCCAGCTTGGCCTTTTCGTCAAGTTCTACCTTCTTCTGGGCGAGCACCACGGCCCCGAGCATGGCCATGAGCAGGATCACGCCCGCGACTTCGATCGAGCCGGGGTGGTCACGCAGGAGCGTGAAGCCGACGCCCTCGATATTGCTGAGTTTCAGGTCACTTGGCCACTTCGGATCGTCCGAGGAGATCGTCCGGAACTGACTCTTGTCGTTGCCGTAGGCAATGCTCACATGCTCGGGCAGACCATCGTTTGCAGCCAGAAAGATGCTCTCTTGCCCGGCAGGAGCGCCGATGGATTCGTCGGCGTGCAGCAGACCAGCGGAGCGAAGAGCCGCATCCACGCGCCCGGGGAGTTGGTTGATGTCTCGTGCCACAGCGGTTTCGGTGGGCCGGGTGAGTTGGCTGACACCGGTGGCCATCAGCGTCGTCAGCGCGGCCACCAGCATGAAGCCCAGCACCGTCGCCACCACTGGCTCGCGGGAATACCGGTCGTACTCGCTCAGGGCCTCCACCTGATCGGCGGTGGGCGTCTCGGTGGCGAGCATGATCACGAAGAGATACGTGATCAGAATCGCCCCGGCGTACACGATGATGAGGGCAAAGGCCATGAACTCGGCCGAAAGCAGCACATACAGCCCCGCCGAGGCGAGAATCGTCAGAATGAAGTACAGAGCCGCGTACACCGGCCGGGGATGGCTGATCACCCGCAGGGCCGAGCCAAGGGCGATGGTCGCAAACAGGTAGAAGTTGAAGTTCGGCAGCCCCAGCCGCCCGGCCTTCACGCCCATGCCCACGAGCACAACGCCGAAGGCGAGCGCGGCGACCAGTGCGCCGATGATCTGTGGCGATAGGCCGCGCTTGGGAAGGGCCAGCAGAACGCCGAGCGCCCCGAGGATGCACCCGCCGTACAAGAGGATCGGACTGATGAGGCCGTCCAAGAGGAGCTCCGCGGGAGGGGGGGGGGTGGGGGTCGGCCGCACCCGATGGCTGTGAAGAAAACGGAAGGAAACGCGGCCCCCAGCGTATCCGATCAGGGACCGACCGGAACGGGGGGCTGATTGAGGCGGGAGGATAGTGTGTGGCGGGTGGGGCTTCAACCTGTGGGTGGTGGGGGGGGCGGTGGAGGGAAGCGGAGCCGACAGGCGGTGGAGAACTCCGGGCTGTCGCTACCATCCGGCGCGTGATGAGCCAGCCGGCCATGTCGACGTCCAAGGCCAAGCCCGGTGTCGTGGAAACGACGCGGTGGGAGCGGGCCGCGCCCAACATGCTCACGGCCGCCCGGGTGGTGCTGGCGATCGCCTTCTTCGCCGTGCTCGCCCCCTTTAAGTACCACAAGTCCGTGCTGGTGAACGGGGTAGGGCCAGACCCCTATCTCCTCGTCGCGGCCGGGCTTTTCATCGTGGCGGCGATCACGGATGTGCTGGATGGGTATCTGGCCCGGCGGTGGAATGCCATCACAACGTTCGGGCGCATCATGGACCCGTTCGCCGACAAGTTTCTGGTCATCGGGGCGTTCGTCTTCCTCGCCTCGCCGGGATTCACCTACACAGGGGAGGCCATTCTGCACCTGCCGAATCGAATCACGCCGCCGGTGGGAAGCGTGACAGGCGTTCAGGCGTGGATGGTGGCCGTGATCCTGGCGCGGGAGCTGCTGGTAACGAGCATCCGGGCCGAGGTGGAGGGCAGAGGATTGAGCTTCGCCGCGACCTGGAGCGGGAAGTGGAAGATGATCCTGCAGTCGATTTGCGTGCCGACGGTGCTGATCGTGATGAACTTCCGCGGCGAGCAAGGGCACGCGCCGGGCGAATACGCCGGGTATGCGATTCTGGGAATCGTGTGGCTGACGGTGGCGGTGACGGCCTGGAGCGCGATGCCGTACATCGCGCGGGCGATGAAGGTGCTGCGGCCGGGCGGGGGAATGGCCGTGGAGGGGTAAGAAGGTGGGAGGTCGGGGGTGGAGGAGAATATGAACTTGAAATATCAAGTTTAGAAGTTCAAGTTGAAATCGCGGTGTGCCTGTCAAAGCGTCGGTGGCTCTCGAAAGGAATGCATGGCGTCGGCGAGTCTGTCACGTGCGGGAAAGATGCTGCTCACAACCTTCGGGCTCGGGCTGATGCGCCCGGCCTCGGGCACGTGGGGCTCCATGCCGACGGTGGCGATCGCGGGCGCGATGCTGCTGCTCGGGGCAAGGCCCTGCGGAGCGGGGCTCTGGCCGAGCGTCATCTATCACGCCGTACTGCTGGCGGTGCTGGTGTTCTTCTCCTGGGTCTGCATCGCGTACGGCGACGGCGCGGAAGTTCACTTCGGCAAGAAGGATCCCGGCTCGGTCGTGGCCGATGAAACCGCGGGCCAGGCGATCGCGCTGCTCGCACTCCCCGCCGCGGCGACCGGCACGCTCTGGCACATGGGCATCACCCTCGCCATCGCCTTCGTGATGTTCCGCATCACGGACATCCTGAAACTCTGGCCCGCCAACGGCTTGCAGAAATACCCCGGCGGCTGGGGAATTCTGCTGGACGATCTGGTAGCGGGCGTGCAGGCGTTGGTGGTGGTGCAGGTGGTGACGAGGGTGCTGTGGTAATGGCTTGCTTCGGGAGAACATCGCACATGGCAAATGGCTACATGGCACATCAGGAATCGCCGTTCCGAATGTGCCATGTAGCGATGTGCCCTGTGCCCTGTGGAGAATTCCCATGATCGGCTGCCTCTTCGGACTCATCGCGTTCTTCACCCCTCGCGTCGCGATCGTGCTGCTGCTGATCTTCGGCGACTGGATCCAGCACTGCTTCCGCGCGCTCTCCAGCCCCTTCAACGGGCTCCTGATCCCGATCCTCGGCCTGATCTTCGCCCCGTACACGCTGCTGGCCTACTGCCTGGCGATCCATGAGCACGGCAGCATCGGCGGCATGTGGACGGTGCTGGTCGTCGTCGCCGTCCTCTTCGACCTGGGCGTGATCGGCCACGGCGGGCGATCGCGGCGAAAGTGGAGGAAGCGGGCGGAGTGATGCGCTCTGCGGGTCGATGCGTTCCGACGGCCCCCGCGTTACCGCGGGGGTTCTGATTCGGGCCGATACCCCTGCGCGATCGGGAACCGTCGCCCCGATCCGAACGCCAGACCCGTCACTTTCAGCCCCACCGCCGCTTGCTTCCGCTTGTACTCGCTCAGGTCAATCATGCGCACGACGCGGGCCACCACGGCCGCACCGAACCCCGTCTCCTCGATGATCCGGCTCGGGTGCTGGCGCAGCTCCACGTACCGCCGCAGAATCTCATCGAGCGTGTCGTACGGCGGGAGCGTGTCCTGATCCGTCTGGTTCGGCCGCAGCTCCGCGCTCGGGGGCTTGGTGATGCTCGGCTCGGGGATCGGCGGTTGCTCGACACTCGCGATGCCCAACGACCGCGCGTTCGCGTTCATCCACCGCGCCAGCGAATACACATACCGCTTCGTCACATCGCTCAGTACCGCCAGCCCGCCGTTCATGTCGCCGTACAGCGTGGCGTATCCCACGGCCATCTCCGACTTGTTCCCGGTCGTCAGCAGGATGTGCCCGAGCTTGTTCGAGAGCCCCATCAGGATTGTGCCGCGGATGCGTGATTGCAGGTTCTCCTCCGTCACATCCTGCGCCGGCTTGCCGAGCTGAGCGAACACCGGCGTGAGCGACCCCAGCAGCGCGGCGTGCGCCGGCTCGATCGGAATCGTCGTGAATCCGATCCCCAGCCGCTTGGCCAGTTCCGCCGCGTCCGTGACCGACCCCTCCGAACTGAACCGCGACGGCAGCGCGACTCCCAGCACGTTCTTCGGCCCCAGCGCGGCCGCCGCAAGCACAGCGCACACCGCTGAATCGATCCCACCGGAAAGCCCCAGCACCGCGGACTTGAACCCCGTCTTGCGGCAGTAGTCCCGAATCCCCAGCACCAGCGCATGAAACAGCAACTGGTCGTCCGGCGCCGTCAGCAACGGATCGGCCGGAAGTGTGAAAACCACATCCGCCGCGGGTCGCGTGTCCGGCAACTCCGCGATCAGCACATGCTCCACAAACCCCGGAGCCGCGGCCATCAGCCCGCCCCCCGGCGCATATACCGCCGCGTGCCCATCAAAGATCAGATCGTCGTCACCGCCGACCTGATTCACGGCCGCGACGAATACCCCATTCGTCGTCGCATGTTTGATCAGTATCTCGCGATGCCGCCGCCCCTTTCCCAGCACAAACGGGCTCGCCGACGGATTCACAATCAGCATCGCCCCCGGCTTGCCGCCGACCTGCGGCACGCACAGCTCGGCGACCGGATCGGTTCGATTCGCATATCGGTGCGAGAAGCCAGCATCCTCGCCGCGCCACAGGTCCTCGCAGATCGAGAGCCCGACGCGCCACACGTGCCCGCTCCTGGTCGGCACATCGATCACCACCGGCCGATCCCCCGGCACGAAGTAGCGGTCCTCATCGAAGACGTCGTACGTCGGCAGCAGCCGCTTGTCGTAGTAGTCGATATACGTGTTGTCGCGGTACACCAGCAGCGCGTTGGCCACGGCGGTGCCCTGCGCATCGGGGTTGTGCGCGTCGACCGGCAGAGGCAGGCCGAAGATGGCGGTGATCCCCGCCGTGTGCTTCTCCCCGATCTCTCGGGCCGCCGCGGCACACGCACGAACGAACCCTTCTTGCAGCAGCAGATCCTTGGGCGGATACCCGCACAGGCAGAGTTCCGGAAGCACAACCAGATCCGCCTGCTTGGCGCGGGCATCATCGATCGCGCGGCGGATCAGCGCGGCATTGCCGGCGATGTCGCCGACGGTGGGATTGATCTGGGCAAGGGCAAGACGCATGTGTTCAAGGGTATGAAACGCGAGACCGTTAAGAGGGACCGGTGTACTGAGGAAAGCAGCGATTCACACGGCCGGTCCTGCCGGGGCATCCGGAATGCTCATTCCCCGGCGAATAAATCGATCCGGCCGCAAATAGGCCATCCCCACCAGCGACCCGACAATCAGCACCACCGCCTCCGTCCCCGAGACCGTCAGCACCACGACCAGGAACTTCTCCTTATCCAGGTGCGGCAGGATCGCCCCGATCAGCCACGCCGTGCCGCCCTCGCGTGCCCCCAGCGCGCCGCTCGGCGCGGCCGCCGTGATCAGAAAGAAGATCGATCCCGCCAGCAGCGCCTGATCCCACTGGATCTCCTGCCCCACAATCGCCGCCGCAATCGCGATGCGGGCGGCCTGTGCCGCGAAGTCCAGCAGCCGGAACCCGGCGCACCCAAAGATCACGCGCGGGCTCGCCAGCATCCGCACGCCCTCGTGGCCTTTGTCAAAGAGATGCGTCGCGGCGACCGAGCCCGGGCGCAGCACGCGCGGAAGCGGCAGTTTGGCGTAGAAACGCTGCGCCCACGCCCAACCGTTCGGTGTCGCCAGCGAGCGGGCCGTGAACAGCACGGCGAGCAGCAGCGCCAGCATTCCGCCTCCCGCGGCGATGAACCAGAGCGTGTCCGCCTGCCCGCGCCAGATCCCCGCGCCCAGCATCGGCGCCAGCACGCAGAGAATGACCACGCCAACCGCGCTGAACCATGCCCCGATGGTCAGCACAGGCACGCCATCTCGCCGATTGTGTACCAGCACGCGAAAGAAGACGCTCAGCTTGAACGGCAGCAAGGCAAGCAGGCACGCGATCACATTCGTCGCCTGCACTTCCAGCATCGGCAGCTTGCGCACGGGATACAGCGTTTCGCGAAACGCCGCGCCCGAGGCGAAGACGACCAGCAGCGTCGCCCCGATCAGCGAGGCGATCTGTCCGGGCGTGGCATCTGCCAATCGCTTGAGCGCATCCCGATTCTTCATCGCCTCATGCACGCACCACCAGAGCAGCGCAATGCCGACGGCGAAGCCGAGAATCTGCGCGATGAGCTTGAGCATCCGCCCGATCGACCGGCCTTCGGCCTGGGGCGACGGACCGGGGGAGATCGTGGGAGTGGAGTCGGTCATGGTTGAACGACTCCTGCTGGGGTCGTTCGTGCCGGCAGATCAATCTCCAGCAGTTCCACTCCAAGCTCCTGCCACTTCATCACCGAGCGAATGTGGCTCTCCGGCGCGTGCAGCCACGCGATGATGGCGTCGTATGTGATGGCCGGATCGAAATAGTGATCGCGTTTGATGAGGCGATCCAGTTCGGCGTAGTTTGCAAGAATGTAGCGGCACCCGCTTTCACGCACCCGCACGGACCACGGGTGCGGATTCGCGCCCGGCGCGCCCACGGCAACGCCCGCGATCAAGGGCGCATCCCACGTGGTGCAGTAGATCACCGGGCTGCTCGGGCTCGCCATGCCGGACGGCAGGCCGCGCCCGTCCGCACCCAGGAAGTAGAGCGGCGCAGTGTCGCCAAGCAGATACACGCCCGCATCCGCGCTCTCCTGCGGCCGGATCTTCAGGTTGATGTACGACGCCGGTGCGATGTCCAGCAGCGCCTTGGCCCGTGCCGCATCGTCGAGCATCGCCAAGCGATCCTTCATCGCCTCGCCCGTGATTACACCCACCCCGTACGGCAACATGTGGTTCGGCCGCCAGTTGTTCTGCTCCATGAAAATGAAGGTGGAGCGCAGCGCCTGCGAGAGCGGGGCAAGCGCAAGCACCACAAGGGCGGTTCGCGAGAGAAAGCGACCCCGCGCACCCGATCGGCCGACCCATGACACCAGGGCCGCGCCCGCGAGCGCCAGCAGCAGCGCGATCGGCGTGAGCAGCGGCATCAGAAATCGCGATTGCAGATGCGTCAGCAGCATCCAGCACAGCATCTGCACCAGCACGCCCGCCCCGAGCAACATGGCCGCAAGGTGCGACCGCTTCCACATCAGCGCGACCCCCAGCGCGACGATCAGCCCGGCCAGTGCAATGCCCCACTGTGCGTGCATCAGCCCGAACTCCGCGGAAACCAGCCGCGCCAGACGCTCGCCAACCCCCGTGCCGGGCGGTGCATGGTGTACGCCCGCATGGCGTGCCACCTGCTCGGCCGTCCAGTGGCCCGTGCCGAAGATGCCCGAAGCGAATGGGAAGACCGGATTCCCGCACGCGAGCCAGTTGCGGATCAGCCAAGGTGCCACAGCCAGCACCCCCGCCGCCGCGCCCGCCACGATCATCCGTGCCCAGTTGCCCACCCGCTCGTATCCCAACAGCAACAGCCCCACCACCGGCCCCACCATGAAGAGCGCTGTCGGCTTGCATCCGCAGGCCACGCCCACCGCCAGCCCCGCCGCGGTTCCGCGAGCCCAGGGGGCAATCCCCATGTCGAGCGCAAGCAGCACTCCAGCCGCGCCGAGCCCCAGCACCCCCGCCTCGTTGTACGGCAGCGAACCCGTCACGATGACCCACGGCGTGCAGAGCGTGAACGCCCCGGCCAGCACGCCCAGCGTCGCCGCGGCCCGCTCATCCACGCCGCAGCGCGACACAAGCACCGACGCGGCGCGAGCCGTCAGCAGCGACCCCGCAACCGCCAGCCCCGCGTGCAGCAGTTGGCACCCCATCACCCACGTCCCCTCGCCCCCGAGCATGCGCTGCACGGGATCGGCCGGCCCGGGCATCATCGCGCCCAAATGCAGATACGCCGATTCCACGAGCGAGGGAAGATAGGAATACACATTGTGGTCCGAAGGCGCAAGCCGCGCTCCCGCGGCCCATTCCTTCGGCAGTTGCAGGTGGTAGCTGATCGCATCGAACGCACCGAACTCACTGGACTTCGGACCCCACACGCCCCCCGGCGGGCTGGACGCGGCAACGATCAGCAGCGCGATTCCGGGTCCCCAAACAATCGCGCTGGCAGGAAGAATCGGCCACTTCTCCGGCCGAAGCGGGCCCCGGATGAGTTGATCCAGCGCCAGCAGCAGCCCGATCCCGGGAACACTCCAGCCCACGATCCGCGGCAGCATTCCCGGTCCGCTGAGCAATCCCAGCACGCCCAAGGTGTGGCTGAGCCAGAGCATGGCCGCAAGGCCGAGGCCGAGTTGAACCCAGAGCTTTTGGATGGATCGCGGAGCGAGCAGCGCGGCAAGCGGCCGCCCCAGCCCGAACGCCCCAAGCAGATACGCGGCCACAATCGGCCCCGTCGTCAGCAGCAGAAACACCACCCCAAGCGGTCCGAGCGAGGGCTGCACCTCCACGGGAAGCCCGAAGCAGGAGAGCGCGACGATGCTCGCGAGCAGCAGCCCGCCCAGGCCGACCGGCCCGATCATGCGCGACGCTCGACTGTGCTCCGAAGGGTGCATGGGGAGGTAGTGTAGAGAGAAAGCATCGAGGCGTAGGGGGCGTGAAGGCAACGAGCAAAAGTCCGGCTCACCCTCGACCGCACTGCGACCGGAACGATTCCAATGCTCTCACGATCAGTCGATGGCGCATCCACTTCACGATGCAGAGAGCGACGACCGCCGACGCTGGGATCAGCGGAATGAGAGCGCTGCCCGGCGCAGAGCGATCGAACCGGGGCTCGGCGGCGTTCCGTACAACAAGGAGCACGACGGCCACCCCTACGAGTGCCAGTAGATACCCACCCCGACGATGCTTGCCAAGCCAGCCGCCTCGCGAGGTTGCAATGCGCAGCCATTCGCGGGCCTCCGCGTCCGACGATGCACGCTCGATCTGAGGGAAAACGAACGACTCGGGTATTCGCACCTTGGCTCGCCGCGAGTGGTCGTCAAGCGAGCAACCGCATTCCGGGCAAATGGTGATCGTGCGGGTGGATGCCCCGGGTTCGTTGACGAGATACCCGCAGTCCAGACAAATGTCTTCGCCGGCCAATCGACGAACCTTGCGCCGGGCATACACGCTTCGTCGCCGCCCGATCCAGTACAACGCCGTCGGGGGAAGCAGCCAAACGCTCAGACAAAGCGCAGGTGGTACGCCCAGAGGCCCCAAGAGCATGAGCGAGAATCCCGCGGCGACCCAGCACGATAGAAACGCCGCGAACTCCGCCGGGCGGAGTTGCTCAAGCGAGCGAACGGCGATCCACCAGGATGCCAGCAGTTCGTAGAACACCTTGCCGTTCGCCTCCTATTTGCACCGAACGGTACACCCTCACGGCCGATCTCCATGCCACTGCGCCTTCACGCCTTTCCTACTCTTCCCCAAGCATGAACCTCCCGCCCGCCACCACCGCCTCCTTCGAAGGCATCCGCATCATCGAGCCCCTCTGCGCCGTCTTCCGGCGCAAGCTCAAGAGCGAGGGGCTGAAGTACACGCCCGAACGGGCCCAGATTCTCGATGCGATCATCCGGCGCGACGATGCTGGCGGCGTCGGGGCCCTCTTCCAGGCCGATGAGCTGCTCGCCTCCATGCGCGGCGCGGGCTTCCGCGTCTCCAAAGCCACCATCTACCGCACGATCAAGCTCCTCGCCGAAGCGGGCATCATCCAGCAGGTGCTCTTCGACGCGGAGACGGCCCATTACCAGTTGGCGTACGGGCGCAGCTCATCCGGCCTGCTCGTGAACGTGGATACCCGCGAGATTATTCCGATCGAGTTGCCGGAGCTGGTCGCGCTGCGCGAGAAAATCTGCCACGAGCGCGGGCTAGCGGCCGAGGGGCATCGGGTGGTGATCTATGCGAGAGCGAAGTA
The DNA here is from genome assembly GCA_038225655.1 of Phycisphaerales bacterium. Lineage (GTDB taxonomy): Bacteria > Planctomycetota > Phycisphaerae > Phycisphaerales > UBA1924 > UBA4658. The sequence continues at coordinate 794,041 of JBBRQY010000001.1, read as the reverse complement.
GCCGGCTCATGCTCGTCGGTCGAGCCTCGTAAGGAAAGCGCGTGGTGTCAGCACGACGACTCCGAGCGCGCCACTGGCCGCCAGCAAATCCTTGTCGCCACTGACCAGAACAGCGTTCGCGGCGGCGGCGCAGGCGAGAAACTTGTCGTCGTCGGGATCGCGGCAGAGTGATGAAAAGTCCGAACTGTCGGGGATGAGTGTCGAGTTCGCCACAAGCGATGCGATCATTCTGTGTGCCACGTGCATATTGAACTGGGAGCCGAGTTCGATAACCACGCGTCGATACTCCTCGACGATCAGGGGCGTGACGATGATCTCGAATCGGCCATGGTGCCACGCCGTCATAATGCTCTGCGGCACCCCTCCATAGAACGCGCCGGATACCACGACGTTCGTATCGAGGACGGCGATCACGCCTTGTCCCGGCGAGCGCGGGCGCGGACGCGCTTGATCGCGGCGGTGATGTCGCTCTTGCGGAGCCCCGCGGCGCGTGCCGAGCGCCGAGCGCTTGCCATGAGTTCACCGAACTCCGCGCGGCTTGGCGGATGGATGATCTTGAGGAACACTCCATCGCCGTCCGAAACAATCAGAAACTGGCAACCGACCTTGAGGCCCATGCGATCGCGTATCTCCTCCGGAATCACGACCTGGCCCTTGGAGGAAAGGCGGGTCGTCGCGAACGTCACCATGGCGGTGCTCCTCGAAAGTGCAGTCTTACCGGTAAGATTATAGGCGGGGCCCGCTTGGAGCGATCCGTGACGCTCGAACGCTCACGGCGTCGCCGGCGGCCCCGAAGTCGCCCCGCTCCCACCCCGCGTCACCCCATACCCCACCTTGTAGATCCCCACCGCGTCGCACGCCGCGTGGGCCCGCACGGTGTCCGCGTACGGCACGCGCCCCGTCGGCCGCAGCACGATCTCGATGTTCCGCGTCGCCTCGCTCTTGGGAAACTCCCCGATGCGCTGCTCGAACTGCTCCATCGACACGCGGGAGAAGCTCAGAAAGCTCACCACCGTATGGCCGTCGCCATCGGTGTCCAGCGCCACATCCAGGCGCGTCGGCGGCGGGGCCAGCGGGTCGTTCGGCTTGCTCGCGTTGTTGCCGCGCCCCGCGTCGAAGGGAATCGCCCCGCGCAAGAACCATTCGTTGCCCATGAACGCCGCGAAGGCCATGAAGAAGATCAGGATCACCATCACCACATCCACCATCGGCGTCATGTTCGGGCCGAAGTGGAGGGAGTACGAGTGCAGCGCATCGCGCCGGCGCAAGTGCCGCCCGTTCACGCGCCGCCGCGGCTGCGGCGTGCTCGGCGCCGACGGCGCGGGAACTGGTACGCCCGGGATCGCGCTCATGGCAATCGCTCCGTCGCAAGCCGCACGCTCTTGGCCCCGCCATTGCCCGCCGCACGCAGCACCGGCTCGACATTCGCCCACAGCAGCGTGCGATCGGCGCGAACCTGCACGCTTGCCGCCGGGTTCACCGCCAGCTTGCCGCGTACGACGGTTTCCAGCGACTTGGCGTTGTCCGAGGGCAGCCCATCGGCATGCACCACCACGCCGTATGTCCCCCAGCCGACCTTCGGCTCCCCTTCTGGGGCTTTGGAAACGGTCACGATCAGTACCGCCGCGGATTGCTCGTCCTGCCCCACGCCCGTCTGCGGCAGCTTCACCATCGGCCCGTTCTCATTTGAGAGCTTGCCGACGATGAGGAAGAACAGAATGAGACACATCACCACGTCAATCAACGGCGTGGCGTTGATGCCTTCGGCGGCAGGCGGAGAGGTGAGTGAGCGACGAATACGCATGGAGGGTGGCTGGGTCGGGAGGGTGGAAGAAGTGACGGAGTGACGGAGCTGGGAAGGACCGGACGCGGTGGGGGGGGAACGATCAGCGAGGCGCGGCAACCGGGCGCGGCATCGGCTGAGGCATCGGCGCCCGAGGCGTTCCATTTCCCCCGCCCGGCGTGCCGCCGAGGCGAAGCCGCGCATCGGCCGGGATCAACTCCACCAAATCCGAGGCCTGCACCATCACGCGCGTGCAGTGTTTGTCCACGATCTGCCGGAAGAATCCGAAGATCAGCAGGCAGGGCACCGCCAGCATCAGCCCCAGCAGCGTGTGGAAAAGGGCCTTGGAAATTCCCAGCGAGAGCGTCGCCGGGTTCGCCTGACCGCCGCTCTCGCCGAGGGCCGCGAACGCGATGATCATGCCCCAGACGGTTCCCGCCAGGCCCAGCAGCGGGCCCATGTTGCCGATCACGTTCAGCGGCTCCAGCCGCCGGAACCACTTGGCAACCTCCTCGCTCGCGGCCAGCTCCGCCGCCTCACGCATCGCGTTTTTGTCGCTCGTCGGCGTGTTCACCGCCGCCCGCACAATCTTGCACACCAGCGCGTCATCCTCGTTCACAAACTGCCGCAGGTCGTTCCAGCGGGCTGGCTCGGCCCTGCACAGTTGATCGATGATCCGCACCGGCTCCTCCGGCGCGATCTTCACTTTTCGCACCTCGATCAGGCAGATGATTATGATCGTCCACGCCGCCAGCGAGCCGCTCACCAGCAGCACCGTGAACAAGTCCCAGGATTCCAGGAAGAGCGACATCAGCGACTTCTTCGTCCCCGCGGCCGGCGTTCCGGTGGAAGCCGCCGGCGTTCCCGCGGCGGGCGTGGTGGTCGAAGGAGCGGGAGTGCTCGGCGTCGTCCCCTGCCCCATCACACGGGTCGAGAGCAGCAGCACAAGGCAGGCGATCGTGATCATGCCCGCCCAGCGGGCGAGCACAAGCACGCGGCGACGGGCAGGCGAGATGTTCATGAGATTCGTCATAGGTGGTGAGGGTATGTGGTCCGAAGTGGTGTGGCATGGGCCTACCGGCCCATGTTTCGGGCGCATCGCCCGAAGTGCCCTGGTTCTGTTCCACGAAAGAGCTTCAGCCGCGGCAGTCGCAGCAGGTCTGGCTACTCCTCCCCCTCCTCCGCATCCTCCTCCGTCAACTCCCGGCTCAAAATATACTGCCCCGTCAACCAGCGACCCAGGTCCGCCATCCGCGTCCGCTGATCAACAAATGGAAACGCAGGGTTCTCCGGGCTCACGGGCTTCCCCGTCACCGGGCACTTGGCCCACCCCGGGGCCAGACCAGAGGCCGCATCCGGCTCGGCCAACCCGCGCACACCCAGCCACCCCTTCCGAGCCACCCAGCTCGCCGGCGCGATCAGGTCGATCCGCCGCTCGCTTTCGCCCTCCGGCTGTATCCGCACGCGGGCGAGCGCGGGTTCCGCCGCAAGCGCCGCGGCGATCCGCTCGGCCCACTCAATGACCACTACGCCGAACCCATCCATCACGCGATCCCAGCCGAGCGAGTCCAGATCATCCGGCCCCGTCAGGCGATAGGCATCAACGTGGTAGAGGGGCGTTTCCACAAATGTGCTTGAGGTAGCAGCGTCCGCAGGCGTGCCAATCGGCCGTGTGTACTCATGCACCAGTACGTACGTCGGGCTCGATACCTGCGCGGGTTCCAGCCCAAGCCCCTCGGCAATCCCCCGTACCAGCCGCGTCTTCCCCGCCCCCAGATCCCCATCCAGCCCCACCAAATCCCCCGCGCGCAGCACCCGCCCCAGCGCAAAGCCCAGCGCGATGGTCTCATCTTCGGAAGTGGTGCGGAAGGTCAGGTGCGGCATCGGGTGATTGTTCGCCTCGTGGCATGGGCTTACCAGCCCATGTTTCGGGCGCCTCGCCCGAAGTGCCTTGGTTCGGCATTTTCAGTGATCCCACCCCAACTCCCCCGCCTCCACCACCCGCCCATCTCCCATCACGAGCACGCATCCGCTCCCCGCCTCCACGCGCCCGATCCGCGTCGCGCCCACATCCGGCACCTGCGCCCCGGGCGCGACACAGAACACCAGCTCATAGTCCTCCCCATGTCCCGCCGCGGCCAGGCAATCCGTCGCTCCCGGGCTAAGGGGAACGCGCTCCGCATCGATAACCACGCGCACCCCCGACGCCTCCGCCACGCGGCCCGCGTCCCGCCCCAGCCCATCCGAAACGTCGATCATCGCGTGCAGGTCCGCTCCGAGCGCATCGCAGAGCCGCAGGGCCTCCGTCAGCCGCGGCTCAAACGTCAGATGGTGCTCGCTCGGCACCGAGTTGCCGATGCTCCCCGTGACCCACACCTCGTCCCCCGGGCGCGCCGTGGAGCGCAACACCGGTCCCCGCGCCGGGTGGGGAACTCCCACGACGGTGATGGAGAGCGAGAGCATGTTTCCCGGCGCGCCCGTGGCGATGTCCCCGCCGACGACGGGCGCGTCCCAATGGCGGCCCCACTCGGCCAGTCGTCGGCACAGATCGTCGGCGTGCGGGTATTCGGGCGGAAGTACGCCGGAAGCGAGCGACCATCGCGGACTGCCCCCCATCGCCGCGATATCGGAAACCGCCCGTGCGATCGCCTTTCGCGCAATCAGATGCACGCGCGTGCTCGACAGAAAATGCCGACGTTCGACCACCTGGTCCACCTTCAGCAGCAGCAACTCCCCGCCCGCCGCCCCCCCAACCTTCACCACCGCGCAGTCATCCCCCGGCCCGACCACTATGCTCGGAAACGCCGCGCCAAGGTCCCCCGACCGCGCATAGATGTTGGCCAGCAACTCCGATTCACGCATAAGCAAGGATACGTGAAACAGAGGCCCGGGCGCAAGCCCGTGCATCCGTGCACCTGGGCTTCCGCCGCGCATCCATGCCCGGGCTCGCGCCCGGGCCTCTGTTCTTCATCCCTATCCTCCGCCCGTGCCGTCCAACCCTCCAGAACTTCACATCGACGTCCTCATCTTCGGCGGCGGCATCGCCGGCCTCTGGACCCTCGCGCGCCTCCGCAAGGAGGGCTACTCCTGCCTCCTCCTCGAATCGAGCGCCCTCGGCTCCGGCCAGACCATCGCCAGCCAGGGCATCATCCACGGCGGCATCAAGTACGCGCTGACGGGCCAGGCCAGCGCGGCCAGCAAAGCCATCGCCGAAATGCCCGCCATCTGGCGGGCCTGCCTGCAAGGCACGGGCGAGATCGATCTTCGCGGCGTGAAAGTGCTGAGCGAACGCCAATACCTCTGGACCACCGCCGGCATCGGGTCCCGCATCGCCGGATTCACCGCAAGCAAGGTCATTCGAACAGCTGTCGATCGTGTGACGCCTGAACAGAGGCCCGATTGGCTTCGGAAAGCCCCGCGCGCGGTGGATGTGTATGGAGTCGATGAACCAATCCTCGATCCGCATTCAGTCTTGGAGCGGCTTGCCAAACTGAACGCCGACTGCATCGGTCGGGTCGCTCTCTGCGAACGTGGCCATCCAATGACGATCCAGGAAAACGGAGAGATCGTCGGATCATGGGCCCCAGCTCGTTTGCTCGACGTTCTCTACGGACAGGTGTCGCGAGACATCCCGATTCGAGCTCGGCGGACGGTATTCTGCGCTGGCGAGGCGAATCACGACTACTTGCGACTCCCCCGCGGCGAAACGCAAGTCCGTCCCCTCCACATGGTCATGGCCAAGGCGCAGCACTATCGACCAAACCTCCCGTCGATCTACGGGCATTGTGTCGGTGTGTCCGACAAGCCCAAGCTCACGATCACCTCGCAACTCGACGCCGACCGTCGCGTTGTGTGGTATGTCGGAGGGGACATCGCCGAACGCGGCGTGAAATTGTCACCAATCGAGTTGATCGCTGCAACGCGCGACGAAGTATCCGATTGCTTGCCGTGGATTGACATCAGCGGAACGCAATGGGCGACGTTGCGGGTCAATCGCGCGGAGGGGGTGGGATCGGGAAGCCGTCCCGATGAACCCATCGTCCTTGATTCCCCACGTGGTGTGGGAGTTTGGCCGACCAAACTCGCCTTTGCGCCACTCGCCGCGTCGCGCGTCGTCGATGCACTTCGTTCGAACGGAATCGAGCCCTCCGGAGAAAATGCCGCATTCGTGTCCACAACGCGGCACCTCGTGCGTCCGTCGATCGCAATGCTCCCATGGCACGCAACGGGGGTCATATGGACCTAAGACCCCTCGGCCAAACCACCCTCCTCGTCTCCCCCCTCGGCCTCGGCACCGTCAAGCTCGGCCGCAACCGCGCCCTCAAGTACCCCGGCAGCGACAAAGGCGAGGGCTTCCCGCTCCCCACCGACGAACAGGCCGAAGCTCTCCTCCGCACCGCCGCCGACCTCAACATCAACCTCATCGACACCGCCCCCGCCTACGGCACCAGCGAAGAGCGCCTCGGTGCCCTCATGTCCAAGCTGCACTGGCTCGGCGGCCGCGACCGCTGGGTCATCTGCACCAAATGCGGCGAGGAGTTCGACAACCAGGTGGGCGAATCCCGCTTCGACTTCACCCCCGAACACACGAAGCTCAGCGTCGAGCGCTCCCTCCGCCGCCTGAACATCGACACGCTCGACATCGTCCTCCTCCACTCCGACGGCCGCGACGAGTGGATCATCAACCACTCCGGTGCGCTCGACGCCCTCCGCGAGCTGCAGCGCCGCGGCCTGATCCGCGCCATCGGCATCTCCACAAAAACCGTTGACGGCGGCCTCCTCGCCCTCCGCCAATCCGCGGGCGCCTGCGACGTCGTCATGCTCCCGTACTCCCCGCTCGAGCGAGCCCACGGCGTCGTCGTCGATGCCGCCCGCCACCGCGGCGTCGGGGTACTCGTGAAAAAGGCCCTCGCCAGCGGCCACACCACCGACCTCCTCAACAAGATGCCCGTCGAGATCCGCTCCGCCGTCAGCGACCCCATCCAGGCCGCCATGCGTTTCACGCTGCAACGCGCCGGTGTTTCCAGCGTCATCGTCGGCACTACCAATCCCGCGCATCTGCGCGACAACGCCGCGGCGGCGGAGATGGCGCTCGCGGCTCAATAGGTCTCGCGCTTCCTGTTCGTCCTATTCCCCGCTTCCAACACCACTGGCGGGCAAGCCGCCAGTGCCACCCACCGTCAATTCCACGCGTCCCCGCCTGCGAAACTCCAGATTCCCCAACTGCCCGCACGCCGCCATCTGGTCCCGCCCCTTTGTCCGCCGCCGCTTCGTGTACACGCCCGTCTCCGTCAGCCACGCCATGAACGCGTCCACGCGCGTCTCCTCCGGCGCGGCCCACAGCGATTGCTCGCGGGGGTTATACGGAATCAGGTTCACCAACCCCGGCAGCGCAGGCCTTCCCGCCCACTCGCCGCGCCCCAGCATGTAGTCCCCCATCAGCACCGCATGCTCCGGCGCATCGTTCACGCCGGGAATCAGCACGTACTCGAAGCAGATCTTGCACGAGCTGTAGATCGGCCACTGCTCGATCGCGCTGCGAATGTCCGCCAGCGCGTACCGCCGGTTGATCGGCATGATCGTTTCGCGAATGGCATCCGTCGGCGCGTTCAGCGAGACCGCCAGCCCCAGCCGGTGCCACCCCGGTGTGCGCACCTGCTCCGCCAGTCGCGTGATTCCGTCCACGCGCCCCACCGTGCTGATCGTCACCTTGCTCATCGGCAGGTTCGCCCCGTTGCGATCCGTCAGCACCCCCACCGCCGCGATCACCGCATCCAGATTGTCCATCGGCTCCCCCATGCCCATGAACACCATGTTCTTGATCGTCGCGCACCCCGTCTGTGGCATGGGCGTCTCGCCCATGTTCTTTCCTTCCTCACTTCCGACACCCGACTTCCCACATCCGACATTCCATCGCGCCGCCCACCACTGCCCCACGATCTCCCGCGCCGTCAGATTCCGCACCAGCCCCATCTGCGCCGTCTGGCAGAACCCGCACCCCATCGCGCACCCGATCTGCGAGCTCACGCACAGCGTGTGCGTCTGCACGCGCTTCTTCCCGATCATCGGAATGATCACCGACTCGGTCTCCAGCGTCACGCCGCGTTCGCCCTTGTCGTACGTCCCCGCCGCCGCGGCCCCCAGCGGCAGCGTGAACTTCCTCACCACGCCCTCGCAACTCTCGGATTCCTGCACGCGCCCGATCTGCGGCACCTCCACCCGAAGCAGCGGCTGATCGATCGCGCCCTCGCGGTACAGGCGACGATAACGGTTCAGCGCGCCAAGGTGGCCGCCCTTCACGCCGGCGCGCACACACGCCGCGGCGTACGTTTCGGAGCACACACTCAGCGGGTCCGGGATTTCATGCTCGTGTAACATGTCACTGAATCGATCGAAGCATTCGGATTCACCTATACGGGGCGTGTGCCGGAACGGATTGATCACGATTTTCCACAGAGAAAGCCGACTTCACACGTTCCGCCATCGGCGCGTGTCGAGAACACAACTGGATCTCGCGACTTTGCCCCTTCGGGTGTGGATCGTAGGGAACATGTCTGATCTGTACGGAGCACGCCCGCCACGAACGCGGGCGGTCTTCGTTTTGGAGTTGTTTGGTTCTCACGTCCGGATCTGCTTATAAACCGGCCCAAATGCCGGCTATTGGCGCTGGCGATGAAACCCCGGTGACGCGCGGAAGCGTAATGGGCACGCGATCCTGGCAGAGCGCGCCGAGCACGGCCATTTCCGCCGCCTCGCGGAACTCGATGGGAATCCCCGCCGCGTCGGTGAGTTCGACAGACTTTTCAGTCGCCTCGGCAATCATCGCGACCAGCGCCAGATTCCGGGCTCCGCCCCCCGCGATCAGCACGCGATCCACGCCGCCGATGCGCCCGGCCAGCGTTCGAGCAATCGCCAGGCACGCCGTCGCCGCCAGATGCTTTCCCTCAACCTTTCCGGCCCATCCCTCGACCCATTTGGCGCACTCATCGCCGGTGCCCAGCGAGCGTTTGCCCAAAGACTGTCGGCCAAGGGCTCGGCTCAGGATGTCCGTTTCAACGAGACTCGCCCGTCCGGATGCGGCTTCACGACCACCCTCGTCGTAGCTGTGCCCAAGAAAATCCCGCGCGATCCGATCCAACAGTTGGTTGCACGCGCACACGTCGAACCCTTCGATATCCAAGGTGTCGGTTTGGGGATCGTCTGTACTTCTGCACGCCGGGAGGAGCGTCGCGTTGCAGAATCCTCCCAGGTTGATCACGGCCGTTCGGCGTTCCGAGCGGAAGAGAATCCAGTCGGCCAGCGGCGTGATCGGCGCGCCCTGCCCGCCCGCGGCCAGATCGGCCGCACGCAGATCGAAGACCACCGGCGCGCGCAGCTCGTGGGCCAACACCGCGCCGTTGAACATCTGCCAACTGACCGGCGGGGCGTGGAAGACGGTCTGGCCGTGGACGGCGATGAGGTTCGGCGGCGGATCGCCCTGGAGCAGTTCGACGATGGCGCTAGCGTGGAACAGAGCAAAATCGCGAGCAAGCGCGGCGATCTCACCGGCGCTCGCCGGATGCTGATCGGCCAGCGCCCGCAGCCGCGGCCCGAGCGTCGCCAGCGGGCGCGAATGCGTTCGGACGAGTTCGGCCCGCATGCCGATGCCGCGCCCCTCGATGCGCACCAGCGCGACGTCGAGCGCATCGATGCTCGTACCAGTCATGCACCCGACGACCAATCGTGATGCGGAAGTGCTCACGCCCCGGTTCTCCCGCGCAGGAGCACCCGGGCCGCCAGCGTGCTGTACGTTGAGAGTTCGGCGCGATCCTGCAACCAGCGGATGTACGCCGCGAGCCGGGCCAGCAGGGCCTCGCCGCTGATCGCCTTCACCACCTTCGGCAGCTCATACGCGTCGATGTCGGTGAACTCCCACGGGTGGAAGTACGTGTTCAGCGCGCCGTCGGCCGCGAGCGTCCAGCGGCTGGCGAGCTTCGTCACAGCGAAGGGCAAGTTCTTGAACGCCAGCCAGAAGAGCGGCACGCGCACCAGCGGCGTCGCGGAAGCGGGGATCTGCACCAGCGGGCCGGAGGTGGTTCCGACGACATACGGCTTGCGCGGCTCGAAGAAGTGGTTGTACCGCCCGGGAAGCCAGATCGGGTTCTCGCTGGCGTTGTACGTGTATCCCGCGCCGGCCACGGCGTGCGGATCCGTCGGGGCCATTCGGGCACGCCGGAAGCCGCGCACAGGTTGCCCGGTGATCTGCTCCAGCGCAGCACGCGAGTCGGCCAAGTGTCCCTTCTCCAGCTCGCCATGGGTGAACCCATGCGAGGCGATCTCGTGCCTTCCGCCGACGCGTTCGGTGATGCTGCGCGTCAGTCGCGGGAACCGCTTGGCGAACTCGGCGGTGATGAAGAACGTCGCGGGCGCGTTGTGCTTGTCCAGCAGTTCCAGCACGGTGGCCAGACCCGTCCGTCCGATCTCGAACTGCTTGTCGACGTCCATCTCGATCCCGTATTCGGTGACGATGTCGAACTGTTCGACGTCGAAGCTGAGCAGTGCGAGCTTTCTGGTGGTGCTGCCGGCGGCGGGGAGTGGAGCCGCCTGCCGCTGCGCCAACGGATCGGAGCCAACTTCCGGGCGGGCCCAGAGCGGAGCGCTCGGCGCAGTGCGGGGTGTTGGGCTGCTACCGCTTGCCATAGCGCCCCAGCAGCGCGTTCACGCGTACATCCACCAACGCCGCGAACATGCGGATCGGGTCCTTGAACAGGTTCACCTTGCTGACTTTGTAGCTGTGCGCCTCGCTCACGTACGCTGGAATCTCGGCAACTGTGTACCCCAGGCGCTTGGCGAGGTAGCAGAGCTCGACATCGAAGGCGAAGCCGCCGAGGCGCTGGCGGGCGAAGATGGCGCGGGCCGCCTCGAGGCGGAACCCCTTCAGCCCCGCCTGCGTGTCCTTGTGCCTCAGCCCGAGGATCAGCCGGGCGCACTTGTTGAAGGTCCAGCCCATGAGCTTGCGCATCGGCGTGGTGTTCCGCTCGGAGCGATGCACCAGCGCACGCGAGCCGATGACGACGTCGGCCGTCTCCAGCGCGGCGGCGAGTTTGGGCAGATGATCCATCGAGTACGCCAGATCGCCGTCGGTGAAGAGAACGAGGTCGGCGGTTGCGCCCTCGATGCCGGCCTTCACGGCCTGTCCCTTGCCTCGGTTGGGCGCGTACGAGATCAGGCCCAGACGCGATTCGGGAATGTCGGATTCGCTGATGAGCAGGCGGAGCTTCGCCGCGGTGTCGTCCGAGGAGCCGTCATCCACGAAGAGGAACGCAAACTCGGGGTGCGCCAATCCGAACTTCTCGGCCTCGTTGAACGTGGAGCGGATGAGCGCGGCCTCGTTGTAGAACGGGAGCACAACTTGCACCCGCGTGGCGATCGGCGCGGGCTGGTCGGTCGGCTGGATCGGGCGCAAGCGACCCGGCTGCGCGGGGTCGAGTTCGAGCCCAAGGGGACGAGTGAGCGTGGAGACGCCCGCGCCGGGTGCGGGATCGGAGATGCGGGCGTCGGGTGGGGGCATGGTGGGGGGTGGGGGCGGATGATATGCGCGGGAGCCGTGCTCCATTTCGTACAGCCTCGCAGCGCGAAGGTAGGGGATATCGGGAATTGGGGCTGGAAACAGGCAGAATCAAGGGCTCGCGGGATGGGGGCGCGGGGTGCGCAGGTCGTGGATGACCTTTGTGTAGAAGGATGAAGCGTGGGCCATGCCGCCGGGGCGGTTGCGGGCGAGCCAGAGACGCTCGTGCGCGGCGCGGATGGACTCGGCGCGGGCGATGAGTTCGGTGAAGCCGCCGCGGAGTGGCGGGCCACTCCGCATGGCGATGGCGTGATCGGCGGCGAACTCGGCGCAGTCGAGGGCGTGGTCAAGCTCGGCACGGGTCTGGTCATGGGCGATCGGCGGGCGAGAAGCGCGGAGCGCGGCTAGGCGATCGCGGGCGGCCTGCCATTGGTCGATGGCCGCGCCGACCTCGTGGTTGCCGGCCTTGAGCTGCGCGGGGACGGGCGGGTGCAGGTCGTTGAAGAGCGCGCTGCCGTTGAGGACGCCCGCGCTCGCGCGAATGCCGTGGTCGCAGTCGCCGAGTTCGTCCAGCCACTTGCCGAGCTCGGGGGCTTCGTGCAGAACGTGAATCGCGGTGGCGCGCGGGTCGTAGCCCCGGGCGTTGGCGGGGTTCCACGCGGCCTCGGCGGCCTGGGCCAGGCCCGCGAGCGTGATCGGCCATTGCTGGCGGTGGCCCATGTCGCCCCAGTCGCAGATGAGCAGGCCGGTGGCTCCGGCCTTTGCGCCCTGCTCGGCGGCGTCGGCGATGTTTGCCCGGCGTTCTGTGGTGCGGCCGGTGAAGGTGCGCCAGGAGGAAGTTCCGGGACAGACCCACGCCTCGTGGCCCGCGCCTCGAATCGCCTCGATCCAGTTTGTGAACTTGTCCGTCGGCTCGTACCACCAGGCGAGGCCGATCATGTCCTTGGGCATGAGGTTGAGGAGTTCCGGGTGCGTGAGGGCGATGTCGGCCCACATCATGGGACGTTTGCCGTGCCTGGCGCAGGCGGCGGCGATCCTGGCGACGAACTCGAAGTAGAGCTGGGCCCGGGCCCGCGAGAGCGCCTTGTCGCGGCCGCTTGGCGCGCGGCGCTGCACCTCGGCCCTCGAGCGGCCCCAGCCGACGTCGAAGGTCTCGTCGCAGCCGATGTTGACGAGGTTGGACTCGAAGCAGGGGAGCAACTGGGTCAGCAACTCGTCGATGAAGGCTTCGGCTTTGGGTTCGGTGGGGCAGAGGGAGAAGGGGCCGCGGCGTTCCCATTGGTGGAAGTACCAGGGGTTGTCCCCCTCGATCTCGGCCAGGTGCTGGTACGTGGGCTTCTTGAGCCAACTCGCGAGGTGGCCGAAGCAGTTCTGGTTCGCGGCCAGTTCCACGCCCCTCGCCGCGGCGTACGCGGCCAGTTCGCGGGCCTCGGCCGGGGTGATGGGGGACCAGTCCTTCCAGACTTCCTCGTGGCCGGGGTAGGCGAAGGTGTGCTCGGTGTAGAGCTGGAGGTGGTTGAACTTGAGGGAGGCGAGCAGGTCGATGGTGTCGAAGAGGTGCGCCATGGTGGGCACCTTGTCGCGGGAGACGTCGAGCATGAGGCCGCGGGTGCGAAACGCGGGGTAGTCGGAGATGTGGAGTGCGGGGAGGCGCGTTCCGTAGATTCGGAGGAGTTGGAGGAGGGTGTGCAGGGCGGCGCGGCGGAGGGGCTCGGTCTGGCCATTGACGGTGATGGCGGGTTGATCGGGCGCGGCGTCGATCGCGATCGTGTATGGGGAGCTGGGGCCGCCGGGAGCGAAGAGGTTGCTGAACGCGATGTCGCGGCCGATGTTCGTGGCGCGGCTGAGCGCGGCGGGATCAAGCAGCAACTCGGCAACCCGAGTGTGCAAGTCCGGGGCCACTTCGACGAATCCACTGCGCATTTCAAGCTTGCGCGGGGTGGGGAGGAGGAGGGGAACGGCGGGGTTGTGCGGCATCCGACAGACCGTAGCGCGGGTTTTCTTGATCGGGTGTTCGCAGTATGGAAGCGTGCCGGAATGGCAGGCATCGTTTCCCCCGGGATCGGGTCGAAACTGATACGGGTGGGCGACCTTGGTCGATGGCGGGGCGTACGAGGGGCGGGTTGGACGTTTCTCCTGCGCCCTTGCGGACGGGCGCGGGATTTGGCTACCCTCAACACGGCGGCTTTACGGGCGCCACACCAACATGATTAACACACAAGACAACGCCGTTCCCACTCTTGACTCTCCGACCGTTCAGACTCGGCGCGTGGTTCCCACGCTTCCGGTGGCGCGCCGCGCCAAGCTTCGCAAGCGGGATGTGCCGCTGGAAGACCAGGAGCATCACACGACGGTGTCTTCGCGGATCGCGAATCTGTGCGGGGTGTTGATCCCGTTTGTGGGGCTGGCCGCGGCGATCTTTCTGCTGTGGGGGATCGCGTTCAACTGGGTGTATCTGTTCATCATGCTGGGGATGTACCTGGTGACGGGGCTGGGGATTACCGTCGGGTACCACCGGTTCTTCACGCACAAGTCGTTCAGTGCGCCGCGGCCGATCGCGCTGGCGCTTGGGATCTTCGGGTCGATGGCGATGCAGGGGTCGATCATCGAGTGGGCGGCGGTGCATCGGAGCCACCACCAGCACTCGGATGATGAGGGCGATCCGCACTCGCCGCACGCTTCGCGGGGAATGTGGAGCGGGTTCTTCGGCGTAGTTCGCGGGCTGTGGTACGCGCACGCGGGGTGGATGTTCGCGCGGAAGGCCCCGGGGCTTGGGCGGTACGTGCGCGATCTGAACAAGGACAAGATGATCCGGGTGGTGAGCAACCTGTTCCCGCTGTGGGTGTTGATCGGGATGCTGGTTCCGGCGGTGCTGGGGGGCGTGCTGACGATGACGTGGTCGGGCGTGCTGCTCGGGTTCCTATGGGGCGGGCTGGTGCGGGTCTTCCTGGTACACCATGTGACGTGGAGCGTGAACTCGATCTGTCACATCTGGGGCTCGCGGCCGTTTGACAGCCACGATGAGAGCCGCAACAACCCGATCGTGGGCGTGCTGGCGATGGGCGAGGGATGGCACAACAACCACCACGCGTTCCCGACGAGCGCGCGGCATGGGCTGGCGTGGTGGCAGTTTGATCTGTCGTACGTGGTGATTCGGACGATGGGCTTCTTCGGCCTGGCGCGGAATATCCGTGTGCCGGCGGTGGAGCGGCAGGAGGCGAAGAGACGGGGGTGAGGAAGGTGGGAGGTGGGAGGTTTCGGAAGGAAGACTTGTGCGGCCTGCCTTTGGGTGGGCCGTTTTTCTTTTTCAGGAGGAGTCGGGGAAGGGAAGGAATGTCGGATGGTGGATGTCGGATGTTGGATGTGAAGGCGCGAGAGGGGAGGGGGGAAGGAGAGTTGTTTGGCGGTGGTGGTGGCGCGGGGGGCGGGGGGACTTTGGGGAGTGGGCTGTGGGGAAAGTGGGAGGGCGGAGGGTGGAAGTGGGAGTTGAGGGCGCGGCCGGGGAGGGGGCTTGGGGCGCGGGGGGAGAGGGTGACGGGGATTGGGTGGGCTGTTGTGGGGCCGCGCGGAGGGGGGAGGTGGTGTGGGCGCGCGGCTTTGGGGGCGCAGCGCAGGTGGGGGTGCGCGGGGGGTGGAAGTTGAGGGCGCGAGGGTGGAAGTTGGCGAGGCGGAGAAGGGTGTTGGTGGAGGGCGAGGGGGAGGCAGTGGGGAGTGGGGAGTGGGCAGTGGGAGAAGAGGGGGAGGCGGTGGGGAGTGGGGAGTGGGCAGTGGGGGGAGAAGAAGAAGTGTGTGGGGGGCAGATAGTGGAGAGGGACTGGACGGCGAGGGGGAGTTGGGCGGTGGCGAGAATGCGGGCGCGGAGGGCGTTGTGGTGGTTGTGTGCGATGAGGCGGGCCTGGAGGGCCTCGCAGGCGGAGAGGAGATCGAGGAGGTTGGGGACGGAGAGGTTGTGGCGGCGGGCGATGGCCGCGAGGGTGAGGGCGGGGTTCAGGTAGTCGGAGAGGAGGGATTCGAGGGCGCGGCGGACGTCGGATGCGTCGGGGGTGGGGGGTTCGGGGGTCAGGCGGAGCGCGGGGAGAGCGGGCGCGGCGGGGTGGTGGGGGGCGGGGATGGGGTGGGGGAGGGCGGACATGGTGGTGTGTGGGTAATGTACTGTGTTTGTGTGGGGGGTGTCAAGGGGTTTGATAGGTTTTTGAACGGATACGCATAAGCCGTTGTAATGCCTTGATTTAGATTCGGGAAAACCGCCGAGCGGTCAGTCTGAGGGTGTTGCCTCCGATTCGTTACGCTGGGGGCGGAGGTGTTCGTGGCGACCAAGTTTCAACCTCTGACGGACTACCTAGCGACGAGGACGGAGCTGGTTGTGTCCATGTCCTTCTCGCAGATCGAGGGATTGGTTGGCCCGCTCCCGAATTCGGCGCACGACTACGACGCGTACTGGGACCCGGCCCCTACGCATTCGAGCACATGCGTATCTCCGCGCCGGGTACGTGAAGGAAAGCGTGTCGCGGGCGGCGGGCGTGCTCAAACTTAGGCGGGACAATGCGAAGGCGGCCGCGATTAGGAAACGGGATGGCGTCACGGGCGTGAACTGCTGAATCGCGAGTTGGGAGCAAGTACTGCATTCCAGGGCGGTGCGTAAGCAGGCGGCTTGAATGTCCTCTGAAATCGGTTCCGCTCGGTATACTGGAGTCTTAGACCGAAGGGAACTACATGTTCTGTATTGCTCACCTTAGCGATATTCACTTTCGCCATGCTCGGATAAACCCAGTCATGGATCGCGCAGAGTCGCTTGCCGACGCAATGGCTACGGCGGCCCGCGATGTAGAGCACCTTACGGTTGTAGTGTCTGGCGACATCGCTTTCGCTGGCACGATTGATGAGTACGAACTCGCCTCGGCATTTCTTGCCAGAGTGCGCAACCAATTGGCAAAGCAGCGCATTCAGGTGCCAACACTTTGGATAGCAATCCCGGGTAACCACGACTGCGATCATTTTGGCAGTAACCAATTGCGCCCCGCAGCGATCAGCCGGCCGCTTACAAACGGACGCCCCGATCCCGCAACACTCGGCTTGGCACTTGATGTCCAGAGGCACTACCAGGCATTCGCAAACCGCAATTTTGAAACCGGGGACCCAACTCCAGACTTGTTGGTCCGCACCTACACAGTGCAAATAGCCGAACGAAAGCTGGTTATCCAAACGATAAATGCCGCTTGGTGCTCTACCAATCCAGAAATCTACGGACAGCTGTGGCTACCCGAAACCACAATACGGGCCATCGAACCCAGGGATGGGGACCTTACGGTCGCGGTTCTGCATTATCCGTTGAACTGGTTTGACGGGACTACGCGGCGAGACCTGCGGAGAGCGATAGATGCCTCAACCCAATTGATTCTCACGGGACACGAGCACGAGCCCAGCGTCCGGAGCGTCCTTCCGTCCGACGGATATCAATGCGAGCGCGTTGCGGCAGCCGCGCTCCAAGACGAGGACAATCCAACTGCGAGTCACTTCTCAGTCTTCATCATTGATGCCGAGACAATGACGTCCGAGCAGCACTCATATTCTTGGAGTCATTCCGCCGGGGGCTATGTGCCGGCATCAAACACACTTCGATCAGTGAGCCTGATCAAGCGAAGAGTGGGACCGGTCGGTCGTGGCCTTGAGCACACACCCGAATTCGAAGACTTTCTTGATGATTTGGGTGCACCCATAAGCCACCCCAATCCGAACGCCAGGCATTTAAGCGATTTTTTTGTCTGGCCAGATATGTCGCGCTGGCGAAATACCGACGGCGGAACAAGAAGAGTCGCCTCCTCGGCAACCATCTTGGAGAGCGAAAAACAGACAACGCTAATCGCGGGAACTGAACGAGCTGGAAAGACTTCGTTGGCCAAGCGTCTTGTCCGCGAGTGGAGTGCGCGAGGCCGTCGCTGCCTTTGGGTCAACGCGCCAGCAATCGAGCATGCGCTCACGCGAAGCCTGGAGGCCGGGCTGGCGGCGGCAACAGAGCAACAGTACGGAGAAGGAGCACAGCACGCATTTGATCAACTCGTTCCGTCGGACAAAGCGCTGATTATCGACGATTTTCACCTACTTTCTAATGAAGTTGATCGAGAAGCGCTATTAAAAGCAGCAGGCGCGCGATTCGACATTGTAGTGATCCTCGTAAGTGATGAGTGGATAGCGGAGCAAACGGCGAGTTCCGAACGATTCCCGGAGTTGTTTTCGTACCAGTTGCTTCGACTGCTGCCCTGTGGGCCGTCGCTTCGACATCAGCTCGTGTCCAAGTGGGTGCAGAACACGCCTTCCCTGCGAAATGACGCTCAAGCATCCGATCGTCAAATCGAGTCCATTGCGCAGTTGGTGGACGGCCTTATTGGGCATGATCTTGTCGCGCCGTACCCGAGTGCGCTGCTCATCATGCTCCAATCGATAAGCGCGCAAGGAGCTTCCGATGTAAACCACGGCTCCCTTGGACATACCTATCACACGCTTATCCACATGCGGCTATCGCACGGAGTTTCCGTCGCGCAGACCAACATGAGGATGAGGTATTTAACTGAGTTTGCGTGGGCGGTATTTTCGGCAGATGGCGAAAGCTGGACTGTCGGACAAATGGACACATGGCATCGCGAGCACATGAATCGGTTCGATCTGGGCGAGGAAGCGAAGAATCTCCCGGCCCAATTGCTAACCTGTGGAATGCTCGAGTTGCGAGGTGGCATGTGGCACTTCCGGCACAAATATGTGTACTTCTACTTTGTTGCTGAACACATAAACCAGCACTTGCACACCAAAGACATACAAGATATATTGCGCAGCCTTGTTCTGCGACTATACAATGAAGATGCGTCCAACATATTCTCGTTTGTCGCCTTCAAGACGCGCAACGAGCTCGTGTTGCAGATGCTCTTGGACCGCGCCGGAGCGTTGTTTGCGGGGAAACCGGAATGTGATATCGCGAACGATTGCGCAGCCTTTGATTCTCTTGCCAAAGATGTTCCCAAACTGGTCTTTGCTCAGGAGCGAAGAGCAGACGTGCGGGCTTCAATGCTGGCGGAAAGTGACGGCCGTCAGCGGGGTGCGAGCGCCTCATACGGCGCTCGGGACAAGCATGTGCCCGTGCCGCATGTGAACGAGTTTATTCAGGTATTCACCACGGCTGTCAGGCTTGTAACTGTATTGGGGCAGGTGGTGAGGAATCATGCGGGGCAGCTTGAAGCAGAAAGGATGCAAGAGCTAGTTCGGTGCACCTACTCGCTGTCAATGCGGATGCTTGGAGTGTTTCTTGACGCCGCGGACAAAGAGCGGGAGGCACTGGTAAAAGACGTGGTTGCGGCTTTAAAGGAACGCAATGAACAGATGAGCATGGGCGAGCTCCAAACGCAAGTGTCGAGTCGCCTCGTCTTTCTCGTCGAATTGGCCGCTTTTGGAATACTGAAGCACGCCGGGACAGCAGTCGGAATGGGTGAACTCGTCGGACGAACCCTTCAGGACGTTCTGGCGAAGTCCAGCAATACATCAGTGGAGTTTATTGACACTGCAATTCAGCTTGATCGCGCAAACACGTATCCGAGGGAACGGATGATCGCTCTGTCGCGGCGACTGGGATCGAAGCCGTTTGCCATAGGCGTGCTGCGACTCATGGTGCTAATGAATTTGTACCTGATTCGCGCGCCAGAACCGGATCGACAGGCAGTGTGCGGTGCGTTGGGGATAGAGGATTCTGTTGACAAGCGACAGTTGTTCTCCGCACGAACTAAGTTGCCCATGACGAGGGTGCCCCCCAGAAAGCGGTTCAAGGACCGCTTGAAGAAGAGGCGTAAATAGCGTTTATGCGGCCTCGCGGTTTCAATTTCTAGCCATGAAAGAAAACAGCCCCGGGCGTGGTGCTCGGGGCTGGTGGGGGGGTGGGGAGGAAGACCGATGCGGTGGGGTGGGGGAGGTCTGGAGCCGCCGCGGAGCGGCGGGCCACCCGGGGATTAGAAGCCACCCTTGAGGGCGCCGCCCTTGGCTTTGTCGCGGGCCGCGGCTTGGGCTCGGAGGCGGCGGAGGGCTGGGGTTTCCTTCATGATGTCTTCGGCGGTGCGCTTGGGGGTGCGGTCCTTGTCCTTGCCGCCGCGGCCACCACCACCGCCGCCGGGGGCGGCGACGGGTTCGGGGACGGGGAGCATGGCGCGGATGCTCAGGGAGATGCGGCGAGTGGTGGGATCAAGCTTGAGGACCTTGACCTGGACGATCTCGTCGATCTTGAGGACATCCTGCGGGTGGTTGATGCGGCGGTGGGCGATCTCGGAGACGTGGACGAGGCCATCGACGCCGGGGGCGAGTTCGATGAACGCGCCGAAGTCGGCGAGGCGCGTGACCTTGCCGGCGATCTCCGCGCCTTCCTTGATGTCGGCGACGGCGGTCTGGAAGGGATCGGAGGCGAGCTGCTTCAGGCCGAGGCCGATGCGGGACTTGCGCATGTCCTCGTCGTTCCACTCGATCTTGAGGATCTTGACCTTGACCTTCTGGCCTTCCTTGACGTGCTTGGCGATGGCCTGCTCGCCCATGCCGATGCGGTCGTAGGAGAGATCCGAGACGTGGACGAGGCCGTCGATGCCGCCGATGTCGACGAATGCGCCGAAGGGCATGATCTTGCGGACGGTGCCGTCGAGGACGTCGCCCTCCTTGAGCTGATCGCGGAGGGACTTGGCACGCTCGCGGCGTTCCTGCTCGAGGAGGTCGCGGCGGGAGAGGACGATGTTGCCGCGGCCGCGCTTGTCGAGCTGGGAGACCTGGGCGGTGAGCTTCTCGCCGATGAGGATGGAGAGGTCGGGGATTCGGTCGAGAGAGACCTGGGAGGCGGGCATGAAGGCCTTGTGGCCGGAAATCTCGATTTCGAGACCGCCCTTGTTGACGGAGACGACCTTGCCCTCGACGGTCTGGCCGATTTCGAGGTTTTCCCAAGCCGCTTTGACGACGGTGCCGGGGCGGGAGCAGACGAAGATGTGCTCGGACTCGTCGAACTTGTCGATGGCGACTTCGAGCTGGGAGCCGGGGGCGGGGAGCTCGGTTTCGTCGGGGTATTGAGCGCGGGGGACGATGCCGAGGGACTTGGGGCCGAACTCGATGAAGATGTCCGTCGGGCCGACGGAGACGACGACGCCGGTGCGGTATTCGCGGCCGGCCTGGACGACGCGCGGACCTTTCATGGCGGGCTTGGCCGGGCCGCCGATGGGGGCGACGTCGTGGCCGGGGAGTGTGATCGGGGGGCGGGAGCGTTCGCGCTCGCGGTGGGGCTTGCGCTCGGGGCGGTCGCCCTTGTGGCCGGAGCCGGAGTCGTGCGAAGCGAGGCCACCGGGGCCGAGGCCGAGTGCGGCCATGGCGTCATCAATCTCGGAGCGGAGCGCGGCGTCGAGCGCGGGCTTGGCATCGGAGGCGACGGGGGCTGCGGCCGCGGGATGGGCCGCGGCAGGCGCGGGCGAAGCGGCGGGAGCCGGAGCGGTGTGGGCAGCGAGCGGGCCTGAGGAGGCGTGGGGCTGCGGGGCGGGGGAGTTCGGCGAGGAGGTGGTGGGGTCCATGGGATTTGGGTGGTCGGGGGAGAATCGCGGCGACTGGGGAGGGAAAGGAGGGGTTGGCGCGCTTGCTCCAGAGGATGAGGGCGTTGGCCGCGGCGCACGGTGCGACGCGGTCCGGGTGAGGGGCGGAAGTGTACGCCGGGGTGTGGGGTGGGGGAGAGAGGCGGGAGTGGGGAGCGGGCGCGCGGAGAATCCGCGGGATTCGCGGCGAAGCGCCGCTCATCCCGGGCGTGCGTGTGTGTGGGGAGGGGGGTTACTTCGGCGCGGGCTTGGTGTCGGTGGCGCGGGGCTCGTCCTTGGCGATCATCTGGTCGAGCATGGTGCCGATGAGGGCGGTGGTTTCGGCGGACTGGGAGGTGGAGGTGGTTGCCCCTGCGCCGGCGCGGTTGTTGACCATGACGCGTGGGGTGATGTTGATGTTGCGCTCGCCGACGATTTTGAGGACTTCGATGAGCGCGGCGTTGGCGGAGCCGATCTGGGCGGCGATGGACTTGTAGGCCTCGGCCTGGGCGACGGCTTTGATCTTGATGGACTCGGCCTCGGCGCCGGCGGCGATGACGACCTTCTTCTTGTCCTCGTCGGCGATTTTGACGGCGTAGGTGGCGGTGGCGAGTTTCTTTTCCTCGTCGGATTCCTGGGTGGTCTTGGCGAGCTGCTTCTTCTGCTCGGCGGCTTTCTGCTGTTCCTGGGTGGTGATCTGCTCCTGCTTGGCGATTTCGCGCTGGGTCTGGGTGTCGAGGAGTTTGCCGAGGGAGGCCTCATCGCCGACGTTGCCGATGCGGACGGCGGCGACGGTGACGCCGAAGCGGGCCATTTCGGCTTTGAGGTGGGTGAGGGATTGCTCCTCCTGCTGGGAACGCTGCTGGACGTAATCCAGGGCGCGGACTTTCTCGCCGTTGTTGCGGAAGATGGCGCGGACGGCGGAGTTGATGGCGTTGCGGAAGCGCTCGCCCTCATCGTCGCCGAGCTTGGCGACGACGATCGCGGCGTCCTTGGGCTCGATGAGATATTGCACGCGGACATCGACCGGGAAGGTGAAGCCGTCGACGGTCCGGACGGTGATCTCGCGCTCTTCGAGGGAGGGTTCGTGGTGGGTGGTCTTCGCGGCGGGCGGCGGGCGTGAGACGGGGTTGCCCGCGCTGGTGGCGGTGAAGTGGGCGATCATCTGGGTGGTCCAGATTTCGGTGACGGTGAAGGCGTCGGTATTGAGGGGGTACTTGCCGGGGGGGAGGGCATCGGCGAGGATGCCCATCTCGCCGGGCTTGGCGAGTTTGAGGGCGTCGTCCTCGCCGACGGGCTTGTCGGCCGCGCCTGCGGCGATGTGGTGGACGATGAGGGAGGGGGAGGTGCCGAAGTTTTCCTTGAGGACGGCGACCTCGCCGGCGACGACCTCGGTCTGGTTGACCATCTTGATGTGGTAGAGGTCGGTGTTCAGGGGGTACTTGCCGGGGGTGAGGACGGAGACCTGCTTGCCCTTCATGCCGGCACCGGCGGTGAGGAAGTGGGTGCCGTCGAGCATCTGCTGGCGGGTGGTCTGGGGCCACTCGGGGGCGAAGAGCTGGCCTTGGCTCATGGGGAGGCCGTCGGTGGTTTCGATGATGCCGACTTGGTCGGATTTGATCTCGATGAAGGGGACGGTCTTGATCTCGTAGAGGACGGGCCAGTACCAGAAGTGCCAGCCCGAGCGGAGCACGCCGGATTGGGTGCCCATCTCCCCGTTGGTGGCGATGATGCGGCCGTCCTTGAGGCGGCCGCCGAAGGCGTTTTTGACGACGATGCCGACTTCGTTGGCGCCGATGTAGCGGATGGAGGCAAGCGCGAAGAAGACAAAGAGGACGACGACTGCGCCGATAGCGCAGAGGGCCTTGAGTGCGGTGCCGGGGACCTTGATGGCGGCGGCGAGAATGGCGAAGGCGGCGAGGATGCCGATGAGCAGGAGCAGGATGGACATGAGGACCTCCCAGAGCAGGCGTCGACGGGGAGAATCCCCGGCGCGCAAGGCGACGTGTTTGCCCCAGAGTGTAATCGGAAACGTCCGATAGTGGTTTCATGCTCGGAAACCCGAAGCGAACGAGGTATCCGCGCGTAGGTACGGGTTAAGCTTGGGTTGGAGGAAGAGCAGCTATGTCGGAAGTTGGATCGAGCGAACAGCGAGCGATGGGGATTGTGGCCGCCGCGCTGCGGGCGCGGGTTGGGGAGCGGGGTGCGCTGGTGGAGCGGTTGTGCGCGGGGGATGAGGTGTTGCGGGCGCGGGTGGAGGAACTGATTCGTCAGCAGGAGATGCGGACGATTACGCCGACTTCGCCTCCGGGTGATGGTGCGGAAGTTGCGAGCGCGGGGATGCCGGAGCGCGGGCGGAAGTTCGGGCGGTACACGATTCTGGATGTGCTGGGAGAGGGGGGGATGGGGACGGTGTATCTGGCGGAGCAGGACTCGCCGCGGCGGAAGGTGGCGCTGAAGGTGATTCGCGCCGGGCTGCTGTCGCGAACGAGTTTGCGGCGGTTCGAGGCGGAGTCGGCGGTGCTGGGGCGTTTGCACCATCCGGGGATCGCGCAGATTTATGAGGCGGGGACGGCGGTGGTGGGGGGTGTCGAGACACCGTTTCTCGCGATGGAGTACGTGCGCGGGGCGACGCTGACGGAGTTCGCGTCGGGGCACGGGCTGGATGTGCGGGCGCGGCTGGGGCTGATGGCGATGGTGTGTGATGCGGTGCAGCACGCGCACACGAAGGGGGTGATCCATCGCGATCTGAAGCCGGGGAATGTGCTGGTGGAAGAGGTGACAGAGGGACGAGGTGAGGGGGTGACGAAGTCGGAAGGGAATGCGCTCTCGCAGTTCGTCACTGCTTCGTTCAATCAATCGGGCACGTCGCCCCACGGCACGCCGAAGATTCTGGACTTTGGCATTGCGCGGGTGACGGATGCGGATGTGCAGCGGGCGACGATGCGGACGGAGGTGGGGCAACTGGTGGGGACGATTCCGTACATGAGCCCGGAGCAGGTGGCGGGGGATCCTGGGGCGATCGATACGCGATCGGATGTGTACACGCTGGGGGTGATGCTGTATGAGTTGTTGTGCGGAAGGTTGCCGCACGACACGGCGGGGAGGTCGATCCCCGAGGCGGTGCGGATGATCGGGCAGGAGCCGGCGACCAAGCTGGGGTCGGTGGATGCGAGCTTGCGCGGGGAGGTGCAGACGATCGTGGAGAAGGCGATCGAGAAGGAGAAGGGGCGGCGGTATCAGTCGGCGCGCGAGCTGGCGGAGGACATTCGAAGGCACCTGCACGACGAGCCGATCGCGGCGCGGCCGGCGAGCGCGGCATATCGGTTCAGCAAGTTTGCGCGGCGGAACAAGGGGCTTGTGGCGGGGATGACGGCGGCGGGGGTGGTGCTTGTGCTGGGTGTGGCAGGGGTGGCGTGGCAGGCGGCGCGGGCGACGGCGGGGTGGGGGAAGGCGGAGGAGAATCTGATTCTGGCGAATGCGGCGCGGAAGAGCGCGGAGGAGGAGGCGGCCAACGCGAAGGGGGTGAGCGGGTTTCTGACGACGATGCTGACGGCGGTGGACCCGGAGACGGCGATCGGGCGGGAGATCACGGCGCGGGAACTGCTGGACTCGGCGGTGGGCGCGCTGGACCATGAGCATCCGTCCACGCCGCTGGTGGAGGTCAGCGTGCGCGGGGCAATCTCGCAGAGCTATAAGGGGATCGGGCACCCGGAACTGGCGGAGCCGCAGATCCGGGCGGCGTATGAGCTGGCGAAGAAAGCGTTCGGGGAGGAGGGGCAGGGAACGCTGGAGGCGAAGCGGAATCTGGCGATCGTGCTGATCGAGGAGGGGAAGTTTGATGAAGCCGAGCCGTTGGTGCGTGAGAACCTGGTGCAGGCGGAGCGCATGTTCGGGGCGGGGCATGAGGTGACGGCGCAGACGCGCGGGGAGGTGGGCCGGCTGATGGCGGAGACGGGGCGGTTGAAGGAGGCACGCGAGCTGTTCGAGCCCGCGCTGGAGGTAATGACGGAGAAAATGGGCGCGGAGCACAAGGATGTGCTGAGCGTGAAGAATAATTTGGGGACGGTGTACAAGGCGCTGGGAATGCTGGAGGAGTCGGAGAAGATCCAGCGCGAGGTGGTGGCGGCGCATCTACGGACCATGCCGCCGGAGCATCCGCAGGTGCTGTCGGCGTGGAACAACCTGGCGACGGTTCTGCAGCGGCGCGGGAAGAACGCGGAGGCGGCGGAGGTGTTTGAGAAGACGCTCGCGGGACGGATCAAGGTGCTGGGGGAGGATCACGTTTCGACGGCGACGACGCGGCTGAACGTGGCGGTCTGTCTGGTGGCGGCGGGGAAGCAAGCGGAGGCGGAGCCGCTGGTGCGCCGGGCGATGGCGGTCTTTGAGGCGAAGCTGGGGCCGGATCATCCGAAGACGCTGACGGCGTACGGGAATCTGGCGTACATATTGGAGGATCTGGGAAATAACGCGGAGGCCGAGACGTGGTTCCGGCGCGTGCTGGCGGGTTTGCGGAAGAACACGAAGGGTGGGGCCGATCCGGAGATGTGGTCGGCGATCAACAACCTGGCGATGCTGCTGATGAAGGAAGGGAAGGTGGAGGAGGCGGGGGCGCAGTTCCGCGAGTTGCTGGATGCGTGCGAGCCGACGGTTCCTGCGGACCATCCGTTTCTGGCGATCTTCCGGAACAACTATGGGGAGTGTTTGACGAAGCTGAAGAGGTTTGAAGAGGCGGAGCGGGAGTTGCTGCGGAGCCAGGAGGTGCTGGTGAAAAAACTGGGGGCGACGCATGCGAGGACGGTGAAGGGGCGCGGGCGGTTGGCGGGGATGTATGAAGCGTGGGGGAAGGGGGAGAAGGCGGGGGAGTGGAGGAAGTAGGAGGGAGTGGGCAGTGGGCAGTGGGAAGAGGGAAGAGGGAAGAGGGATCCGCGGGATTCGCTCACAAGGCGTCGCTCATCCCGGGCGTGTGGGGATTTACAGCAGTTCGACCGACGCTACGGTGGTGTCGTCGTCGAGGAACGGGCGGTCGGCGTGGGTTTGCACGGCGAGCATGAGCGCGTCGGCGGTTTCGGCGGCGGAGGCCGGGGGGGTAGGGTGAGCGGGCGGGGCGATGACGCTGGTGATGCGGGCGGGACCGAACTCTTCGCCAGAGGGGGATTGCTGCTCGAGGAGGCCGTCGGAATAAAGGATGAGACGGTCGCGGGGGTGGATGGGGATGGTGCTGGAGAGGAAGGTGTATTCGGGCTCGATACCGAGGGGAATGCCTGCGCCGGCGCGGGGGTGCTCGATAGAGCCGTCGGCGCGGCGGATGAGCCAGTGGCCGTGGCCGGCGTCGGCGTAGGTGAGCGTCATGGCGGCGGTGTCGATGATGCCGACCCAGCAGGAGACGAAGCGGTCCAGGGGTGAGTGCTGGCAGACGTAGCGGTTGAGCTCGGCGACGGCCGCGGCGAGATCGGGCTCGCGGCGAAGCGCGGCGTGCAGGTAGGCCTGTGCGGAGGCCATGACGATGGCGGAGCCGGCGCCCTCGCCGGAGACATCGCCGATGGAGATGGCGACTCTTCCCGATCCGAGGTCAAAGGCGTCGAAGAGATCGCCGGCGACGAAGCGGCCGGGGATGTTGCGGACGGCGTAGCGGACGCGGCCCGCGCCGAGGGTGGCGTCGGGGGTGGGCATGACGAGTTGCTGGGCTTCGCGGGCCGCGCCGAGGTCGGATTCGAGGGAGGCGCGGCGATGGTCGAGATCGGCGCGCATGGCGTTGCCGATGGCCATGCCGTACATGCGGCCGAGGGCGGAGCAGAAGGATTCGGCGTCGGCGCGGACGCCGACGCGAGATTCTTCGGCGCGGGCGTCGAGGTAGAGGAGGGAGACGACGGTGGGGCCGACGATGACGGGGACGCAGACGGCCGAGTGGATGCGGAGCTCACCGATGGTGTGGGCGGAGACGGCGGAGGGGGGGAATGGGGGGGAGGGGGTGGAGCGTTCGACGATGGAGGCGGGGTGACCGGCGGCCGCGGAGCGGATGAGGGAGCGGCTCATGCCATCGCGAGTCCAGTCGTCTGGGGCTGAGCCGGCGGAGTGGATGATCTCGACTTCGGCATCGTCGGCTGGGGAGGAGAGGATCGCGCCGCGGGTGAAGCCGGTACCGGAGAGAGCCGCGTCGAGCACGACGCGGGCCATTGACTCCACGTCGGGGGCGTCCATGAGGTTGAGGGTGCAGTCGATGAGCTGATCGAGGCGTTGGTTCGCGCCGGGGGAGGGAGCGGTGGGGGGGTGGGGGGGGAGCAGAGGTGCGAGGGGGGTGGAGCGGGTGTCGTCGAGGGTGCGGGCGATGATGCGCGAGCCGGAAAGCGCTGCGCCCTCGAGCACGACGCGGAAGGTCCAGGGGCCGATGCGGAGGAGATCGCCGCTGGTGAGGGCGGTCGGCGCATCGGGGGCGAGGCGGACGCCGTTGACGAAGGTTCCGGGGGAGGAGTTGAGATCGGTGAGATACCAGCGCGTCGGGGAGAGGGTGGTGGATGCGGAGCCGGCGCGGGTGGTGGATTGATGCTGGATCTGGGCGTGGCGGCGCGAGACGCCCTCGCTGAGCAGGAGGACTTCACTGCCGACGGCGCGGCCGAGGATGGCAGGGCGATCGGGGGCGATGACGACGGGCGCAAGGGGCGGGCCGGCGATGGGGTCGAGGCGGAGGGAGCGGTCGGGGGTGGGGGTGGGCATGGATGGGGTCGGCAGGTTAGGCGGGAACGATCGGGCCGCGGCGCGAGCGGTGTCGATAGAGTGTGCGCATGGTGAAGTCGGCGGGCGCAATCCAACTGGGCATCGACATCGGCGGGACGTCGATCAAGGGTGCGCTGCTGGATGGGGAGCGCGAAGTATGGGTGGGGCGGAGCGGGGAGTATGCGCGGCCGCGACGGGAGGAGTTGGTGGAGGCGATGGGCGGGATGATGGAGCGGGCGCGAGAGGTGAGCCGGGGCGTGTCGCCCCGAAGCATCGGCGTGTGTGCGCCGGGGTTGCGGGATGCGAGTGGGGTGATTGTGCGGGCGGTGAATGTGCCGGGGTTGGAGGGGGTGAAAGTGTCGGAGATGGTGGAGGAGGTGGGGCGTGGGGTGTACGGCACCGACGTGGCGAAGCGCCAAGTCGGTGGCACGGGAGATGTCGGAGACACGGGAGATGTCGGTGGCATGGTGCGGGAGTTCACGGATGCGTATGCGGCGGCGGTGGATTACTGGCGCGTGCGCCGGGGTGCAGGGCGGATGCTCGCGCTGAGCATGGGGACGGGGATCGGGGCGTGTGTGCTGGATGCGGGGGCGGGGGGGGAGCCGGTGGCGCTGATTGTGTCTGGGGGGGGGCCGGGGCATCTTGGGCAGATGGATGTGGGGGAGTTTGAGGGAGAGGTTGCGAGTGGGAAGAAGGCATCAAGGGATGAGGCATCAAGGCATGGGGGGGGAAGGACGTTGGAGGGGTACATGGGATTGCCTGCGCTGCGGGCGCGGTTTGGGGAGGGGTTGGCTGGGGTGATTGCGAAGGGGGAGATGCGGGTGGATGGCGCGCCGGTGGGTGCGCTGGTGCGTGCGCTGCGGATTGCGCATGCCATTTATGTGCCGCGGCGGGTGGTGTTGTTGGGTGGGGTGGGGATTCGGATGGGGGCACTGGTGGCGGGAATTCGGGGGGCGGTGAGCGAGGGGCTGACGCCGCTGGCGAAAGAGGGGTGGACGCTGGAGGTGGGGGAGAGTGATTTCCATGCGGCGCGGGGGGCGGCGTGGATGGCGGGGAGAGCGTCGGCCTAAGCAAGGATTCACACCGATCCGCCCTGAATCGGTGTTTGCGAAGTCGTGCGCTTGGCATGGGCGCGGGTTTGCGGTACCTTCCGACCCCCGGGAAACGTTTTTTCCCGTTTCATCGTGAGGGCAGAACCATGGTTGAAGGACTGAAGAAACTCCGGCAGCATCTGTTGACGGGTGTGTCGTTTGCGATTCCGTTCATTGCGTGCGGAGGGATTCTGATCGCGTTGTCGCTGGCGTTTGCGCCGATGACCGCGACGGGGCCGGATATGGACGGCATCAAGCCGCAGATGCTGCAGGATGCGCTGAAACTCACGTTGAACATCGGAGTGACATCGTTCACGCTGATGCTGCCGATTCTGGCGGGGTACATCGCGTACTCGATCGCGGGGAAGCCGGGACTGGTCGCGGGGATGATCGGCGGGTGGCTGGCCGGGCATCTGGGGACGGTGGCGCTGGTGATCAACGGAAAGTCCGTGACGAAGGATGTGAGCGCGGGGTTCCTGGGCGCGCTGGTGGCGGGGCTGATCGCGGGGTATGTGGTGCAGGGGATGAAGCAGATACCGACGCATAAGTTTGTCAAACCGATCATGCCGATCCTGATCATTCCGGTGGTGTCGTCGGTGATTGTCGGGGCCTTGATGCTGCTGGTGTTTGGGCCGCCGATCGCGGGCGCGATGGAAGCGATGAATGGGTGGCTGCTGGAGATGGGGAAGGGGAACGCGGTGGTGCTGGCGATGATCCTGGGGGCGATGATCGCGTTTGACATGGGCGGGCCAGTGAACAAGGTGGCGTTCTTCTTCGCGTCCGGGCTGATCTCGCAGGGCAACTACACGGTGATGGGGCCGGTGGCGGCGGCGATTTGCGTGCCGCCGCTGGGGCTGGGGTTGGCGACGATCATCGGAAGGAAACGCTGGAGTACGGAGCAGCAGGAATCGGGGTACGCGGCGCTGGGGATGGGGACGATCGGGATTACTGAGGGCGCGATTCCGTTTGCGGCGGGGGACCCGCTGCGGGTGATCCCGAGCATCATGCTGGGATCGATGACGGCGAGCACGATCGCGATGCTGGGGCAGTGCGGGGATCATGCCCCGCACGGGGGGCTGATCGTGCTGCCGGTGGTGGACAACAAGTTGATGTACGTGATCGCGATTGTGGCGGGGATGGTGGTGACGGCGGTGAGCGTCAATACACTCAAGAAGATCTGGAAGGCGCCGGGCGAGGCCGCGGCGGCGTAGCGGGCACCTCTCGCTTATGCGAGAGGCTCTTTTGTGCGAGGATGATCATGAACATTGTTGCGATTACGGCGTGTCCGACGGGCATTGCCCACACGTACATGGCGGCGGAGATGCTGGAGAAGACGGCCAAGGCCGCGGGTCACACGATCAAGACGGAGACGCAGGGGGCGATGGGGATAGAGAATGAGTTGACGGCCGCAGACATCAAGGGTGCGGAGGTGGTGATCTTCGCGGTGGATATCGAGGTGGAGAAGAAGGAGCGGTTTGAGGGGAAGCGGGTGGTGCAGGTGGGCGTGGCGGAGGCGATCAAGAACCCGAAGGGCGTGCTGGCGAAGGCGGGGGCATAGGAATGTCGGATGTGCGATGTTGGATGTCGGATGTGAAGAGCGGGGAGGAAACCGGATAGTCTCGTGCTCGCATGTGTCTTGGGCTTTGGTTCAGTACATCCGACATCCACCATCCGACATTTTCTTATGGCTTCTTTTCGATTCGTCTGCGAACTTCCGACTGGTTTACACGCGCGGCCTGCGAGCGTGCTGGCGGAGACTGCGCGGCGGTTTCATTCCGCAGCGGTGGTGACCAACGAGGCGACGGGGGCATCGGCCGAGGCGCGGAGCGTGCTTTCGGTGATCGGGCTGGATGTGCAGCGCGGGCACTCGGTGCTGGTGGAGGCGAGCGGGGATGATGCGGACAAGTTCATTGAAGAGGTGCGCGGACTGGTGGCGGACAAGTTTGGGGAGACCGAGGGAGGCGAGGCAGGGGAGGCGGCGGGCGCCGGGTTTGTGGCGCGGGTGCCGGTGCCGCTGCGGCGGGCGGGAGTGGTGACGATTCTGGGATCTTCGGTGTGTACGGGCGTGGGTGAAGGCATGGTGGTGTGGGGGGGCGGAGCGGAGTTTCCCAAGGAGTACACGGGAGCGGCCGGGGGGACTGTTGAGGAGGAGCGGGCGCGGCTGGCGGGGGCGATTGATGCGGTGCGCGAGGAGATCGAGGGTGCGCTCAAGAAAGAGAAGCCGGGGGCAGGGAAGGACATTCTGAGCGCGCATCGGGGGATCATCATCGATCCTGCGCTCGCGGGGTGCATGGCGAAGCTGATCGGGAGTGGGATGAGCGCGCCGGGGGCCGTTGTGGCGGGGGCGGGGCAGATTGCGTCCAAGCTGGAGCACTCGGCGAGCGCGTACATACGGGAGCGGGCCGCGGATGTGCGGGAGGTTTGTCGGCGGCTGCTGGGCGTGCTGGATCCGACGTGGGGGGGAGGCGTTGAGAAACCGATCGTGCTGGAGGGGCCGTCGGTGGTGGTGGCGAAGGAGCTGGGGGTTGGGCAACTGACGTCGATGGATCGGCGGAACTTGAAGGGGTTGGTGCTGGGGGATGTGGGGCGGACGTCGCACCTGGTGATTCTGGCGCGATCGATGCAGATTCCGACGTTGATCGGCGTGGAGATGTCGGCGACGAGTCTGCCGGGGGGGGCTCGGGCGATTGTGGATGCGATTGGGGGATTCGTGGTGGCGTCGCCGGGGGCGGCGGTGATGGAGTATTACCGTCGGGAAGATCGGGCGCGGGGACGGCGCGGGGCGAAGATGGCTCCGCTGATGGCGCGGCGCGGGGCAACGCGGGATGGGCATGCGCTGGAGGTCGCGGCGAACGCGGCGATGGCGGCGGAGATCGCGGGCGCGATGGAGCAGGGCGCGGATTCGGTGGGGCTTCTGCGGACGGAGATGTTGTTTCTGGATCGGGCGACTCCCCCCACCGAGGAGGAGCAGTATCTGTTGTATCGGGCGGCGGTGGAGGCGACGGGGAGCACGGCTCTGGAGAGCCGTGCCACCAGAGAGGTGATCATTCGGACGCTGGATATCGGGGGGGACAAGCCCGCGCCGTATATCACGATTCCGAAGGAGGAGAATCCGTTTCTGGGGTGTCGGGGTGTGCGGCTGTACAAGCGGGAGTTGGATCTGCTGCGGTCGCAGTTGCGGGCGATCTGCCGCGCCTCGGCGCATGGGACGGTGAAGGTGATGGCGCCGATGGTGGCGACGGTGGGGGAGGCGAAGTGGTTCTGCGAGCGGATCGCGCGGGCGCAGGCGGAGTTGTGCGAGGAGGGCGTGGCGCACGATCCGAACATGGCGGTGGGGATCATGTTGGAGGTGCCCTCGGCCGCGCTGGTGATCGATCAGTTGGCGCACGTGGTGGACTTCATCAGCATCGGGACAAACGACCTGTGCCAGTACACGTTCGCGGCGGACCGGACGAACGCGGGGGTGGCGGAGTTGAACAATCCGCGCGAGCCGGGGTTTCTGCGCCTGCTGGACAAGATCGTGTCCGAGGCGGCGGCGCATGGAGTCTGGGTGGGGATCTGCGGGGAGATGGCGGGGGATGTGCGCCACCTGCCGCTGATGGTGGGGCTGGGCGTGGCGGGGCTGGACGAGATCAGCATGGGGGCGCCGAGCATCGGGCCGGTGAAGGCGAAGCTGGCGGGGGTGAGCGCGGCCGAGTGCCGCGCGGTGCTGGAAAAAGCGATGGCCTGCGAGACGGCGGAGCAGGTGGATGCGATTCTGGATGCGTTCGGAAGCCAGGCCGGGAGCGAGATGCAGGGGCCGTTGCATTCGGAGTTGATCCTGATTGATTCGGATGCTTCGACGCGCGAGGACGTGATTCAGGAACTTGCGGGGCTGCTGCACGCGGCGGGGCGGACGGACGATCCGCGGGCGGTGGAGGAGGCGGCGTGGGTGCGCGAGGAGAAGGGTGCGACGGGATTTGGATTCGGGTTCTGTATACCGCATGCCCAGACGGACGCGGTGGCGTGCTCGTCGATCGCCGTGGCGCGGCTGAGAGCCCCGATCGAGTGGCCGTCCATGGACGGCCTGCCGGTGGGGCTGGCGATCATGTTGACGGTGCGGGCCTCGGATGCGGACCAGACGCACCTGAAGTTGCTCGCCAAGCTGGCGCGGCGGCTGATGCACGAGGGTTTTCGCGATGCGTTGAATGGAGCATTGAGCGCGGCGGCGATGCTGGATGTGTTGGAGGCGGAGTTGGAGTTGAAACGGGCGGGGTGAGTCGATCGGGGGGTGTCAGGGATGATCGGCTCTGCCGACCGGGAGCGGTGGATTCTGAGGATGCCGGGCAGCGGCCATTGATGATCTTTCATTCACAACCGAAGGCGCGGGGGCATTACACTTCCCTTCGCCCGCTTAACGGAGAGTTTCGCCATGAACCATCGTCGTCTGCTCGTCGCCATGCTTGTACTTGCCGGGTCCGCCTGTTCGGTGGTCGTGGCGGATGAATCGCCGGCTCCGAAGCCCGCGGTGGACGCCGTGCCGCCGCCGCCGAAGGTGGACCTTGGGAAGCAGCCGACGCTGTACGTGGTGGGATACGCGCACTTGGACACCGAGTGGCGCTGGGCATACCCGCAGACGATCCGGGAGTTCATCGCCAACACGCTGCACGACAACTTCAAGCTGTTCGAGAAGTACCCGAGCTACGTGTTCAACTTCTCCGGCTCGCGCCGCTACCAAATGATGCAGGAGTACTTCCCGGAGGACTACACGAAGCTGAAGGAGTACGTGGCCAAGGGGCAATGGTTTCCGTGCGGCTCGTCGGTGGATGAGAACGACGCGAACGTGCCGTCGGCCGAGTCGTACGTGCGGCACATTCTGTACGGCAACAAGTTCTTCCGCAAGGAGTTCGGGCTGGCGAGCGAGGAGTACATGCTCCCGGATTGCTTCGGGTTTCCGGCCGCGCTGCCGAGCTTGTTGTCGCACTGCGGGCTGAAGGGATTCAGCACGCAGAAGCTGACGTGGGGCCTTGCGATCGGGAAGATTCCGTTCAACGTGGGCGTGTGGGAGGGGCCGGACGGGAAGAGCATTGTGGCCGCGCTGGATCCCGGCGCGTACGTGGGCGAGGTGAAGGAGAACCTGGCGACGAGCGAGGGGTGGGCCAAGCGGATCGACACGAACGGGAAGTCGGGCGTGTTCGCGGACTACCACTATTACGGCACCGGAGATCAGGGGGGCGCGCCGAAGGATTCGAGCGTGAACATGGTGGAGAAGTCCACCAAGACCGAGGGGCACACGAAGGTGATTTCGGGCCCGGCGGACTGGATGTTCAAGACGATCACGCCGGAGCAGGTGGCGGGGCTGCCGCGGTACAAGGGGGAGCTGGAACTGACGGAGCACTCGGCGGGCTCGGTGACGTCCGAATCGTACATGAAGCGTTGGAACCGGAAGAACGAGTTGCTTGCGGATTCGGCGGAGCGGGCCGCGCTGGCGGCGTGGTGGGCGGGCGCCGGGCCGTATCCGGCGCAGCGGCTGGAGGATGCGTGGACGCTGACGCTCGGCTCGCAGATGCATGATATTTTGCCGGGCACGAGCTTGCCCAAGGCGTACGAGTTCGCGTGGAACGACGAGATTCTGGCGTCGAACATGCTGGCGGATGTGCTGAAGCGGTCAGTGGGTGCGGTATCGGATGGCATGGACACGCGCGGCACGGGCACGAGCGTGGTGATCTACAACCCGCTGGGGATGGACCGCGAGGATGTGGTGGAGATGACGATCCCGCAGCCGGAGGGCCTGGGCATTCCCGTGGCGGTGGGCCCCGACGGGCAGAGCACGTTTGTGCAGACGCTGACGATGGCGACGGAGGTGGGCGGGCCGTGGAAGATCGCGTTCACGGCGAAGGTGCCGGGCTCGGGATACGCGGTGTACGACATCCGGCTCTCGGAGAAGGAACCGGCGATGCCGGCGATGCTGAAGGTGTCGACGGACACGCTGGAGAACGACCGGTACCTTGTGAAGATCAACAGCGACGGCGATGTGGCCTCGATCTTCGATAAGTCGGTGAACAAGGAGATGCTCTCGGGCGCGGCGCGGCTGGGGCTGCACTTTGAGCGGCCCAAGCAGTGGCCGGCGTGGAACCAGGACTGGGCGGACCGGATCAAGCCGACGCGCTCGTTCGTTTCCGGACCGGCGACCGTGACGGTGACCGAATCCGGCCCTGTGCGGGGCGCGGTCCGCGTGGAGCGGGAGCATGAAGGGTCCACGTATGTGCAGGAGATTCGGCTCGCGGGCGGGCGCAGCGGGGATGTCCTGAACTTTCACACGCATATCGACTGGTCCACGCGGGAGCGCTCCTTGCGGGCGCACTTCCCGCTGGTGGCGAGCAACGCGAAGGCGACGTACGACATTCAGACGGGCGTGATCGAGCGCCCCAACTCGCACGAGAAGCAGTTCGAGTATTCGGCGCATCAGTGGATGGACACAACGGATGCGTCGGGCGCGTTCGGCGTGAGCATTCTCAACGACTGCAAGTACGGCTCGGACAAGCCGGACGACCACACGATGCGGCTGACGCTGCTGTACACGCCGGGGGCCTCCGGCGGGTATCAGGACCAGGGGACGCAGGACCTGGGGCGGCACGACATTGACTATGCCTTCTACTCCCATGCGGGCGATTGGCGCGCTGGGTTTACGCCGTGGCATGCGGCGCGACTGAACCAGCCGCTGGTGGGCTTTGTGGTTCCCAAGCACGAAGGGGCGATGGGCAAGAGCTACTCGCTGGTTTCGTGCGACAATCCAAGCGTGATGGTGATGGCGGCCAAAAAGGCCGAGGATTCGGACGAGATCGTGGTGCGGCTGCGCGAGCTGACGGGTGCGGCGGCGACGGGCGTACATGTGAAGTTTGGCATGGCCGCTAGTGCGGCGCGGGAGATCGACGGGCAGGAACGGGAGATCGGCAAGGCGAAGGTCGCCGATGGCGCGCTGGTGGCCGATGTGCACGGGTACGGCCTGCGGGCGTTCGCGGTGACGATGGCCAAGCGGTCGGGTGCGGCGGCGGTGCAGCCGGCTCTCTCGATGCCGATCGTGCTGGCGTTTGATACGGATGTGGCCAGCACCAACGCGAAGCGATCCGACGGATCGATGGAAGGGGAGCGGGCGTATCCGGCCGAGCAGTTGCCGGCGGAACTGGTGGTGGACAACATCACGTTCAAACTTGGGCCGACGGCCGATGGCAAGTCCAACGCGCTGGCGTGCAAGGGGCAGACGCTGACGATTCCGGGGGGAGTGGATCGCGTGGAGATTCTGGCCGCGTCGAGCGCGGGGGATGTCTCCGCGGCGTTCAAGGTTGGAGAGCAGTCCACGACGCTGAGCGTTCCGAGCTGGCGCGGGTACGTTGGACAGTGGGACAATCGGCGCTGGGGCGGGACGGTGCCGGAGCTGTCGTTCCAGTGGACGAATCCGCTGGTGGGGCTGGACCCCGGGTACGTGAAGCCGGAGTCGGTGGCGTGGTTCTGCTCGCACCATCACGCGAAGTTGGCCAGGACGGTGGAGGGGAAAGAGGTTGTTGAATGGGGCGACGATCACTACCAGTACTGCTACATCTTCCGCTCCACGATCGAGGTGCCGGCCGGGGCGACGAAACTGACGCTTCCGGATATGCCGGGCGTGAAGGTGTTCGCGGTGACGGCGGTGAAGGGCTCGCACGACCATGCCGCGCCCGGGATGCCCTTGCGCGACATGCTGACAGATCACTCGCCGAGCGCGGTGCGTATTTCGTCGACGGGCGCACCGGCGGATTCGGTGCAGGTGCGGGTTGATCCTGCGCTGTACTTCGGCGAGGGCTCGATCCGGTACACGACCGACGGGACGGAGCCGACGGCGTCGTCGCCGGTGTTCGGGCAGCCGTTCTGGCTGGGCAAGACGGCGACGGTGAAGGCGACGTCGTTCGATTCGGGGGGTCGACCGGGGCCGATCGCGTCGCGGGAGGTGCTGGTGAGCGATACGACGGCCCCGAGCGTGAAGAGCGCGTGGGCCGAGTATCAGGCGCCGCGCATTCATGTGGAGTTCTCCGAGCCGGTGGCGCGAGCGGGAGCGATTGTTCCCGGGGCGTACACGCTGAAGGCCACGGAGGGCGCGGGGCAGGAGTCGGCGATGCCGAAGGCGTCGTCGGTGGAACTTGCGCCCGATGCACGGTCCGTGGTGCTGACGGTGGACCGGGCGTTGCCGGAGAACATGTCCTTCACGCTTTCGTTCGGCGCGATCGTGGATCTGGCGGGCAACGGGATGTCGGGCGTGCATGTGCCGGTGGCGGCGAGCGGGCCGATCTACCGGCTGGAGGTGGCGGACAAGAGCCACACGGACGCGAAGATTCAGGGCGTGAAGCGGCTGCCGACGGGCGGGGAGCAGCCGTGGTCGATGAACATGTGGGTGAAGACGGATCGGCAGCCGGCGGATCGCACGGTGATCGCGGGATTCGGCAAGAGCGACGATTCGGCGGTGGGGACCGGGCGCTATCTCACGAAGTTCTCCAACGGCATCCACTTCTGGAGCAGCAACGCGGATGTGAAGGGGAACACGCCCTTTGACGTGGACAAATGGCAGATGATCACGGCGACGTTCGATGGCACGACGGTGCGGCTGTACAAGAATGCGAAGATGATCGCCGAGCAGGCGACTTCGCTGGCGGACGATGAGCCGCAGGTGAATATTCTTCCCGCCGATCCGTGGGAGCACAAGCGTCACTTCGCGGGCGAGATGCGGGAGTTCACGATCTGGAACTCATGCCTGTCGGAGGGATCGTTGAAGTCGTTGCAGGGATCGTTCAAGGCGCCGTGAGGGGGCTGAGGACTGATGGGCGTATTGTGTTGTAGCTCCATGCGCTACTGGTGTATGCCCAATCGTTCGTTGGCTGTGCTGTGTGGGGTGTTGTTGTGCGCGGTGATGGCGGTAGCCGCGTGGGCGCGGCCATTGCCGCATCCGGTGCTGAATGCTTCGGCGATCGCGACGGTGCTTCGGGATGGGACGATCCAGGTCTCCGTGCATCACGATGCGCTGGCGTTTGCGATGAACGATCTGCCGGGGCGGATTGATGATGCGCAGATGATGGGGCTGCTGCGCGGGCCGCGGGAGGATCTGCAGGGCGCGCTGGAAGCGGGGCGGGCGCGGTTCGAGAAGCAGTTGGAGATCGTTGTGGACGGGGCCCCCGTGGCGGCGAGCATTCTCAGTGCGCCCACCGTGGAGCAGGCCGAAACCTGGCGGGATTCGGGGGCCAGGCCGGTGTTGCCGGTGAAGCTGGATTTCATCGCGCGGGCGGGGCTGCCGGCGGGGGCGAAGAAGTTTGCGATTCGTTTTCCGGAGATGATGGGGGACGTGGTGATCACGGTGCAGACGCCGGGAGCCGAGCCGCTGGCGGCGAATGTGCGTGCTGGGGAACGATCGGAGGAATATGCGTTTGCGCTGGATGCGCCGCGGATTCCGGGGACGGTGACGCCGGAGGCGAGCGGGGGCGTTTCCCCCTTGCCCGCGGCGGCGACGCCGGTGGTCGGCTCGACGAGAAGCGGGCTGGGATTTGTGCGGATGGGGTTCACGCACATCATTCCGGAGGGGCTGGATCATATTTTGTTTGTGCTGGGATTGTTCTTTCTGAGCCCGAAGATCCGGCCGCTGCTGATTCAGATTACGTGTTTCACGCTGGCGCACTCGGTGACGCTGGCGCTGAGCGTGCGCGGGGTGATCTCGCTGCCGAGTTCGGTGGTGGAGCCGGCGATCGCGGCGTCGATCGCGTTCGTGGCGATCGAGAATATCTGCACGCAGAAGGTGCATGCGTGGCGGCCGGCGATCGTGTTCGGCTTCGGGCTGGTGCACGGGCTGGGGTTCGCGTCTTCGTTCGCGGAGGCGATGAACGGGCAGAAGGTGCCGCTGGGGCCGGTGCTGCTGTTTAATGTGGGGGTGGAGGCGGGGCAGTTGACGGTGGTGGCGGCGGCGTTGCTGGCGGTGGGGTGGTTTCAGGCCAAGCCGTGGTATCGGGGGCGGATCGCGATCCCGGCGTCGGTGCTGATCGCGGGGATGGGGGTGTTTTGGGTGGTGCAGCGGGTGTTTTTCCCGTGATGATGGGGGTTCCGTCGGGGCGGCCGTGCTTGTGTGGGAGAGGTGCGGTCCCGGCGTGACCGCCGGGGTTCTGTATGAGGGGGCGTGTGGTAGTATGGCGCGCTTCGCAGGAGGATTCCCATGCTGCATCGACGCACGGTTCTTGGGGCGATGGCCATTCCGGTGGTGGCGGGATTGATGCCTGCGCGACGTCTTATCGCCGCAACGACCACGCGGCCCGACATGCGATCGTTGGGCGCGGTAGAGGGCGACCCGGAGGCAATTGCCCGTGACGAGGACTTCTGGGGGGTGGTGCAGCGGGCGTTCACGCAGGATCGGTCGGTGATCAACCTGAACAACGGGGGCGTGTCGCCGTCGCCGGCGGTGGTGCAGGAGGCGCAGCGGCGGCATCTGGAGCGGGCGAACTTCGCCCCGCCGCCGGTGGCGCTCTGGCGTGAGCAGGAGCCGGCGCGGGAGCGGGTGCGGGCGCATCTGGCCAAGGTGTGGGGAGTGGATGCGGAGGAGATCGCGCTGACGCGGAACTCATCGGAGAGCTTGCAGATCTGCCAGTTCGGGCATGATCTGCATCGCGGCGACGAAGTGCTGACGACGACGCAGGATTACCCGCGGATGCTGACGACCTTCAGGCAGCGGGATCGGCGCGAGGGGATCGCGATGAAGCAGATCAAGCTGCCGATTCCTTGCGAGGACCCGGCGAAGATCGTGAAGCTCTTTGAGGAGGGGATCACGGAGCGGACCAAGCTGATCCTGATG
Source organism: Phycisphaerales bacterium (assembly GCA_038225655.1). Taxonomy (GTDB): domain Bacteria; phylum Planctomycetota; class Phycisphaerae; order Phycisphaerales; family UBA1924; genus UBA4658. The sequence goes on along the minus strand of JBBRQY010000001.1, from coordinate 754,500 downwards.
AGCCACGTGATCAACATCACGGGGCAGATTCTGCCGGTGAAGGACGTGGTGGCGATGGCGAGGACGAAGAACGGGGGGATACCGGTGATTGTGGATGGGGCGCACGCGCTGGCGCAGATTGATTTCAAGATCGGCGACCTGGGGTGCGATTACTACGGAGTGTCGCTGCATAAGTGGTTGGCCGCGCCGCATGGGACGGGGCTGCTGTACGTGCGCCGGGACAAGATCAAATCGCTGTGGGCGTTAATGGCTTCGAGCGTGGAGAACGACAACGACATTCGCAAGTACGAGGAGATCGGGACGCACCCGATGGGGGCGACGCTGGCGATCGCGGAGGCGATCACGTTCCATGAGTCGATCGGCGGGGCGCGGAAGGAGGCGCGCCTGCGGTATCTGCGGGATCGGTGGGCGAAGCGATTGCTGGGGCACCCCAGCGGGCGCGTGAAGCTGCACACGTCGCTCAAGCCCGCGTTCTCATGTGGGATCGGGACGGTGGAGGTTGAGGGGTTGGAGAGCGGGGAGCTGTCGGCGTGGCTCTGGGAGAAGCGCGGGATACTGACGACGGCGATCAAGCACGACGAGTTCGCCGGGATGCGCGTGACGGCGAGCGTGTACACGACGCCGGAGGAGGTGGATCGGTTTTGCGAGGCGGTGGAGTGGGCGATGGCGAATGGGTTGCCCAAGAAGTGATGTGGCACGGGCTTACCAGCCCGGGTTTCGGGCGCTTCGCCCGAAGGTCTTTCCCATTTCCTGCGGCACACAACCAAGGCCCTCGGCCGCGGCGGCCGAGACATGGGCCGGTAGGCCCATGCCACTACTGGCGGTAGTCGCCGTCGTCCCAGTTCGCCAGATCAAGCAGGGCGGAGGGTTTTACGGTGGTGGCGTGGCCGTCGAACCAGCCGGCGTTGGTGGAGCCGGCGTGCCGGCCGTTGGAGGTGCGCTGGGCGCGGCTGACATCGAGAATCGCGCCGCTGGTGCTGCCGGTGACGTTCGTCAAGCTCCAGAGGTCGTAGAACTGGGAGATGTAGAGCGTGCTGGAGGAGGCGCTGAACCAGGCGTTGGAGCGCAGGTGATCAGAGTCGTCGGTGAAGCAGGTGAGGTAGATGGTTCGATCGGGGAGCTGGACGAGGTCCAGCGGGCCGGGGGGCTTGGTGCCGGAGGCGAGGACGCCGCGGGAGGCGAACTTCAGGCCGTTGTCGACATAGTGCACATTGTGGGCGTCGATGGCCCGAGCGGGGTCGTGGTAGTAGGGGGCCTTGGCGAACTGGTCGTCGTCGAGGCCGCCGGTTTTGTCCTCGGTGCTGGCGCGCTGGTCGAGATAGGGGCGGAGGTTGAAGGGCCACGAGATGTCGAGACGTTCGTTGGCGGCGGGGGTGGGCGTGGAGTCCAGGGGAACGGCGGGGATGGTGAAGTGGCCGGAGCCGCACTCGCGCGGGATGTAGCGTTTCGAGTCGTCGGCGTAGAGCGCGAGCACGGAGAGGATGGAGCGCTGGTTGGTGAGGCAGACGGTTTTGCGGGCCGTTTCGCGTGCGCCCTTCAGCGCGGGAAGGAGCAGGCCAACGAGCAGCGCGATGACGGCAATGACGACGAGCAACTCGATGAGCGTGAAGCCGCGGCGGGGGGAGCAGGGTTGCGGAAGTCGTGGGAGCACGGAGTATGAGAGTATCGACAAATGGGGGATTTGCCAACAGGATTGTGCGATTGGCTGAGCAGTCCAGGGTGTGGCGGCGTTGGGCTGCGGCAGTCCACGTTGGATGAGCAAGGCCCTCGGGCGAGGCGCGCCCCCAACCGAGACATGGGCCGATAGGCGCATGCCACGAAAGCAGGTACACTGCGGCATGCGCAACTGCTTCACTCTCGTGCCGGTTTTGGCGGGGTTTTTGGCCGCGGCCGCGGCTGGTCAGACTACTCAGGTGGTGGGAACGGTCTCCCAGGCGCCCGCGGGGCCGCCGACGGGGTACTACCGGCAGCCCGCGCTGGGCAAGGGGACGCTGGTGTTTGTGGCCGAGGGAGATTTGTGGAAGGTGGGCGCGGCGGGAGGGGTGGCGACGCGATTGACGAGCCATCCGGCCGAAGAGACGCGCCCGGCGATATCGCCGGATGGGTTGAGTGTGGCCTTCGTCGGGCAGTACGAGGGACCGGGGGAGGTGTACGTCATGCCGCTTGCGGGAGGGCTGCCGACGCGACTGACGTTTGATTCGGCGCGGGCGTCGGTGGTGGGGTGGACGGCCGATGGGCGGATCTGCGCGACGACGGATAAGTTCTCCACGCTGCCCAACACGCAGCTCACGCTGATCGACCCGAAGACGCGTGTGCGGACGCTGGTGCCGCTGGCGCAGGCCTCGGATGGGGCGTTCGATCCGGGTGTGGGCGGAGGAGGTGGGGGGGCGAGCGCGGCGGATGCGACGCTGGTATTTACGCGTCTGGCCTTCAATGGGAGTTCGACGAAGCGGTACAAGGGCGGGACGATCCAGCACCTGTGGCGCTACAAGGCGGGTGAGCAGGAGGCGACGGAACTGCTTGCGGACTTTGATGGCACAAGCAAGCACGCGATGTGGTGGGAAGGCAGGGTGTACTTCGTGTCGGATCGCGATGGCACGATGAACATCTGGTCCATGACGCCGGATGGGAAGGACCTGAAACAGCACACGACGCACAAGGGATTCGATGTGCAGGATGCGTCGCTGAGCGCGGGAAAAATCGCGTACCAGTTGGGGGCGGATGTGTGGATGCTGGAGATCGCGACGGGGGCGACGGCGATCGTGCCGATCACGCTGGATACCGATCTGGATCAGTTGCGGGAGCGGTGGGTTGAGAAGCCGATGGACTACCTGACGAGCGCGCATATCTCGCCGGATGGGGACCGCGTTGCGCTGACGGCGCGGGGGCGGGTCTTTGTGGCTCCGGCCAAGCAGGGGCGGCTGGTGGATGTGGGGCGGGATGATGGCGTGCGGTATCGCGGGGCGCGGTTCATCCCAAACAATGGGGGGCCGGATGGCGCGCCAGCGGCGTCGGTGCTTGCGCTCTCGGACAAAACGGGGGAGGTGGAGGTATGGAAGTTGCCCGCCAATGGCGTGGGCGCGGGGGAACAACTGACGCAGGATTCCAAGGTCCTGCGGTGGGAGGCGCTGCCTTCGCCGGATGGAAAACTGATTGCACACCACAACAAGAACCAGGAGCTCTGGGTCTACGACGTGGAAAAGAAGACGGACAGCAGGATCGACACATCGAACATCGAGGACTTCTCGGAGATGGAGTGGAGCGCGGACAGCCGGTGGCTGGCGTACGTGACGTACGCGGAGAACAGTTTTCGGATTCTTCGCGTGTGGAGCGCGGTCGATGGCGTCGCGGGCAAGCCCACGACGGTGACGACCGATCGGTACGACTCGTTCGCGCCGGCATGGAGCGCGGATGGAAAGTGGTTGTTCTTTCTCTCGGATCGGACGCTCCGGACGGTGGTGGCCGCGCCTTGGGGGCCGAACCAGCCCGACCCGTATCTGGATCAGAAGACCAAGGTGTACGGGCTGGCGTTGATGGCGGACCAGCGCTGGCCCTTCACGCCCAGCGATGAGGTGCAGGCGGCCAGGGAGCGGGCTGAGAAGGAGAAGGAGAAGGACAAAGAGAAGCCGGCGGATGGGGCCGCGAAGGGGGACTCGAAACCGGCCGATCCTCCTGCTGCGGACAAAAAAGATGCAGACAAGAAGGACGCCCCAAAGAAGGACAAGAAGCCCAAGCCGGTGGAGATCGATCTGAACGGGATTGCGGCGCGGTTGTACGAGGCGCCCGTGAAGCCGGGAAACTACTCATCGCTCTTGGCGACGGAGAAAGCCCTTCTCTGGCTCTCGACCCCGAGCGGCTTTGAGCGCAAGAACGATCTGGAGTCGATCGAGATCAAGAACGATTCGCCGGAGGTGAAGACGGTTCTGGCGGATGTTGCGTCGGTGGAACTCTCCGCCGATGGCAAGAAGATGCTGATCCGCAAGAAGGACTCGTTCTATGTCGCGGACGCGGGGGCGGGGCCGATCGCGGACCTCGACAAGAAGGCAGTGAATCTCTCCGGGTGGACGCTCTCGCTGATTCCCCGGGTGCAGTGGCGACAGATGTTCATCGAGTCATGGCGGCTGATGCGCGACTATTTCTACGACACAAACATGCACGGCGTGGACTGGCGTGGCATGCTCGACAAGTACCTGCCGTTGACGGATCGCGTGACGACACGTGCCGAACTCAATGATCTGATCGCGCAGATGGTCGGAGAGCTCTCGGCCCTGCACACCTTCGTACGCGGCGGGGATGTGCGGGATGGGCCGGACAAGGTGCCGGTGGCCGCGCTGGGGGCGGCGCTGACGCGAGATGAGCCCGCGGGCGGGTACCGCATCGAGCGGATGTACCAGTGCGAGCCGGACGACCCGGAACGGGCCGGCCCGCTGGGCAAGCCGGGCGTGCGGTGCAAGGTTGGGGATGTGATCACGATGATCGACGGCGTCGCCACGCTCTCGGTTCCCGATGGGGCGATGCTGCTGCGCCACAAGGCGGGCAAGCAGGTGTTGCTGCGTGTTCGTCCGGCGAAGTCCGGCGGCGGATTCGATGCGGAGCGCGATGCAATCGTCGTGCCGATCAGCCAGGAGAGCGAGAGCGATCTGCGCTATACGGATTGGGAGTTCACGCGGCGGCAATCCGTTGAGGAACTTGGCGCGGGGAAGATCGGGTATCTGCACCTGCGGGCCATGGGCGGCGGAGACTACACCAACTGGGTGAAGGGCTTCTACCCCGTCTTCAATCGGGATGGGCTGATCATCGATGTGCGCCACAACCGGGGCGGGAACATCGACTCATGGATACTCGGCAAACTGCTGCGCAAGGCGTGGTTCGGGTGGTCGCCGCGCGTGGGCAATCCGCCCTCGTGGAACATGCAGTACGCCTTCCGCGGGCACGTGGTGGTGCTCTGCAACGAGCGTACCGCCAGCGACGGGGAGGCCTTCGCGGAGGGGTTCAAGCGGCTCGGGATCGGCAAGGTGATCGGCACGCGCACGTGGGGTGGGGAGATCTGGCTGTCGTCCTCCAACGTGCTGGTGGATAAGGGAATCGCCTCCGCGGCCGAGACGGGCGTGTACGGTCCGGATGGGCAGTGGCTCATCGAGGGGCGCGGCGTGGAGCCGGACATCACGGTGGACAACGGGCCGCACGCGACGTTCGTTGGCGAGGATGCGCAGTTGAAGGCGGCTGTGGAGCATCTGAAGAAGCTGATCGCGGAGAAGCCGGTGCCGCCGATGACACCCCCGGCCAAGCCGGTGAAGACATTCGAAAATGGCCCGAAGAAGTAGGCCGTCGCTCGGGTAATGGATTGGGCTTTTGCAGGGGAAACACCGCTCCGGGGCGGAGTTGCGCATGAAATCCGCTCCAACCGCCTCCGGAACGGGGAACGTGGTGTATGTTCCATGAACGCGCCGGCGTACGCCGTGGAGGCATCGCGGGCGGGGCGGGGCGGCCTCCGGATGGTGATTCAGCATGACCCAACGAACGATCATTCAACGATTGCACCTGTTGTGCGGAGCGTGCGCGACGCTGTTCGCGGCAGGCGCGGTGCAGGGGCAATCGCTGAACCGGCCGCCGCAGGATGAGGTGTTTTATCAGATCATGCCGATCGCGTGGCGGGATTCGGACAACGATGTGCGCAGCGGTCAGCCGGCGCGGTTCGGGGACTTCAACGGGATGACGGCCTCGCTGGATTACCTGCAGGGGCTGGGGATCACGGCGGTGTATTTGCAGCCGATCTTTCCGTCGGCGGCGTATCACGGGTACCAGCATGGCGCGGCGGACACGCTGAATCCATGGTTCGGAACGCAGGCGGATTTCCAGGCGTTCATCATCGCGGCGCACGCGCGCGGGATCAAGGTGATTCTGGACTACGTGGCGTACGGGATCAGCCAGAACTCGGTGTACTACACGTCGGCGCACAATAATCCGGCGAGCGTGTACGACTCGTATCTCGCGTTTACCAACGCCGGGAACTCCATGTACACGGGGTCGTCGTACAACACGTGGAGCGGGGCGTCGGTGGGGTTCATCAACTGGAACCTGAACAACGCGGGGCCGGTCGGGCTGAATACGGCGTGGGCGCGAAAGTGGCTGGACCCGAACGCGGATGGTAATACGAGCGACGGGGTGGATGGATATCGGCTGGACCATGCGTACTCGAACTCGCCCGACGGCGGAGGCGCGTGGGGGGCGAACATTTCGTTCTGGCAGAACTGGTGCCAGTCGCTCCGCGCGACCAAGCCGGGCGTGTTCATCTTCTGCGAGCCGGGAGATTGGGGAAACTACGGCACGGACCTGCTGACGCCGACGGGGTTTGACGGCGTGCTGACAAAGCCCTTCGAGTTCGCGGCGCGAGATGCGGTGGCCAACGCGAACGCGCAGGAGCTGTACGACAGCATCCAGTCCACAATCGCAGCGGTGCCGGCGGGGAAAACGCTCGTGGCGCAGGTCAGCGACCATGATTCGGACCGGCTGGCGTCCGCGCTTGGCGGGAGCATTCCCAAGCACAAGGCCGCGGCGGCGGTGCTGCTGACGCAGCCGTTTCCACCGAACATTTACTTCGGCGATGAGATCGGCATGCGCGGCACGACGGCGAGCTACGGCTCGGACGCCAACGACATTCCGCACCGCGAGCCGTTCAAGTGGAACGCGGTGGCAGGGCCGCCGATGAGCAACTACTTCGTGCTCAACAGCGGGGCGTACAACGGGCGTGTGGAGCAGAACAACGACGGGCGAAGCGTGGCGGAGCAGCAGGGGGTGGCGGGGTCGCTGCTGGAGACGTATCGAGCGCTGATCGCGGCGCGCCGGGGGAGCATCGCGCTGCGGCAGGGGAACTCGATCCCGGTGGCGAACACGTCGTCGCATGTGTGGTCGTTCGTGCGTCAGCATGCGAACCAGACGGTGCTGGCGGTACACAATCTTTCCGGGGCGGCGGTGACGACGCGGGTGAATCTCGGTGTGTTCGGCGTGGTTGGAGATTCGACGGTTCCCACGGATCTGGTGAGCGGGGCGATGCTGCCGCCGATCACGACGGCGAATCGCGTGTCGTATCCGCTGACGATTCCTGCGTATTCGTCGGTGATCGCAGGGGTGGCGTTAACGGCACCGGGCATGCCCCCGGCGGTGACGGTGGACATTGATGGACGGAACATTCCGAGCGACTTCGGCGCGGCCAATCTGCGGGCGACGCAGAGCGCGCCGACGAGCTTGGGGGACAATGTCGGGGAGCTCGATCAGTTGTTCGTTTCGCCCGCGGCCGACGGGCTGCGGATCGGCATCACGGGGAACATTCCAACCGATGGCACGGCGCTGGCGGTTTGGTTGGATACCTCTGGGGCGGGCGTGACGGGGCAGAACGTGCTGAATACGTCGAATATCCCCGCGCCGCCCGCGGGCGTGCCGACATTGGCGGGGACGCGGTTCGATGCGGGGTTCGCGCCCGGGCACATGCTGTTCGTCAACTGTTTTGGCGGGGCGATCTATGTGGATCATGTGCTGCTGCTGCAGGATGGGGCGCTGAAGTTCTATCGCGGGCGAGGAACGACGAACAACAGCTCCGGCGCGCTCACGGGCGGGAGCAACCTGACGGGGCTGGCGGTGGCGGTGAATACGACGAACACTGGGGGTGTGACGGGAACAAGCGTGGCCAACGCCGCGACGGCGACGGCGGGATTTGAGTTGCGGGTTCCCTATGGCGACATCGGATTGCCGCTTTCGACGGCGGGGCGGTCGTGCATGAATGTCGGGGTGGCGGTTGCGCTGGTGCGGGCGGATGGGACGCTTTCGAATCAGGTGCTGCCCGGGGTGCCCGCCACGAGCACGGCGGATCTTGGTGCCGCGCCGAACTTTGCCGCGATCGCGGGGACGCAGTGGGTTTCGGTCTCGCTCCCTTCCGCGGCGGATTTCAACGGCGATGGCGGGGTGACGGTGCAGGACATTTTCGATTTTCTGGCGGCCTGGTTCGCGAGCGACGGGCACGCGGACTTCAATGGCGCGGGCGGGATCACCGTGCAGGACATCTTTGATTTTCTGGGGGCGTGGTTTGCAGGGTGCTGAGATCGCGCCGTGGGCGGTTTCCTACTTCCCGGGCTTGTTCAGGGCCGGTTGGGCGCGATAGGTCTTCTCCCATGCGTCGAGGGAGCCACCCTCGCTGGTCTGGGTGATGCCGAGCTTGCGGGCGCTGGCGAGGAACTCATCGAGGGAGGCGTCGAGCGTCGGATGCTGCACGAGCTTCACGTAGCGGAGACCGAGGCGGGCCTTTTCGACATACTCGACTTGCAGAGGCGTATGAGCAAACTTGCGGGCGTCGGCGAACAGGCCGTCGCCCTCTGTAATGACCTCCGGGGTGAAGAGCGCGGGCGTTGGGGGGTCGTAGATGCCGAGGTGGCGCTGCGGGAGTGCGGCACGCGCTTGCAGGAGATCGAACCAGCGGCGCATCGATCGGGCGGAATCCTCGCCGTAGACGCCGCGCATCCACTCGGTGATGAGCGAGTCGGTGTCCAGGGTTGGGTCCCAGAGGAGTTTGGCCATGACGTACGAGCGGAGCTCGGCGTCGGATCCGCCGCCGCCGGGGGCGTAGTCGCCCTCGAAGAAGATGCCCTTCACGCCAGAGCGCTTGTAGAGCCGGATGCTCTCGGGAAACTGGTTGAAGTCCGGGAAGGGCATGAGGTAATGGGCAAAGTCCGTGTTGTAGTGCCAGATGTAGAGGGAGTCGGTGATGGCGCTCCACGCGGCGAGATTGGCGACATACGCGCGGCTGGCGGGGGCATCGTCGTGCTCGTAAGGGTGCGATTCACAGACGCTGATCGGGCAGAGACGGATGCGGACGTTCTTGCGGGGCGTGATGCCTTTGGGCGGGGCTTCGGTGAACTGGTAGGCGAGGGTGTCGATGATTTTGTCGGGGTGAGTCTTCTCGATGGCCTGGGCGACCTGGTTCACGAACCAGAGGTAGAGCCCCGAATGCGCGCCGTATTGCTCGGTGAGGGCCTTGCACTTGTCGCAGGTGCACCAACTGGCGCAGTCGTTCTGGGAGACGGAGCAGATCGCGGCTTCAGGGTGATCAGCGAAAGACTTCTTGACGCCCTCGATGGCGAGCGCGAGGACATCTGGGTTGGTGAGGCAGCGCTGCACGTAGCCGCTGGTGCGCTTGCCGTTGATGAGGGGGAAGTACTCGGGGTGTTTGTCGAAGAATGATGTGGGGATGAGGAGATCGAAGGTGTGGACGAAATCCGAGTAGGCGACGCGACCGCCGGTGGAGGCGTCGAGATTCGCGAAGTTGCCGTTGAGCCGGTTGCGGGCGGCCCAGTCGCGATCCAGGGCTTCGGTGAAGTAGGGCTCGCGGTATTCGAAGGCGGGGAGCTGAGTGATGTTCAAGGCGGGGATGGTGATGGTGGTTTGTTTGGGGACGAGGGTGACTTTGGGCGTAAGCCAGCGGACGCCAACGGTTTCAAGAAATGCGGAGCAGCCGTACATCGTGGCGCGCGGGCCGTGGCCGGCGATGATCAGGTTCGCGCCCTTGGTGCGGATGATGAACCCTTCGCTCCCAAGCGCGGCGGCGTCGAGCGCATCGGTGAACTTGCTGGGGCCGATCAGGAGAGCGTGGGCCGGGAGCGGGGCGTCGTCGTGGAGGATGGGCAGGGTGGCGCCGGAGATCTGGGCGATGAGGGATTGCAGTTCGGCCGCGCCTCGGGCGGTGGGGGGTGGAGCATCCTTCGCAATAACGATGACGTAGTCGGATTTGCCGTCCTGAACGAGGGGGATGGTGTTCTGTGCGTCGGCGGGGAAGGCGGTGCCGAGCAGGACCGAGAGAACCAGCAGGAAGGATCGGAGCATGGGCTTCTTCATGGGTGCAGGGTACCGAAACCCTGATGGCTGGCCAAGACCGTGGGGCTTGGCGACGCTTGGGCGTTGGGCAGGGCCGCAGAAGCATCTTTCGGGCGGGGTGGTTGTACAGTAGAATCCGGTATGATTCTCGTCGGCGGCCGCGGCTGGCGGCGTGGGCAGACGAATCCCGTTTTCAGGTTCAGAAACGAAACGCAGGGCATCGCAGGAGGTTGGACTCATGCTTACACCGCGTCGGATCGTTCTGTCGGCCGTTCTGGTTGGGATGATGTCGGTGATGGGCCCGCAGGCCCAGGCCCAGCCGGGGCCCGGGAAGGCGTTTCCCGATGAGTGGTTCTTTGACGGGGCGCAACGGGCCGCGACGTTGAAGGCGCTGGAGGGGAAGCCCGCGCCCGCGCTCACGATCGATTCGTGGATCGGTTCGGAGACGAGCATCAAGGCCAACCGCGGCAAGGTGATCGTGGTGGACTTCTGGGCGACGTGGTGCGGGCCGTGCATGGCCTCGGTTCCGCACAACATCGAGCTTGTGAAGGAGAACGAGGCGGCGGGGCTGGTGTTCATCGGCGTGCACGATTCGAACAATGGGTGGGACAAAGCCCCGGCGGTGGTGAAGGAGAAGGGGATCAACTACACGGTGGGTGTGGACAAGTCGGGTGGGGCGTCGGTGAAGGACTACGCGGTGCAGTTCTGGCCGACGTACGTGGCGATCGACCGATCTGGGATTGTTCGTGCGGCGGGGCTGACGCCGGATCGTGTGGGGGATGTGGTAAAGGCGCTGCTGGCCGAGGCCGCGCCGGAGGGGCCGGAGGTTGCGGAAGACTTTGCGGCGGACTTCTACTACGGCGGGGCGGCGAGGCCGAAGCAGTTGAAGGCGATGGAGGGGAAGGTCGCGCCGGCGTTCAAGGGAACGGCGTGGATCGGGACGGAGCCGGGCGCGAGCGGGCTGAAGGGGAACGTGGTGGTGATCACGTTCGTGTCGCCGTCGCTGACGATGTCGATGGCGGAGTTGGACAAGATGATCCCGATCGAGAAGGAACTCTCGACGCAGGGGGTGATGTTCGTGGGTGTGTGCGATGGGCGTGCGACGGGCGGGTGGGCGAAGATGGAGGCGCACGCCAAGGCAAAGTCGATTGTGTCGCCGATCATGCAGGACAAAGTGGAGAGCAAGCCGGGGGAGGGTGGGAAGCCGGTGGAGGTTGATGTGACGGCCGCAGCGTTTGGGGTGGAACACTACCCGGCGACGGTGATTGTGGATCGAGCTGGGAAGGTTCGGGCTTCGGGCGTGAAGGCGGCGAAGGTGAAAGCTGTGGTGGAGAAGCTGCTGGCGGAGCGCGTGAAGGATGAGCCGGCGGCGGGGGACGAGAAGGGCAAGTGAGCGTGCGGGGGCTGCGTTCGGCGGCCGCGGCGGATGGGCACAACAGAAAGGCAACTCAGTGACGAGCGCAGTTTCAGATCGGGCCGCGGCGGATTCCAGGCATCGCGCGAGCGCGCCGGCGTTTGCCGAAGCGGTGCGCGCGCAGGTGGCCAAGACGGTGGTGGGGCAGGAGACGGTGGTGGAGCGCGTGCTGATCGCGCTGCTGACTGGCGGGCACCTGCTGCTGGAGGGCGTGCCGGGGATCGCAAAGACGCTGCTGGTGCAGTCGGTGGCGAAGGCAATCGATTTGAAGTTCGCGCGGGTGCAGTTCACGATCGACCTGCTGCCCTCGGACATCGTGGGGGCGGAGATTCTCGATCAGCGAGCGAGCGAGTTTCGGATCCACAAAGGGCCGATCTTCACAAACCTGCTGCTGGCCGATGAGATCAACCGGGCCTCGCCGAAGGTGCAATCGGCGTTGCTGGAGGCGATGCAGGAGCGCAGGGTCTCGATCGGGGACACGACGCACGATCTGCCCGCGCCCTTCCTGGTGATCGCGACGCAGAACCCGATCGAGCAGGCGGGTACGTTCGAGCTTCCCGAGGCGCAGCTGGACCGCTTCATGCTCCGGCACCAGTTGACGTACCCGAACCCGACGGATGAGACGGAAGTGGTGCGCCGGAGCTTGGGGCTGAAACTCAAGCGGCAGGGGGACGGCGCGGTGCCGATGTCGGCGTTTGATGCGATCGACGGCTCGCAGCGCATGAGCATCAAGGAGCTGACCGCGGCGATGACGGCCGTGCAGAACGTGCACGTGAGCGAGGTCTTCTTGCGCGACTGCGTGGAGCTGGTGGGGCGAACGCGGAACAACCCGCACATCGAGCTGGGCGGGAGCCCGCGCGCGGTGCTGGCTCTCGTACACGCATCGCGGGCCCGGGCGTACATACAGGGGCGCGAGTACGTGATCCCCGAGGATCTGTTTGCGCTGGCGGAGGATGTAATTCTGCACCGCATCCGGCTGAAATATGAGGCGCTGGCCGAGGGGCGGCGTTCGGCGGATGTGCTGCGCGAAATTCTCAAGTCCTTGACGTAACAACGGTGTGCCATGCCCGCTTCGGCTGTCTCCGCTCCCTCCTCCCCATCCCCCAACCCTCCGAGGCCCGCGCTGCTGCGCAAGCCGGATGATCTTGCGCGCGGGGACTTTGAGATGGTGGTGCGACGGCTGGCGGACGATCTGGCGTTTGGTTCGGACAACTCCCTCTTCGTCGGCGGCGGGTTGGAATACTCGGGTTCGCGGCCGTACCAGCCGGGGGATTCGGTGCGCACGCTGAACTGGCGGCTGACGGCGCGAACGGGGATTCCGTTCGTCAAGGAGTATGAGGCGCTCAAGCGGATTTGTGTGTACATCGTGGTGGACACGTCGGCATCGATGGCCGTGGCCTCCGGGGAGCTGAGCAAGCACGACCTGGCGGTGTGGATCGGGGCGGCGATCGGGTTGATCGCGCAGCGCCGGCTGAGCCCGGTGGCGATCGTTGGCGGAGGAAGCCGGGAGACGCGGATCGAGCCGACGCTGACGCGCGGCGACTTGTGGCGGTCGCTGGATCCGCTGCGTATGGGGGATCTGGGAGAGGGAACGCAACTGGCCGACCGATTGCGCCGGCTGACGGGGCGGGTGGACAAGTCCAGTGTGTTCGTGGTGCTGAGTGATCTGCACGATCCGGATGCGCTCGGCGCGCTCCGACATGCGGCCCAGGGGCACGATTGCATGGTGCTGCACACGCAGGACCCCGCCGAGGCGGGAGCCCTTCGCGCCGGTTTCTTCCGCGGCCAGGAGTCCGAGACCGGGGCCTCGTTCGTGGCGCATTCCGGCTCGCGATGGGCCGCGGCGGACGCGATGAAGACCGAACTGGTGCGGTGCGGGGTGGACTACCTGCGCCTACACACGGATCAGTCGTTCATTCCGGCACTGCGGATGTTCCTCGCCTCGCGCGGCGGGTTGATCAGGAGCCGTGGATGAAGCGTCGCACGCTCGCCATGCTTCTGCTGCTTGTGTGCGCTGCGGGCGCGCATGCCGAACCGGTGAAGGCCGTGCGCGGGCTGGCCAATCATGTGGATGTGGACTACGCACCGCGTTTGCGGGCGCGGGCGGATCAGTCGCCGGCATCGCAGGTGATGGTGCGGGTTTCGCCCGCGCCGAGCGGGGGCGGGCAGCGGATTGAGTTCATCGGGACGGTGGTGGGGACATTTGACCTGCGGAACTATCTGGAGCGTGATGACGGCAAGCCCCTGACGGACCTGGCGGAGCTGTCCGTGAGCGTGGCCTCGAAGCTCCCGGCGGATGCAGGGACGGATCTGTATTCCTCCGAGCAATCATGGTTCAACTGGCGGGCGCACTATCGCACGCTGCTGTGGGGGGCCGTGGGGCTATGGGTGACGACGCCGCTGGCGTACTGGTTTGTGCGCCGGATGCGCCGGACGGCTCCGGTTGCGCCGCCCGCGCCGGCCGCGCCGCCGCCGACGATTGAGGAACAGTTGCTGGATGCGATTCGCACGGCCGGGATGGGTGGGTCGGGGGAAGTTTCCGTTGCGGATCGGGCGCGGCTGGAACTACTGCTGTTTCGCTACTTCGGCGAGCGCATGTCGGTGCCGACGAGCATGGATGGCGATCCGGCGGCGATGTACCAGGCGGTGCGCCGGCATATGGACACGCGCGAGTTGGTCGGCGCGCTGGAGCGATGGTTGCACGCCCGCGGGGGCGGGGAGATGGCTCGGCAGGAGGCCGCGGCGGCGTTGGAGCATCTGCGCACGTCCCGCCTGGCGGGCAGTCCCGTGGAGGTGCACGCATGACATTTCTTCATCCGTGGGTGTTGCTGCTGCTGGCGGTTCCGGTGCTGCTGTTCTGGACGGTGCTGGGGCGTCGCGCGGGAGTGGTGCTGCCGTTCGATCATCAGTTGCACGTGCGCCGGGGGTGGCTGCGCTGGGCGCTGGGGGCGTTCGAGGTGGTGCCGCTGCTGCTGCTGGCGGTGACGCTGGTGATGCTGGCTGGGCCGCAGATGCTGAAGCAGCCGCGGGCGGAGCGATTGCTGACGAACATTCAGTTGTGCCTGGATGTGTCGGGGAGCATGACGGGGCAGCGGTATCACACGGCGTCGAAGGCGATTGCAGATTTCACGAACGCCCGCGAGGGGGACGCGCTGGGCCTGACGCTCTTCGGATCGCACCAGATTCGCTGGATTCCGTTGACGAAGGACCTGAAGGCGATTCGCAATGCGATGCCGTTTGCGGATCCGGCGCGGCAGCCGCCGCACATGAGCGGCACGGCGATCGCGGCGGCCCTTCGCTTCTGCAAGAACAACATGGAGGCGGAGGCCCAGGAGGGAGACCGGATGATCGTGATGGTCTCCGATGGGGACAGCTCCGATTTGAACGGCGGACAGAACGAGGCGGTGGGGGAGGAGCTCAAGCAGGCGGGGATCACGCTCTATCACATCCATGTCGCCGAGGATGAGCCCATTCCGACCGAGGTGGTGGACATGACGCGCATCACCGGGGGCGAGGCGTTCGAGGCGACGGACGCGGACAGCATCAAGCAGGTGTTTCGACACATTGACAGGATGCGCCCGGCGAAGTTCAAGGCGGTGGGGACGATGCCGCTGGATCACTTCCGGCCGTTTGCACTGGCCGCACTCGCGCTGTGCGGGTTGCAGCTTCTGGGGCTGATGGGCATGAGGTACACGCCATGGTGATGGCCTGGATCATCGCCGTGCTTGCCGCGATCGTGGCCGGACTGGCCGAGTGGGTGCATGCGCGCCGGGTGGCCCGAGTGGCGCGGCTGGCGTTCGGGCCGACGGGGCGGCCGTCGGCGTGGGCGCGGGGTGCGCCCGCAGTGCGTGTGCTGGGGATCGCCTGCGCGGCGTGGGGGGCAATGGTGCTCGCGGCGTACGACCCGGTGGGCGGGGATCAGACGCCCTCGCCGCGGGCCTCGAAGCAACTGCTGATCGCGCTGGATGTATCGCCGAGCATGCTGATTCAGGATGCGGGGCCGGAGCCGGAGAAGACGACGCGGAGCGTGCAGGCAGGGAAGATCGTGCAGGGCGTTCTGGACCGGCTGGATATGAAAGAGACGCGGATCACGCTGGTGGCCTTCTACACCAAGGCGATTACGGTGCTGCAGGACACCACGGACAAGAACGTGATTGCCAACATGTTCGATGGTTTGCAGTTGCACGTGGCGTTCGATGGGGGCCCGACGGATCTGGCCTCTGGCGTGAACGCCGCGCTGGAAGTGGCGCGGCCGTGGGCGCGGCGATCGACGACGCTGCTGGTCATCAGCGATGGGGATGCCAGCAGCACGCTTGGGGCCGTGACACTGCCCCCGGCGATCGCGGACACGATCGTGATCGGCGTGGGCGATCCGCACAAGGCCACGCTGGTCTCGGGGCACAGTTCGAAGCAGGAGACGTGGTCGCTCAAGCAGCTTGCGGCCCGGCTGGGCGGGATCTACCACGAGGGGAACCGGCTGCATCTGCCGAGCGAGGTGCTGAAGAAACTCTCGATGATCTCGCCGAACCCCGGGCAGTCGCTGAGCGTGCGCGAAGCGGGGCTGATCGCGCTCGGGTCGGGGGCCGCGATGACGGCGCTGATCGGGCCCGCGCTGATGCTTGCGGGGCTTTCGCGGAAGTATGCGCGGCAGCGGGCTGCGGTTGGGCGTGGATCGTCGGCATTGCAAGGAGTGCCCTTGGGCACATGAGGTACCGCATGCTCCTTGGAAAGATCGGATGGACACTCTGGGCCTTGCTCCCCGTTGCCGGGTTGGCGTACCACTTCGGCCCGGGGCAGCGGGCGTACACCGAGGATCGTGCGGCGGACATTATCGAGCAGGCGCGGCGGCTGGATGTGGCGGCGCAGGGGGCGCAGGATGCGGCGTATCAACTCCATCTGGCGTCGCTGGGGCTGCGCCGAAACGCGCTGGCGTCCAAGGCCCCCGAGGATGAAGCGGCGGCACGCGCGGCGGCGATCAAGGAGGACGAGGCGTACCGCGTGGCCGGAGAGGCGTGGAAGACGACGGCGGACAAGCTGCAGCAGGCCCAGGACATGCTCGCCTCGTGCAACTCCGAAAAAACGTCCTCGATTCGCGTGGCGAAGGACCGGGCGCTTGTGCGGGCCGGGCGAATCGGCGAAGGCGTCGGCGATCTGGAGACGCTGCTGGAGTCGCTTGCCGAGGCCGGGCAGCAGGAATCGCCGCTGGCGGCCAAGGCGCGGGAAGAAGTGGCGACGGGGTACTACTACGGCGCACGGCTGATGCGTGCGGCCGGGAAGCCGACGCCCGAGTGGCGGGCAATCTCCGGTTCGGCGCGGCAGAACTTCCGCTATCTCGCGGAGACGGGCGCGTCGGTGAACTCCAACACGGCGGACCTGCAGAAGAACCTGGAGCTTGTGCTCAATCTTGAGCAGAGTGCGCAGGAGGACCTGATGGCCAAGCCCCTGCCGAAGAACAGCCCGCGCGCGGGGGCGGAGGGGCTTGGGAAGATTCCCCGCACGGGCAAGTCCAAGCGGCCGCCGCGCAAGGGGCCGGATGCTCGCGGGGCGAGCGGCGTGGGCGATATTGATAGTGGCTGGTAAGAGTGGGCGATCGACGGAAGGCACATATGACTCCTGGGAACTTCACTATGCGACGGATCGACAGACCTTTGCGAATCAGCCCGTCCTTTGCCGCGGCTTGGCTTCTGCTCGCCGCGGGCTTGGCGCATGCGCAGATTCCTGCGGTGACTATTCGTGTGGGCATTCCCGCGTCGGTGGCTGCGCCGGTTGCTCCGCCGCCCGCGGGGGCGAAGGGCGAAGAAGGCGAGGATCAGCCGCCGCCGAATGGGGGGGTGGCGGGTCCGGCGGGTCCGGCCGTGGCGGCTCTGCCGGCGGGCGCGCCATCGAAGGAGGAGATCGCCGCGCTGAAGGCGGAGTACGAGGCCCTGCCCAAGGACAAGCAGGATGAGATGAAGGCGTACTACAAGGATCTGGGGCTCGATCTGAACCAGGTGCTCGGGCTCGCGTCCGCGGCGACGGCCGAGGCGGCGCGTGTGCAGGAGATGCTGGCGGCGATGCGCGATCTGGACTTTGCCCGCACACCACAGAACGTGCTGGCGGCGCGGGCGAAGATCGGCTTCGGGCAGGTGCCGCAGCCCAACCCGTCGACGGCGCGCGGGGCGGACCTGGCCCGGTGGATTCATCTGCAAGTGATGGCGGGAGAGTGGGGGGCGTACGGGGCGTATCTGGATGGGCGGCCGAAGGAGGAGGCCCAGCGCGTCTACTCGCAGGTGCTGCAATCGCTGAACAAGGGGAACTCGGGCTTGCTGCCCGAGGAAGTGCTGGCGCTGGCCGAGGCGTGTCCCGAGGAGCCGAAGGAGTGGCAATCCAAGGCGTGGGCGGGGATGCTGAAGGCAGCGACGGAGAAGAACAGCCCGGGGCCGATGCTGGCGCAGATCAAGGTTGGGACGAAACTGTTCGGAACCGGCGATGCCGCCAGGCGTCGGCGGACGGTGGACCTGCTGGCGGGCGCGGGGATGTTGACGCAGGCGTATGAGTTTTTGCCGCCATTGGCCGACGCCCGCGCCGCGGCCGATGCGGACTTGATTCTGATCCACGCAATGTACAAGGCCGACCTTGCAAACAAAGAGGGGGCGGGGCCGGAGACCGACGTGATTCGGTCTGAGGCGTGGGATCTGTTCTGCGAATGCTCGCTGATGGAGCGGGCGTCGCTGACGACGAAGCGCGAGGCGATCAAGCAGGCGGTGGGGCTGATGGGGCGGATGCCGCCTTCCAAGTCATCGGAGTGGCTTAAGAAGGTGTTTGCGAGCAACGCGCTGGGCCCGGCCGCACTGGAGGCGATTGCGCTGAGCGCGGCTTCCGTGAATGATCCGAAGGGTGGCGGCGGGGGCGGAGGGGGGCAGGATGACGAGCAACGGGCCCAGTCCGTGCTTTCGCTCAAGGAGGCGGTAGACATTCTGCTGCAGCGCGAGGGGCTGGATCAGTCCGTGTTGCGCGTGCCGATGCGCATGCTGACGACGGCGCTGGTGACGGAGATGGAGAATGCGGTGGAGAAGAAGGGGCGACAGCGGAACGTCGCGCGAGAGTCGCAGATTCTGCTGCGGGCGATTCCCAACAAGGCGTGGCTGGATGCGCTGGAGCCGAGCCTGGCGGGGCGCGCGGCCAAGGCGTGCGTGGGCTTGGCCGCAAGCGCCGACGAGGCGGACATGGCCCTTGCGCTTGTGGCGGATGCGGTGAAGCGCACGCCCGATCAGGCGGTGCCGATCGCCAACCACTTCCTGAAGATGTGGGAGGGGCGTCTCTCGCCGCGGAACGATGTGGACGAGGACACGATGATCTATTACTTCTGGCGCGAGTACATTGCGCAAGCCCCGCTGACGCGCGGGCGGCAGCGGCGGAATCTGGAGCGGCTGGAGCAACTGATGCAGACGCTCCGGACGGCGGGTATCGAGCCGCGCACGCTTCCGGGGATCGCCTCGGCCTTCAAGGCGAGCCATGGCATTACGGAGGTGTACGACCGGGCGGACATCGAGCGGGTATTCGGGGCGATCGACAAGATTCCGGATTCCACGGCGGCGATGCTGTCGCAGACGATGGCGGCGAGCTTGAACGGGGATTGGCGGAACCGGGCGGCGCAGGTGAAGCAGGGCGTGAAACGGTCGGACACGGAGATCGCGCAGCTGGTGGACAAGGGGTACGGGGTTGCGCTGGAGCTGATCGACACGGCGATCGCGCGGCAGCCGGAATCGTGGCGGTATGCCGTCGTCAAGGCGGGGCTTTCCTTCGATCGAATGCAGTTTCGAAAGGCGCAGAAGAAGGGCGGGGATGCCGCGAAGGACGCGGAATATCGCGTGGCGGCGTTTGCCGCGTTCGAGCAGGCGGCGCAGCGGTATGCCGCGGCGGTGACGGCGGGGACGGAGCGGGAGAGCGCGGATGTGTACGGGCGCTGGTTCGGCGCCGCGATGGGAACAGCGCAGCTGAACTTCATGAACGCGGAGGATCTGCCCACCGAGGGAACGCTCCAGAGCGATCAGGTGGATCGCATCAAGAAAGCGATCGCCGCGCTCCCGCCGGACGCGATGGACCGGCACATCAGCGATTTCGCCCGGGCGATCGGCGCCGCGGTGCAGCGGTCGGACCCGGAAGTGAAGCCAAAGCTGGTGAAGCAAGCGCTTCGGATCATCGGAGATCACCCGGCGGGGGCGTCGCTGCGTTCGCTGGATGAGCTGTATCGCGATCTGGTGAAGGAGGAGATTCGCCTGCGCCTGGCGATTGACGGGGATGATGTGGTGGGGAACAACCGCTCGTTCGGCGTGCTGGTGTCGCTGCGATTCACGAACTCGGTGGATCGGGAGACGGGTGGATTCTCCAAGTACCTGCAGACCAACGCGTTCGTGCGCGTGGGGCGGCAGTATCAGGAGGTGAACTTCCGCGAGAAGCTGCAGAAGAATCTGGAAACGACACTGGGCAAGGGCTTCGTGGTGGAGTCGATCGGGTTTTTCGATCCGTTCATGCCGCCGCGGGGCGTGGTGGAGGGGGGGCAGGACGGGTGGCTGGAGAAGCCGATGGCGTATCTGGTGATGTCGCGGATTGATCCCGCCGCGGATCGCCTGCCGCAGGTGACGATGGACATGCAGTTTGAGGATCAGACGGGCCCGGTGACGCTGGTGCTGCCTTCGAACACGCCCGCGTTGGCTGTCTCGCTTCCCGGCGCGCCCCCGCCGCCGCTGCGGCCGTGCGAGGATCTGAAGATCACGGAAGTTGTGGACGCACGCGATGCGAGGGACGGGGAGAAGGACAAGACGATCAAGCTGGAGGTGATCTGTCGGGGCAAGGGGGCGGTGCCGGATGTGAAGGATGTGCTGACGGGAATCGAGAATGCCGTGAGCGGGTATCGGATCGAAGAGAAGGGGATTGAGGCCAAGCCGACGCTCGTGCTGCAGGAGGGCGACGCGGCCACCTCGCGCAGTTGGGGCCCGCGCAAGCCCCCCGAGGGCGGATACCCGGAGCCGGACGAGGGCGGGATGTACCGGCTGAATGTGGAGCGCAGTTGGGTGGTTACCTACACGCCCACGAGTGGATCGCTGGGACGCGAGTTCCACGTGCCGGCGATGAAGGATGGCGTAAAGGCCACGGTGGAGTCGCGATATTTCTCGGATCTGGACCTTGTGCCGGTGCAGGCCGGGGTGGTGACGGTGGCGCGGGCGAGCATGATGGGGCCGGTGATCGGCGGGGTTGGGGTTGTGCTGCTGGTGGGGCTTGGCCTCATGGCGTACCGGCGCATGCGCCGCCCTGCGCCGGAGTCGGCGTCGGGAATCGCGTTGCCGGCGCATGCGACGCCTCTGAGCACGGTGATGACGCTGCGGCGGATTCAGACCGACCACGGGGCCGGTCTGAACGACGCCCGCAAACGCGAGCTGGAGCAGGAGATCGCGATGATCGAGCTGAAATACTTCGGCCCGGAGGGGGAGGCGTCTGGGAACGGCGAGCTAGGAGATGTGCTGCAGCGCTGGGCGAAGACGGTGCAGGGCTGATCGGAATCCGGCGTGGGCGGCCTATCGCACGCGCCGGGTGTGGGTGCGCCAGGCTGCGATAATCTCGGCCAGCGCGGGACGTGGCGTGCCGCGTTCGTGGATCGCGTGCCCGATGCGATAGGCCCAGCGCCATTGGCGGCGCAGTATTCCCTGGGCCCGGAAAAAGCTCATGCTCGGGTCATAGATGTTGGTGGATTCGGAGAGCAGGCCGTTGAGCTCGACGATGCGGAAGTCTTGCCCGGCCATTAAGGCCTTGATGCTGGAATAGCGGACATCGAAGCGGCCGAAGTAGAAGCCGGGCGTGGCTGCGGCGATGGCGTCGATGGCCGCGGTGAGCTCGCCCGTGATCAGGGAAGCTCCGTCGAGGAACATTGAGCCGCGGCAGTGGTTTCCCATGAAACCAAGCTTGACGACCTCGCCCGCATTGGGAATGCGATCGCCGCCATCGGCAAGCGAGGCGAGAAAGACACTCGCCTGCACGCGATACCTCGGGTGACGCCAGATGAGCGTGCGGAGGGATGAGCGGCCGTCGCCGGTGACGGAAGCGAAGCGTTTGTCGGTGATGGAGAAGATGTGGCCGGACGATTCGCCGGGCAGACGAATGTAGAACACGCCGGCCTCGTACGGGCCCGGGTGATAGGCCTGGGCGATGATGGCTTCCGATTGTTCATGGAGATACTGATGGGCCTCGTCGGCGTTGTGGACAAGGCGGACGCCTGTGCCGCGCTCGCCGACATCGGGCTTCAGTATGATGGGCCAAGACCAGCATTGATCCCGGACGACGGCGGCGAGCATTTCCATGCGCTGGGGGAGCGGGGCGGGCTCGATGAGCGCGGTGGGAACGATCGCCTCGCGGGGGAGGAGCGTGAGAATGTCCCCCTTTGATTCGCCGACGATTCCGCCGAGAGGGATGCCGGGATTGGCGAGCGTGCAGGTGGAAAGGCCGCTGTGGCGGAGCGCGAGCAGCGCGATGTATGGAGCCAGCGGAAGGTAGATCGCCCACGCGGGCCAGAACTCCCAGCGGAACAGCCGCGTGATGCGTGCGGCGAGCTTGCAGCGGAGGAGTTCCCAGCGACCGAGCTGACGAGGGGCGGGCATGGGGAGCGTGGGATCGCCCGGGGTCCAGGTTTCAAAGCGCGTCGCGGTCATGCGGCGATCTCGGTGCGGAGCAACGAGAGCTCGGCGTGCAGAGAGGCGCGCTCGGGATCGAGCAGGTCGTTCAGGGGGGTGTGTGTGAGCCGGACGGCGTCCGGGAAGAGATCGAGGGTGGAACGAGAGATCGTGCGGGCATCGGGGCGCGACATGAGGACGCTCAGATGCGAGCGGTCGGGCCAGCGGTGTTCGTGGAACTCCGCCTGCACGGCCAGCGCGTCGGGGGCGGCGATGAGCAGGTCGTTGAAGAGCGAACGGCGCGGGGATTCGACGAGGTGATCGCCGAGGCCGGAGGAGGTGAGCAGCAGGGGCGCGAGAAGGGGCTGCGGGTCGGTTATCGTGATCGATGCGATGTCGGAGGATGCGATGAAGAACAAATCGGAGGTCAGCACGAGCAGGCGGAAGGGCGGGAACTGCCCTGGGATTAGGCCGCGAACGAGGATCAGAGCTTCTTCGATAGAACAGGCATAAAGAGTTGCTGGAACGATGGCGCCGCGCGATGTGTGAACGCCGTGCGATGGATTCTCGCTCGTGGCTTCGGGGTGCGGAGTGGCATTCAGCAGGCACGCGACCAGGCCGCAGTCATTGGCTCCGAGCCATGTTCCATCGGAGCGTGGATCGATGGGCATAATCGCGTCGCGAGCGCCGAGACGGCGTTGCACCAGTTCGCGTGCGACGGGGCGGGATCGCTGCTCATCGCGATTGCAAATGAGCCGCACATGCGGAGCGTGACTCCCGTTGCCGGGCGCTCGAAGGACCGTCACCGTACACATGCGGTCGCGTCCTGATGGGCGAGCGTGGAGGGGGCGTAGCCGAGCGAGGCGGGGACGGGGAGGCCGAGGGAAACGACCATGCCGCGGATCGTCGCGTTGTGGTGGATGGTGTGGCTGAGGACGAAGGCGAGCTCGCGGGCGAGGGTGGACTCAAGGGAGATCGGCTCGCCATCGCGGGTGGGCATGACGCCGACGGCGAGGGGCTCGGCGGATTCCGCGGCGCAGAGTTCCTGCGTCGCGGCGAGAAGGCGAGCCAGCTCGGCCGCGGCCGCGGCGGAACTGGATTCGATGACGGTGCCACGCTCGCGATGGTCGTAGTCCACGATTCCTGCGCGCCGCCCGTCGATCAGGGCGCGGGCGTGGTCAAGGGCATGGCGGACGTGGCCGCCGATAGTGCTGTTGGAGAAGCATGGCCCCATGCGGGCAGTAAACTCCGCGTCGGAGAGGCCGGCAACGACGGAACGCAGCTCGGAGAGAATGTTGGCCAAGGGTGCGGCGAGGGCGGCACAGGTCGCGGGCGTGGCCGCAAACCGGGTGGAGGAGAGCGTGGCGATCATGCGGGACTCCGATGTGGCGGCGGAACGAGTGCGCCGGGGGATCATGCTGGGATGCCGGGAGCCGCCAAAGGTGACGGGGTGGGATCATCGCAGCGAGCAGAATGAGAAATCTGCCGGATTACCTCGCCCCATTCTCCCCAAGAATCGCTCATCCCAGGGGCATGAAGTGTTCAGAGTCGGCGAATATCCGCCGGGCGCAGTTTCAGCACGTTCAGGCCGCCCCAAGTTGCCAGTTCGCCGCGGATCTCGACGGGATCAGCGATGTATTGGTGCGCGGCGGGATCAAGGGGGCCGCCGGAGGGATCGACGAGCAGGAAATACGAAGCGCGGCCGTCGGCGTCGCGTGTAACCAACATGGGAGGGATTCCGCCGCGGATGCAGAGGGTGGCGCAGTCTTTGTGCGTTTTACCCTCGCCGGGCTTCATGGCGCCGAGGAAGCACTTGGCATCGACGATCTCGCCGCGGAGAGTGGTCGGGGAGAGGGTTTGGAGGATGGGTTGAGCGACAGGTGTTGGGCTTGATGCATCGATGGCGACGGCGGCATCGCCGGGCTCGAGTTCGAGCATCTTGCGGCCATCGCGCCGCAGGAGCCACCCGGAGATGGAGACACGCTTCGCGTTCCATGGGGCAAGCCGCGTGCCGCTGCCGTGCTTGCCGGATTCGACGAGGAGGAGCGGGCCGGGCCTGCCGTCGCCTGCGTCGTCGGCGAAGAGGATCGGGTACGGAGAAGCGATGAGCGTGCCGCGGAAGGACTTGGCTTGACCATCTTCCCAGACGGCGGGGCCGGGGTTGTGCTGCGACCATGCCCAGAGGAAGCTGATGCCGCAAAGGAGCCAGAGCGTTGCGGGAACGACCCACCGCAAGAAGCGGCGATCACCTGGCGGAACGGGAAGGTATCCGACGTAGATTTCGTCGGGGCGAGATGGGGAGGAGGCGGCGTCAGGCACCGGGCACCTCCGCGATGATTGCGGGCGTGGTGGGAGTGCCGGGAGGGAGTGCAGCGGCGTTCACCTGAATGCGCCCGGCGAGAATGCGGACCTGATACGTGGCGATTTTTTCCTGAAAGGGTGGAGGAGAGCGGCCGTCGTGGGGCTTGTATTGCCAACCGTGCCAGGGGCAGGTGATGCAGCCGTCAATGACTTTGCCCTCACCGATGGGGCCGCCTTGATGGGCGCAGACGTTGGTGACGGCGGAGATGGTGCCGTTGTGTTTGAAGACGGCGATGCGCTCGCCGCCGGGGATACAGACGGTGCGGGCGCGATTCGCGGGGATGTCATGGGGGGATCCGGCGTCGATCCAGAGTTGACCATCGCTGGAGGTGGGTGCAATGCCCGAGTCCTTGCGGACCTCACGGGCCCCTGTGAGCAAGTGGAGCGAGAGGATGGTGGCGAGGCCGGCGAGCATGGCGACTGGTCCGAGCAGGCCGCGCTCGTTCTGCAGCGCGCCGAGCGCCACATGGCCGACGAGCAGCGCGTATGCGAGATAGACAAGCATGTGCAGCCGCTTCCATGTGGAAGCGGAGAGGTTCTTCAGCCAGAAGTCGTGGCTGGTGGCGGCCATGAGGAAGAGGATGATGAGTGCGAGAAGGCCGAGAGTCTGGAATGGAAAAGCAGTGAAAGATGAGTAGTTGGTGTTGCTGGTGAGCAGCGAAAGGAACGGGTTCACGATGCCGAAACCGTGGTAGTAGCCGAGCACGACGATGGCATGCACGAGCGCGATGAGGAACGTGAGCACGCCGAGATGGCGACGGTTGTAGAGGATGGGGAGGAATCGCGGACTGAGCCGGGCGAGCGGGCCGATGCACAGGATGATGTGAAGCAGGACAATGGCGCACGAGCCGGTGGAGCGGATCAGAAGAACCTCGTCGCTGTAGGCATTCGCGCCCGTCCAGAGAAACTTGGATGCGGCGAAGAAGAGCCCGATATACGCAACGCTTCCTCCAGCGGCGATGGCGTCGTAAACGCGCTTATGCCGGCTCCACTGCACCCAGGTGTAACCGACGCTCATGGACGCACCTGCGTGGGCTGGGGCTGGATAAGCAGCGGGCGAACGCGTGCCCGGGCCACGAGCGCGGCGATGAGCAGCGCGGTGATCGCCGGGGCGAGGAAGATCCAGACAATAAAATGGGTGCGACGATGGGCGCGAGTCATAGGTGGGGCTCGCGCGGGGCCATGCGGGGCGAACGCACCCATTTGATGAGCATCAGCGGCCAGAGCGCGGCGATGCCGGGAATGATGAGAATGCGGAAGGACCACGGCGCGTGGTCTGCGGCGGGATCAATGCGGGGCAGGCCGCGCAGCACGAGGGCGCAGGCGAAGAGGATGCCGATAGCGATGTACGCGGCCGCGGCGAGCAGGATGAACGCGGCGAGAACCATGTCGGCCTTTGATGCCATCCGAAAGAGTTGGTTTCAGGAATCGTGGCCCGGGCCGGAGTCGATGGCGCCGAGGCCGAGCATCTTTGCGAACTTGCCCGCCTGACCCGCCCAGGACAAGGGAGGGGGGTCCGAGCCCGTGTGGGTGAGGAGGATCATCGTGGCATCGTCATCAAGGGGGAGGCCGCGGGTGTGCTCGCGCACGCGCCGGGCGAGGGCGGCCGGGGCGTCGCGGCGATCATCGGCGGAAAGGCCTTGTGCGAGGGCGAGGAGGCCATCTTCGCCGAGTTGGCGGGCATTGGCGTCGGGGGCTTCAATGAAGGCATCCGAGTAGAGCAGAACGAGATCGCCCTTGTCGAGTTTGATGGCGAACTGCTCGTAGTCGGTCGGGTCGAGTATGCCGAGGGGAAGGTTGGAAATGCCGACGTTCCTGGCCTCGGCGCGGGCGGTGATCGCGCCGGTGGCGCGGGAATCCAGGCGCTCCCAGCGGTTGACGGCCGCGCGGTAGAGGAGCGGGCGGGGATGGCCGGCGTTGCAGAGAATGAGATGGTCGGAGGGGGCGAAATAGGTGAGGAGGAGCGCGGTGGCGAAGCGGCCGTCGGCAGAGAGGCCGGCGAAGGCCTCGTTCAGGGCGATGGCGAAACGGGTTTGGTCGGCGGTGTTGATGTGCTTGCGCATCTGGCGGCGCAGGTTGTGGGCGAGCGCGGCCACCTGCTCGCCGTGGCCGGAGACATCCGCGAGGACGAAGCGAGTGATGATGCCGGCGGCGCAGCTGGAGACGTAGTAGATGTCGCCGCCGCGATCGCCGCCGATGTGGGGTGTGCAGGAGACGGTGACGTCGTTTCCGGGGACGGAGACACAGCCGGAAAACGCATGGTTTCCGCCCCATACCTCCATGCAGGCGATGTCATGGGTGGAGGGCGTGGAGGAGCCGGGAATGACGGATGCGGCGGAGATCATGAGCCCTTGAGCCGCGCGGCGCGAATGGCTTTGATGAGCTCTCTGGGAACGGAGCCGGCGGCGGAGTCGTCGGTGTTTGCAAGCGCGGACTTGCCGATGCGGATGGTGGCCTTGTAGGAATCGATGTAGTTGACGCACGAGGGACAGACGCCGAGGTGACGGTCGAACTCGCCGAGCTGCGCAGGGGTAAGCTCACCATCGATGTAGCTCATGAGGAAGTCGAGGACTTCATGGCACGTCATGTAGGGTTTGGAGTGCGGGTTGATCATGAGAGCGCATCCTCCGCACGGAAGTGGGGATCGAGCAAGCCCCGGAGGGCCTGTCGGGCGCGGTGCAGGCGGGTTTTGACGGCGTTGACGGTCATGTCGAGGGCTTCGGCGGTCTGCTCCGTGCTGAGTTCTTCGATATCTCGGAGCACGAGCACCACGCGGTACTGCTCCGGGAGTTCGTCGATCTTGGCGCGAACCAGATCGCGGGTCTCCTGCTGTTCGATGCCGCCTGTTTGGGTTGGTTTCCAGGGTTTGGAAGATGTCCGCTGATGCCCGTCTTCGAGGAACTCCGGGAGGAACTCGTCGATCTGGCGTTCCGGCCCGCCGCGGCGACGCTGCGAGCGAAGCTTCATAAGACAGGCGTTGACGGTAATCCGGTGCAGCCAGGTGGTGAGCTGGGAGCGGCCGTCGAACTTGTCGAGGGACTTGAACGCGCTGAGAAAGGCCTCCTGAACGGCGTCCTGGGCATCCTCTTCGGTGCGGAGCATGCGCCGGGCGACGGCGAGCATTCGGCCACCCGCCGCGGCGACAAGCTCGTCGAACGCGGCATCCTCCCCGGCGCGGAGGCGGGCGATCAGCCCGGCATCCGGGGAATCCGCGCTGGGTTCGGAGGTTTCGGGGGCGCTCATGTATAAAAGGATACTCCGCGTGCTCGGCGGGGTTGGAAATGCGCAGCCGGAGGGAGACACGTCCCGCGGCTGGCCGTCTACCGAATCATGGATCACGGGCGCGACTCGGCCGATCTGGCGTGGCCTTCGAGCGATTCAATCCGAGCCAGGTCGGCCGCATCAGTGAAGAGCGGTCGGCCCGCGGCCGCGTCGTCGATGCGCAGCCACGTCCTGGCACGCAAGAACGTGAAGACCGAGAGGCCGGCCCGGAAGCGGGAGGTGCCGGCGGTGGGGAGGACGTGGTTCGGGCCCGCGCCGTAGTCTCCGAGGACTTCCGCTGATCGCTCGCCAATGAAGATCGCCCCGGCGTTGCAGATACGTTGCGAGATCGCCTGTGCATCGGCGGCCATGATTTCCAGATGCTCCGGACCGATGCGATCGCAGACGCGGATCGCTTCATCCATGCTTGTGGCAACCACCGCGAAGCCGTTGCGCAGGGCAGCGCGGGCCGTGGCAGCGGTGGGGAGGGACTGGATCCGAAGCTCGAGTTCTCGTTCGACCCTTTCCGGAAGCGTGGGGCTGGGCGTCACGAGCATGGGCACGGCGTCATCGTCGTGTTCGGCCTGCGCGAGCAGGTCCGCCGCGACGAGCACGGCATCGGCCGTGTCGTCGGCGAGCACGAGCAGCTCGGATGGTCCGGCGAGCATGTCGATGCCGACCTCGCCGGAGACGAGCTGCTTGGCCGCCGTGACCCAGCGATTGCCTGGACCGACGATCATGTCGCATCCGCCCGCAGGGAGGCCGAGCAACCCGCGGGCCATTGCCACGATGGCCTGTACGCCGCCGATAGCGAGCAGCCCATTCGCGCCCGCAATGGCCGCGGCCGCGAGCGTTGCCTGTGTTGGACGCGGGGACGCGACCCAGACTTCCGACACTCCTGCCGCACGTGCGGTGACGGCGGTCATCAGCACCGAGGAGGGCAGAGGGAATCGTCCGCCTGGGGCGTAGCACCCTGCCGAGCGAACAGCAATGCACGTGTGTCCCGCCGCGCCACCGGGGATCGGCGCGGTGAGATCCTGAAGGCACGCCCGCTGCGCGATGGCGAACCGCCGGATTCTTTCGGCGGTGCGTTCGAGCAGTTCCCGCTGCTCGCTGGGAAGCCCATTTCGGGCCGCACGCAGATTTTCCGGGGAATATGCGTACGCGGCCCCGGGAGGCAGATCGCCCAATCGTCGGGCGTGCTCCAGCACGGCGATGTCGCCGCGGGAATCGATGTCGGCGAGAATGGTCCGGGCCGCGTCGAGTGTTGCGGCGTCGATCGCGGCGGGTCTGCGGCGGGGAAGATCGTCCGATGTAATGAGTCGCAGGAACCGATCGCTCATGGGGTGGCCCTTCCGGTTGGCTTGGCGTTGCCGGCGCGCCGGGTGACGCGCAGCGAGCGTGCGTCTAGTTCGGTCGCAACATCCGCCAGGGTTGCGCCGGCCCGCTGCATCGCCACGAGTGTGAAGTACATCAGGTCCGCGGCTTCGCGCGCTGCGTGGGAAGGGTCCGTCGCATCGGCCAGCTCGCCGGCCTCCTCGATGAGCTTGGACCGAAGGAGCCCGGGATCCGCCAGAAGCCGCGCCGAGTATGAACCGGGCTCGCCGTTGGTTGCCTGAGCGGCGATGCGAGCGGCGAGGGCGGACAATCCGCGATCCGCACCCCAGCATGTGCGCGTGCCGCGATGGCAAAAGCCATTGCCGGATTGCCGCACTGTGAAGCGCAAGGCATCGCGATCACAGTCCAGATCAATCCGCAACAGTTCCTGGGCATCGCCGGACGACTCGCCCTTGATCCACAGGCCGCGGCGACGGGAGTGGTAGACGCCGCGACGAGTGCGCACCGCCTCACGAACGCTCGCGGCGCTGGAATACACCAGCCCGAGTGCGACGCCGAGGCCGTCCACCACGACCGTGGGCCAAAGCCCATCGTGCCGATCGGAATGGAGCGGAGCGGCGATGGCATCGCCAAGGTCAAGGTGATTGGTGTACAGCGCCATGCCAACCTGGGCATCCGCGCCGAGGGCATCCAAGCTCGCGACGTCTTCCGGCGTCGTTACGCCGCCCGCGATCGTTACCCGTGCCGATCCTGCCAGGCGGACGAGTTCGGGCACGAGGGCCATGTTCGTTCCGCCCAGTCTTCCTTCTCGTTCCACGAACGTCACGAGGAACCCGCCGACAAGGCCTTCAAGTCGGCGCATCCGGTCCTGGATTGATTCTCCGGTTCGATTCTGCCAGCCGTTGACAACGACCTCGCCATCTTTCGCGTCGAGCGCGGCGATCACTCGATCCCTCGGAAGCTCACGGAGCACATCGGGCGTGGCCGCGGTGCCGAGTACAACCTTGGTGGCTCCGGCGTCCAGCCATTCGATGGCCGCGCGAACATCGCGAATGCCCCCGCCCACGCGGCAGGGTGCGATCGTCAGCAAATCGCGGACAAGTCCCGCGTTGGATGCTCGCCCCATCGCGGCGTCGAGGTCCACAACGGCGACCTCACCCGCGACGGCGAATAGCTGCGCGATCGGACGCGGATCGCCCGCATCCAGCGCATGCTCCTTCCCGCCCACGAGTTGCACGGTCTGTCCACCCATGATGTCGATCGAGGGAACAATCATCGCCGCACCTCCATGCCGTGTGATGCCAGGAACCCCTTGATGCCCGCTACGGTGAACTCGCCGTCATGGAAGATGCTTGCGGCCAGCACGGCGTCTGCGCCGGCGTGGAACGCGGCCAGAAAGTCGCTGGGCCCGGCCGCGCCGCCGGATGCGATGACGGGAACACGCACAGCCGACGCGATGGCGCGGGTCAGCGGCAGGTCGTAGCCGCTGCGCGTACCGTCGCGATCCCAGCTTGTGAGCAGCACCTCGCCGGCTCCGAGATCGGTCGCTTCACGGGCCCATCCCACGGCGTCGATGGCCGTGTGGCCGGCTCCCGAACGAACTTTTAGGTGCCAGGTATTGGCGGTGCCGGGTGCGTACGCGGCATCAATGGCAAGAACGATGCA
Source organism: Phycisphaerales bacterium (assembly GCA_038225655.1). Classification (GTDB taxonomy): domain Bacteria; phylum Planctomycetota; class Phycisphaerae; order Phycisphaerales; family UBA1924; genus UBA4658. The sequence goes on along the minus strand of JBBRQY010000001.1, from coordinate 723,957 downwards.
CTGCGAGCCGAACCGTTGGGCACATTCGCTGATGAGTGTGGGCCGCGCAACGGCGGCCGTGTTCACTCCAACTTTGTCCGCCCCGGCATCGAGCAGTCGCCCGGCGTCAACGACTTCGCGCACTCCGCCGCCGACCGTGAGAGGAATGGAGAGCACCCGCCGCACCCTCGCCACAGTCTCAGTGGCCGTCGCTCGTGCTTCCGGAGTTGCGGAAATATCCAGCAGGGTGATCTCGTCGGCGCCCTCCTCTTCGTAGCGTGCGGCGAGCTCGGCCGGATCGCCAGCATCTCGCAGGCCTTGGAAGCGCACGCCCTTGACGACGCGACCATCGCGGACATCCAGGCATGGGATGATTCTGCGGCTCAACATGGAACGGACTCCTGCGCGGCCGCGAGCCACCGACCCATGAGCGAAAGGCCGGCCGCGCCGGAGAGTTCCGGGTGGAATTGGCAGGCCAGCAGCGTGCCGCGCTCCACGGCGGAGACAAACGATCCGCCGTAGTCGGTCGTGGACCCGCCCCAACCCGCGGGCATGTCGCCGAGTCGATACGAGTTGGCGAAGTACATCCATTCCGCGCGAAGGAATGGACCGCCGGGGAACGGGGAGATTCTGTTCCATCCCATCTGCGGCACGCGCTTGGTCGGGGCGAATCGCGTGACTCGTCCCGGCAGCAGCGCCAACCCCTCGACACCCGGGCTTTCGTCGCTTGCTTCGCAGAGCAGTTGCATCCCGAGGCAGATGGCCAGAAGCGGTTGATTTCGCCGAACGCGCTCGCGGAGCGCCCGGTCCAGGCCCCGTTCGCGCAGATGCGTCATGGCGGGACCGAACGCGCCCACGCCCGGCAGTATGACCAGGGGCGAGGTCAGTACGTCGCTCGGATCCTCCGTGACGCGTGGGCGAGCCCCGAGCCGCTCGATCGCCGCCGACACGGAAGCGAGATTCGCGCTTCCGGTGCGGATAATGACCACTTCCGGCGTGTTCATAGCACACCCTTCGTGCTGGGAATACCGGCATCGTCCGAGCGGGCGATCGCGGTCCGCAGGGCCAGGGCGAGAGATTTGAATGCGGCCTCGGCGCGGTGGTGGTCGTTCTCGCCGCGGAGTACATCGACATGCACCGCGCCTCGCAGGGTTGTGGCCAGCGATGCGATCACGTGCGGAATGTTCTCGCACGCCAGGCCGCCGATCGAATCCCGACGGAGCCCAAGATCGATCACGGAACAGGGTCTCCCTGAGAGATCGACGACGGCGCGGGCCAGCGCTTCATCCAGCGGCGCGTACGCGTGGCCGAAGCGGGCGAACCCGCGGCGCTCGCCAAGTGCACGGTCGATGCAGGAGCCCAGGGCCAGGGCGCAGTCTTCCGCGGTGTGATGGTCGTCGATGTGCAGATCGCCCGTGCAAGCGAGGGTGATATCGATTCGCGAGTGCCGTGCCAACGCCGTCAGCAGGTGATCGAGGAAGCCGATGCCCGTTCGGATGTCGGCGGTTCCGGAGCCATCGAGGTTCACAGATACGGAGACTTGCGTCTCGCTGGTGGCGCGGGAGAAGGTTGCGGTGCGGGGTGTCATGGCAGCATGCTCTCCAGATCATGAAGGGAAACCATCACGCGGGCAGCTCCCGCACAAAGTAGATCGCGCTCCACCCCTTCGGCCTCGCCGGGTGGTGCGATGCCGAGGGGCACAACACCCGCGGCGCGGGCTGAGGCCACATCGTCGGGCGTATCTCCGATCATCCATGCCGCGGCGACGCCGAGTTGCGCCATGGCGAGGCGGACCGGCGCGGGATCGGGCTTGATGGCCGCGTCCTCCATGCACACCACCGCGCCGAACAGGCCGCGCAACTCGAAGCGGTCGAGGAAGCAGTCACAATCCGCGCGTGGCCGCCCCGTGACGATCGCCAGTGGCAGGCGAGCGGCCAGACGCTCGAGGAGTTCTCGTGGCGGAATCAGCCGCTCAGTGGCTGCGAGGGCCGGCGCTCCATGCCGGCCGTGGTAGAGAGACTCGAAGCGATCGGTGACCTCCGCGAGCGAAGCGGATACGTCGCGGCGTGCGAGCAGGCGGCGCGTGAGAACCCAATCGTTGTTGGCGTTCCCCTCGGACTTGGCCGCGCTGATTTCGCCGGGTGTGAGAGCGACACCGAAGGACTCGGCCGTCAGCACGATGGCGCGGCGATACGACCCGGAGACATCCGCGAGTACGCCGTCCATATCAAAGAGCAGTGCTTGGGGCCGGAGCGCCGAACGCAAACCGCGGCAGAGTCGATCGAAGGCACGCTCCTCGCCGGGACACGTGATTCGGAGAGACTCTTCCAGACCTGCGCCCGGAGGGAATCGGCGCACGGCGATCCCAAGGCCGGCCAAGGCATGCCACGCCCATTCGGCATCGGTGAACTCCGCCAGAACAAAGTTGCCCTGTGAGCGACGCGGACGTGCTCCGAGGTCGGTCAAGAGGTCGAACAGGCGATCTCGTTCAACGCGTACGCGCGCGACGATGGGTGGCAGGTATGTCTCTGCGCATTGCGCCGCTTGTTCCGCGGCCGCAAGACTCAGGCCGCAGACGGGGAACGGCGATCCAGCCGCACGCATCGCGCGAATGTTGCCGGCCGACCCGATCGCATACCCGACCCGCAGCCCCGCCATTGCGAACGCCTTGGAGAACGTGCGAATGACTACGGCGTTGGGCAGGGCGAGGGCGGCCGCCGTGAGGTCCTGTTCCGCAAACTCGGCGTAGGCCAAGTCCACCAGCACTATCGCATTGGGCGCGGCGGCGGCCAATCGTTGCAGATCGCTCGCGGTTGCTACGTCCCCCGTCGGGTTGTTCGGCGATACCACGGCGATCATGGCCGTTCGTTCGTTGATCAAACGCAGCACATCGTCGATCGGGTACGAACCCTCGGGCCAGCTCGTGGTCACCACGGCCGCGCCGGCGAGACGGGCATAGCGCGGGATCATCTCAAAGGTCGGCGTGGGCAGTATGAGTTCTCGCCCCGGGCCGAGGAAGACGCGGCACGCCCGGTCGATCGCCTCGTCTCCACCCGCCGTCACAAGCACCTGCGATGCTTCAATGTTCCACCGCACGGCGAGGGTCCTCTCCAGGCCGCCGGGATTGGGATATCGCCTGATCACATCCGGCCCGAGCGTCGAGAGGAATCGAGAGACGTCGGTGCCGCGCTCTCCAGGGCCCTCATTGGCGTCCAGCCATAGGTCGATCGGTGCGCCCGTACTGGGGGGCGCGTAGAGCGACGGCGCGTTCGCAGGACCATTCTCGGAGTTGGTGCGTGCCGTATTCATGGGATGATCTGCGAGAGTTGGGTGACGACGATGTCCGTTCCGCCGCGTGATTTGATCTCGGGAATCAGCAGCGGCAGGTCCTTGCGGGGAACCGCGGCCTTTACGGCGTACCCCGCTTCCCCGTGCAAAGTCGAGATCGTCGGCTCGCGCATGCACGGCAGGATCGCGATCACGCTCTCCAGCGACGCTCGTCCGACGTTGACCTCCAGCATCACGCGCTGGCGAGCTTCCAGCACCGACCGCAGCAGCATCGCGATGCGATCGATGCCCGCACGCCGGTGCGGGTCCTCCATCGCCCGCCTGCCGGCGTACAGGCGCGTTGAGGAGCGCATGAGTTCATCAAAGACGGCGAGATTCTGCGCCCGCAGGGTCTCCCCGCTGGCGGCGATGTCCACGATGCAGTCGGCATCCTCCGGCGGGAAGACCTCGGTTGCGCCGTACGAGCGGACAAAGCCGTCGGCGTATCCGCGCGACTGGATCCATTCGCGCGTGATCCGCTCGTACTCGGAGGCGATCACCAGCGGCCGGCGCGGCGGCTTGCCATCGACGAGCAACCCCACCGGCGCGGCGACCACCAGCCGCACCGCGTCCAGACCGGTGTCCAGCACCTCCACCAGTTCCGCGCCCAGCTCGCGCACCCAATCCGCGCCGGCGAATCCCACATCCCGCGATCCCGCAGCCAGCATCTCCACCACGTTCTGCGGCTTGAGGATCTTCGCATCGATCCCTTCTCCCCCGAGCGAGACCTGCGGCCGATACCCGCGGCTGCCGACGCGCACCTGGATTCCCGCATCCGCCAGGAGCGCGAAGACTCCCTCCTGCATTCGCCCTTTGGGAAGCGCGAGGCGCAGCGGCGTGGTCGTTTGTTCGTTCAGTAGCGCGTTCGACATGGTTGCTCCCATGCCGACCCCGACCGTCGCCCCGCGCTTCCTCAAAAAGCACAAGACGCCGGCACAGGGCCGGCGTCAATGGATTGGCTCGGTCTATCCGCAGCGCACCATCACCCGGCCATGCTCGTGGCATGATGGTGATGATGATGCTTGATCTGCGGGTTGGTCACAGTGAGATACTACACGCTCGTGGCGACATGGCAACCGAGGACGCCGGTTTCAGATGTCGACCTTCGGGATTTCCTGCCGCTTCGAGTCCCGCACTCTGCGGGGCCGCCGCGGCAAACATCAAATGGGCCTGGCAGGAGTCGAACCTGCGACCTCACCCTTATCAGGGGTGCGCTCTAGCCACCTGAGCTACAAGCCCGCTCCTCGTCATTCGGCTGTTTCACGCCCGAACGCGAGCATTGGGGGACGAGTATATCCCGGACTACTCGAACCGGAAAGTCCACCGCTCAGAGAGAGAGTTTCCGCTCGTCTGGGCGATTTTCGAGGCCCGTTCGCTCGCCTAGCCCTTGTCGCGGCGTTTGTGCTTGCACGAACCGCGCCCAGGGAAGTACGCTGTGCGGATGCTCGCAATGATCCGAAACTCCTCGCTGGCCGCGGCCGTTTTGCTTGCTGGTGCCCCCCTTCAAGCACAGGAACCCGTTCCGGCTCCACCCGCACCGGCCCCAGCCGCGACCAAGGCCCAGGCCGCGCCCGACCCGGCGGTTAAGAAAGACGATCGCCGCCCGGACGACCCGAAGCGCATCGCCGAGGCCGTCGCCAAGTGTGTCGAACTGCTACTCACCAAGCAGGAGGACATGGAGAACCCCAAAGCCGCGGCGGATGTCAGCGCCGAGTGGCCGTACGAGGGGGTTGTCCGCGTGCAGGGGCTCATTCCAATCGGGTACCGCATCGGCGGCACGGCCATCGCCTGCACCGCGCTGCTCCGCGCCCCGGGATATGCCGAGGACCCGAAGCGTCAGGCCGCGATCGCCCGGGCCGTGAAGTTCATCTGCGATTCCACCAAGCATCCGCTGATGTCCGTGGATGACTGGAACGGCGGGTACGACGTACGCGGCTGGGGCTATTCCTATGCCCTGGGCTTCTTCCTTGAACTCAAGAACGCCCAGCAGGTTCCTGCCGAGCCGAAGGAGACCGCCGAGGGGGTGGAGTCCACGATCAAGTGGGCGATCGACGCTCTAAACCGCACGGAGATCAAGGGCGTCGGCGGGTGGAACTACAACCACACGCCGGGGCGTGATTCCTCCTGCCCCTCCTCGCCGTTTATGACGGGCCCGACGTTGCAGTATCTCTTTGAGGCCAAGCGTCAGGGGTATGCCGTGGATGAGGGCGTGATCGCCCGGGCCCTGGACGCCCTTGAGCGCTGTCGCGGCTCCACCGGATCGTTCGCGTATGCCGCGGAAAAGCCGACGAACCCCGAACGGCCGGAGCCGGTCCCCGGTGCGGTTGGGCGGATGCTGGTGGGGGAAGTGACGCTGTATCTTGCGGGCCGATCGGATCAGTCGCGGCTGCGGGCCGCGCTCGACGGGTTTCTGGCGCATTGGGATGCTCTGGACGCCCGGCGTGCCAAGCCCGGCACCCATGAGGGCCCGTACAGCATCGCGCCGTACTACTTCTATTACGCGCATTACTACGCCGCACAGGCGATCGAGCTTCTCCCAAAGGGAGCCCGCGATCAGGATCGCAAGGATTACCGCCGCCGCCTGGCCGCGCTGCTGTTCTCCGTTCAACTCGAGGACGGCTCGTGGAATGACCGGGTCTTTGCTCGAACATCCAACTACGGAACGTCCATGGCGGCGATGTCGCTGCTGATGCCCGCGACACCTGCGCCCGCCCGTTTGAACGCGGCCGCGTCGGCCGTTCCCGCCGCTTCTCCGGCCTCACCCGCGAAGTAGCTGAGTGATGGCCGCGTAATGTCCGGGCGAGGTGGATTCGGGAAGTTCCGCGCCCGGAGCGGCACTGTGCCTCGGAAGCCCAGAACTTGGCGGTCGGAGCGTAAGGATCTGATCTGCGTGGAAGCTCTCGAAGCCCAAAACAATCGTCGGACCCGCCGAATATACGAACGGGTTGCGTACAAACGCCGTGCATAAACATGAACTTTGTTCTCGGCTCGTCCGAGAAAGTCAAAGTACCCGCTCCCATCGTCCGATGATCCTGCGGTTCGGCCCGTGTGCCCGAGGCGGAGTCCCGGGGCCCGACGCCAAAGACTGTTTTTATCTGCGTGCCGCGTGGCGAGGAGCGCCAAAGGCCCGAGAACGCCCCCTCCGGCTCGCGCTTTTTCTGCGCGCTCGCCCGACCCACTCTGTTTGCACCGAGGAGTTTGCACCATGGCCGACATGAACAAGACCACCACCACCGTCATCGGACCCGACACGCACATCAAGGGCGAGATGGTGTTTGAGTCCACCGCTCGCATCCTCGGCACCTTCGAGGGTCGGGTCATCGCCAAGGGCGAGATCCAGATCGGCGAGGGCGCGGCCTGCAAGGCCGCCGTCGAGGGCTCCGTCATCATCGTCGATGGCCTTATCGAGGGCGATGTCCAGGCCCGCGATCGCGTGCAGCTCAACGCCAAGGCCCGCGTGATCGGTGACATCACCGCCACCACGCTGGTCGTCTCCGAGGGCGCGAGCTTCACCGGCAACTGCCGCGTAGGGCCCGACGCCATCAAAGGAGCACGCCCCGTCGGCACCGGCAACGGAGCTGACGCCGCCAAGCGATCCCGCGAGGCCGGCTCTCCCGTGATCTCCGGCAAGCCCAGCGAACTTGAGTCCACCCTCGCCGGCCTCGAAGCCCGCCTCGCCGGGGCCCGCCGCTCGGTCGAGAACGGCACCGAGGGCTGATCAGAGCCGACGGGCGCAAGCCCGCGGCCGCCCGATGTTCGATGCCTTCCCCCCGGAGCCCGCGCATGCGCGAGCCCAGCGCACCACGCACCGTGCAGTGCTACCACTGCCGCCTTCTGTTCGACGTGCCCCCGCGCGCCATGAGCATCTCCTGCCCGTGGTGCTACAAGCGGGTCGGGCTGGACGACATGCACTTTCGGGGCGTCTGCTGGACGAGCAAGATCCAAACCTGCGGCCGCATCACCGTTCACCCCAAGTCCGAACTTGTGGCCCCGCTAATTGAGGCCTCCCAGGGAATCGACGTCCACGGCTCGGCCGAGGGGATTCTCGTTTCCGGAGGGCAGATCTACATCGGCCCCAAGGCCCGCGTGAAGGGGCAGGTCCGCGCTCCCTCGATCAAGGTCGAGCGCGGCGGCGCCATCGACGGCGCGTACGTGCAGATCGCCGCCATCCGGTTCGACGTCAAGGCCCCGCGCCCCACGCCCCCCCGCGCCCCCGCGGACCCTGTCTTCAAGCCGGTGATCCGGATTCCGGAATGGGTGCGGGCGATGCGGCCGACGTAGCTGCGTCGGGGCCGCGCGCTCCCACGCACCATGGAGGGGAGTTCGGGCGCGTGCCGGGACTGGCCATTGAGGATTGGGAATTGGGCTCTTCAACGGAACTGGCCAGCGCTGCTGCCGGGGTGTTGCGGGAGTGGCTCGGCTCTACGGGCACGGCGTGAACCAGGCGCCGATGAAATCGAAAATGTCCTGCGTCGTCAGGCCCTGGGATCCGATATCGGCGCTGGGTCGCTGGGCGAACCACGCCTCCAGATACAGAAACAGGTCCGTCATCGAGACCTGTCCATCCAGGTTTATGTCCGCCGGGCAGCGCGGGCACCCTACGACCGCGAAGACCGCCGTGCCCCCCGTAGCGGGGCTGCTGACGCAGAGCAGCGCCGGAATCCGTGCCGCTCCCAGCACACCTGCGCGGCTGCCGAGGTGGTACCCCACGCCCCCCGGATTCGTCAATCCGAGGCGAGAGACCACTTTCCAGGCCGAACCGTTCCATGCTCCGATCGTCGCCTGCGGACTGATCCCGATGGGGGTCTCGCTGCCGATGGCATACAGGTGCGGCGAGGTTCCGATGCCGTCGGCGAAGACGGCCATGCCATACGCCGCGCCGCCCGTGAACGGGATCGATGGGCCAACAGTGGCCCACGCCTGCGTCGTTGAATCGAATCGGGCGATTGAAGTGGAGACTGCCGCGGTGTTGCCGTGTCCCGTGACGTACAACGATTTGCCGTGCACCGTGTCGTCAAAGACGACCGCGGCCTTGATCCAGCTTCCGTAGGGAGCGGGCGGCAGCCCCGCGACGGACGCGCCGTCGTACCGAACAATTTGCGAGGCCGGCTGGATCAGACTCTGGCCCGGGATGCTGGCATTGAAGACCGACGCCGCGAAGACGATCGAGGGGCGGCCGGAGGCGGGGTCGAGGTTGTCCAGCACATGCACGCGCTCGATGGCGCGATCGAAAGAGGATGTCTGGATGTTCGCGACGGTCGTCCATCCCGCGCCGGTTTGCTTGCGCAGCGAGCTGCCGGCCAGCACGTGCAGCGCGGGCCCGGTTCCCGAGGAGTCGTCAAAGACAACGATCGCCGTCACGCTCGTGCCGGGGCTAGGGGTGATGAGCTCCCAGTCCGAGCCGGTCCAGCGGGCCAGGCCCGCGTCCCCGCCCGCAAAGAGCGTCGGCGTGGGGCCATTCTGGATGACCTCCAATGCGTTGACCGCGCCGCCCAGACCGGATCCCGCCCTCTCCCATCCGCCGGGTGTGAGTCGGGCCACGTTGCCGACCGAGGCCATCGCTCCCCCGGCGAAGAAGACCGGTCCGGCCCCGGATCCGTCGTCGAATGAGACGATGGTTCGGACGACGCCGGGGACGACGGGAGTCAGGGTTTCGTTTGCGAGAACTGCCTGACAGTTCGTTTGGGCCGAGACCTCGGATACAGTCGTCCCAGCTAGTGCGAGCAGGGCACAAAAAGCGGACGTCGCCGGACGAGGCATAAAGAGTTCTCCGGAAATCCACGGGTCGTTGCCACTGTATTGTACGACCGCTGCTAGGACATCCTGCGCACGTGCGAGCATTGCATCTCTGGCCGGTGACCCTGCTTTTATCACCGGGGGACGATCCCGGAGCCGCTTATCCGGTCGGGGATGAACCGACGCTCTTCCCTTCCACCGTCATCCGCACCTTGTGCCCGAACCACGGCGCCTTCGCATCGGCCGGGAGCTTCGTCCGCGCCTCTTCTCCGTACATCGACTCCATCTTCGCCACCACGTCGGCCATCGTGCCGTCGGCGGGGGTCCATCCGCCGTAGATATCCGGGAAGTCCAGCTTGCAGTTGTCGCACTTCTTGCCCGTGGCGAACATGATCGGGCACCAGAAGCTCTCCACGTTGCGGAGCATCTCCGCGCCAAGCGAGTACACGCCCGTCATCCAGTCGCAGTACAGGCACCAGATGCGGTCGTGTCCGACCAGCCCGTTGAACTTCTGCCGGCTGACGTTCACCCACTCCGCGTCGTTGTAGCGCGGCATTCGCAGGATCCAGCAGAGGGGCGGGTAGCAGAACCACTCGCCGAGCCGGATCATCACGAAGATCGGAAAACTCACCACCGTGACCCAGAGCGCGAGGTGGTTGTTGAATCGGCCCACGGTGCGATTGAGGAACTTCACGATGCGCGGGCCGCGGGTCGCTTCCCGGTGCGCCATTTCGTGGGCCCAGCACCAGAGCACCATCCCGATCGCCTGTCCGAGGATCGAGCCGACGACGCCGCGCCATCCGAACTTGATGCCCAGAGCAGTGGGGGGGATCCACGTGAGCAGGGAGACGAGCAGATCAAGCCCCGGCGCACGACAGAGCCACGCGCTGAAGGCCTTGCCCGCGCCGCCCATTCGAGGGAATGCGTGCAGCATGCCCGTGGCCGCCAGAATCCAGATCATCGCCGCGCCGAAAGCCCAGAGGAGTTGGATCATCCCAGACGGTACGCGCACGCACGCGCCCGGGATAAGCGAGTCCCCGAGCGACTGCCGTGGACTTCTTCTGCGCTCCCAAACTCACGCGATCCGCGGGAATCGCTCCCAAGGCGCCGGGTATTCCGGGCGTAGGGCGCGATCCTACCGATCGCCGTCGAGCGGCTCGCCGCGGATCGCCCGCGCCAGCAGTTCGGTGCTCATGGCGCCGTCGCCGGCTGCAAGCGCATCATCCGCCGCACGGTTCGCCCCCTGTTGATCGCCGACGGCCAGGCAGAGCGCCGCCACCATAAAGGAAGCGTCCGTCTCGCTCACGATGCGCCGCGGCGGATTTCTGAAGACCGTCAGTGCCGCCCGCACGCGCTGCGCCGCTTCCGGGTCGTTCGCGATCGAGCGCACCAGCGGCGCGCCGGGGCCCACCAGCGCGCCGGGGTTCACGCCCGCGGCGCGGCGCATCGCGTAGATCGATGCGCTGAACTCGCCTTCGAGCGCGGCATCCACGGACGCACTGAAGTCCCGACGCACGTCGTACGCCGTATTCACACTCCACAGCTTCACCCCGATCGAGGGCGACGCAACACGGATCGCCGTCGGCGCCGGCACGCCCGTCTGGCCCGCTCCGCTCACTGCGCTGAAGTCTCCCAAACCGCTCGAGAAACTGCCCAGCGCCACGGGGTCGCGCACGAAGGCCGGCTCGGGCCCGAATGGAGAGTGCTCGAACTGCCAGACATCCGCGCCGAGATAGGGCTCGTACGTGAACTGGTACGGCTCCACGGCGTACGTCGTCGGCAGGTTCCACCCCGGGCCGCCGTACGTCCAGTTCGCGTACGACCAGGGATCGTTGCCGTACGCGCCAAAGGTGTTCAGCGTTGACGGAATGCCGGTGGACCACCATCCGTACGGACTGTTGGAGTAGCTCGTGTGCGAGTTCCACGTCCCGCTGGGGTAGGTGTTCCAGCTCGCGTTCAGGTTGCTGTTCCACGAGTTGTTCCAGTTGGAGTTCCAATTGGAGTTCGGGAAGTGATTCCGGTTGTTGGCCCAGCCGCTTCCCTGGCGTCCGTTGCCGTGGTGCGTTGAGCCGCCGAATGTGGGCGACCCATCAACCGATCGCACAAGATCTCGACGCGTGTGGTCCGACAGTCGCTGTGTGTGCGTCGCCGGTGAGGGCGAAAAGTTCCGGGAACGGTTCGGCGTGACGCGGCCTGAATCAACCGAGAGCGGAATCTCCTGCGACATGGAACGAACGGTCGCGTCGCGCGAGGGGTAGGCCGCGGCGTGGGCCCGTGCCGTGTCCGCGCCGCTCGGCAGGGAGACCGACACCACGGACCGCTCAACCCGCGATGGGGCCGGCGCGGGAGAAATCGCCGCTGCGGCGGGCGAAGCGGCGGGAGTCAGCATGCGCCGAATCCTTTCCACACGCTCGGCCGTCGGCGCGGAGCGCGGCGAGGATGATGGCGTCGATGCTGCCGGAGCCGAAGGCGCCGCAGCCGATGCGCTCGGCGCGCTGGGCTGCGCGGCGGGTGGTGCGGACTGCTCGGAACCTCCGCTCCCCGCCTGCGAAGGGCGCACCATGCCTCGCCGTGTGTGATCGTCCCCCGGCCCCGACGCTGGCCCTGCCCACGCGGCACTGGCCGCAAGTCCGGCAATCGCCAGCACGACACATGTCCGACGCTGGATGTTCATGACGAACCTCCTGCCGATCCTGCGGTTCTGATTCCGGGCGCCTCCCGGAGTTTCACCCGCCCCTGAGAAAGTACGCGACAAACCCGGTGTCATCCGCGGGAACCCGCATCGGAACCCAGGTAGTGGTGCTTTGGGAGTAGTTGTCGTCCCACCAGCGATCCCGATCACGATGCGAACCCCAGAAGTTCCCCGTCGAGTTGCTCGTCACGGGGTGGTTCTCGACCTTCTCCGTCTTGCCCAGGATCTTGCTGGACCAGGCCACATCCGTCGCGCCGACCTTGCGGGCAAACTCCTCGAGCGCGGCACGGTCCGCCGAATCCGGGCGGATCGTTTCGGTGGTGCGGAACTCGCATCGACCCAGCACCTGCGTGCGCGATGGATCGCCACCGAACTGCAGGCCGCGGAGCAACTTCGATTTCGCCTGCAGCTTCTGATCTGCGGACCAGTCGTCCGGGTGAACATCGCTTCCCGCGGCGTCATGCTCAAGATCCGCCAGCACTTTCTGCATGCGGTCCCAGGGAATGCTGCGTGTGCGCACCGGAACGGTTGGGGCCAGCGTGGCGGTGGAGGCCTCGGGCGCGCCCACGAACGTCTGCTCCCACACTGATTTCCCGGCGCACCCTGCAAGCCCTGCCCCCGCCGCGGCGAGGGCCGCCAGCATGATGTTCGTTGGTGTGTTCATCGACAACATGGTACACGCGAGTGGTCTGGGCTTACCAGCCCATGTTTCACGCATCTGCTCCGAAGTGGCTTGCCCGAAGTGCCTTGGTTGTTGGCCCGAGGAACCCAAATCTCGCGGCCGCGCTGGCCACCACATGGGCAGGCAAGATCCTGCCATTTCACAGGCACAACCCCCGGTCCAACAAGGATTCGGGGGTCGTGGATCGGGCGTGGCGGTCCCTTCGCACAGACTCAGGACGTCTGAGGGGTGCCCGACCGCTCGACTACGCGATGCCCGTCCGCCCTCCCCGCACCACACCCCGCCGACCCGCGACCGCAGGCCACCCTCACCGGCGCGGCCCTTCCGGCCCCACCAGGATGAACCGGCCAACCTCCGCGTCAAACTCCCGCCCTTCGTCCGTACGGAACCGGTACGACCCTTCCATCGTCCCCCAGTTTGTCCGCAGGGGGCAGAAAGAGGTGTACTCAAAACCCTCGCCAGGTGCCAGCCGCGGCGTCTTGCCGACCACGCCCGGGCCTTCCACCGTCTCCCGCTCGCCATGGGCATCGACGATGTCCCAGCGCCGCGCCATGAGCTGGGCCGGTTCGGTGCCCTCGTTCACCACGCGGATTCGATACGAGAAAAACCACTGCCGCCCGCTCGGGTCGGACTTGTCGTCGTCGTACTTGGGGCGCACCACGATGCGAACCCCGCCGGTGCATTTTTCGCTCCCGGCACATTCACGTTTGGTTTCGCCGGTCTGCAACTGAGTCATGGTGTCCTCCCCTTCGCACCGGCGGCATGCGCCGATGCAGGTTCAAGGATATTCCCGGGTTGAACGCCCTTCCCAAGCCGTTTCGGCTTCGGGAGGCCGTTAACTTCTCCATCTTCACGCCTATGCAGGGTGGTTCTACGCAATTGCCAGCATTCCCGACATCAATTTCGCACCACCCCCTTGTCTGGGTGAGCGGTGTCGTGTAACTTGTAAGCAGTCGAGAATCGCCGATAGAGGCGATCCGTGCGGCGTTGATCTGCGAATCGGTTTGCGACGCAGGTCAAGAGGTCGGAGAGAGAGAGCACCCCAGAAGTTGCTTTCTGTTTCGTCGCAGGCGGTTACCTGCGCCCGACTCGGGCTTTATCGCGCCGGTGCGTTATGCGAGCGCGCCAGTTGCGTTTCTGGATCACTCTCTCGCATTGGCGGGGCTCTGGCTAAAAGCTGGAGCCCCGCTTTTTGTTTGTGGCATGGGTCTGCGTGTGCGTGCGCTTCGTGTGATCAGGAAACCAAAGCTCCGGGCGAAGCGCCCGAAACATGGGCTGGTAAGCCCATGCCACGGCTCACTCCCACGCCCGCCACCGCTGCTCGTACGCCTCCTGCCCGTCTTTCATCCCCTGCTCCCAGAGCTGGATGAACTCGTACAGGTTCTTCGATGCGGCGTCCAGTTCCAGTTCATCCGCCTTCTTCATGCACGCGCGGCAGCGCGGCAGCAGATCCACCGGCAATCCCTCCGCCAGATAGCACTTGGTGATCAGCTCCACGGCCTTGTTGAACTTGTCCGCGTCGTTTGCCGAGACGGTCCATGTTGTCCAGAGGTCCGCCGCCTGCTCGGCATGCTCGGCGATCTTGGCGTCGAGCTTCAGTTCGGTGGCGAGCTTCTCGACGCTCTTGACGCCGCGAAAGTCGTCGCGCACCGCGAGCAGATATCCGAGCCATGCTCCGCCATCGAGCACGAAGTCCCCCTTCTCCATACCCGAGTTCTTCAGCAGCGTGCGGATATTCGCCGCGTTCGCTTCGCCCTCCGCTTCGATCTTCTCCAGCAGGGCATCGGCCTTCTTCTTCACGTCATCGCTCGGCTCTTTCTCGAACTTGTACATTGCGGGGCAGGTTCCGTTCACCCTTCCCAGCGCGCCGACGGCCCCCGCGCACCACGGCGCGGCCCGGTAGCCGAACTCATCCGGCGCTTTGGGCGCGAGCATCCGTTCGGCGATCGCCACCACCTCGGCGGGGTCGTCCGTGCGCATGGCGCGCAAGTAGTCGATGCACTCCGCGGCGCAGTTCTCGTTGGGAAAATCGTTGTAGCCGCGGAGCAAACGCCCGCGCACGCCCTTGTGCCCCGCATCCTCGTACGCCTTGACGGCTTCCAGCGAGACCTTCATCGGCGTGATCGAGTCCTTGGCGCCGTGCATGAAGACCATCGGAACAGACGTTTTCACGGCCCCGCCATCCACGATTCCCCCCTCGTGGTCCAGCACGCCGTCGGCCAGCGCGGGAAACGCCGCGCTGAAATACGCCGCGAACTTCCCGCCCCCGCCGCTCCCGTACAGAATGATGTGGCGCACCGGGAACTGCCTGCTGAACTCCAGCAGCACATCGCGAAAGCGCACGCAGTTGGCCGCGGAGCACTCGAAGGATCGCATCTCGGGCCGCCGCGCATTGGCGGCCATGCCGTCCACGCTCACCGTCAGGCAGTCGGGGCGGAAGAAGTCCTCGCCGCGCATGTGGTTGGCCGAGCCCCAGCGGAAGTCGGATTTGTCGGGGTGGAGCATGACGATCAGGTCGTACCCCTCGCCCTTCACGAACTTTGCGGGCAGACTCCACGCGTAGCGCAGGCCATCGGCCGTCTTCCAGCAGAACCACTCTCCCGGCTTGGCGTCCCCGCTCGGGGCCTTCCGCTCGCCGTCGTCCTGATTCCATTCCGGCGGTGGTTGCGTCACACCCGGGTTCGTCGGTTTGGGTGGCGCGGCGGGCTTGGGCGCGCCGCCCTCGGGTTTCTCGCCGCCCGCGGGCTCCGCCGGCTTCTCGCGCGGTTTCTTCGGCCCGAACGTCGGCTGTGCCGCGCTCGCCCCACCCACGACCAGTGCGGCCGCACATGCCACGCCGAACATCCACGCCTGCGCCCTGCGAATCATGCGCATCTCCTGCGATTGAACCAGTTCCGATTGGACCGTGCGCAGCATACCGCGTTCGAGCGCCGGGGGTTCGGCTTTCCGCGCGTCTCCCGCAGGATTCCCTGCGAACGCGTGCCTCCGAAGACCAGCGGCCTCACGCCTTCACGGCGCTCGCCTTCCGCTTGCTGGCTGATGGCTCGGGGGTGATATCGAGCGCGAAGGCCGCGATCACCTCTTCATTCACGCTGATCACGTGGAACTGGCCTTCTTTGCGGCAGCTCACCAGCCCGGCCTCCGCCAGTGTTTTGATGTGGTGGCTGATCGTCGGCTGGCTTTGCGGAAACTTCTCACAGATCTGCGAGCACGTCAGCTCGCCCGCGGCGCGCAGTTCCAGCAGCATCCGGTGCCGCGTGGCATCGGCAAGGGCCTTGGCGATCTGGACGAACTCTGCGTCACGCATCCCCCCATTATACGTGGGATTTAGAGCCGAGCGGCGCAAACCGCCGGTTGAATTCCCCGGGTTCCACCATTCCCGCTCGTCGATGGGTGCGCCTCGGGCCGCATCCGCGGCTCGGCTCTGATCATTCCACCACTTGGCGCAGGGCGATTAACGCGTAGGCCGCGATCAGGTCCGGGTTGTTCTCCATCCAGCGGTTGTTCACGCTCTTGAAGCTCCCGTCTTGGTTCTGGAGTTCCCCCAGTTTCGCGACCAGGTCGGCACGCCAGTTTCGCTCTTGGCCGGTGGGGGTGTTCCCTTCGGAGAGGAGCTTCACCGTCGGCTCTCCCCAGCTCTTCAGGGCTCGGGAGAAGACGACGTAGTAGTAGTACAGGCCCGCGGAGCCGATGCCGGGGTTTTCGTCGACGGAGTAGTTCCGCCGGATCCAGTCGTACGCGGCCGTCATGCGGATGTCCGTCTTGGGCACCTCGGCGTAGATGTACGTTTTGAATCCCGCGTACGTCATGCTGCCGTAGGCCCGCAGGCGGCTGGCCTTCGTGCCGTCGCTGAGGGTCTCTTCAAATGATCCCGCCTCGCTCTGCCCGGGGCGCCCCTCGACGCTCTGTGCCTCCTCCACGGTGGCGTAGACGAATCCGCCCTGACGCGAGCCCTTGGCGTACTTCTCCGGATTGACGCGCTCATCCATCTGCGTGCGCTTCAGGAACTCAAGGGCACGCTTCACGGCCTCATCCTGCCCCGAGACGCCCGCATCCTCCAGGGCCTGCGTGAACATGTGCAGATTTGAGTTGTCGGGCCTGCCGTGCTTGCCGTACCCCACGCCGCCGTAGAACGGGTGATCGCGCGTGATGGGCTTGCTCGCCTCCGCCCCGCCCACCTTCGGATCGGCCTGCTCGGACCACTGCAAGCTGCGCAGAAACGCCACACCCTTGTCCACGGCGCTCTTGCTCATGGGCGAGTTCACCTTGCTCAGCGCGCTCACGGCCAGCGAGGTGTTGTAGCTCGGCAGCGCTTTGTCGTAGATGCCCCCATCGGGCTGCTGGTAGTTCAGCAGGAACTTCACGCCCGCCGCAACCGTCGGGTCCTTCGCCGGATCGCGGGTTGGGTCCATCAGCAGGCCGTTCACGATCAGCGCGGTCACCGCGGGCATCTGCGGCGGGGCCTTGCCTTCTTTGTCCGGCTTCGAGATCGACCATCCGCCCGTGGCCTTGTCCTGCCTGGAGCGCAGGAACTTCTCGGCCTTCTCGATCATCTCCTCGGCCTTGGCCCGGACTTCCACATCGGCGGTGGCCGCGGCGATGGATTTCTCCTTCTGCTGCACCTTCTTGGCCATCTCTTGTGCCTCGGCCGAGAGGGGCTTGGGGGCGGGCTTGGACGCCGGCTGGGAGGCAAGGGCGGATCCGGCGACCAGCGCGAGCATCGCGGTGGAGACGATCATCGTGTTCATGCGGGGCATGGGCGAGCTCCTTTGAGTGCGGACAGACAATGTATACCGGACAGGGGGGATGAGCGCTTCAGTTGCTCATCCCGCCATCACCACCCCGCACGCCACCACCGCCGCCGTTTCAATCCGCATCACGTGCGTTCCGAACTTGGCGACGATGGCCCCCGCCGCGCGGGCCGCGGCAATCTCCTGCTCCGTCCACCCGCCCTCCGGCCCGATGAGCAACCGGATTGCCGTCGCGCCCCGGCCCATCTCCGTCGTCCACGCCTCTCCCGAAGCGTCGCATACCACCACCCGGCCGCCCGCCGCGATCTTCACCCCTTCCGCCATCGTCGCGGCCTCGCCGGCAATCTCCATGGTCCATGCCCGCCCGCATTGCTTGCTTGCCTCGGCCGCGATCCGCTCCAGTCGTTCCACCTTCCCCTCACGCGCCCCGGCCACGCTCCGCGCGGTTTCCAGCGCACGCCACTGCGCAGCGCCCGTCTGTGCCAACTGATCCACCATCTCATCAGCCCGCCCGCCCTTGGCCACCGCCGTCCAGACCTCCACCCGCGGCAATGTCTTCTCCACTTTCCGCACGCTCTCCACGCGCACAATCAGCATTCCATCCTTCTTCTTGCCGCCCTCCACCGCGGAATCCACCACGCCCGAGGCCACCGTGCCGCGCCCGTCCATTAGTTCCACCCGCTCCCCCGCGCGAACACGCTTCACCCGCAATGCATGGCGGGCCTCCTCGCCCCCGATCTCCACCGGTGAGCCCACCAGTGCATCACCCAGCCCGGTTTCCACGATCACTCTGTGCATGGACAATGCTTGGCTGAATCCGGGGCCCAGACCGGAATTCCGTGCCTCGGGCCCGATGCTCCAATAATCCCTTGTCCCGCGCTCGTTCTCGGCCCCACTCCAGTCTCACTCCCTCTCCTGCCCGCCGATTCGGGCTTGAGTCGGGTGCGGCCTCCGACGATGATGGGAACTGCACCGCCCCCCCTGTTTTTCTCGTATGAGCAACCAGACCTCCCATCTCGACGCCGGCACGGAACTCGACGCCAGCATTGATGCGATGGCCGATCAGTTGGCCGCCGCGGGGGGTGGCAGTGGGGGTGCAGGTGGGGGTGGGGGTGCGGGGCAGCCCGCCGTCGCACTGATTGACGCGCCGATCCCAAATCCGCCTGTTGCAGCGACCGCCCAAGTCGCCGAGTCCGACGCGCTGCTCGCCGAGATCGCCAGCGAGATCGAGCAGCAGGCCCCGGGTCCGCTGCCGACGCCCCCTGAACCCGTCGCATCCGTTCCGCTGGCCCCACCACCTGCGCCAACCCCTGCGGAAATCGCGGAGGCCGCGGAAGATGTGCAGGCGGATCTCGAGGCCTTCGAAGCCCCCAGCGCGACGGAGATCGCGGCAATTCCCGATCCGCCCGCGCCCGAGGCGGACATCGCCAAGCCCGGCGCGGAGATGCGCTCGCTCGATGCCGCTCTTGCCGCTCGCGCCGAGCGATCGCTGCTCACCACTCCCGCGCCCGCAGTTGAACCCGTGCCCGTCGCGCCTCAGGCCGTCGTTGCGGCTCCCGCGCCCGCCGCGCCGCCGAAGCCGGAAGCCCAACCCGAACCGATTATCATCGCGAGCCCCGCCGAGCCCGTTCCCGCTCCGGCCGCACAGCCCGGGAGCACCCGCGCCGCGTTCGTTGACACGCTGACGGCCCCGCTCCGCCCCATCGCGGCGATGCACGAAAAGCTCGGCGAGCCGACGCGCCAGCTCGTCGGCTATCTGGCCCTTATCACGCTCTTCTTCGCCGCGTGCATCTGGACGTTCCCGCGATTCATGAAAGCCAGCACGCCCGACCCCACGACCGCGCCGACCGAGTTCTACGACGCGAACACGCCCGCGCACGGCATTACCGCGCCCGCCAAGCACGCCGAGGGCGAGAAGGCGGCGGGCCACGGCGGCGAAGAAGCCCACGGCGAATCCGGCCACGGCGAGGCCAAGAAGGCCGACGCCCACGCCAAGCCCAAGCCGGAGAAGAAGTCCCCATCCAAGGGCAAGAAGGCCCCGCCCGCGGAAGGCCACGGCGAGCATTGAGCGCGGCGGCGAGAGCATTCGAGCGACTGCTGGATTATTCGGGCTTCGGATCTGCCTGCTGCGGGTCTCTTGCTAACTTCGCCTGATACGAATCCTGTTTGATTCACACGCCCAGGATGAGCGAGTCTTCGAGCGAATCCCGCGGATACACGCACGACTTCTATTTCGGATTCGTATGAGCCGCTTCCACCGCCACATCGATACCGCCGATCGCGGCCATGTTCTGAACGATGAATGTGCGTACGCGTTCGTGCGAAATGCCAGCCCCCAGTAGATAGCGCCGGGTTGTCCAGTCACCCCGCGTGCAGAGAGCCAGCAGAAGATGCTCTGTTCCCACCCAGTTCTGTCCGAGGCCGTGCGATTGTTCGATTGCCTCTCGCACGACCCGATGCGTCCCCGCGTGCACTCGCAGCCGTGCGCCGTCGGGAATCGCGATGACCCGGCGTGCCGGCCATCCGGTGACAACCTTGTCACGCAGGTCTTTCAGGTTCGCGCTGCATGCGAGCATGGCGCTGCGACCGATGCCCTCGGGCCCGCAGATCAGGCCTAGCAGGACATGGCAGGGCATAATAAATCCATGAGTATCAGATGGCGGCCACCACCACCGGGGCTTTTTCTGTCCCGGCTCCTCGCCGCAGAACAGACGTATCGCGTGCTCATTCGCGCAGGCAAACACTTCGCGTGCGCGGTCCGTGTATCTGTTCACCGCCCGACCGCACTCCGGGCAGTAACCGTGATCCAACCCCGAGAGGTCATGGCCGCAGAGAGGGCACTTCGGAGAGTTGTTTGCCATCGCGTTGATCAGTGTCCGATGCCAAGGGTTCCCGGCGGTCAGCCCTTCGGCTTCGCCTCTTCATCCTTCTTCTCGGCACCTTTCTTCTCTTTCTCGGCCGCCTGCTTCTCCGCCAGTTCCTTCACGCTGGCACGCCAGGCCGCGTCCACATCGTCCCACCCCATCTTGAACGCCTCGCGGCTTGCCTCGTCGATCGTTTTCCCCTGCGACATCGCACGCAGCCACGCATTCCGCCCTTCGCGTCCGAAGCGGTCGGAGATGTAACCGAGCATGTGGTGGCCTTGCTTGTACACCTTTCCCTGCAACTCTCGCACGGGGCTGTCCTGCACTTTGTGGAAGTCCGCCAGATCGTCCCACTTGGCCAGCGCATCCTTCTTGTACCAATTCAGTGTGGCGTTTTCGGCATCCTTCCCCATGGACGCGAACCGCTCGGCCGAAAGTTCCGCCACGCCCTCCAGCACCCACCACGGCATGTCGTTGGCCTTCTCGCCGAACTCGAAGGTCGCTACGTGCCCGTACTCGTGGGCCAGCAGCGTCGTCAGGCCGCGCTTGCTGGCGCGCCGCGGGTTCGTGATGATCTTGATCGCCTCGCCGGGCTCGTTCCACCCGCTCAGGCCATCGACGTAGCTCAGGTAGATCGACTCCTGCAAGTGCCGCATCGCCGGATAGATCTTCACCTCCTGCACGCGCGGCACCTGATTCCCGAATCCCTCATCAACGTGATCGCGCACGCCGGGCAGCACTTCCACGATCAACCGCGCCACTTCCTCGTACCCCGCGAAGTACATCACTCGCGCCCCGCGCTGCACCGGCTTGGCATGAACTCCCCGAGCGGACTCCGGATCCACTCCCTGAAACCGCTCGTCCCGCGGCCGCGCCTCCTCCGTACCGCCCTCCAGCACGAGCCAGTCCTCGCCCGCGTACAGCCACTTGCCATCCTCGCCCATCACGAACACCGCCGGGTACGACACGGTGCGCTCGACTTTCTTATCCGCCTCCTTGTCCGGCGGCATCGCCCACGTGGTCACCATCTCGAACTTCGCCGTTTTGTCCCCGAAGATGGGTGTGGAAATCGTGCGCGGCGCGGGCGTCTTGGCCGCTTCCGGATCGGGCTTGCCGTCCTTGGCATCGAACACCGGTTTCTCGGCCGGGGGCTTGGGCTCCGAGATCGCAAACGTCACCGCCGCGGGCGGCTTGCGCTTCAGGTCCTTCGCCCAGTTCTGCTGTTCCTTGAAGAAGATCGGGTCGGCCTTGGCGACATGGGAGAGGTACGCGTCGGCATCCGCCTGAGCCGCGGCCTCGCCCATCGCCTTCAGCGCGCTCTCCACGCCCGCGCGATCGGCATGAGCAACGGCCGCACAGAGCGCAACGGCGAAGAGAACGACCACGATATTGGCAAACATTCGCATGCCATAGCGTATCACGAACCGTCCATTTGCACCGCGCCTTGAACCCCACGCCGAATCGCTACGGCTTGGCCTCCGCCCCGGCCACCTTGCGTATGGATTCCAGCACGCCGTCGCACTTCTTGCGGATCGGGTTTCCCTCCGCCAGCACGCGCCCCGCCATCGCCGCGCCGCGCTCGGCCGTCGCCAGCGCCTCCTCGTGCTTCCCGACCCCATCCAGACACGCGGCCAGATTCGCCAGCCCGTTCGCCAGGTTCGATCGTTCCGCCGGATCGACGCGTTCATACATCGCCACCGCCTCGCGCAGCGGAGCTTCGCCCTCCGCCGCTCGTTTGAGCAGGAATCGCTCCCGCCCGACATTGTTCAGCGCAATCGCAAGTTCCTCCTGATCTCCCGCGCTGACGTGGCGCAGAATCGCCAGCGCCTCCTCGAACTTGCCGAGCGCTTCGGGGGCGCGCCCCAGCGCGTGCAGGCAGGTGGCCGCGCCCTTCAGCCCCGCGGCGATGTCCGGATGATCCCCCGCGTACACACGCCTGAGCATCGCCAGCGAATCGTCGTACAGCGGGAGCGCATCGGCGGGCTTGCCCAGCGTGCTCAGGCACCCGGCCACATTTCGCATCGCCCGCGCGACGGAGGGATGGTCCCCCTTGAACATCCGCTTGCGCATTTCCAGCGCGCCCTGATACTTCGGCAGCGCATCGGCGGGACGACCGAGCAAGTCCAGGCAGTAGCCCACGTTGTTCAGCCCCCGGGCCACATCCGGATGATCGCCGGGGTACAGCCGTCGCTGCATTTCAAGGGCATGTTCGTATAGCGGCAGGGCCTCCTCGCCGCGGCCGAGGGCTTGCAGGCAGAAGGCAAGGTTGTTCATCCCCGTCGCCACGTGCGGATTGTCCCCGGCAAAGACGCGCTTGAACATCGCCAGGGATTGCTCATACAGCGGAAGGGCCTCCACTTGGCGGTGCAGCCCGCCGAGGCACTCGGCGACGTTCTGCATCGCCTGCGCCACTTCCGCGTGATCGGCCGCGCCGTGCAGTCGCTTTTCCATCGCCAAAGCATCGTTGAACTTCGGCAGCGCATCCACATCCCGCCCCAGCGAGTGCAGGCACACGCCCACGACGCCCAGCCCACGGGCCACATCGCCATGGTCCTGCCCGTCGGGGTGCAAACGCTTGGCGATCTCCAGGCCGCGCTCGCCCATCGCCAATCCCTCGGCCGAGCGCGCGTTGCCATCCAGAATCTCCGCGATCGTGTAGCGCAGCCCCACCTCCACGCCCGGCTGATTCTTGAACGCCCCATCCCCCAGACGGCCCACCGCGCTCGCCATCGCCTCGGCCACGAGCATGTCCTGCCGCCCGCCCTGGTTCGGATCCGAAGCCTTCAGTGCGCTCTGGATGAACTCGTTGATCGCCTGCGACTTGGCCCGTTCCTCCTCCGCCACTTGTCGCGCCAACACCGCCACATCCCGCTGCATTTTCGCCTGATGCGCCTGCCACGCGAACCCCACCACGCCCACCACCAGCGCGGCCGCCACCGCGCCCGCGGCCACAAACGCCCCGCGATTCCGCCGCGCCAGCTTTCGCAGCCGATACGCCGTGGATTCCGGGCCCGCCTCCAGCGCACGCCCCTCCAGATAGTTGCGAATGTCCCGGGCCAGATCTGCGGGACTGCCGTATCGCTCGGTGCGGTCCTTTCGCAGGGCCTTGAGCGGAATCCACTCGAGTTCCTTCCTCAGCAGCGCGGCCAGCGTTCCCCGCTCCGCCCGGCGCTGGTCCGCGATTACGCCCGAATCCGCCGCGCTGAGCGAAGTCAGTCGCGTGCTCGGCTTTGGAGGATCCACCTCGCGGATCGTCCGCACCAACCCGTCGAAGCCGAAATCGCGCAGCGTGCCGGATTCAAACGGCGCGCCGCCGACGAGCAGCTCGTACAGCACCGCGCCGAGGGAGTAGACATCGCTTCGCGTATCGATGTCCCCGCCGCGCATCTCGGCTTGCTCCGGGCTCATGTACTCCGGCGTGCCGATCATCCGCCCGGACTCGGTAAAAATGGTTTTGTCCGTCAGCGCATGGCTCATCGCCTTGGCCACGCCAAAGTCGATGACCTTCGGCGACGGCTGCCCATCGCGCACGCTCACAAGAATGTTCGAGGGCTTCAGATCGCGGTGGATGATCCCCTTCTGGTGCGCGTGCTGCACGGCCTCGCAGACGGGAATGAAGAGCTCCAGCCGCTGGCGCACGGTGAGCCGCTGCTTGTCGCAGTAGTCGGTGATGGCTTCCCCCGCGACATGCTCCATCACAAAGTACGGCCGCCCCCGGGCCGTCGCCCCCGCATCATGCACGCGGGCCACGTTCGGATGGTCCATCACAGCGAGCGCTTGCCGCTCCTGCTCGAAGCGCGCGATGACCTCCCGCGAATCCATCCCCGGCTTGATGATCTTGATGGCGACCCGCTGCACAAACGGCTGCGTGCGCTCGGCCAGCCACACGATGCCAAAGCCGCCCTCGCCAAGAATCTCCAGCAACCGGTACGGCCCGAGCGTGTCGCCCGGGTGCTCGCCGAAGGTGGGCATGACGGCCCCGCCGCCGCCGGGAGGGTGTGGGGGAGGTGTGGCGTGCAAGGAAGTGGGGTAATCGTCCGCGGGCATGGCGCGGATTGTACAGACCCGCCCGGGTTTCCGGAAGGACACGTCGGGCCCGCCCAAGCACCCCACGCGCCCTGATATCCTGCCCGCATGAAGCCCCACCCGCGCATCCGCACGACGATCAAATGGGGAGGCGCGGCGGTGACGGTGCTGCTGCTGGTGGTGTGGATTGGGAGTGGGAGGTGGTATGGTTACCAGTACCTCACCACTTCGACGAGTGTCGGGTATGGCGATGGGTGTGTGAAAATCTCGCACGCTGTGAAGCTACAGCTGCACGCAGAGCGCCATTGGTTCGCCTTTAAGCCGAGTGGATTCGATCTCACGGGCGGCTTCGGAGATTCGGCGCCAGAGCCATGGTTTCACCTGAGCTGGCGTCCCATACACACGCGGAGCGTCGGCGGTGACGAATACTGGGCCATCCCGATCTGGATCGGGCTCGTGCCATGTTTGCTTCTCACCATCCTCGCCTGGCACCTCGACACTCTCGCTCGCCACCGCGTTCTCGCTGGCGCATGCCCGAATTGTCACTACGACCGCACCGGGCTTGTGGTCGGGGCGAAATGTCCGGAATGCGGAGGGGTGCCGGGGAACACATGATTCTTGTTGTGCTGATGGCCTGCGGCCCGAGGAACTGGCGACGCTTGGGTGGTCCGTGTGCTTGCCTTTGCCTTCCCCTTCCTCAGGCTGCCCCCCACAAGGCCATCAGCATTCTTTTGCACGTTCGCATGCCTTTCGTGCCACCGGATGTCCGGCTTTGCGGACAGCCGGTGCCATGAGTCCTTGCACAACTGCACCGGCTGTCGTCCAAAGCGACGACAGCCGGTGGCACGTCACGGATCGTCGTGCCGCACACCAAGCCCTCTCGCATGGCCGGGCGGCTTGCCCGCCTCGATTATGTGATGAGCGCAAGCACGGCCCAAATCAGCATCGGCGGAATGATCAGCATCAGCACCCACCAGATTCCCCAATCGATGGCGAGCGAAGTCCATGCCTTACGTGGCCAGGGCTTCGGGCCGTACTGATATCGCCAACGCTGGGCATAATCGCGACGCAGCAACAGCACCATGATGCTCAACGCGACAGAAGGGGCGACCAGAATAAAGACCCATGGATATGCCTTGCCCGGGGCGTGCATGTACCACTGCCACCACGCCACGTACACAAGAATCGTCGCGGCATAGGCCGAGCTTCCCGCAAGAACTGCACCTGGGGTATGCCACCACGGGAACACGGGCTTGGGCATGTGCCGAACGTCGCTGCTTTGGCCGCACTCGGGGCAGGTCGCGTGAAAGCCATGAACCGCGATCCCCGCAAGGTCATATGCGCAGTGCTCGCAACGGGGGGCCATGGGAGATCGTAGATTGGCTGCAGGGTGTTGCCCGCCCGGGTCGCCTCGTGCAACTCATCGGCGTTCATTTGCTTGTAAGGCTTGGTTTGTCTCATCAAGAAGCGAGCTGATAGATCGCTGGGCGGTAGCGCGGCTTTGGGATGCGCTTGCCGTACTTCTTTGCGGTCTTCAACCAAGCACGCTGCGCGACCATAACTTGGCGAACCGCCTCGTCGGGCGTCTGGCCGTGGGCAGAGCAAAACTTCAGGTCGGGGATGTCGGCGATGAATGCCTTGTCCTCAACACTGAAAAAGACGTTGATGTGGTAGCGGTGTGCGGCCATTTAGCGATCATCGGTGATCGACAGATTGTACGCATCGACCAAGTAGAGCAGTTGCTTGACCTGGTAGGGCTTTGCCTGGCCGTTCTTATCGGGCTGGAGGTTGAGTTGGGCTTCCGTGTGGACGGGGTGGATGTAGATGCGATGACTACCGCTCGTTGGATCCAGTACGAAGCCCAGGGCTACAGCGAGACGCTCGAGGTCGGCCAGGCGCACATTGGCCTGGCTGAACTGGAGTTGGCGAGGAGTTTGCGGGGCTTCATCGCTTATGGTCCTTGTCACAAACCAAAGGCGTGCTTGAAGTCGTCGAAGCACCGCTTGCAGACCCAGTGGTATTCGTCGTCGGTGGCGTAGCCCTCGCGGAGCACATCGGGGGCATCAACGGCCATGAACTTGGCCGAGCAGAACTCGCAATGATCGTGGTCCCAGCCGGGGCGAGACTGCGCCCACTTCTTCAGTGTGAGGCGCTTGCCCTTGAGGTATCGCTCTTGGATGGTCAATCGCCAGTCACTTGCCATGGTTGGAGTTTTCGAGACGAGTTCCTACTCCCCCTGATCCAACACCGCCATGAACGCCTTCCGCGGGTCTTCGCCTTGGAACGCGGGGCGATCGACTCACGCGGCCTTGCGCCGCGCCTTTGCGGAAGGTTTCGCTTTGGGCACGCGGGCCAGGAGATTCTCCAAGCCGTGCGCGATCAACTTGGCACGGCTGACCTTCAGTTTCTTCGCCAGCTTGTCCGCCTTGCTCAGCAGGCCGCGCTCGATGCTGACGGACACAACCTCTGCCCCTTCGCCGACGCGAGGGCGGCCGCGATTGCGCTTGACGCGGTTCCAGCGAGCCCGCTCCGCGGGGGTCATCGGGCGGAACGTGTCGATGATGAACGGTCTGTCGAACTCCTTGGTCGCCACGCGGAGTTCGGCGGTCGTCATTTCCGAATAGGGCTTAGATGGGGTCGGGTGTTTCATGATCTTCGGCGGCGCAGGCGGCGCTTTTCCTGATCGTCAAGAGGGCGGGCGTGAATCACGTAGAGGCAAGGATCGGGATCGACGATGTAGATCACTTGGAGAAATCGGCCATCACCAGTCTGGCCCCAAACCGCGTACTTGCCGTCGCCGCGGTATTCAGGAAAGGGGGGCTTCGCTGCACGGACAACTTCTTCCGCTTCCTCGGGTGACACGCCGTGCTCGGCAATGTGCTCCCCGTTCCAGTCATTCCATCGGAACTCCATGCCCGACCCCTTATTTGATTATAGAACTAAATCAAGCCCCGGGCCACCCGCAAATACGCGAGAAAAGCAGGCCTCCGGGCCCGTGTCGCCTACTCCCCCTGATCCAACACCGCCATGAACGCCTCCTGCGGGATCTCCACCGAGCCGATCGACTTCATCCGCTTCTTGCCCTTCTTCTGCTTCTCCAGCAGCTTCCGCTTTCGCGAAACGTCGCCGCCGTAGCACTTGGCCGTTACGTTCTTGCGGAAGGCCTTGATCGTCTCGCGGGCGATCACCTTCGCGCCGATCGCGGCCTGCACGGGGATCTCGAACTGGTGGCGGGGGATCTGCTCGCGCAGCTTGGAGACGAGGAGGCGGCCGCGGAACTCGGCTTTGTCGCGGTGCACGATGATGGAGAGGGCCTCGATGGCGTCTCCGTTGACGAGGATGTCCATCTTGACCAGCTCGTCCTTGTGGTAGCCGATGATCTCGTAGTCCATCGTGCCGTAGCCGGAGGTCATCCCCTTGAGCTTGTCGTAGAAGTCGTAGATGATCTCGGCAAGGGGGATCTCGAACGTCACCATGTCGCGCGTGTCGGAGACCGACTGCTGGTTCTTGTACAGGCCGCGGCGGTCCAGACAGAGCTTCATCACGTCCCCGATGTATTCGCGCGGAAGGATGATGTCCACGCGGGTGATCGGCTCGCGGATCTCTTCAATGTAAGAAGGATCGGGGAGGTCGGCGGGGTTGTGAACCTCGATGAGCGTGCGGCCTTCGGCGATGGGGATGGTGTCGCCGGGAGAGATCTGGCCCGGAAGGGCGACAACGATGGGGGGAACGCCGGCGACGCCGGTGCGCTCGGCCTTGTTGCGGACAACATTATCGACGGTGCCGCGAATGAGGACTTGATACGACACGGTTGGGGCAGTCTGCACAACCTCGATGCCGCCCTCGCGCTCCAGGCGTTCCTGAATAATGTCCATGTGCAGCAGGCCGAGGAAGCCGCAGCGGAAGCCGAAGCCGAGGGCCTCGGAATGCACGGGCATGAACGTGAACGAGGAGTCGTTGAGGGAGAGCTTGCTCATCGCCTCGCGGAGACCTTCGAAGTCGTTCTTCGATGCACCCCCGCCGCCGTCATCATCGGGATCGGCGGTCGCGGGATAGAAGTCGCAGAAGACCATCTGCATCGGGGGCTTGTACCCGGCAAGGGGCTCCTTGGCGGGATCGAGCTCGAGCGTGATGGTGTCGCCGACGCGGACATCCTTCAGCGAACGGATCGCCGCGACGACGAACCCGGACTCGCCGGCGACGAGAGACTGCACGCGAACGGGCTTGGGCGTGTTCTTACCGATCTCGGTGATCTGGAAGCTGCGGCCGGTCCCCATCATGCGGATCTTGTCGCCGACCTTGATCGCCCCGTCCATCATTCGGACGTAGACGATCACTCCACGGTAGTCGTCGTACTTGGCGTCGAAGATCAGGCCGCGGGACTGGGACATCACGGGCTCGCGCGGCGCGGGAAACTGCTCGCAGATCGCGGCCAGCAGTTCCTTGATCCCCTGCCCCGTCTTCGCGCTCACATAGATGCAGTCCTCGGCGGGGAGGCCGACGATCTGCTCGATCTCCATCGCAATGTCGTCGGGACGTGCGGAGGGGAGATCGATTTTGTTCACCACGGGGACGAGCTTGAGATCCTCGTTAATTGCGAGGTATGCGTTCACGACCGTCTGCGCCTGCACGCCCTGCGTGGAGTCGACAACGAGGATCGCCCCCTCGCAGGCCTTCAACGCGCGGCTGACTTCGTAGTTGAAATCGACGTGCCCGGGAGTGTCGATGAAGTTGAGCATGAAGAGATCGCCATGCTCCTCCGGCGCGCCCGTCAGACTGCCCTTGGCGGCCTTGTGCTCGCCGGAGTCATCCATGGGGACTTCGTAGTCGTTCTCCAACTCGTCGGATTTGGCCCCAACTCTGTGGTGGTGATACACCGTCACGGCCGAGGCCTTGATCGTGATGCCGCGCTCCCGCTCCAGGTCCATGGAGTCCAGGATCTGGTCCCGGGCTTCGCGTGCCGAGACGGCGTTGGTCGCCTGCAGCAGTCGATCGGCCAGCGTGGACTTGCCGTGGTCGATGTGCGCGATGATGGAGAAGTTCCGGATGTGCTTGCGCGGAACGGGGGGCTGAGGGGCGATGAATGAGGGCGATTCGGCCATGTGGGGGCAATGGTAGGGGTCGGCAGGTTGAGAATCCGCGATCGGTTGGCCTTTTCCTGACGTTCAACGGCCACTCCTCCCGCCCGATCAATGAAAAAACGAGGGCGTCGAAGCTCTGCCGCTTCGACGCCCTCGCGTTGCTCAGTTGCCGGCAAACGACTCATACCGATCGCACAAAGATCCCACGCCCGCGGATTTCCGCCCGTGATTCAAGTGCGTTTGCTACTAATCGTCCTTGCGATCTGGCTCAGTGCTTCAGCACGCCCTTTTCGATGATCACTTTGTCGTCGATCGTCACCGTGCTCCCCGGCACAAAGCCGTTGAACCCGAAGCCGCACGTGTTCGCGCCGCCCGCCCAGGAGTTTCCGCCGATGCCGAGCGACACCATCCCCGCTGGCACCCACGACTGCATCTTCGTGTTGGCCGGAATCTTCACCGACGGATTGATCCCGATGTCAACGAGTGAGAACTCGTCCTTGCCCGGGCCGGCGGCGTCGTACATCGCCTTCATGGGCTCAATCCCCTTGGCCGCAGTCATCGACGACATCTTGCCGTTCTGGAACTCCATCGTCACGCCCGTGATCTCATTGCCGTCGAAGAAGACTCGATCGAACACGATGCGTCCCGAGGCCGTTCCCGGCGTCGGCGTTGTGTACACCTCACCTGCCGGCAACCAGACTTGGCACGCCGCGCCACCCTTGGCCGCGTCGTCCTTGGAGATCACGCCGTCGGAGACAAAGCACTTGCGGTGGTCCACCTTAAAGGTCAGGTCCGTCCCGTTCGGGTTGGTCACGTGGATGGTCTTGCCGGTTTCGAACGCCTTTTTGAAATGCTCTCCCGTCGCCTGCAGCGCGGTGTAGTCGGTGTTCACGCCGCTCCAGAAGACCTCGGAGAGCTGCGACTTATCCATTCCGTACATCTGCGCGGTCGCCTCGGTCGGGAAAAGGCCATTGCCCAGCGAGACCTGCTTCACATTGTGCTTCAGAAACGCCTCGGTCGTTGGAATCCCCGCTTTCGCACGCGCGGCCATCCGCTCCGGAGACGCGCCCGCGAACAGCTTGGGATTCTCCGTGGACTCCACATTGATGACCGCGTTCACAAGCCCCGCCATCTTCATGTCCAGCTCGTTCGTCTGGCTGTCGAGCGCGGCCGGAACCTCGTCGAACATGCGCCGCGCCATGGTGTCCGTGCTCACCGACACCATCGGGAACGCCCCGGCCTTGCGCACCTGCACCGCCACGCTCTCCAGCAGCGCCATGTCGCTCGGCCGCCCGGACACCAGCACGATGTCCCCCTTCTTGATGTTCGCGCACTGTTCCACTAGCGTGCGCGCCACCGAGTCCGAATCGTTCGGCCCGGCCCATGCCGCACCGCTCACGAGCAGGCCCAGCGCCGCCGCCGCCATAAACTGGTTCATTCGTACCATCGAGAAATCTCCTGAAGGAAACATTGATTGCCGGTCACGCACGGCCACGAGTCATGACACGCTCGCCAGAGTACCGCGCGGGTGCTCCACCCACAAACCCAATCCTCTCGCACCCCCGCATCCGGGCGATTGGGGACGCAAATCCCCGGTCTGCCGCGGATTTCTGACAGCTCCTCCCGTGCCAGCTCCGTTCGCATACCTTGTGTTCGTTCATGCCCGCTTCCCCCGCCAATCGATCGCCCAACCTCCGTGCCGCCGTCTTTCTCGACCGCGACGACACGCTCATTCTCAATCGCGCCATCACCGCGGGCACGCCCCACCCCGGCTCGCTCTTTGATCCCGCGCTCGTGCGGTTGCTTCCCGGGGCCGCGGCCGCATGCCGCGATCTCAAACGCGCCGGATTTGCCCTGGTCGTCGTCACCAATCAAGGTGCCGTCGCTCGTGGCGAATGCACCATCGCGCAGGTCGAAGCCACCAACGCGCGGCTCCGTGAAGTTCTGAAGGCCGAGAGTGGGGGGGGAGCTGACGGGCAGCCGGAAGTGGAACTCGATGCCATCTACTTTTGCCCATACCACCCCAAGGGCTCCGTTCCCCCGTTCAATATTGAACATCCGACCCGCAAGCCCCACCCCGGCATGTTCCTCGCCGCCGCGGCCGACCTTCACCTCGACCTTTCCCGCTCCTGGATGATCGGCGATGCCGACCGCGACATCGCCGCCGCGCTCGCGGCCGGAATCCCCGCGGCCCACACCATTCTCCTCGGCGACGAGTTCTCCTCGCAGGCCGGCCATCGCGTGCCCAGCATGATCCGGGCCGCGCAGATTGTTCTGGCGACGTAAATCCACGAAGATTGGTTATTTTCCTGAAACACTCGTAACCTAGACAGATCTGTCTACATCAAACGGGTGTCCACGGCCTCGCCGGCCCCGGATTGCCGAGCACATCGCCCGGCCCAGGATCACCGCAACCGCCACCCAAGGAGCACTCGCATGTCCCGCCTCCCCGCCATCGACCCCGCGTCCGCCACAGGTAAGCCCGCCGAACTCCTCGCCGCCGTCAAGGCCAAGATGGGACTCGTGCCAAACATGACCCGCGTGATGGCCAACAGCGCCCCTGTGCTTGAGGGCTACCTCGGCTTCTCCGGTGCATTGGCCCATGGCAAGCTCTCTGCGAAACTCCGCGAGCAGATCGCCCTTGTTGTTGCGGAAACCACCCGCTGCTCCTACTGCCTCTCGGCCCATACGGCCATTGGCAAGCTCGTCGGTCTGAACCCCGCAGAACTCGCCTCGGCCCGCGATGGCGCATCAGAGGATGCCCGCTCCGCATCCGCCCTTCGCTTCGCGCAGGCCCTCGTGCTCCGGCAGGGCGATGCCTCGGACAAGGACATCGCCGCGCTCAAGTCCGCGGGGTTCTCCGATGGCGAGATCGCCGAGATCATCGCCAACGTCGCACTGAATCTCTTCACCAACTTCTTCAACAAAGCCGCCAGCGTCGAGATCGACTTCCCCAAGGTCGCGCCGCACGAGCCCGTCGCAGCGTAATCGGTGTTTCTATTGCCCCCGGCGCACCAGCGCCGGGGGCTCGTTCATCGTGTTACCCAGGGTCAAAGATGCCCAGTAGAGCCGTCAACGCACGCTCCCCCCGCAAACGCCGCGTTCCCCGCGCCGCGCCCGCCCGGGAACGCATCCTGGCGACCGCCGCAAAGCTCTTCTATGAACGCGGCGTTCACGCAGTCGGCATCGACGAGATCATCGCTCGCTCCGGCGTCGCCAAGATGTCCCTCTACAACAACTTCGATTCAAAGGACGATCTTATCGTCGCGTATCTTCGGGCCCGCCATGAATCGTGGTCCGCCTGGCTGCACGCGGCGATTCCCGCCAACGCCGCGCCGTCGCCTCCTCGCCGTCTTCGACGCCCTCGCCCAATGGTGTGCCAGCGACGAGTTCCGCGGCTGCGCCTTTCTCAACACCTCCGCCGAAATCTGCGATCCGCGCCATCCCGCCCGAGCCGTCTGCCTGGAACACAAGCAATCTCTCCGGGCGTTCCTGCAATCCCTTGTTTCAGATGCCGGCATTGTCAACGCCGAATCGCTGGCCTTCCAACTCGTGCTCCTGATCGACGGTGCGATCGCCTGGGCTGTGCTGACCCATTCTCCCGAGCCCATGGCCCGAGCCAAGGCCGCCGCTGCCGCACTCCTGAAGTCCGCGTAGCCCCGCGCCGCTGGTACACTCCGGATGTGACCGACCCGGCTTCAGATTCCCGTTCCTCTGCACGCACGCCGCCGCGCAAGCCCCTGCGCCTGCTCGTCGTTCTGCCCTCCTGGCTCGGCGACGCCGTTATGGCCACGCCGGCGCTGCGCCTCCTCCGCGCCAACCTCCCAGGCGCATTCATCGGCGCGCTCATGCGCCCCGGCATCGATGAGCTTCTCGCCGGCACCGACCTGATCGACGAGTTCCACGTCGATCGCGCCCGCGGCATGATGGGGCCCAAACTCGCCGCCAACAAGCTCCGCCCGCGACGCTACGACACCGCGCTCCTCCTCACCAACTCTTTCTCCACCGCGCTCATCACGCGTCTGGCCTTCATCCCGCGACGGATCGGCTACGACCGCGACGCCCGCGGCCTGCTCCTCACCGACAAACTCCCCCCCGATCGCACAGGCCCCCTCGCGGGCGTCGGCCTCGGCGGCTTCGCCTGCATCAGCGCGGTGAACTACTACCTGCGGGCGGCGCACGTCGTGCTTGATGGTGGCGCCGACCTTGCCTCGGGTGCCGTTGTGGACGGTGCTGCCTCCGCCACGATTCCCACGCCGCGCCTCGAACTCTCAACCATTCCCGTCCAGGAGCAGTCCGCCGCGGCCATTCTTCAGCAAGCCAACCTCCCATCCTCCGATCGCTACGCCATACTGAATCCCGGCGCAAACAATCCCGCCAAACGCTGGCCCCCCGATCGCTTCGCCGCCGCCGCGGCCCACCTCATCGCCCGCCACAATCTCCATGTTCTCATCAACGGCGGCCCCGCCGAGCACGATCTCGTTGCGGATGTCGTCGCCCGTGCCATCCAACTCGGCGCACCGGCCGCACGCCTCATCAACCTCCCGAAACTCAACATCACCATCGGCGCACTCAAGCCCATCGTCCGCGGCTCATCATTGATGCTCACCAACGACACCGGTCCCCGCCACATCGCTGCGGCCTTCAATGTCCCCCTCATCACCCTCTTCGGCCCCACCGACCCCCGCTGGACGACGCTCCCCCCCTCGCCCAGCCCGAACCTCGAGCTCACCGCCGATCCCACGCTCCCCAGGGACCAGCTCGCCGACGACCACCCTGAGCGATGCCGCATCGAGCAAATCGATGTCCCCAGAGTGCTAGCGGCCATGGACGGAGCCCTCGCCGGGCCCCCGCCCAAGGGCTGAATCCACCCATCCATTCCCCCTTTCCCCTCCATTTGACCGCCCCCCTGTCCGATCTACTATTCCTCCCTTCGCGGCCCGCCGCGAGCACATTTTGTCCCAACGGGGGCGTAGCTCAATTGGTAGAGCGCTTCCATGGCATGGAAGAGGTCGTGAGTTCGAGTCTCATCGCCTCCACTTCCCGTAAACGCCTCAATCCGCAAGGGTTGGGGCGTTTTTTCTTTTTGGAAGCTGAACCGCGATCTGTCTTGCCCAGGGTCGAACTCTGCCCCGCCCTTGCGCATGGCAAAGCGTCTTGACGGACGAAGCTGGCACACCGCCTTCTGGGTGACCCACACCCGAAATTGACAGGATCTGGGCGACAGGCCATTACTCAACCTGCGGCTGAGGCAACCCTTCGGTCAGGATGCGTTTGGCGATCTCGCGGTGCCTGTCCGCTCTTTCCATATTGCCGAGCCGTTTAGAAATCAGCGAAACGTACCGGTGCGCGAGGGCAAAGTCCGGGCGCATCGCCAGGCAGATATCGAAGGCCTGTAGCGCCCGCTCGTACCACTCAAGGCGTGACAGGATCGCGCCGAGCTGGAAGTGCGCAAGCGGAAAATCGTGCATCATGGAAATGGCCTTGAGCCCATATTCAATGCCCTCTTCGACTCGTCCCTGCCGGGGCAGCGCAACACTCAGCCCGTAGCAGGCCTCGGCGTTGTCGGCATCCAGCGCCAGCGACCGTTGAAACGCGGCTTCGGCCTCGGGCCAGCGCCGCAGACGCAGATACGCCCGGCCGATCCGGCAGAACAACCAGGAGTCTTGCGGCCCATGGTGCGCCGCGGTCTCAAAGTGCCCGATCGCGCCCTTGATGTCGCCCGTCATCCAGCAATAAAACGCGCGGAACAACACGAGTTGCTTGTGCTCCGGTCGGACAGCCACGAGTGCGTGTATAGCCCTGTCCAGCGCGGCCGCGTCTCCCGCGGCCACCGCCGTCTGTCCCAGCAGCACGATGTAGCGTATTTCTCCCGGGAACTGTCCGGCCAGTTCCGCGGCCAGCGCCAACGCCTGCGCGTGTTGTTTTCCATCCAGGCACGAGCAGGCGAGATTGAACTTCTGTTCGGTGCGAGCCCGCGCCATGTCGCGCACCAGGTCGTCGCCCGGCGCCTCCAGGTACCCCAGTTCGACCAACTGCTGAAGCGCGGCGGCCTCCGCCTCCGGATCATCCGCGATCGTCTTCGCAGGCCCGGGGCGCGATGTCGGATCGCTCACGTGCTCCCACGACGGGATTCGCTCAATGTCGGGCGCTTTCTCAAACGCGTTGATCAGCACACGCCCCTCCATGTCCTGCCCCACAGGGAGGCCGAACATGGTGAGAATCGTCGGCGCGATATCCAGGAGCGTGGCCCCGTGGATAGTCTCGTCCTTCTTGAGCCCGGGGCCGTTCGTCACGATGACCCCGAAGTTCCGATGCCAGAGCGCGGGGTCTACATCCTCGATCGGTCGGCGGGAACCGCTCCGGAATCCATGGTCCGACACGATCATCACCGTCGCCTCAGGCCCGGCGAGTTCCACCAGACGGCCCAGCATCTGATCATGAAACTCGTAGATCACGTCCATGACCCCGCAGAACGCCTCGAAATGATCCTGGCGCACATGGTTCATCCACGGCGGATGGAAGGACATGAAGTCATGCCCGACGTGATCGATGGCCTCGTAATAGGCCGTGCAGAAGTCCCACGGCTCCTCCTCCATGATCGCGGTCGTGATCGCGTGCAGCGAGACGCACTCGGCGATCCGCTTGGCGAAGGCGTGCAGCAACCGCCGGGTCTCCGGGTCGCGCTGGTCCAGGCGCGAGGCCAGGGGAATGAACTGCGAGAGCATCGGCCCGGTGACTTCCGCCGGGTGCAGACGCAGCTCCGCCAAGGCCTCCGCAAGCCGCTCCGGCTGCACGCTGTTCGGCTGCGGCGGCCAGCGCTCCGCCGTCGCCGAGCCGGGCGCAACGGGGAACTGGTTCGATATGTAGACGCCGTTGATCGCCTCCGCCGGATGGCTCGCGTACCACCCGATCGCGTGGCATCGTTTGCCGGACTGTGAGAGGATGTTCCAGAGCGCCTTGCAGGTGCGGGTGGTGCTGGCGGTCGGTCGAAGCCCGGCCCCGTCGGGCGTTGGCTCCACGAACCCATGCACGCCGTGCTGGTACGCCCGTTTGCCCGTCGCGATGGAGGTCCACAAAATGGGCGACAGCATCGGCTGGAGGGAGAGCAGATTGCCCATCACGCCGCCCTCGACCAGCCGCTTCAGGTGCGGCATCCGCCCGGCATCCAGCAGCGGGTGGATCATCTCCCAGTCGGCCGCGTCCCAGCCGATGAGTAGGAGCTTCTGGGCGATCGGTTCAGCCATTCCCGCGTCTTTCCCTTCTCAAAGTCCCGGGTCGGGATCGGCAAGCGGGTGGAAGCCGCCCAAATAAAAACCGCGCTCACGACCAGCAGGTGGGCGTGAGCGCGGAAGAGTATCAGGGCGAACTGCCGAGATCATCAGGCGATGGTCTGGCGGCGCCACGGGCGAACGCGCCGAGCGCCGAACGCGAGTGCGGCCATGGACAGGGGCACGGCGGCCGCGGGTGCGGGGATGGCGGGGACGGTGATCGCCGCGCCGGTGTCCTCATAGCTCCAGCCGCGGATGGTGGAGGCAAATCCCTGCGTCGAGTTCGGCCCGAGATTCTCGATGGTCATGTAGCCGAAGTTGGTAGCGCTGGTCGCCTCATTGAGGAAGGCGAAACCAAGGATGTGCGTGCCGACCGAGAGGAATGACGAGCTGGTCGTTCCAAGAATCGCCCGGGTGATCGTTGAAGACGGACCAACCACGCCGCCGCCGCTCAGATCGAGGTAGGGGCCCGTCGCCGTAGCGCCAACGCCGCCGGCGGGGGTCGGGGCCCAGTAGAACCCGAGCTGCGTGCCGGCGCTTGCGGAGTACGGATTGAAGTCCCAACCAGACACGGCGCCCGCGGACGTGCCCGACGCGCCAGTGCTGATGTTGATGTAAATGCCCGCGGTCGTTTGCGGAATTACGCCACTGAAAGCATTCGGCAGCGTCAGGGGCGTGGTGAATGTGACGATCGAGGCATTCGCGCTCGAAACAGCGGAAGCCGTTCCCGCGAGCGCAGCAGCGCACATCGCGAGCCGTGACTGAACGACAGACTGATCAAGTTTCATCGATATCTCTCCCTCTCTTCTTCAAAACCGGTGGCCGACAGTCAGGCGTACAACGCGTACGTCCGCCGACGCTCCACACGGGTTCGGGCTTTGGCCAAGACTCGGCCTCGCCCAAAGGTATCCAAGGCAATATGTATGCCACGAGTTGGGGGGTAGTCAACGGAAATGGGTCGACTCCCCTCAAATCGGGCGAGCCGCGGCATGAATCCCCGCTCCTTGCGTCAAATAACGGCTCGGTTGCGGTCAGGAAGGTGTGCCGTC
Source organism: Phycisphaerales bacterium (assembly GCA_038225655.1). GTDB lineage: Bacteria > Planctomycetota > Phycisphaerae > Phycisphaerales > UBA1924 > UBA4658. The sequence continues at coordinate 686,499 of JBBRQY010000001.1, read as the reverse complement.
TACTGGGTCGGCACATTAAAAAACGGCTGATCGGGGGACACATCGACGGACTGTTTTGAAGCTCGAATCACGAAAATATGGGGTCAATCAGGCGGACGAAGCTCTCGCGCCCGGCGATCGGGAACGTCGCTTAAATGAGCCGCCACAAGTACTGATCAGAGATGTGCGGAAGTGATAAGCGATCCGGTGCCCCGAGTCCCTGTCGCCTTGAGCATGCAACCAAACGGCATGGGCGGGATGGGCATCCGTCGTGGATTCGTTATCATCGCGTCTCAGCCCGCGATGCCCGATTCCGCGTGGTTCCCGCGCATAAATTCCCCTGTCTTGCCTTCCCTGCATCCTCGCATGCGTATCGAACCTTCGAAGAGTCCGTGGACGGTTCACGTCCGGGTGGGGGGGGGAGGGGCTGCCCGGAGGTGCGATTCATGATCAGGACCATTGTGCCCTGCGTGGTTGGTATGGGTTCCGCATTGGCGTTCTTTTCTGCCGATGCGCCCGCCGCGCACGCCCAGCCGCTGCCCACCGGCTTCGTTCGTACGAATCTCATTACCGGCGGCCCCATCAGCGCCACGGCAATGGTGCGCCGCCCGGATGGCTCCATTCTCATCGCGATGAAAGAAGGGCCCGTCCGCGTGTATCGCAACGGTGCACTCCTCACCACCCCCTTCTACACGTTCCCGAGCGTCGTCACCAGCGGGGAAGCCGGAGTCATCGGCATCACGATCGATCCGAACTATGCGATCAATGGGTACGTGTACGCCCGCGTCTCGCGCCCCACCGGCGGGGGAATCATGCGATTGACCGGCGCCGCTGATGTCGCCACGACCAACAGCGAGACGCAGATATTCGATATCCCCGATAGCGGAGGATTCCACCGGGGCGGGGCCGTGCACTTTGCCTCCGACGGCACGCTCTACTTCACCGTGGGCGACAACTTCAGCAGCTCCAACGCGCCCCTGCTCACCAATCTTCTCGGCAAAATCATGCGGATCAACGCCGACGGATCGATCCCCATCGACAATCCGTTCTACTCCGTCGCCACCGGCGACAATCGGGCAATCTGGGCCCGCGGCCTTCGCAACCCCTTCACGTTCGCCTTCCAGCCCGGCACCAGCCGCCTGCACATCAACAACGTTGGCGACGCCTGGGAGGAGATTAACGTTGGCATTCCCGGCGCGGACTACGGATGGCCCAGCACCGAAGGAACTTTCGATCCCGTCGCCCACCCCACCTTCACGCAACCCCTGTACACATACCCCACGCCGGGCGGCCACGCGATCACAGGCGGGGCCTTCTACAACCCCGTCTCCCCGCGATTCCCCGCCTTCTACCGCGGCGCCTATTTCTTCGGCGATGTCGTGAGCGGCAAACTCCGCACGGTCGATCCGGCAACAGGCGTCGCCACCGATTTCGGTACAGGATTTACGTCGGTCGTCGACCTGGACGTTACTCCCGACGGACGCCTCCTCGTGCTGATGCGTGCCGCCACCACCATCGCCTCGGTCGATTACACACTCGGTGCGTGCTGTACCGCCGGATCCTGCACCACCACCACATCCGCGGCGTGCGCCAGTGACTTCCGCGGCGTCGGCTCCTCCTGCTCCCCCGCCACGTGCTGCATGGCCAACTTCGACCACGACGATTCGATCTCCGTCCTCGATATCTTCGCTTATCTGAGCGCATGGTTCGCAGGACAACCCGCGGCGGAGTTCAACGGCGTCCCCGGCCTTTCGATCGACGACATCTTCGCCTTCCTCGCCGCCTGGTTCGCAGGATGCGCGTAGCCGTCCGAGCCGGCGCGTTCCCCGCGATGTGTCCCCCATCCTTTAGAAGTTCACAACCGTGCTGCTCTCCCGCACGATCAGCTTCGTCGCCAGACGCGAGCACACCACTTCCGCCGTGCGATCCTCGATCCGCCGGATGAGCAGACGCACCGCCATCGCGCCCATCTCCGCCATCGGCAGCGACACGGTCGACAGCCGCGGCCGCACCAGCCGCGAAATCTGCGAGTCGTTGAACCCAACGATCCGCAGTTGATCCGGCACGCGCAATCCCGCGTCCATCGCGGCCTGCATGATGCCGCAGGCGATCTTGTCGTTGGCCGCAAGCACCGCCGCGCCCTCCAGCTTCTTCTGGCGCGACATCCGGATCCCCCATTCCTTGCCCCAATCGAGCGAATAGTCGCCGAAGCAGACCTGCTCCGGATCGATCGCCGCACCCGTTCGTGCGAGCGCCTCGCTGAACGCCTTGGCCCGCTGGATCGTGTCAAAGTTCCCGCGTGGCCCGCCGACAAAGTACAGCTGCTCCGGCCCCACCCACCTCAGCAGGTGCTCCACGGCCTCGCGCGTTCCGCGCTCGTTGTCCAGCACCACGCTGTCCAGCCCGCGCCCGCTCATATCGGTATCCAGGATCACCGTGGGCAACCCGGACGCCACAACATCCTGCGCCAGATGATCCTCCGCCTCCGTAATCACCACCAGCAGCGCATCGATCAGCGTGGACCCGACGATCTGCCGGCGCGGGTGCCCGTCATCGCTCGTGGCGATCGTCGTCATCATCAGGTGATAGCCCAGGCGCGTCGCTTCCTCATCCGCCCCGTGCAGCAGCCACGTCATGAACTCCCCATGAAACCGCGGCAGGGCCAGCCCGATCACGTGGCTCTCGCGCGAGCTCAGCGCCTGCGCGATCGGATTGGGCACATACCCCAGCCGTCGCACCGCCTCGCGGACTTTCGACGCCGTCGGCCCGGCCACGCTCGACGAGCCATTCATCACTCGGCTTACCGTCGCAATCGAGACGCCGGCCGCAAGCGCCACGTCCCTGATCGAGGATGATCCGTCCGGTTCACGCGATGTGGGTTCAGGGTGTGTCACGTTGAGTGGGGGGTAAAGGAGTTGGGGGTGAGTGGTGGTGGAGGCCTGCTGGAACGTTGTTTGAACAGTGCGGTTGGCGATGAACTCCGAAACACTGCCCAGAGCAAACACTAGTCTACATGACTACCAATCAGAATCCAATCAAATGGAAAATATTCACTTTACGCATGAACTTCCTCGCATATCTACCCGTATATGCTATTGATGCATATATCCAGCGTCATTGGCCGGAGCGGATTCATGCCGAACCTGTCCTTCAACTCTACGTCTCGAACATCCGGGCCTGTTGCCCGATTCGCCGCCTCCCCCGACCCATCGCAACCCTCTCATTTCTCCAAGAGCACCCAGCTTCATCTCCATTTCGCCCTCCGCTACCGTCTCTGCCTTGCCTCGTCCCGCGTGCGGCCGCACCCTGGGAAGCGGGATCACTCTCATGTGGGATTGGCTCGACCAACTGCACGACCGTCTCTCCCGCGCGCCCGAAAGCAAGCGCCGCTGGCTGCATCGCGCCGTTCGTCTCTCCGGTCCGGTCGTGGGCTGGCTCCACGACCCGGCTCGCACCGAGTCTCAAAGACTCGCCTTCGCCGAGTTGCTCCTTCAACTCGATGCCGATCCGATCGGCAACAGCTCCCCCATCCTCCAGCCCAACGCCCTTCCCGGCATGCGCTGGGCCCCGTTCGACGCTCACAAAGCGATCTTCGTTCTCGACCTGGCCACCGGCGAAATCCGCGTGGCCCTCTGTGTTTGAAGCGGCTGGAAATCACGCTCCATCGCCGCTGTTCGTGAAAGGAGTCGGCCCATGTTCTCCCTCGCGCACTTCCCCACCGTCACCGACCACGGCGTCATCACGCACGTCATGGTCCCCATCGGCATCTACGAGAAGCTCACCGGCGAACATCCCGCCGCCCTCAAGCCCCCCTCCGCAGACGATGTGAACGCCGCCATCGCCGTTCTGAATGATCCACGCACCGCCTGGCACGACGCCGACGCCATTCTTCAGCAGTTCGTTCGCGAGGGCATCGAGCAGGCCCGCCGCCGGCGCGACATCACCCAAGCCCAACTCGGCGCCAGCGTCGGCCTCTCCCAGCCGCAGATCTCGCGCATCGAAAAGAACCCCGACGCCGCCCCGCTCGGCATCCTCCGGCGCATTGCCGAGGTGCTCTCCAGCGCCCCAGCAACGCCTCAGCCCTGACCGTTTCATTGGCCAGGCGAAGTCTCCGGCCGTTTGGCCATTCTCGCCGCCGAATCGCTGCTTTCCACCCGGGTTTCTCCGCCTTCCCGCCCCATAATCCCCCATCTTCCCGCCCGGCCCGAACGTTCCACCGGGCCGAATGTACAACTAGATGGACAGCCCGGAGTCGACCCTCGTGAGCCACCCGAACCCAGCCGCAGCAATCCGCGGCGACGGCGATTCGCCGACGCTGCGCGATCTCTCCGCGCGGGCCGCCAATGGCGATCACGACGCCTTCGAGCAGCTCCACCGGCGCGTCGGCGCGGGCCTCCGTCGGCTTCTTCTCAAACGCAGCGCGGGCCGCGAGGATCTTGTGGACGAACTTTGCCAGAAAACCTGGACCTCCGTCTGGAAGGCCCTCTCCGAGGGCAAGTACGACCCCACGCGCGCCGCCATCACCACCTTCGTCTACGCAGTCGGCAACAACGCCTGGCTCACGCACCTCCGTTCTTTCGCCCGCGATCAGGGCTATGTGAACGGCGCGCCCGCCATGCTCGGCGAGAGCCACCTCGACGCCGCGCCCCATCGCAACGTGGCCGTCGCCGACGCCCACGCCCAGGCCGAAACCATCGACGCCGTCCGCGCCATGCTCCGCGAGGGCGGCCCCGGCGGCATGACCGACAACGAGCGTGCCATCGTCCGCGCCATCGCCGCGGGCGAATCCGATCGCGCCCTGGCCCGCCGCCTCAACCTCTCTTCCAGCACCGTCAACATCCGCAAGCACGCCGGCTACGCCAAAATTCGCGCGTACCTGCGCTCCAAGGGCCTCGTCGCCGACGACTGGGCCGACGACGAATCTCCCGAGATGTCTCCAAGCCCGCGCTCCGCGCCCCGCCCCATCGAACCGGGGGCCGGCGCAGTCTTCAGCCGAAACATCCAGCCCGCGCTCAGCCCCGATCCCGTAGGAGGATTGCCATGAACGATCGACGCATCAACGACCTTGTCCGCATGGCCCTCGAAGTCGAGGAACTCGAAGACTCCGTCACGCATCCGCCCCTCCGCCTCGTCGGCGACGATGCCCCCGCACGCCGCATTTCCCACAGCGGCCGCAACTGGTTCGTCGGCATCGGTCTCGCCGCCGCGGCCGGCCTCGCCCTCGTCTTCGCCCTCCCCGCGCTCACTCCGAGCGCACCGACGAAGCCCGAAACCACCACCATCGCTCATGCCGATCCCAAGTCCAGTCCTGCTCCCCTCACTACCGAGCCCAGGATCGTTCGTACCGCCAGCGTTCCCGCCCCCAGCCAGAGCGACATCGCTAACGCCATCGATCGCATCGACCCCGGCTCCGTCGAACGGTGCATTGTCTTGGCCATCTACCGCGACGCCCGCGGCTCCATGCACTGCGTGAAGTCGCAGACGCAGGAGTGGTCCAACCACAAACGCCTCTCCGAGATCTCCCCCGCCGAGCTCAAGTGCGTCACCGTCGGCCAGCCGTGCACGCCCTCGGCCGATCGCGCCCTGCTCGTCGCCATGGCCGGGCCGCAACGATCCCTCCCTCGCACCGATGCCGACGCGGTCAAGATCGCCACCTGTATTCTCGGTTCCCCATGCGAGAACGATTCCAAGTGCTTCGCCCACGCCGCGGCCGAGTGCGTCCCCTCCGATGTCGCTGTGAAGATTGAGTCAGCCACCGACCCCCGCTAGCACCCCGGGGATTCACCGGCTGCCGCACGTTCTCCGAAGAAAGCCGCCTGCCCACACATCTCAGTGCAGCATTCCTGCTCGATTCATCCCCATCCATGGGACGAATCGCCTTCCAGCGATCGATCTGTCCGGGATTCGAACCGGGGACCGGATGAAACGGTACCAGTTCGGGAACCGAATCCCCTTTCGCACGTCGAACATTCGGGATGCGCGGCGGAAACTCCGCACCGGCGCATCCCAATGAACATCGTGCGGGTAGTCGGGCGCTTCTTGGGAGGGACGGGGAAGGGGCCGCAGTTCCGATGGCTCACGGAACTCCGCGGCATACACGCGCCCGATTCGCGCCGGCCATGACGCCGGACTCTCATGCACGATTGGCGCCGAACCCACTTGCGCGGCTGGGTCACGGGCCTATGAGACCGGATCGGGGCAGGATTGGTGGCACTCCATAAGTACGACTTCTATTTCGGCGAGTCCGGCGGATGTGAGTGCCAGTCGCCTGTGCGCTCCGGACGCATCGTCCTCGGCGGTTGGCCCTCGCGCGGCTCCGTGTACGAGCACGGCGGCATCACCATCGGCTACACGCGCTGCCGTCCCAAGACCGAAGAGGTCGGCTCGGATGTTCGCTCCGGCGCACACACGCTGACCTTCCCCACACGCGGCGTCTTCCGCATGCACATCGGCGGCCCTGCCGGTCGCGTGCTCACCTGCGATCCCAACTGCGCTGTCTTCCAGAACGCAGGCGATGTTTTCCGCACCAGCCACCCCGGCGCGATCGGCGATGAGACCATCTGGGTTGCGTATCAGGAAAACATGGTCGTCGAGGCCGTCCGCGAGCACGATCCCTCCGTCGATCAGCGTCGCGAGCTGCCCTTCCCGTTCACGGTCGCCCCCTCCGATCCCGGCGCATTTCTGCTGATGCGTTCCATGTTCAACGAGGCCTGCCGGGGCCAGGATGCCGACCGTGCCCTGGTGGAAGAATCCGCCGTGAACGTTCTGAAACTCAGCGTCGCCCGTGGCTACGAGCAGGTCGGAACCCTCGCGGGCCCCCGCCGCACCACCGTGAAGGCCCACGCCGAAATTGCCGAGAGCGCCAAGGCCTTCATGGCCATGCGATGTGCCGAGCGGCTGAGCATCGAAGACGTCTCCCGCCACGTCCACGTCTCGCCCTTCCACCTCTGCCGCCTCTTCCGCAAGCACGCCGGCCTCCCCATCCACCGCTACATCAACCGGCTGCGCCTGCGCGTCGCGCTGGATCGACTCCACGAGCGCTCCACCGACCTTGCGTCCCTGGCCATGGAACTCGGCTTCGCCAGCCACAGCCATTTTTGCGACGCCTTCCGCCGCGAATACGGCGTCCCCCCAAGTGCCATGCGCCTCCGCGTCGCCGACCTGCGGCTGATCGCAGGCGAACGCAAAACGGCCTGACGGGTAGCGACGGCAACATATTCGGTGGCACGGGCATCTTGATGCCCGTGGTGCTGCAACTGAATTGACTAATCTCGGAGCCCGCCGCTCCCGCGCGGTATGCTCTCGCCATGATCCTCCCACTCATCGTCGGTGCGCTCGTACTCGGCCAAACCAGTCTCCCCAGCGAGGCCCCCAAGCGGATCGGTCCCGCGCCCCAGAGTGTTCTCGACGTCTCCCCCACCCGCCTCAAGTCCACCGTCGAATCCCTCGTCGCCTTCGGCACCCGCCACACCCTCAGCGACGCCACTTCTCCCACCCGGGGCATCGGCGCCGCTCGAAACTGGATCAAGTCCGAGTTCGAGAAGTGCGCCGACAAGAGCAACGGCCGCATGGCTGTCTCCTTCGAAGAGTTCGACGTACCCGAAGGCCGCCGCATCCCCAAGGGCGGTGCTCATCTCGTCAACGTCATGGCCGTCCTTATGCCAAAGGATGCCCCCGCCGACGACCGCCGCATCTACATCGTCGGCCACTACGACTCCCGCAACGGCGGCGAAAACGACATCACGGCCGACGCCCCCGGCGCGAACGACGACGCCAGCGGCACCGCCGCGGTGCTCGAAGCGGCCCGCGTTCTGGCCGGTCAATCACTCCCCTGCACCATTGTCTTCCTCGCCGTCGCCGGCGAGGAGCAGGGGCTGTACGGCTCGCAGTACCGCGCCTCCCAGGCCGCCGCCGCGCACGAACACATCGTTGCCGTTCTGAACAACGACATCGTTGGTGATCCTGCTCTGGAAACCGGCGGACGTGCCACGGATGTCCGAGTCTTCAGCGAGGGCATCCCGCGCAATCCGAGCGCGGAGAAACTTGCCGAAATCCGCGCCGCCAGCGCGGAGTCCGATTCCTCCAGCCGCCAGCTCGCCCGCTTCGTCGACGAGACCCGCGATCCGCTCGTCCTCACCGTCAAACCCCGGCTCATCTTCCGCCCCGACCGATTCCTCCGCGGCGGCGACCATTCGTCCTTCAACGAGGCCGGCTTCCCCGCAGTCCGCTTCACGAGTTCCTCCGAGGTCTACGCCCGCCAGCACGCCAACATCTCCGAGAAAGACGGCAAGCCCTACGGCGATCTCCCGTCGTTCGTGAATTTCAACTACCTCGCCGGCGTCACGCAGATCAACATCGCCACGATCCTCCGCATCGCCCTCGCCCCGCCCTCTCCCGAAAACGTCCGCATCATCACCGCCGAGCTCGGCAATAGCACCACCCTCCGCTGGTCCGAAGGCAGTGGGGGGGCCATCGCTCCCAAGACCGACCACTTCGAACTCGTCTGGCGTGCCACGACCGACGCCAACTGGACGCATTCCCGTGATGTCGGAAAAGCCACTGAGGTCGTCATCGACACCAGCAAGGACGACCACTTCTTCGGCCTCCGCGCCGTCGCCGCCGACGGCCACAAGAGCATCGTCAGCTTCGCATGGCAGGCAAAGAAGTGAGCCGGTAAAGCAGGGTGCCGTGGTGGAGCCGCTTTGGGCTCCGCCACGCCGTGCGCGATGTCATCCACCTTGACATCCCGCGTTCCGTACACTTGCCCCCTCACATGCCCGCCGATTCGCCCAACCCCGCTCCAAGCACACCCGCCCCGCATCTCCGCGGCCTGCAAATCCGCGTCGGCATCATGGGCCTCTGCGCCCTCGCCTGCGTGCTCCTCCCATGGATCGATCCGCCCCGCGCCCTCGCCATCGGGGTTGTGCTCGCCCTTCTTGGCTGGACGGCCTACACCAAGACCGCCACCAAGCTCGCCAAGTACCTCATTCAGATCGCCGTCGTCATGCTCGGCCTCGGCATGGACTTGCGACAAGTCGCCCAAGCCGGTCTCGTCGGGCTTGCCTTCGCAGCGGGAACCATCATCGGAACCTTCGCCCTGGGCATCGCCCTCGGCAAGCTCCTGAAGATCGACGCCAAGCTCACCACGCTTCTCTCCTCCGGCACCGCGATCTGCGGCGGATCGGCCATCGCCGCAACCGCGTCCGTTATCGCCGCCACCGAAGCCCAGATCGCCGTGGCCATGGGAGCCGTCTTCCTCCTCAACGCCGTAGCCATCTACATCTTCCCGTACATCGGCCACGAACTGGCCCACATGAACGCGCACCAGTTCGGCACCTGGGCCGCCGTTGCCATCCACGACGTCTCCAGCGTCGTCACCGCCGCCGGTGAGTTCGACAGGCACTGGCCCGACGCCGCGAACCCCGCGCTCGCCTCGCAAACGGCGACCGCCGTGAAGCTCACCCGAACGCTCTGGATCGCCCCCGTGGCTCTCGCCTGTGCGTGGTGGTTCAGGTCCCACGGCGAGCAGCGTGCCGACGGCAAGAAAGCGAAAATCCCCATCCCCTGGTTCGTCCTTTGGTTCATCATTGCCGCGGCCATCGGGACCATGTACAAAGACGAGGTCGCATTCATCGCGGTCCCAGCCGCGAAGGTCGCCAAGGACAAGTTCATGGCCGTGGCCCTTCTCCTCATCGGCTGCGGCCTTTCGCCGAAGGCCGTCATGAGCGTCGGTTGGAAAGCCATGGTCATGGCCGTCGCGCTCTGGATCGCAATCAGCGTGGCCGCGTTGCTGGTGGTGAAGGAAACGCTGTAGAAGCCCGAAACGTCTCCTCGCTTTGCATAGGTCTTCTACGTCCCACCGGACCTATCGCCTTCAGATGCTCACCAGTTCATCATCCGCCCCGTACACCCCCAGCATCTCCATCGGCTGCGCGTACCGGAATATGTTCATGTGCGTGATCGCCGGTGAGTAGATGTGCAGCGTGATCAGATCCTTCCCCGGGCACTGCATGTTCGCCACCTGATGAATGTCCTCATCATCCGCCGAGCAGATGTACCCCGGCGGCATGGCGATCGTGCTCGCCGGACACACGATCCCCGCGGCCGACACCGAGAACCGGATCTCCGTCCCCGTCCCCTCGATCACCTTGAACGCACAGCTCACGCCCCGGTGGTCGTGGATCGGCGTGCAGTGCCCGCTCCTCCAGCAGAGCGCGAGCAACTCGTAGTGCGCCCCCCGCGCGATCGTGTTCCGCCGATACGACCGCTGCCCAAAGACGCACGTCTCTTCGATGTCTTCCCGCGTCACCGTCATCCGCCCCAGCAGCCGCTCCTGCTCGCGCACGTCGCCGCGCCCCTTCAGCGACTCTAGATACCCGATGATCTCCCCCAGCTTGGGACATCGCAGCGCGGCCTCTTTGCCCGTCGGAAATGGCGAGGTGAGTGTGGCAGTCATATCCAAGTTTAGGGGCCCGGGAGACTGAACGAATTCGGCCCAACCCCCCTTACTGCCGCGACAGCAATTCAGTAGACTGCTCCCCTCCAAAGGAAACCGCTCATGTTCGACAAAGCCCCCGCACCTCCCCCGATCCCTGTCGCCCCGCCCACCGAGCGCATCCACCGCCAGCCCGCGATCTTCCGCGACGGCGGCCGCCTCGTCGTGGAGCCCGGCGCATCGCTTCCCGACCGGTGCGTGAAGTGCAACGGCCCCGCCGAGGGGTACACCAAGAAGCTCAACCTTTCCTGGCACCACCCCGCGATCTACCTCATCGTTCTGGTGGGCGTGCTCATCTACGTCATCGTCGCGCTGATCGTCCGCAAGACCGCACGCGTCAACATCCCGCTCTGCCCGACCCATCGCGCCAAACGCCGCAACATCATCCTCACCGGCCTGGGCATCTTCCTACTCGGCATCGTGGGTTTTATCTCCGCCATCGCGTTGGACAACGGCTGGTACGCCCTCGTCGGCTTCGTGCTCTTCCTCGGCGGCATCATCACGATGGTCATGGGCTCGCAGACCGTTACGCCTGCGCTCATCAACGAGCGGGCCGCGTGGCTCAAGGGCGTCGGTCCCGACTTCCTCGCCGAACTCCCCGATTGGGTGGAATGATCGCGTCTCCCCCCGGGCGTTCCTAAACTCCCGCAATGCCCACCGACCCCAGCATCTCCACTCCGCCGAACCCCTCCGGCCCAACTACGTATATACAGGACCTCCCCGCCCCCGCCGTCGCCCCGGAGGGCGTCCCGCTCGTCATCGCCTTCATCATCGGCAGCGCCGTCATCACGGCGATCGCCGCATGGGCCGTCGGCCACTGGGTCGCGCCCGCCGCGGGCCGCCTCACCGGCTCCATCGTCGGCTTTTTTACCGGCGCGCTCACCATCTGGTGCGTCTGGTTCTTCCGCGACCCGCCGCGCCGCATCCCCGTCATCCAGAACGGCACACCGCTGCTCATCAGTCCCGCCGACGGCGTCATCTCCTTCGTCGGTCCCTCCTTGCCCCCCGAAGAGCTGAACCTCTCCGACGAAGACCGCCGCGCCCTCACCCGCGTCAGCGTCTTCATGAACGTCTTCAACGTCCACGTGAATCGCGCCCCCATCGCCGGTGTCGTTGAGAAAATCGCCTACCGCCCCGGCAAGTTCTTCAACGCCTCCCTCGACAAAGCCAGCGAGCACAACGAGCGTTCTTCCATCCTCCTCCGCCTCGCCGACGGCCGGCCCCTCGTCTGCACGCAGGTCGCGGGCCTGATCGCCCGTCGCATCGTCTGCCGCGTGAAGGAGGGCGCTCCCCTCGCCACCGGCCAGCGCTTCGGCATCATCCGCTTCGGCTCGCGCGTCGATGTCTACCTCCCGCCGGGCATCCAGCCATTGGTTGCCGTCGGCGACAAGAGCGTCGCGGGCCAGACCATCTTCGCAAGAATGGCCCCCGCCCAATCCGTCGAACCCAAGCCCGCCGCGCCAATCCCCCAGACGGCGGCCGTCTGACCATGTTCATCAACTACCCACACACCAAGTCCACCGTTCCGCTCCGCATCGTGGTGCCGAACCTCTTTACCACGATCGCCATGTGCTGCGGCTTGGCCTCCATCCACTACACCCTGAAACAAGACTGGGACCGCGCCATGTTCGCGGTCATCCTTTCAGCCGTCTTCGATTCCCTCGACGGCCGCGCCGCCCGCCTCCTGAAGGTCACCAGCCCCTTCGGCGAAGTACTCGATTCTCTCGCGGACTTCCTCTCCTTCGGCCTCGCCCCCGCCATGCTCCTGCACCAGTGGATGCTGCGCGACCAGGAGTTCGGCCTGCTGGCAGTCACCATCTTCGTCCTCTGCAGTGCGATGCGCCTCGCCCGCTTCACCGCCGCGGCCCGCCCCTCCCCGGCCCCCTCGCACACTCCGCAGATCCTCCAATCCCCGGCATCGCACGCGGCTTCCGGCTCGACGCGCACCATTCCCGCGCCCGTCCATCTCGACGAGCAGCGTCAGGGGCTGATCAAGGCCAAGTTTTTTCAGGGCCTCGCCACGCCCGCCGCCGCGGCCGCCGTCATGGTCCCGCTCATGCTCGCCTACTCCCGCTTCGTCGGCCCCCACATCCGTCCCTGGCTCGGCATGGAAATGGGCCTCACCACCGGCGGCGGCATGATCGACGCCCCGGCCATTCCCACCAACGACTACGCCGGCCCCGTCGTCATCATCTACACGCTCATCATCGCGTTCTGGCAGATCAGCCGCATCCCCATGTTCTCGTTCAAAAAGATGCGCATCAACCGGCGGATGGTCATCCCGCTCTTCATCGCCGTCGGCGCCGTCGTCGTCATCGCCGTGAAGGACTTCTGGCTCCTGATGCCCATCCTCGCGATCATCTATCTCGCAACCGCGATGCTCAGTTGGCCCTCGCAGCGCCGCATCGTGCGGAAGCCGGTCGCCGAGATCGCCCCGCGCCCGGACGCCGTTGCACCAGAATCAGATTGACTCAACGCTACCTCGGTGCTTCCCTTACCCCGCCACGGCAATATTCCTGAACGTCGGCGTGTACCCCGGGAAGACCGTCGCCAGATTCACATTCTCCAGCCGGTCCTGCACGATCTCCGCGAGAATATCTCGGAAGTCGATCGTCACGTTCAGGTCCAGGTTCTGATACAACTGCCCCGCACTCAGCCCCGGCCAGTTCGAGATCACCTGTCCGCCGTTGATCTTCTTGCCGATCACGAACATGCAGTTACCGTGCCCGTGGTCCGTTCCCAGCGATGCGTTCTGCGCCACCCGCCGGCCGAACTCCGACATCACCACCACCGTCACGTTCTTATTCCCGCTGATGATCACGTCCTCGTAGAACGCCCGCAGCGAGTTGGCCAGATCCGCCATCGTCACCGCCATCGACCCCGCGCCGATCACACCCTGCGCCGAGTGCGTGTCCCACCCGCTCTTGTCGATCGCCACCGCCTCCACGCCGACGTTCGCCCGGATCAGCGCGGCCGTCTGCTTCAAGGCCTTCGAAAAACTGCTCGCCCCCGTTCCCGTCGTTGCCGGATACGGGAATGTGTTCGTCGGCGGCACGTAGCTTCCCGCGCCCACCGTCGCCATCGTCGTGATCGTCGCCGCGGTGTTCGTCGCGGCCGCCCGCACCGGGTTCTGCGTGATCCCATACGCCGAGTTCAGCCAGTTCTGCCGCGCCGTCCGCGTGCCGGAAGCCCCCTGCAACTGATAGTTCGCAAGGTCCGGCACCGGCACGCCCTTCACGCCCCCTTGCAGCGTGAGCGGCAACTGGTACCCGATCCCGATCGCCCGCACCGCCGCCGTCGCGTCCGCCGGGCTGACCGAAGCAATGTGCCGCCCCAGCCACCCCGTGAACAGCGTCTGGTCCGCCGGCTTGCCGATCTCCATGTACTTCTGCGCGTCAAAGTGCGAGCGGCTGGAGTCGGTCGACCCCGTCGCATGCACGATCGCCAGATGCCCCGCCGCATAGATCGGCGCCAGATTGGCCATCGCCGGCGCAAGCCCGAAGAACCCGTTCAGGTCCGTACACCCGTTGGCCGTGTTGGGAGGGGGAACGCCCAGCCCCGGCGAGGCGTTGTTGACCGACGGCCGATTCACGTAATACCCCGGATCTCCGTAGGGAACGCAGAGCGTCAGCCCGTCCGCCGCGCCGCGCAGAAAAATCGACACGATCACATCCCGGGTCACAAAGTCCCGCGCAAACACCACCCGCGGCATCCACGCCGGCATCGTCACCGCCGCCGCCGTCGCCGCGCCGGACCACAGCACGAACTGGCGTCGCGAAAGCTGGTTGTACTCCTGGCAGGCGTTCGGATCGGTGAGCATGGGGTGGCTCTTTGGAAAGGAGTGGGGGAGCGAACTGGAGCGAATGCGGAGCGACGTGCACGCGGAGCGGAATACCTCAGTACCACTGGAACGTCGGCAGCGAGACCGCCAGGCCCAGCGCCTCGCGGATCGTCGTCGTTGTCGGGGTCGGTAGCAGGTAGTTGAGCAAAAGCGTCTGCTCCGGCTTGGGGAGCTGGCCGTTGAACAGGTTCAGGTTGATGGCATTCACGATCGTCGCGGCCGTCGTCGACGTGCCCACCACCGTCGTGTGGTCCACGCGAACGCCCGCGCTCGTGCTCGTGCTCCACCAGTCTCCGTTGTTGCTGTTCGAGTTGTTCATCAGCCGCGCCCCGAAGTTCCAGCGCGCCAGCAGCAGCCCCGTCCAGCTCGTCAGCGCATCGGGGAATCCGTCCGGCGATTGCCAGTCGAAGGGCACGTGCCCCGCTTCAGTCAGCGGCGTCTGCAGGTTGTTCGTCGCCGTGACGATCGCGTTCAGTCCCCGCAACGTCGAGGCCAGCAGGTGCGAGGGCCGCTTGAACTTCGGGGTAACCGTCGGGCTGTTGTACGCATACCGCAGCACCGTTGAGATCATCGCCGCGATGTCCCCGCCCGTCGCCAGATATGTTGCCGCCACCGAGTCCACCAGCGCCTGCGGCGCGGGGTCGTACATGTGGAAGTGCCGGATGATCTTCCGCGCCACAAACTGCCTCGTGCTCGGGTGGTTCGCCAGAATGTTCAGCACATCGTCCCCGTCCTGCTGCCCGCTCGCCGCGGGGCGTGCCGGGATGATGTTCCCCAGCACGATCTTCTGCCCCACGTCGTGTACCGCCGAGTTGTACCGGAACGTGTACGCGTTGGCCGGCGTCCCCGTGTAGTACGTCCATCCCGTCAGGCACCGCGCCACCTCGTGGACATCCGATTGCGAGTACCCGCCGCTCACGCTCAGCGTGTGCAGCTCCATCAGCTCCCGCGCGTAGTTTTCGTTCGGTGCCGCCGCCGTGTTCGTGTCGTTGTTCAGATACGACAGCATCGACGCGCTGTGCGCGCTCGCCCTCAGCATCGCCGGAAACGTCCCCAGCGCGTTCGCCCGCACCACGTCCCGATCATCCGCCACCTTCAGGTAGGTCGATGGTTCGTCCCGGATCCAGATGTTGAAGTGGTCCGTGAAGCACTCCACCGCCCGCTCGAACAACTGCCGCTTCGAGAAAATCGCCCGATACAGCCGCGCCCGGATCAACTGGTTCGTCGCGTCGCTCTGCTGCGAAAGCTGCGAGAGCTGCAAGGGCGTCATGATCAGCGTCGGAGCGTTGATCGCCAGATATGCGTCCACCGCCGAGTCGTCGATCGCCGACGGATGCAGGTGATACGCCAGATACCCCTCGAACCCAAGCTGGTTGTACAGCGCAAGCTCCGCCCGGGTAAATCCGAACGTCATCCGGTCCACCATCAAACGGGCCCGGCGCGGATCTCCCGCCAGTTGGAACTTGTCCGTCGGCGCGGGCGGCCGCGGGGCGAGAATCGAAGTCCCGGTCTGCGTCCCAATCTGGCTCATGGTGCCTCCTCATCGGCCCGGACGTTGGCTGCGAGCGAGATGGGCGTTGCTCGTGCGGCGTGGCCACTCCCCGGCACGCACAGCCGCAAGCACGTCCACACTCTTACCCAACCTACCGCGCCCTGCGCCCATTGCCAAGAAGAACGGTCTTTCCACTATCGAGTTTGCGCCCGTTCCAACAGTTCAGGGGGGTGATGCGGGTTTCCATCCACGCCATTGGCGCGCCCTGGCCATTCCCGCCCCTACTTCACCCGCATCGTCGCGGGATCAAACGTCGGTTTCGGAAACCGCAAATCCATTCCTTCCAGCGTGTCCGCCACAATCTGCGAGATCGCCAGGTTCCGCATCCACTTGTGGTCACCCGGAATCACGTGCCACGGGGCCTCCTCCGTCGAGCATTCCGTCAGCGCATCCTCGTACGCCCGCATGTAGTCGTCCCACAGTTTCCGCTCGTCCAGATCCTTCGGGTTCATCTTCCAATTCTTCGTCGGGTCGTCGATCCGTTCCTGCAAGCGCCGCCGCTGCTCGTCCCTGCTGATGTGCAGGAAAAACTTCAGCACCACCGTTCCGTTCTCCACGAGGTGCCGTTCGAACTGGTTGATCTGCCGGTACCGCGCGCTCCACACCTTCTTTGGCACCAGATCATGCACCCGCACCACCAGCACATCCTCGTAGTGCGACCGGTTGAAGAGCGCCATCATCCCCTTCGCCGGGCAGACTTTGTGGACCCGCCACAGATAATCGTGCGACAGCTCCTCCCCCGTCGGCGCCTTGAACGATGTCACGTTCACCCCCTGCGGGTTCACACCCGTCAGCAGGTTCCGCGTCGTCCCATCCTTCCCGCTCGCATCGATCCCCTGCAAAACAATCAGCAGAGCCCGTCGCCCATCCGCGTAGAACACCTGTTGCAACTTCCCCAGTCGCTCCACGTTCTCCGCCGTCGCCGCCGCGGCCTCCGGCGATTCCTTCAACCCCAGCGTCTCCCCCGGATCGCGCTTGGCGATCTTCGCCCCCTTCCCGGGCGGAACACGGAACTCATCCCCAAATCGGCGGCAGGTCTTTTCGAGCGACATGCATCCAGCGTACCGGATTCCCACGAGCATTCCTAGGGCTGCCTCTCAATCCGCCCCGCACCGCATTCCGAGCATGTGCGGACCTCCGCAGGAGCGTCCCGCTGAATGTACCCGCACTTGGGGCAGACCTCGCACCCCGCCGCGGCCATCTGCTTGCACCGATATGGCCAGAGACCCCGTTGCATGATCCAGATCGAGAGACACAACTGCAAGACGATCGCCCCTCCAATCACGGGCCACCGCCACGGATCCGCAAGCAAATAATTGGCGGGCATCCAGATGCCCATCGCCACAAGCATGGTGCCCGCCGGCACGAACATGACCCAGAGAGGATGGCCAATGGGCTTCAATCTCTTCATCCGTACAACCAGTTGCCGACGTTCTTCGCGTGGGAGCGGCAGATCACGCGGCAATCCATCGAAGGCAAATCGCATGCAAACACCTCAGTTCGCCGCCAGCGCCTCCACCACCGCCGCAAGCAACTCCTCCGGCTCGCTCATCCGCCCCGGCCCGCTCGTGCGGCACGCCTGCCACCCCTCCGCCGGGCCAACCATCCGGTACCCATCCCCGCGCAGTGTCGCCAGGTTCCGCTGCGTCGCCGGCTGCCCCCACATCGCCGCGTTCATCGCCGGGGCCAGCAGCACCGGCGTCTTGGTCTTATCGATCGCGCTCAGGATCAGCGTCACCACATCGTCGCACATCCCGCCCGCCAGCTTCGCCATGCAGTTCATCGTGCACGGGGCCACCACCGCCACGCGGCAGTTCTTCGCCAGCGAAATGTGCTGCGGGTCCGAACTCTCAATATGTTCCCACGGGCTCGTGTACACCGGCCGCCCCGAAAGCGCCTGGAACGTCAGCGGCGTCACAAACTTCGCCGCCTCCGGCGTCATCGCCACCGTCACCTGCGCCCCCGCCTGCGCCAAACGCGACACCAGCCAGCACGTCTTGTACGCGGCGATCCCCCCAGCCACGCCCACCAGTATGGGCGTGCCCTCCAGAAGTTTGAGATCACCTGTGCTCATGAACGCACCATGAACCCATGGGTGGCACTGGCGGCTCGCCCGCCAGTGGTATCGCAACCCCTGCGACAGTCCGCGCCCCCGCACCCTCTCCACTCACCCATCAACCGCGAACTCTTCCTTCGCCCGCTTCACCTCGGCCGCCCCAAGAATCTTCGGCGCGTCAATATCCGCCGACGGATCAAACTCGTACACGATCTTCCCCTGCACGATCTCCTCGATCGCCAGTTCCAGATCGCTCCGCCCCTGCCGGTCCACCAGCGGCCGCGCCCCATCCATCAACTGCACCAGCCGACGCTGGATCAGCGTGCACAGCTTGAACCGCCCGCCGATGCGGTTGACAATGTCTTCGCTCTTGAGCGCTTCGATCATGGTGCTGAATGCTCCGTGCCCCGCCCCTCGCAAGCCCGGAATACAGCCCAAACGAGCCGCTCCCAAACCGCAAAGTGCAAGCAGAGATACTAGGCCCGCTTGTCCCTTCGAACAATGCATCCCCGGGCAAACCCTGAACTCTCTCGTCTTCCACCAGAACACCCCACCCCTCCCCCGCGTACAGTCTCTCGGGTATTGGGGACATTCAAAAAGTCCGAGACGGATCCCGAACAAATCTGCTACGCTCAGCCGATCAACCATCGGTTGATCCGGGGTGTCGCAGATTCGTCACGAATACGCAGCGCGGCCGCAAGCCGCCATTCGTGCCCGAGCGCGTGGCACATACCGGTTTGGGGTGGTGGCAGGGGAAAAGCCGCGGGCAGCCGCGGGCGCGACGAACATCTCGGTCAGGTGCAGATTCAACGGTTGGGGTGGTGGGCTCGGGGTCGGGTGGCCGCAATTCCGCGGCATGTGAGATGAGATTGTGATTCAGACCATGAAGCTGTGGAGCATCGGCGAGCGTGTAGTCCATACCGGCAAGCCGGAGTGGGGCGCGGGCGACATCAAAACCGCGACGCGAACGACCCAGGATGGCCGGCCCTGCCAGCTCCTGCAGATCCGCTTCGATCGCGCCGGGCTTAAAACCATCTCTACCGCCTTCGCCAATCTCATCCCCGCGGCGGACATCGGCGAGCTCTCCCCCGAACCCTTCGTTGCGCCCAGTTCCTCCGTCGCCAACGGTTCGAACGGCTCCCACCACGCCCCCAGCAAGGAAGACGAGTTCGCCGCCCGTCTCACCGGCGCACCCGGCACCGCCGACATCAAGCAGAAAATGGCCCGCCTTCCCGACGCGGCCACCGACCCCTTCGCCACTCCCGCCGAACGGCTCAAAGCCACCATCGCCCTCTACCGCTTCCAGCCCACCGGCGGCTCTCTTCTGGATTGGGCCGCCATGCAGAGCGGCCTGGCCGACCCGATGTCCCGCTTCAACCGCCACGAGCTGGAGAAGTTCTTCGAGTCCTTCGTCATCGTCCGCGACAACCAGCTCCGCAAATCCGCGTCCGAGATTCGCAAGGCGGACCCGAACGCCCTCAGCCCCCTGATGAAGCTCGCCCCCCCCGCCGCACAACAGGCGTTGCGTCGTTTCGACGGAATGCGTTGAGCCCACGCATCACCCCGCACAACCGGCACGCCCCGCGCCACACGCATTTCATCGCGCGTCGCGATAAACCGCGCACTCCCTGCACGCCATAGCCCTTCTTATCGGCATCCGCCCCGCGCCCGGAGTTTGGCACGGGCCGACGCGCGCCCATCCCGCCCCCGGAACGAGCGTTGCAATAGGACACTCGATCGCAGCGAGCGATCCTCGACGCGGTCCGGCTGTACCCACGCGTCGAGGCACCACACACTCAAGAACCGACGGGAGCGTCCCATGAACGAGCAGGACTTTCAGCAGAAGCTCACCGACCTCATGCAGCAGCTCGATGGGCTGCCCTCTCCCGCCAAAGAGCATCTCCAGCAGCTCGCCACCGACACGCGCGATCGCCACGCCCGCATGAAGAAGACCGTCGGCGAACTCCAGGACTCTCTCGACTATCTGCGGCTCAGCATCAAGTACCTCGTCTTCGATCTCGAGGCCACCCGCCGCGAGAACCAGTACCTCCGCAAGCTCCTCGACGCCAAGCACGGCACCGACCATGGCCAGGAGCACGGCCACGATGAGCACCACGACGAAGGCCACGGCCCCGAGCATCCCGACCCCGGCACCGATCGCGCCTGATACCAATCGCACAAAGAACACACGCCCGGGATGAGCGAGTCCGCGAGTGAATCCCGCGGATTTCCGCCCGAAGTTTCAGTGCGTTGGGTATGAGTCGCCCACAGAGCATCCGCGCGGGCCTGCGCCCGCGCCACACGAATCGGGCTTTCTGGAACACACGTCTTCGTTTCGCTTCGAGGCACAATCGGGACACGCACGCCGCGGAAGACCTGAACCCCCTTTCGCGCCGCGCCAAGAACTTCGGTCATGGTGTCCCCCTTGCAAACGCAGGCCGCGCGAAAAGCGCGGCCTGCGTCTGTTGTACTTTGAGAATATGTAGAAGGACTACGGAGCCGATGCCCGCTCACACGCACGGCGTGAACCACGTCGCCAGGAAATCAAAGATGTCCTGCACCGTCAGGGCTCCGTCGCCATTCACATCCGCGTTCAGATCGCCCGCGAACCACGCCGCCAGAAAATCAAAGATGTCCTGCACATCCGCCGCGCCCGACGCGTTGAAGTCGCCCGCGCAAAAGCAGCTCATCCTCGCCCAGCGGATCGCGTCCGCCCCCGAGATCGAATGGAACGCCCCGCCCGCCTGCAGCGCGTTATCGAACGACGCCAGCGCGTAGATGGCGTCATCCCCACCCGTCCCCACCTGCACCCATGCCGCGCCCGTCCACCGGTACACGCGCGAGATGTTCCCCGCGCCTCCCGCCGGATTGTTCGTGGCGACAAAGAGCTGTGCGTCGTACACCGCCAGCGCCGTCGCCTCCTCTCCCGCCGCGCCGATTCCCGTGCCCATGCTCTGCCACAATGTGCCGTTCCAGCTCGCCACGTTCCGCGTGCCCACCCCCCCGGCGGTGTCGAACAGCCCACCCACGACGAGTGCGCCGTTGAACACCACGGCCGTGTCCACCGTCCCCTTGGCCCCGGCATTCTGCACGCCGGATCCCAGCGCGCTCCACGCCGTCCCGTTCCAAGCCGCGATGCTGTTGGCCGTAGTGCCCCCGGCGGTATCAAACACGCCCCCCGCGATCAACTGCCCGCCGAAGTTCGTGAAGGCGTTCACCCGTTCGGCGCCGGAGCTTGAAGCCACGCCCGTACCGAGCGGCTGCCACGCTCCGCTCACAAGCTTCGCCACGTTGCGGCAGCCGGTCGCGCCCGAAAGCGTAAAACTTCCCCCCGCGTGCAGCACCGGAACTCTGTTAATCCCCACCCCGGTGGTGCCGAATCCCGCCAGCGCGTTCACCGGACCATTGAATCCCGCGCCCACCGGTGACCAGTTCGCATCCACGCCCCCCGTGCCGATCAACCCGCTCCACGCGCCGATGTTGTTGAACGTCTGCCCCGTGCTTCCGGCCGAAGGAAACGAACCCGCGGCGTACAGCGTCGGAAGCGTGATCCCATTGCTGCTGAAGAACAGCGCGTTCACCGTCCCCCGCACCGTTCCGTACGAACCGATGGTGTTCGTCGTCGGGCTCCACGTCACGATCCCCGACAGATGCGAATAGTCCGGCGCGCTCTGCTCCATCTCTCCGCCGGCGAGGATCGTGCTCCCGAACGATGCGAACGTCCGGATGGTTCCGTTGATCCGGGCTCGCAGCGGCGACCAGTTGTTGCGATGCAGTACCGCAAGATTGTGTAGCGTCTGCGCCCCCACGCCCCCCGTCGCGAACGATCCGCCCAGCACCACCTCGTTGTCGTAGTTCACCAGCATGTCTCCGTTCATCCCGCTCGGAATGCCCGTGCCCACCGGCGACCACGACGTTCCGTTGAACTTGTAACAGATGGAGGAAGCCCCGCCCGCAAGATTGGTCGTCGCGAAAATGCCCGTCGGGCTCCCTTGATTTCCCAGCACCGCATACGGCACGCCCCCCGTGAACGGAAACCCCGTCCCGCTGATCCAGATGCCCGGCGTCCCCGGCACGAAGATCCCCACATCGTTGCTCGAGATCGTGCCGCCGTGTACCGCCGAGAAGCCCCCGCCAACGACCAGGTTCCCGCTGCTCTCCCCGAGCGACTGCACCGGCCCGTTGGTTCCTCCCAGGCAGTCCTGCCATTGCGACGTCGAACTCCAACTGGCCAGATTGTGCACCGTCAGCCCAATCGTTCCCGCTGATGAGAACGTGCCGCCCACATACAGCGAGAGCCCCAGCGAATGCAGACTGGTGACCTGCCCCGGCAGCCCGCCTCCGGCCAGTTGTGTCCACGCTCCGCCGACCAGCCGCGACACGTGCCCCACCGCCGTCGCGCCGCTGGCCGTGAAGTCTCCACCGGCGAACAACTCATTCTGATGCACCTCCAGCGCCCGCACGATGTCATTCATTCCGCTCCCAACCTGCGTCCACGCGTGCGTCGTCGCGTTGTACTTCGCGATCCGCGTGCATGTATTGCTCCCGGAGGCCGTGAACAACCCGCCCGCGTACAGCTCGCCATTGAACGACGCCACCGCCACCACAAAGTTGTTCAGTCCCTGCCCCAGCGCAGTCCAGTGCGTTCCGTCCCACATCGCGATGTTGTTCGCCGGCTGCCCGCCCATCGTCGAGAACAACCCGCCCACAATCAGCCGCGGCTGCTGATACCCCGTCCCGTCCGGATCCCACATGCACGAGCAGAACGAGATGTTGTCGTTGCCCGGCTCCTGCGCCGGAAACTGCGGCCCGGGCAGCCAGCGATTCTGGCATTGCCCCCGCGCCGCCGGAGCAAGCCCTCCCACACACCACAGGCCGGCAAGAACCGCCACCATCACCGCGAGTGAACGAACCGCCGCTTTGTGAAAGCCCATAGAACATTCTCCTGATTGCCAGCCGCGCCCCGCCGCATCACAGAATGCGCCAAACCGCCGCGAATGCAGACAGCATTCCACCGTTCACCCGGTCAATTCCAGCGCAGCGATCCCCTGATCGGGGCCGCACGCGTCATGCCGTGGCTATCCAGACGGCGCATGGCGAACAGTCAAACGCCTCGTCCAGCGAGAAAACTGTTTCCGCCCCTAAAAACCCGCCGCGTTCGACGCGATTCCTCTGCTCGGCTACGCTACGCCCGACCTTCGGAGAGGTGGCCGAGCGGCTGAAGGCGACGGTTTGCTAAACCGTTATACGGATTTTGGTCTGTATCGAGGGTTCGAATCCCTCCCTCTCCGCTTTGATGAACCCCCGCGATCCGCGGGGGTTTGTCGTTCCATCGCCGCGCCGCGATTCACGCCCTTGCGGTTAGACTCCGCCATGCCCGAGCCAGATCTCCTCCCCGCCGAGCGCCGCGCGATCTGGATGGAAATCGGCGTCGTCATCTCTCTCGGCGTGTTCGTCCACGTGCTCAGCGTCGCCGCCGGATGGATGCACGCTCGCTCCCCGGTCCACGAGCGAAGCGTTGGCTACTACATCTACGCCGTCGGCACCACCCTGCAAACCATTCTCCCGCTCCTGTGGATCATGCATCGCAGCGGCCGCCCCTGGCCCTATTTCGGTATCCGTCGGCCCGATCTCCGATTGGATATCCCGCTTTCCCTCCTCATCACAGGCGGCATCTTCGCCGCAAGCTACCTCGCACGATGGATCATCTACGGCGTGTGGTCCGTCGCGCCCTGGACCAGTTCCATCATCGGCTTCATCGAGGCGGACCACTCCGCCATGATCGCTATCCGCGCCCCGCCCACCAGCCCCGCCGAGTGGGCCGCGCATATCACGTACATGCTCGCCAACGGTCTCAGCGAAGAGCTCGTGCTGCGTGCCTACTTGCTCATGCGTATCCGCGAAGTCACCGGCCGCCCCGTCCTGGCGGCGCTCATCGTCTCCGCCCTTGCCGCGGCCTACCACCTTTACCAAGGGTCCTCCGCCGGCCTGATCATCTTCTGCGGCCAGATCGTCATGTGCGCCCTGTACCTGAAAGTCCCGCGCATCCTCCCCTTCGCCCTCGGCCACGCCTTCTACGACATCGCTCTGAGCTTCTGGCGGGCCTGATACGCTGAAAAGGCCGGCTCCCCCCCGATTCTGCGGCCCGCGCCAATCCCGCGCCGATACCCCCTCCCGAGTGCCGCACACCAAGGGGCGCCAACCCGCGCGCCCATGCCGTGCCCCCATACGACCGGAGTTCCCCATGCGTCGTTTCGTTGCCACCGCCCTCGCCCTCGCCGCGCTCGCAGGCGCGGCCCCCGCCCAGACCGTCGAGTTCCGCATCACCGAACGCACCGGCCAGACCCAAGCCGCGGCATCCCCCGGCGATCCCGTCCTCGACTTCGCCGTTCAGGCCCGCGTCACCGGCGGCGCAGCGAACCTCGGCCTCGGCGGCTTCGCGTTCACCGTCATCCTCACCGGCGAGCCCGACGTCAGCGGAACACTCGCTAAGGGCCTCATCGATAACGTTGATCACACCTACGCCACGACGTTTGCAACCAGCGCCACCATCGGCCGCGGCGGCATGGCCGCGCAGTACACCTATCTCGCGGGCATCAGCGCCAGCTTCAACGGCGTTATCAACACCTCCTCCGGCTCGTTCACCAACACCGCCGGCAATCAGGAGATCGGCCTGATCACGGGCGTCGCCACCGGCTCTCCGATGCTCGCCACGCCCGACTTGGATCCCAACGGTGAGAACAATCCATCAACATGGGTGAACTACGGCTCCGGCATGTCCCCCGGCAATGGCGAAACCGCCGCCATGCCCCAAGGCATCGCCGACGTCTACTACGCCACGCAGAGCAACTGGATCGACATCTATCGCTTCCGCTACACCGTCACGGACTTCTCCTCGCGCACGCTCAGCGTCACGCTTCAGGATGTCTCCGCCCAGACTTTCACACAGCTTCAAGCCAGCAACGGCGTCTGGGGAGCCCAGAACACCGCAGTCACGGCCTCGATTCCCGTCACCGGCGCATCCATCACGGTCATCTCCAGTGGATCGACCGGCGTCTGCTGCGATTCCGCCACCGGCGCATGCACCGTCGGCTCTTCGCCCTGCACAAACGGAACCTTCATCTCCGGCGGCGTCTGCTCCCCGAATCCCTGCCCGCAGCCCGGCACCTGCTGCACCAGCGCCGGTGGGTGTACATTCGTCCTCGCAAGCGCATGCACCGCGACGTGGACCTCTGGCGGCACGTGTACGCCAAACTCTTGCCCGCAACCCGGCTCCTGCTGCACCAGCGGCGGCGCATGCACCGTGACACTCAGCAGCGCATGCTCCGCCACATGGACATCGGGCGCGGTTTGCAGCCCCAACCCCTGCCCCCAGCCCGGTTCTTGCTGCACAAACGTCGGCGGCTGCACCGTCACCCTGAGCGGCGCATGCACATCCACATGGAGCAGCGGCGGCGTCTGCTCACCAAACACGTGCCCCCAGCCCGGCTCATGCTGCACCTCTTCCGGCGCATGCACCCGCGTTCTCGTTAGCGCATGCACGGCGACGTGGACCTCCGGCGGCGTCTGCTCGCCCAACACCTGCCCCCAACCCGGCTCCTGCTGCACAACCTCCGGCAGTTGCACCGTGACACTCAGCAGTGCATGCACCGCAACATGGACCTCCGGCGGCGTCTGCTCACCCAACACCTGTCCCCAGCCCGGCTCCTGCTGCACAACTTCCGGAACATGCACCCGCGTTCTCCACAGCGCATGTACGGCGACGTGGACCAGCGGCGGCGTTTGTTCTCCCAACCCCTGCCCGCAGCCCGGCAAGTGCTGCGCCGCCGCAGGCACCTGCACCATCACGCTTTCCACCGCATGCGCCGCCACTTGGACGCAAGGCGGCCTCTGCTCACCCAACACCTGCCCCCAGCCCACGGGCACCTGTTGCAACCCAACAACAGGCGGCTGCACCAGCACCACCAGCGCGGCCTGCACCGGCTCAAACTCCTGGACCATCGGCGGTACCTGCTCACCCAACACCTGCCCTCCGCCGCAGGGCGCGTGCTGCAACGTCGTCACCGGCACCTGCGGCGTCTCCATCGAGTCCGTCTGCGGCATCAACGCCCATGATTGGCTCCTCGGAGGTACCTGCACCCCGAACACCTGCGCCGTTCCCGGCGTCTGCTGCAACACCGCCGCATCCACCTGTCGCCGCCTCACGCAAACCCGCTGCCTCACCGGCAACACCTGGTCCCCCACCGGCACCTGTGCGCCAAACCCCTGCACCGCCCTGGGCCGCTGCTGCAACGTCGTCACCGGCACCTGCGCCGCAACGCTCCAGCCCGACTGCGCCCCCGCCGCGCACGACTGGACGGCCGGCCTCACTTGCACTCCCAACACCTGCCCCACCCCCGGCGCATGCTGCAGCATCTCCGCCGGCACCTGCCGCCGCTTCACCCAAACTCGTTGCACTTCGGGCAACACCTGGACCGCCTCCGGCGTCTGCGCTCCGAACCCCTGCCCGCCCCCGCAAGGCCGCTGCTGCAATGTCGTCACCGGCACCTGCTTCCTCTCGCTGCAATCTGATTGTGCTCTCGCCGCGCACGATTGGTTCGCCGGTGGCACCTGCACGCCAAACACCTGCGCCGTCCCCGCCGCCTGCTGCAACACTTCCGCCGGCACCTGCCGCCGCCTGACACAAACCCGCTGCGCCGCGGCCGCCGGCTCCTGGCTCGTCGGCCTCGCCTGCTCCCCCAACCCCTGCGCCCTCCCCCTCCTGGGCGCATGCCCCTCGGACTTCAACCACTCCGGCAAGACCGACACCCTCGACGTCCTCGATTTCCTGAGCGCCTGGTACGCCCTCGCCCCCAACGCGGATTTCAACCAGTCCGGCGAGATCAACGCCGCCGACATCTTCGATTTCCTGTCCACCTGGTTCTCCGGCTGCGGAACTCAAATATCTGAGTGATTGCTCGGTGGCACGGGCGGCTTTTCCGCCCGTGCCTGTGCAACCAGACCGCACCGTGTGAATGGCCGCGTAGATTTCGCCAGATCCTCTCACCTCGCCATACCCCAAATCCGCCGCCCTTTGGTAGCATGTCCACATGCTCCCACGCCCGTCCGCAGTGCTCTCCATTGCCATTCTCACGCTCGCCGCGGCTTCCCGCGCTCAACCCATCCACGTCGGTCCGGTGAGTGGGGGGGGCGGTGCCATCGTCACTACCGGCCAGCTCGTCCACCCCGCCGGCGACACCGTCGAACTCCCCGCCCGTCCAGTGGACATGGTCCGCTCACCCGATGGCCGCTTCGTCTTCCTCAAAGAGAACAAGGGCATCACCGTTCTGGATGCCGCGGCGTGGACCATCCTCCAGCAACTCTCCCTCGGCGATGACCCATCTTCCATGACCGGCCTCGCCATCTCGACCGATGGCAAAACGCTCTACACCACCGATGCCACCACCGGTCTGCACGTCCTCGCAATCGCAGCAGATGGCAAACTCTCCAAGTCCAAACGCATCACCCTCCCCGGCCCCGACGGCAAGGGCAACTCCTTCCCCTGCGGCATCGCGCTGCTGAACAGCGTTCCCTACGCCCTCGTCTGCCTCTCCCGCAACAACTCACTCGCCCTTGTCGATCTTGATTCCGGAAAAGTCACCAGCGAAACCCCCGTCGGCGTCGCGCCGTTCACGCTCCTGCTTTCCCCCGATCATCTCTTCGCGTATGTCAGCGACTGGGGCGGCCGACACCCCGCCAAGGATGAGCCCTCCGCAACCTCCGCCGGCACGCCCGCGCTCATCGATTCCCGCGGCATCGCCGCCAGTGGCGGCGTCTCCATCGTCGATCTGAAAGCCGACAAGGAAATCGCGTACATAGAAACCGGCCTCTCCGCTTCCGCCCTCGCCCTCACCCGCGATGGCAAAACCCTCTTTGTTGCCAACTCCAACAACGACACCATCTCCATCATCGACACCATCGAGCGGACACGCATCCGCTCTGTCGTTGTCAAACCCGATCCCGCCCTCCCCTTCGGATCCATGCCCGCCGCGCTCGCTCTTTCCCCCGACGAGCAATCCCTCTACGTCGCCTGCGCCGGTAACAACGCTCTCGCCGTGCTCTCCCTCGCCGCTGGAATGCAGGCCGAACCCGCCATCGCGGGCTGGATCCCCACCGGCTGGTACCCCGGCGCGATCATCGCCACCGAGAAAAACCTCCTCATCGCGAACATCAAAGGCGTCGGCTCGCGCTCCTCGCGGGCCGACGGCGCGTTCAACAGCCGCCACCACCGTGGCTCCGTCCAGCGCGTTCCCCTTCCCGACTTGTTCACGCTCTCTGGTATGTCCGATCAGGTGAAGCGCGATGCCCGCGTGCCGCAGGTGCTCAAGGAGATTGAGCAACGCCAGCACCGCGCCGACGCGCTCCCGGTCAAAGCGGTCCCCATCCCCGCCCATCCCGGCGAGCCCTCCATCCTCCAGCACGTCATCTACATCATCAAGGAGAACCGCTCCTACGACCAGATGTTCGGCGACATGGCCGCCGGGGACAAACCCCGCGGCAACGGTTCCCCCGACCTGTGCATCTACGGCCGCGACATCACCCCCAACCACCACGCCCTTACCGAGCGCTTCGTCCTCCTCGACAACTACTACTGCAACGGCGTCCTCTCCGCCGACGGCCACTCCTGGGCCACCGAGGGCAACTCCACGCCCTACCTCGAACGCTCCTTCGGCGGCTTCAAACGCTCCTACACCTACGGCGACGATCCCCTCACCTACTCCTCCTCCGGTTTCATCTGGGATCACATCCTCGCCGCGGGCTACTCCTACCGAAACTTCGGCGAGCTCGCCGAGGCGAGCATCAAGCCGCCTTCCGGCAAGAGTGGGGGGGCCAAGAGCTGGGCCGCGGTGTACGCCGACTGGAAGTCCGGCGATCACGCCTACACCTTTCCTGAAGAGATCGGCATCGAGAATCTCCGCCGCTACTCCGATCCCGACGCCCCCGGCTGGAACCTCGACATCACCGACCAGATCCGCGCCGACCACTTCATCGCCGCGATCCATGAGTTCGAAAAATCCGACTCCATGCCCGCCTTCATCACGCTCCACCTTCCCAACGACCACACCAGCGGCGTCTCCGAGGGCCACCCCACGCCCCGCGCCATGGTCGCCGACAACGACCTCGCCCTCGGCCGCATCGTCGAGGCCGTCAGCCACTCCAAGTTCTGGCCCACCACCGCGATGTTCATCAACGAGGACGACCCGCAGGACGGCTGGGACCATGTCGATGGCCACCGCTCCATCTGCCTCGTCGTCAGCCCCTGGGCCAAGCGGGATCAGGTCGTCAACACGTTCTACAACCAGGCCGGCGTCGTCCACACCATCGAGCGCATCTTCGGCCTCACCGCCGTGAACCAGCTCTACGCCGCGTCTCCCGTCCTCGCCGATTGCTTCGCTGCCACCGCCGACCCCGAGCCCTACACCCACCTCACCTCCGCCATCCCCATCGACGAGATGAACCCCCCGAAAGCCAAGCCCAAGCCCGCCCCCAAACCCGGCGACGGCATCGCCCCCCCCTCCGAAAAAGGCACCAACAACCCAAAGCCCCCTTCCGCTCCCACCCCCGGCGCGGCCTCCGCCACATCCCCCATCCCCCATCCCACATCCCCCATCCCCCTCGACCTCTACGCCCTCACCGCCAAACAAGATTTCTCCAAGCCCGACCTCGTCAACGACCACGAGTTCAACCTCGTCCTCTGGCACGCCGCCAAAGGCCTGAACACCCCCTACCCCACCCAGTTCACCGGCCCCCACGGCAAGGGCCTCAAAGCCCTGCACCTCAAATCCGCCCCCGCCGTCCCCGACAAAGATGATGATGATGATGATTAAAGCATGCGTGGGAGGAGCGAGTCTGCAAGCTTGGTCCGAGGATTAAAACCGCGTATTCAACTGGAATTTCCCACGATTTCGACCGACGTATTCACTCTCATCCTTGGTGGAGATCGCCTCGCAATGTATAGTGTTTCGACTCCCTTTATATGAAATCCCACCCCATGCACGTCCTGAAATCCGCACTTGCCACAGTTGTGATGATTTGGGTGACGTGGCTCGCCGGCGCACCAGCATCCGCCCAGTGTTCCGGATCTTGGCTTCCCGGATACGAGCTTCCCGGGCTGAACGGGACCGTGAATGCGATTCTAAACATTAGACCCCCTGGACTGGGGGGGGGGCTTATCGCCTGTGGTCATTGTCGGGGGATTGTTCACCGTCGCTGGCAACTCCGACGCTCGAAACATCGCCATTTGGAATTCGACAACGGGACAATGGTCCTCGCTCGGCACCGGCATGGATGATCGGGTCAGCGCTCTCGCGGTTTTACCTAATGGCGATTTGGTTGCGGGCGGCAACTTCACGACCGCTGGCGGGGTTGGTGCCAGCCGCGTCGCCCGTTGGGACGGTGTCCAATGGAGCGACATAGGCGGCGGCATCGCAACGAATCTGAGTCTGAATCCGCACGTTTATGCCGTGGCGGCCCTGCCCAATGGTGACGTCATTGTCGGCGGAGAGTTCCTTTCTGCAGGGCCGGACGGTGCCGTCCTCACGAGTAACATCGCACGATGGGACGGGACATCCTGGAGTTCGCTCGCGGGTGGCGTGGACGGCGATGTCTATGCCCTCCAGACAACGTCGTCTGGTGATGTAATCGCCAGCGGCAGCTTCTTGAACGCCGGAGGAAGCGTGAGTGCGGCCCATGTCGCTCGCTGGAATGCACTCGGGTGGTCCCGCTTTGGTAACGGCACGGATGGTCCTGTATATGCGATCGCCATCAAGGCAAACGGCGACATCGTCGTCGGCGGTCTTTTTACGGCCGCCGGCGCCGGCAATGCGGCGTTCAACAACCTTGCCCGTTGGAACGGGTTGTCCTGGAATCCTTTGGGCAGCGGAACCAGCGGCGTCGCGCGCGCTCTTACGGTGCGGCCCAACGGCGATATTGTCGTCGGAGGTGGCTTCCTCACCGCCGGCGGCCGTGCGGCGAACTCCGTCGCCCGCTGGAACGGCTCAGATTGGTCGACCATGGGGTCGGGGGTGTTGGGTAACAGCGGAACGGTTCTCGCTCTCGCCGCAATCGACAACGGCAATGTATTCGTAGGCGGGGACTTCGCTTTCACCGGCGAGGTCGCTTCGCAGCCCTTTGCCGATTACACCTTCGGCAAGGTGAAACCGGTCGTTGCCACCCAACCCGTCGGCGGCCTCGTCTGCGCCAATGGAACCAAGGAGCTGTCGGTCACTCTTGTGCCGGACAACTATGGCGCGGTCACGTACCAGTGGCTTCGATACAGCAACGCGACATTCATGTTTATTCCCCTCGCCCAGGGTCTCACCGACTCCGGCTCTGTCATTTCTGGCGAGCAGACTCCTACTCTCTCCCTCTCGCACTTTCAGCCGGATGATTTCGGCCCGTACTACTGCAAGATTACCGGCGACTGCGGCCCGACATCCTCCTCGGTCGTTACGGTCGGCACTGCCGTGACATATCACGCCGAACGCGCCCGCCAGATGTTGCAGAATGTCACTGATGGCTCCCACCAGGGATCGGGCGCAAGGTTCTATCTCGCCGTAGTCGG
Organism: Phycisphaerales bacterium; assembly: GCA_038225655.1. Classification (GTDB taxonomy): domain Bacteria; phylum Planctomycetota; class Phycisphaerae; order Phycisphaerales; family UBA1924; genus UBA4658. Next base: position 654,973 of record JBBRQY010000001.1, on the reverse strand, counting down.
TGATTCCAACCAGTTCCAGACGCCCAACAACCCCGAGGACGGCACACCCGGAGCGCCTGACAAAACAGGCGGCAACTGGGAGGGCGTCTCCCAGGCACTCGAACGCCGTATACCCCGCTGGGGGCTAGCGCTAATGAACCAGTGCGGAGGCAGCTACAGCAGCCCCAACTCTTATGCCTACGTCCCGGGAAATGAACCGGATATGGCGTTGGACCCTACGGGATCGACGCTCGCGGGATCGTCCTTCGACCCATCGAACGTCGCTTGGGCTGGCTATCTTGCCTACGTGCCGGAGTCCATTACGGTGCCGAGTGGTATTTCGGGCAGTACGTCGGGTGCCATTCAGCAGGCCAACCCGTACCACGGTCTTGGCGATCTCAACACCACACCGGTCAAACTCGCGTATTCATATTACCTCAACCCCGGAGCGACGCTCAACATCGCGGTGCGGCTGAGCGCCACGTATTCCGTGCTCAACTCCGCGACGCACACCACGCTGGCGGGAGCGTGGGTCGATGCACTTCTAAGCGTTCCTCCGAACGCAAGCGCACTTCAGCGAGAGGTGCAGTTTTACAACATCGCCACCTTTCCGGTAGGTACGTCCACGGGCCAGCTCTATATCTCCGGCCTCCAATGGCTGGCAGGTGATGTGACGGCAAGCTCGGGCACCACAGGTTTCGCCGTCGGACCTCTGTTCGCGGCCGGTGGCTACACAGGCACACAGTTCAACGCGGAGCTTGCATACTCCGGCCAAGGGGCACTCGACGAATACATGCGCACCGCGTTCCGACTCTCTGATTACGTCGTGATGTGGTACAACTTCATGGGCAACGACGCAAGCCAGGCGGGACCGCACAACTCGTTCAGGCCGAATGACGTGGGCGTGCAGCACGCAAGCCCTGCGAGCGTTAGCGGTACGGGGCCGGACCAAGCCACCCCCGCAGGCTTCCAACAGAACTTCGCAACCTTCTGCGAGCGCTGCGAAACCGCTTGCGTTAACAACGGCAAGCCGCTCTCGAAGCTCCTAATCGTCTGTGCCGGCTACCACCCACAGGCGGGCCCTCTGTACCAAGTTCAGCCCGCGATGGAGATGGCCGCGCGTGATTATGCCGACACCGGGGCGCACGGCTCCCGCGTTGTTGTCATTCATGGGTCGCTGCTCACCTCGCCCGATGAGATGACCGCCTTGCGCTGGAACAACACGCTGCCCTACACCCCCGGAACTTTCGACCCTGCCCATCTCTCCGTCGCCGGCTTCGAGGGCTTCAACGAGCGCCAGATCGCGGCTTTCTTCAATGACGTGAACACCACGTCATCCGATATTATTGCGACCCAGCCCGTCGGCGGGACCGTCTGCTCGTACGGCACGGCGATGCTCTCCATTGCGCTCGCGCCGGGCACTAGTGGTTCGCTCTCGTTTCAGTGGCGGCGCTCGACGAATGCCGAACCCGCGTTTGTCCCCGTATCCGATGGTCCCACCGGCACCGGCTCCGTCGCCTCGGGCGCGCAATCCAACATGCTCACGCTCTCCAACTTCCAGGCCGCCGACTCGGGGCAGTACTACTGCGCAGTCAGCGGCGATTGTGTCGCCGCAACTAGCAGCCCTGCCACCGTCCGCACCTGCGTGGCCGATTTCAACTGCGACGGCGCGGTGAACCTAAGCGACATCTTTGACTTTCTTTCCGCCTTTTTCACATCCGATCCTCGGGCCGACACCAATGGTGTAAACGGTATCGGCGTCCAGGACATCTTCGACTTCCTTTCGGCATGGTTTACCGGCTGCCCGTGACCCGCCTCCTCCTCTGCCCATCGCCCACCGCTCTGTCCCGCATACTCTGGGTTCCTTCCGACGGTCGCCCAGGAGTCACTCCATGCCCGCGCCCATCCCCCGCCGCACATTCCTCCAAGCCGCCGCCGCCACGGCCGGTCTTGCCGCGCTCGCCACCATCAAGGTCCGCGCGGCCAATAAGTCCGGCCTTGACCCGATCACCGTCGGCTCCGGCGAGCACACCTACGAGTGCCTTCACGACTGGGCCATCCTCCCCAAGAACATCGCCTTTGGCAACACCCACGGCGTGGCCGTCGATCGCGCCGGCAACGTCCACATCAAGCACACCGTCCACGCCAGCAGCTCCTCCGCGGATGCCATCTGCGTCTTCGACGACGGCGGCAAGTTCATCCGCTCCTGGGGCGCGGAGTTCAAGGGCGGCGCGCACGGGCTCACCCTCGTCCGCGAGAGTGGGGGGGGCGACGAGTTTCTTTACCTCGCCGACTGCAACAAGGGCGTCGTCAAGAAGACCTCGCTCACCGGCGAGACCGTCCTCGATCTTGCATGGCCCGAGGAATCCGGCCTTTACAACTCCAAAGGCGAGTACAAGCCGACGAACATCGCCATCGTCCCCGCCGCGGCCAAGGGCGCAAGCGACGCATGGAAACGCCACGCCGACGAGATCATCGTCGCCGACGGCTACGGCAAATCCTGGATCCACCGCTACTCCCCCAAGGGCGTCTACCTCTCCACCTTCGGCGGCCCCGGGAAAGAGCGCGGCCAGGTCTCCTGCCCCCACGGCATCGCCATCGACACCCGCTCGGGCGACCCGAAGATCGTCGTCGCCGACCGCTCCAACCGCCGCCTCCAGTATTTCTCCCTCGATGGCCGCCATCTCGGCTTCGTCACCGCCGAGCTCCGCTCCCCCTGCCACTTCGACCAGCGCGGCCAGCTCCTCCTCGTCCCCGACCTCGAAGCCCGCGTCACGCTGCTCAACGAAAAGAACGAACTCGTCGTCCACCTCGGCGACGGCGAGAACTACAAACTCCGCGACAAACCCCGCGACCAGTTCCTCCCCGGCAAGTTCATCGCCCCCCACAGCGCGTGCTTCGACAAAGACGGCAACATCTTTGTGGTTGAATGGGTCGAGGTCGGCCGCGTCACCAAACTCCGCAAGGTGTAGCGCACTGGCCGGTTGCAATCAGGCCATCGGATCACATCATCCGGCCCACTGCCCACTGCCCACTGCCCACTGCCCACTGCCCACTGCCCACTGCCCACTGCCCTACGCCCTACGCCCTACGCCCTACGCCACAATCCCCCGCACCACCTTCCCAAACACATCCGTCAACCGATAGTCCCGCCCCTGGCTCCGGTAGATCAGCTTCTCGTGATCCACGCCGAGCAGCTTCAGCATCGTCGCGTGCAGGTCGTGCACTTCCATCGGGTTCTCAACGATGTTGTACGAGTAGTCATCCGTCTTCCCATACGTGATCCCGGGCTTGATCCCGCCACCGGCCACCCACGTCGTGAAGCACCTCGGGTGGTGGTCGCGTCCGTAGTTGTCGTTTGTCAGCGTCCCCTGCGAATACACCGTCCGCCCGAACTCGCCCGACCACAGCACCAGCGTCTCGTCCAGCAACCCGCGCTGCTTCAAATCCTTGATCAGCGCCGCCTGCGGCTGGTCCACCGCCTGAGACTGCAGCTTGATCTCCTTCGGCAGGTTGTTGTGCGCATCCCACCCGCGCATGTACAACTGCACAAACCGCACCCCGCGCTCGCTCAATCGCCGCGCCAGCAGGCAGTTGGCCGCGAACGAGCCCGGCTTTTTCACCTCCGGCCCATACATCGCCAGCGTCTCCTCGGACTCCCCCGAGAAATCCGTCAGTTCCGGCACGCTCATCTGCATCCGATACGCCAGTTCGTACTGCGCGATCCGCGCCCGCACCTCCGGGTCCATCGACTTGGCCATCTCCTGCTCGTTCAGTTCGTTCACCGTGTCCAGCATCCGCCGCCGATCCTCGCGAGTCACCCCCGGCGGATCGTGCAGATACAGCACCGGGTCCGCCCCCGCGCGCAATCTGCACCCCTGGTGCTCGCTCGGCAGGAACCCGCTCCCCCAGAACCGCGCCGAGAGCGCCTGCATGTTCCCGAACCCCTGCGAAATCAGCACCACGAACGCCGGCAGATTCTCGTTGGCCGTCCCCAGCCCGTAGCTCATCCATGATCCGAACGCCGGCCGCCCCGGCTGCTGATTCCCCGTCTGAAAGAATGTGATCCCCGGCTCGTGGTTGATCGCGTCCGTGTGCATCGAGTGGATGAAGCAGAGTTCCTTCGCCATCGCCCCCGTGTGCGGCATCAACTCGCTGACATGCACCCCATCCTGATTGTTCGCATACTTCGTGAACTTGAAGATCGAGGGCGCCACCGGAAACCGCGCCTGCGCGCTGGTCATCCCCGTGAACCGCTGCCCCTTCCGCACCGAGTCCGGCAGATCCTCGTTGTACCGTTTCCCCAGATCCGGCTTGTAGTCGAACAAATCCAGTTGGCTCGGGGCACCTTCCATGTGCATGTAGATCACCCGCTTGGCTTTCGGCGGAAAGTCGAAGGGGTGGGGGGGGGGCTTTACCAGTGCCGCTCCCGGCTGATCCGCGAGCGCGATCCGCCCATTGGCCATCAGCGAGGCAAAGGCCATCGACCCAATCCCCGCGCTCAGCGTCTTCCCCGCGACCCCAAAGAACCGCCGCCGCGTCAGATCCAGATAGCGCTGTTCAATCGGGTCCATGGAGTGCTCCTCTTCCGGCTCTTCACATCCGACATCCGACATCCGACATTCATTCCTGCGTCGTCGTTCGATACAGATTCATCACAACCCCCGCCACCATCGTCCAACTCGCCAGTTCCGGCTTCTCGATCTTCTCGCTCACCGGCGATTCTCCAACACTCAGCAGCTTTGCCGCATCATCCGCCCCCGCCGCGTACCTGCTCCGCGCCGTCGCCAGCGCATTGGTCAATGTCTCAAGCTCCCGCGGCTCGGGCCTGTGCCCCGTACACCGCCGGAACATCGCCGTCAGCCGCGCCGCATCGTTCCCTTCCTCCATCAGCGTACGCGCCGCCAGCATCCGGGCCGCTTCCACAAACGCCGGATCGTTCCACAGCACCAGCGCTTGCAAGGGTGTCCCCGTTACGGCCCGCCGCACCACGCAGAAATCCCGCGAGGGGGCGTCAAACGCCTGCATATCCGGCAGCGGCGCGGCTCGCTTCCCGAACAAATACACCGACCGTCGATACTGATCCTCCCCCTTCCCCCGCTCATACACCCGCGTGTTCGAAGTCGAAAGCGCCCCCTCGCTCCACAGCCCCTCCGGCTGATACGTCCGCACCGGCGGCCCCCCGAACCGCTCCACCAGCAGCCCCGCCGAAAAGAGCGCCTGATCCCGAATCTGCTCCGCCGTCAGCCGTCGCCGCGGCGCACGCGCCAGCAGCCGATTCTCCGGATCGCGTTCCGCCAACTCCCCGCGCGGCAGCGACGCCTGCCGATACGTCGCGCTCATCACCATCATCCGCAGCATCCCCCGCACATCCCACCCGCTCTCGCGAAACTCCACCGCCAGCCAGTCCAGCAACTCCGGATGGGTTGGAAACTCCCCCTGCTGCCCGAAGTCCTCGCTCGTCCGCACCAGCCCCGCGCCAAAGACCATCTCCCACAAACGGTTCACCTCCACACGCGCCGACAGCGGATTCTCCGCCGACACCATCCACTGCGCCAGCCCCAGCCGATTCATCGGCGCGCCCTTCGCCAGCTTCCCCAGCGCGGCCGGCACACCGCGCGTCACCGGCCGGCTCTTATCCGGCTGGTCGTACTGCCCCCGCGCCAGCACAAACGTCTCCCGCGGCGTCACCAGTTCCTTCATCACCATCGTCCGCGCCACCTTCGACCGCACGCCCTCCACATCGCGCGTCAGCGCCTCCACCCGCGTCTGCCGCTCCAGATACTGCGGCGAACTGCTCATCCGCCACGCCCGCTTGATCGCCGCTTCGCTCGCGGGCGTGCGGCACGCCTCCGGCAATATCGCCCCCGCCAGCTCATGCGGCCACTGCCCATCCTCCTTCGTCGGCCGCGGCTGGAAGTAGTACCCCCCATCTCCCCCCGTGTTCACGATCTTCAGCACCATCAGGTTCGGCCCGGGCAGCAAACTCAGCGTCGCCTGATCCTGATCCGGCGCGACGCCCCGATCAATCTTGTGCCGCGACACTTCCTTGCCGTTCAGGAACAGCACGAACCCGTCATCGCTCCCGATCGAGACCGGCAGCGTTCGCGCCACCGGCGAAACGATGATCCGTCCCAAATAACTATTGTTCATCCCCGCCGCCAGCGGCCCCGCCACGCCATCCCGAATCGCCGGATCGAATCGCCAGAACTGATTTCCCGCGCCGAAGTTCTGCGCAAAGTCGATGCTCGTCGCCGTCTCAGGCCCGAACGCCGCCGCGTACACGTCCGGCTTCCCATCCGTCGGAAACGGCCCGGCCAGCCAGAAGTTGCTCATCTCCGTCGGCAGCTTCGAGACATCCGCGATCGATCCCAGCGTGAGCCGCACCCGCCCGAAGACGTGTTGCACGTGCACGCTCTCGTATCGCAGCCGCACCCGCACATCCGTGTTCGCGGTGTCTGGAATCGGCTCGTTCAGCAGCACCATCAGGTGCCGGTCCCCCGGAATCCGATCCGCATCCACCGCCCATCCGCGATCCGCGCCCTTCCCATTCACCAGCAGATTCGTGAACCGATAGTCTCCGATTCCCTGCGACAGGTCCGCCCACAACCACTGCACCTCGTGCTTTTTCACCGTGGCATGGGCATCCTGCCCATGTTTTTCCGTCTTCCCCTCCGCACCCCGCGGAAACGACTCCACCTCGATCCCCGTCAGCACGGCGTTCCCATTCGGCGCACGCCCCACACGCCCATTGACAAACGACGCATCCGCCAGCGCCTCCAGCAGCACCAGACGCAGCCCCCCGGCGTTCATGCCCGGGTGCAGTGTGATCTCCTGCACTTCCTGCGCCGGATTCTCCCCGCTCGCCAGCACCGACCGATCCCCCTGCACCATCAGCGTCGCTTTGCTCTGTGCCTTCGCGCTCACCACATCCGTCGACGCCCACGAAATCCCCATCTCCCGTGGCAATCCCTCGACAAACGCCCGATACCCGCTCTCCTCCTCCGGCGTCGCCTCATCAAGCCCCTTCCGCAGTTCCGCGATCTCGCGCCCCATCCCGTCCAGTTTCGTGCGCTGTGCCGCCGTCGGCACCTCCATAAACGGCTCGTGCGCCCGGTTGGCGTCCGGCGTCTGCGTGTAGATCCCCGGTTCCTCGATCGAGTTGAAGAACGCGTAGAAACCGTAGAACTCCTCGTGCGAGATCGGGTCGAACTTGTGCGCATGGCATCGCGCACATCCCATCGTCAGTCCCAGGAACGTCGTCGCCGTCGTCGCCGCGCGATCCACCGCGTACTCAACGAGGTACTCCTCCGCGATCGCCCCCACCTCATCCGTCGTCGCGTGGTTTCGATTGAACCCGCTCGCCACGCGCTGCGCCGTCGTCGCCCCCGGCAGCAGATCCCCGGCCAACTGCTCGACCACGAACCGGTCGTACGGCATGTTGTCCCGGTACGCCCCGAGCACCCAATCCCGCCACGCCCACATCTGCCGCCCGTTGTCCGTCTGCATGCCGCAGGTGTCCGCATACCGCGCCGCATCCAGCCACGGTGTCGTCAGCCGCTCGGCCGTTCGCGACCGATACGGCTCGCGTGTCAGCAACCGATCGACAAGGTTCTCGTACGCCCTGGGTGGCCCGCCGCTCCGCGGCGGTTCCATGCGGCCCCCGCCCGAGCCCGTCTCTCGTACTCCAGTCCCCGCCCTCTCCTTCTCAACCTCCCTCAAGTACTCATCCATCTCCTCCACCGTCGGCGGCAACCCCGTCAAATCCAGAAACACACGCCGCACCAGCGTCTCCGGATCGGCCTCCGGCGACGGCGCAACTCCCTCCGCTTCCAACCGCGCCAGCACAAACCGATCAATCTCGTTCTTCCCCCATGCCCCGTCCTTCACCTGCGGCACCCCCGGCCGCACCGGCGCCACAAACGACCAGTGCGGCTCATACTTCGCCCCCTCCGCGATCCACCGCCGCACCAGTTCCTTCTCCTCGGCCGAGAGCCCACGCTTGTTGCTCTCCGGCGGCGGCATCAGCTCCCCCGGATCCGTCTCGTTGATCCGCCTCCACAGCGAGCTCCCCTCCACATCCCCCGGCACGATTGCCCGCGCCCCCGGTTGATCCAACCGCAGTTCCGCCTTCCGCGCCCCCGCATCCGGCCCATGGCACTTGAAGCACCGATCCGACAACAGCGGCCGAATATCCCGGTCATACCGCACGCCCCCGATCGGCCCCGCGATGGCGACTCCCTTCTCTCCCGCTCCATCCGCGTCCGCCAGCGCAATGACCCCGGCCGCCGCGCAGATGCCCATCATCCACGCCGCGCCAATCACCCTGCGTGTACGCAACGATTGCATCGGCGCAGTATACAAGACGCCCCCCGCGCCGCACACAAAAACTGCTTCACACTCCGCCCCTATTCCTGCGTCGTCGCGCGATACAGGTTCATCACCGCCCCCGCCACCATCGTCCACGCGGCCAGTTCGCTCTTGTCCGCACCCTCCGCCACCGGCGCATCACCCACCATCACCAGCTTCGCCGCATCCTCCGGCTTCTCCGCGTAGCGAGCCCGGTTTGCCGTCAGCAGTCGAGCCAGCGTCCCGATCTCCGCATCCTCCGGCGCATGCCCCGTGCATCGCCGGAATAACACGCCGATCTTCGCCGCATCATCCCCCGGCTCGGCCATCGTCCGCGCCGCCAGCACCCGGGCCGCCTCCACAAACGCCGGATCGTTCCACAGCACCAGCGCCTGCAAGGGCGTCCCCGTCACCGCCCGCCGCACCACGCAGTATTCCCGCGTCGGTGCATCGAACGCCTGCATATCCGGCATCGGCGCGGCCCGTTTCCAGTACGTATACAGCGACCGCCGGTACAAGTCCTCGCCCTTCCCCCGCTCGTACACCTGCGAGTTCGACCCCGGCAGCGCGCCCTCTTTCCAGAGTCCATCCGGCTGGTACGGCTTCACCGACGGCCCCCCGAACTTCTCCACCAGCAACCCGGAGACATACAGCGCCTGATCCCGAATCTGCTCCGCGGAGAGCCGTCGCCGCGGAGCACGCGCCAGCAGCCGATTGTCCGGATCGCGATCCATCAGTTCCGCACGCGGCGACGACTTCTGCCGGTACGTCGCGCTCGTCACCATCATCCGCACCAGCTTCCGCATGTCCCACCCGCTCTCGCGGAACTCCACCGCCAGCCAGTCCAGCAGCTCCGGATGGCTCGGCCACTCCCCCTGCTGCCCGAAGTCCTCGCTCGTGCGCACCAGCCCCGCGCCAAACACCATCTCCCACAGCCGGTTCACCTCCACCCGCGCCGTCAACGGGTTCTCCGCCGACGTGATCCATTTCGCCAATCCCAACCGATTCTCCGGCTCACTCCGTGGCATGGGCGTCCCGCCCATGTTCTTCTCCGAACGAAGCCCCCCAAGGAACACCGGCACCCCGCGCGTCACGGGGCGCGTTTTGTCCGGCTGGTCATATTGCCCGCGTGTCAGCACGAACGTCGGCCGCGGCACATCCAGTTCCTTCATCACCATCGTCTTGGCCACCTTCCCCCGAATCTCCGCAGTCTCCTTGTCCAGCGTCTCCACCCGCTGGGCCCGTTCCCGATACTCCGGCGATCGCGCCGTCCGCCACGCCTGCTTGATCTTTTCCGCGCTGCCCTGCCCGCGTCGCTCCTCCGGCAGTATCGCCCCGACCAGATCGTGCGGGTACGCCTCATCCGCGTTCGGCTTGGCCTTGAAGTAATACCCCGCCGCGCCACCCGTGTTCACGATCTTCATCACCAGCGTGTTCACGCCCGCGTTCAACTTCAAGGTAGCGCTGTCCTGATCCGGCGCCACCCCGCGCTCCACCTTGTGCCGCGAGACTTCCTTCCCGTTCAGAAACAGCACAAACCCGTCATCGCTCCCCAGCAGCACCGGCATCTCCCGCGCCACCGGCGTCAGAATCAGCCGCCCCACATACGAAACGTTGTTCCCCTCCGGAAGCGCGACCACCGCCCCATCCTTCAGATTCGCGTCGTATCGCCACCGCTGCTCCTGCGGCCCACCCGCAGGCCCAAACCCGCGCGTGAAATCAATCCCCGTCGCATCCTCCGGCCCGTACTTCTCCTCGTACGGATCCGTCTTCGCCCCATTGGCAAACGGTCCCGTTACCCAGAAGTTGCTCATCTCCGTCGGCAGCTTCGATACATCGCTCATCCCCCCCAACGTCACTCGCACCCGCCCGAACACATGCTGCGCATGCACACTCTCGTATCGCAGCCGCACACGCACATCGCTCTCGGGTTCGATCGCATCCTTCAGCAGCACGAGCAAGTGCCGATCCCCCTTCTGCTGGTGCCCAGCCGCCGCCCACCCGCGATCCGCCCCGCTCCCCTTCACCAGCAGATTCGTAAAGCGATAGTCGCCGTCCATCTGCGACACATCAGCCCACAGCCACTCGATGTCGTGCTTCTTGACCGTGCCATGGGCATCCTGCCCATGTTCTTCCGTCTTCCCCTCCGCACCCCTTGCAAACGACTCCACCTCAATCCCGGATAGCACCGCGTTCCCATTCCCCGCCCGCCCCACGCGCCCCTGCCCGAGCGACGGATGCTCCAGTGCCTCCAGCAGCAGCACCCGCAAATCGCCGACCCCGCCAGTTGGATGGATCACCACCTCGTGTACATCCGTCGGCGGATTCGCTCCGCTCGCCAGCACGGACCCATCCTCCTGCACGCTCAGCTTCGCCGCACTCTCCGCCTTCGCGCTCAGCGTCTCGCTCTTGGCCCACGCCACGCCTGTCTCCCGCGCAAACGCCGCCAGGAATGCCGCGTGCTCCGCGTCCTCCGTCGGCGAGGTCTTCGCCTGCAAGGCCTTCAACCCCTCAATCTCCTTCCCCAGTGCGCCCAGCTTGGCCCGCTGCTGCGCCGTCGGCACCTCCATGAATGGCTCGTGCGCCCGGTTCGAGTCCGGCGTCTGCGAGTACAGCCCCGGCTCATCGATCGAGTTGAAGTACGCGTAGAACTTGTAGAATTCCTCGTTCGAGATCGGGTCGAACTTGTGGTCGTGGCACCGCGCGCACCCCATCGTCAATCCCAGGAACGTCGTTGAAGTCGTCGCCGCGCGATCGACCGCGTACTCAACGAGATACTCCTCCGCGATCGCCCCGCCCTCATCCGTCGTCACATGGTTCCGGTTGAATCCGCTCGCCACCTTCTGCTGCATCGTGGCATTGGGAATCAAATCTCCCGCGAGTTGCTCCGTCGTGAAGCGGTCGAACGGCATGTTGTCCCGAAACGCCCCCAGCACCCAGTCCCGCCACGCCCAAATCTGCCGTCCGTTATCAGTATGTATCCCGCACGTGTCCGCGTACCGGGCCGCATCCATCCACGGCGTCGCCATCCGCTCGGCCGTCCGCGACCGATACGGCTCGCGCGTCAGCAGCCGATCGACAAGGTTCTCGTACGCCCTGGGTGGCCCGCCGCCCCGCGGCGGTTCCATGCGGCCCCCGCCCGAGTCCGTCCCATGCGATCCAGTCCCCGCCTTCTCCTGTTCCACCTCCCGCAAATACGCATCCACTTCCCCCGGAGTCGGCGGGAGCCCGGTCAAATCCAGATACACCCGCCGCACGAGCGTCTCCCCATCCGCCTCCGGCGCGGGCGCAACCCCCTCCTGCTCCAGCCGCGCCAGCACAAACCGATCAATCTCGTTCCTGCACCACGTCCCATCGCGCACCGCCGGCACGCTCCCCTTCACCGGAGCCACAAACGACCAGTGCTTCTCGTACTTCGCTCCCTCCGCGATCCACCGCCGGATCAGCTCCTTCTCCTCCGCCGTGAGGTCCCGCTTGTTGCTCCCCTCCGGCGGCATGCGGTCCGCGGCCTCGCTCGCGTTCACCCGCTTCCACACCTCGCTCCCCTCCGCATCCCCCGCCACGATCGCCCGCGCCCCCGGCATATCCAGCCGCAACTCCGCCCGCCGCGCCCCCGCATCCGGACCATGACACTTAAAGCACCGATCCGACAACAGCGGCCGAATATCCCGGTCATACCGGATCGCCCCCGGCGCACCCGCCGCCGCACTGAGCACCGGCCCATCACTCCCGCCCCGTCCCCCAGCCATCGAAGCCCCCGCAACCACAGCGAACCCCGCGCCAATGGCGAGCATCCACACCGCGCCGAGAGTTCGTCCAGGGCCCAACGGTCGCATGGATTAAGTATACAACGGACTTTGGGTCTGCCCTCAAGAATCCTTGTCGGCGTTGGATTAGTCCGCGCCGACCTTGCTCTACTCGCCCGCATCCCGAAGCACTTGAGCCAATATTCCAGACCCGATGCGGAACTCGAATCTGTTTTTCAGGTCCTCAGCCAATGGTCGAATCGCTGGAACAAATCCGGCTCGCTTTGCCGCTGCCAGCACGCCGAGCACGCCAACCTGAGAAAGCCCGAACTCAGCGGCAACCTTCCGTCCTCGGATTTCGTCGATGAGCAATGCGTCGGCTCCAATCTCGATTGCCAGTGCGATAGCTTCCGCCTCGCCCGCGTCCACACGTGTGCGCAACTCGACGACTCGTTCGGAATCCGCGGGCGATCGCAGGATGAGGAACGGGCATCGATCAAGCGTGATCGGCGGGAAATCAGCCAAGGGCACCGAAAGTTCGGCCAGCACCGCTGGCGGAATCACTACTTGGCTGTACAGTGCCGGCACAAGCTCCAGTTTGCCGATCGCCGACAATCCCCGCAAAGGCGAAGTGTCACTGACGACGAGCACGGGCTACTTCCGCCCTTCTATCTCAGCGAGTCTCACCTTCTCCAGGTGCGCGATGCCTTCCAGGTCCAGTTTGTAGTCTTCCTCGGTGTAGTGGATAATCGGAAGCTTCCGCTCCCGCAGTTCTCGCTCAAAGCCCGTTCTGTCTAATCCCGCCAAACGGGCCGCGGTAAAGAAATCAAGTTTGTCCGAGTCGTACAACCTGCACGCCAACTCCGCCAGTGCTTCCTTTTCGCTCACGCCCGCCTGCCTGAGAATGTCATCGGGGAGTAGGAGACCCATGGGCCATTGTAGAAGCCACGTCTTCCGCGTGCCGCGGTGTGCCCTCGGGTCAATGCCCCTTCCCCTCCACCCACCTCATCACCCCCTCCGGATCCACAAACACCCGCCGTCCATCCTCCTCCTGAATCACCGCCCCCGTCCGCGGAAACTCTCCGATTATCCCGCGCAACCCCTCCGCCCCCAGCATGTACCCCGCCTTCCCCAGCGCATCGGCCCATTCCCCGCGCGACGAAACCACCGTCGCCCGCCGCCGCACCGTCATCCCGAGCCCCGTCCGCGGGTCCACGATGTGCGCATACCGCACGCCCCCGATCTCCACATACTGCTCCTCATCCCCCGATGTTGACACCGCCGCATTCGCCAGCAGCAGCACATCCCCCGCCTCCCCGCCCACCGCGATCCTCCACCCGACCTCTCCCCGCGGCGGGTCCCCCGCCGCAATATCACCCGCCAGCGCAACCAGACATCGCGGCGTCCCCCGCACCCTTAACTCCTCCACCCCGCGCTGCGCCGCATACCCCTTGGCAATTCCGCCCAGGTCCAGCCGCATCCCCGGCTTGGCAAACCGCACCGTCCGCGCCGCCGGATCCAGCAGCACATCCCACCACCCCACCAGTCCGCGCGCCGCGGCCAGTTCCGCCTCGCTCGGCAGCTTCCCACTCGCGCGGCTCGCCCTCCACAACTTCACCTCCGGCCCCACCGTCACATCAAACGCCCCCCCACACGCCCGCGATACCCGCTGCGCCGCCATGAACACCTCAAACAACTCCGCGCTCACCACCACCGGCGGCAACTCCTTCGCTCCCGCCCGATCACACAGCCGCATCAGCTCGCTCGTCGGCCGATAGTCCGACATGGCATCATCCAGCCGCCCGATCCGGTCGAACGCCCCCGCCGCGGCCGTCGCCGCCGCGCCCTCATTCAGGGCATACACCGTGATCGTCGTCCGCACCCCCATGCAGATTCGCACATACTCAAACCGCGATTCCATCCCACCCGGCCCACGCTGGCCAGGCGCGCCCGCGCACCCGCCCAGCATCACCCCCCACACCACAATCACCATTGCGGCCAGTCGGATCATGCCTTACTCTCCAGCAACCCATGCTCCCCATCGCCGCAATCCTCACCGCCGCCCTCGCCCAGCCCGTCGCGCCATCGCCCGCCGCGCCCCCTTCCGGTCCTCATCCGGCTCCTAATCCTAATCCGAATCTCCACCTTTCTTCTCCCCATCCCTTCCAGCAGGAAATCCCCTCCGCCGCCTACAAGCTCGACCTTCTCCCCATTCCCGGCGACCCCGCCAAAGGCATCAAGTCCTTCTGGATGAGCAAGGCCGAAATCACCTGGGAATCCTTCGACGTCTATATCTACCGGCTGGATGAACCCAAGGACGACGCCTCCATCTCCGCCGCGCCCGCCGCCGGTTCGCCCGGCCCCGACGGCGTCACCCGCCCCACCAAGCCCTACATCCCGCCCGACCGCGGCTTCGGCCATGAGGGATTCCCCGCCATCAGCATGTCCAAACTCGCCGCCACGGAGTTCTGTACGTGGCTCTCCAAGAAATCCGGCAAGCACTTTCGCCTCCCCACCGAGCAGGAGTGGGAGTACGCCTGTCTTGCCGGCAGCCCCGGCCCATACTGCTTCGGCGACGATGCAAGCAAACTTCCGGACTACGCCTGGTTCGCCGCCGACTCCGACGATGCCCCCCACGCCGTCGCCACCAAGAGGCCCAACGCCTGGGGCATGTACGACATGCACGGCAACGTCGCCGAATGGTGCGAAACCTCTGATGGCAAGGGTGTCGTGAAGGGCGGCTCGTACCAGTGGCAACCCGACGACGAGAAAGCCACCTCCCGCAGGCCCGCCGATCGCAACTGGAACGCCAGCGACCCGCAAGTCCCCAAGAGCAAGTGGTGGCTCGCCAACGGCCCCTTCATTGGCTTCCGGGTGGTCTGCGACAACGTCACCAGCAGCGTGCCGCCAACTTCGGACCAGAAACCAGCGCCAGACATCAATCCCGGCCCCGATCTCAAGGGCGATCCCAAGAAGTAACGCGCCCGATCGCCGTCAAACAGGAGCAGCAACGATGGAATCCAATCTCTCGCGCCGCGACTTCGTCAAATCCTCCGCCGGCGCGGCCATCGCCGCGCCGCTCATCACCTCCGCCCTCCTCACCCCGCGCGTGCTCCAGGCCGCCTCACACATCCGAGGCGCAGACCAGATCCGCATCGGCATTGTCGGCGTCGGTGGGCGTGGTACCGGCGCCGCCTGCCAAGCCCTTCGCGCCGACCCCTCCTGCGTCCTCGTCGCCCTCGGCGATGTCTTCCCCGATCGCGCCGCCTCCGGCCTGAAGGCCATCCGCGAAGAGATGGGCGACAAGGCCTCCGCGCAGGTGAAGGTCACCCCCGAAACCACCTTCACCGGCTTCGACGCGTACAAGAAGGTCATCGACTCCGGCGTCGATGTTGTCCTCCTCACCACCTATCCCGCCTTCCGCCCGCAGCACATCAAATACGCCGTTGACGCCGGCAAGCACGTCTTTGCCGAAAAGCCCCTCGCCGTCGATGCCCCCGGATTGCGCTCCGTCCTCGCCTCGGCCGCCAAAGCGAAAGAACAGAACCTCGGCTTCCTCGTCGGCTTCTGCTGGCGCTACAACGCCGGCATGCGGGCCGCGTTCGACAAGATTAACTCCGGCATGATCGGCGACGTCCTCTCCGTCCACACCACCTACCACACCGGCACCCTTACCCGCCGCCCCCGCAAGCCCGAGTGGTCCGATCTCGAGTTCCAGATGCGCAACTGGTGGCACTTCACCTGGCTCTCCGGCGACCACGTCGTGGAGCAGGCCATCCACTCCATCGACCGTCTCTCCTGGGCCATGGGCGATGTCCTCCCCGTCAAGTGCGAGTGCGTCGGCGGCCGCGCCGCCCGCTCCGGCCCCGAGCACGGCAACATCTTCGACCATTTCGGCGCGGTCTACGAATACGCCGACGGCCGCCGCTGCTTCCACACCTGCCGCCAGATCGACGGCTGCCCCTCAGACAACGCCGACTACGTCCGCGCCACCGCCGGTTCCGCCGTCGTCGAGGGCTGGAAACCCATCTACGAACTCAAGGACCACGCCGGCAACCGCCGCTGGAAGTTCGAAGGCACCATCGACGACATGTACCAGGTCGAGCACAACGAGTTCTTCGCCTCCATCAAGTCCGGCAAGCCCATCCACGACGCCGTCCGCGGCGTGAACTCCACCATGCTCGCCCTCATGGCCCGCATGGCCGCCTACACCGGCCAGACCATCACCTGGGACAAGGCCATGAACTCCACCGAATCCCTCGTCCCCGAATCCCTCGCCTTCGGCGGCCCCTTCCCAACTCCCCCCGTCCCCATCCCCGGCAAAACCAAGTTCATCTGATCGCCTCATACGGAACCCCGGCGGTAACGCCGGGGCCGCACGGGTCAACCACCCCGCATCCGCATATCGACTATCACCCCGACCCACGCTCCTCGCCGAGGAACTCTCCATGCCCACAACCCGCCGCGGCTTCCTCGTCGCATCCTCCGCCCTCGCCGCCAGCACGCTCATCGCCCCCACCCTCCGCGCCCAACCCACCGACTCCAAACCCTCCACCCCCAAACGCACCCTCCGCAAAGCCGTCATGTTCGGCATGATCAACGCCCCCGACGGCTCCTCCCTTACCGACAAGTTCCAACTCCTCCGCGACGCCGGCTTCGAGGGCGTTGAAATGGACTCCCCATCCAAGACACCCACCGACGAGGTCCGTGCCGCCGCCGAGAAGACCGGCATCAAGGTCCACGGCCTCGTCGATTCGGTCCACTGGAAGTACTACCTCAACAACCCCGAGCCGGACATCCGCGCCAAGGCCCTCGACGCCCTCCGCACCGCGCTCGAAGATGGTAAAAAACTCGGCGCCATCAGCATCCTCCTCGTCCCCGGCGTTGTGAACAAAGACCTCTCCTACGACGACTGCTGGCGGCTCACGATCCAGGAAATCCGCAAAGTCCTCCCCCTGGCCAAGTCCACCGGCGTCAAGATCGCGATCGAGAATGTCTGGAACAACTTCCTCCTCTCGCCCCTCGAAGCCAAGCGCTACGTCGATGAGTTTGCTGATCCCATGGTGGGCTTCCACTTCGACATCGGCAACGTCATCAACTTCGGCTTCCCCGACCAGTGGATCCGCATCCTCGGCCCCCGCCTCCTCAAACTCCACATCAAGGAGTTCAGCCGCAAGAAGCGCGATAAGGAAGGTCTCTGGAAGGGCTTCGAAGTGGAACTGGGCGATGGCGACGCCAACTGGCCCGCCGTCCTGAAGGCCCTCGACGACACCGGCTATTCCACCGCTCCCGGCGGCAATTGGGCCACCGCCGAGGTCAACGGCGGCGACGCCACCCGCCTAAAAGAGATTTCAGCCCAGATGGACAAGCTCTTCGCCATGTAGCCCTGCCCCCCTCCGCTCCCGTGGTATGCTGAACACGCCCGGGATGAGCGACGCTCTGGGAGCGAATCCCGCGGATTGCCCGCGACACCGTCCCACCGAAAGGACTTCCCATGAACTCGAACCCTGCTCACTCTGGCGTCTCCCGTCGTGAGTTCGTTGCCACCTCTGCCGCCGTTGTGGGCGGCGCCGCCGCTGCCGCCGTCGCCGTTCCCCACGCCTTCGCCCGCTTCGGCTCGCGCGATGACGCTGGCGGGCGTATCAAGTTCGGCGTCATCGGCTGCGGCGGGCGCGGCACGGGCGCCATCACCGACGCCCTTCGCGCCTCCCCCGATGTCCAGCTCTGGGCCATGGGCGACGCCTTCAAGGATCGCGTCGACGGCTCCCGCGCCGAACTCATCAAGCCCGACTACGGCTTCGGGGATCGCGCCAAGATCGCCGACGAGCGCTGCTTCTCCGGCTTTGATGCCTATCAGAAAGTCATCGCCTCCGGCGTCGATGCCGTCATCCTCGCCACGCCCCCCGGCTTCCGCCCGCTCCACTTTGCCGCCGCCGTCGAGGCCGGCAAGCACATCTTCTTCGAGAAGCCCGTCGCCGTCGATCCCGCCGGTATCCGCACCGTTCTCGCCGCGGCCAAGAAGGCCAAGGAAAAGAACCTCTCGGTGGTCACCGGCACGCAGCGCCGCCACGAGCAGTGCTACCTCGAGGCCGTCAAGCGCATCCAGGACGGCGCGATCGGCACCATCGTTTCCGCCAGCGTCTACTGGAACCAGGGCGGCCTCTGGATGAACAATCGCAAGCCCGAGTGGACCGACACCGAGTGGCAGCTCCGCAACTGGCTCTACTTCGCCTGGCTCTCCGGCGACCATATCACCGAGCAGCATGTTCACAACCTCGACGTGGCCCATTGGTTCATGGGCGCAACTCCCAAGAGCGTGGCCGCGCTTGGCGGCCGCCAGGTTCGCACCAGCCCCGCCTACGGCCACGTCTTCGACCACTTCGCCTGCGACTTTGAGTACGCCGACGGCCGGCGCGTCACCAGCCAATGCCGCCAGATCGAAGGGTGCGACAACCGGGTTGAAGAAGTTATCCACGGCTCCGATGGCTTCGCCGTGCTCTCCAGCGGCCGGGCCCAGATCCACGGCAAGAACGCCTGGAAATTCAAGGGCGAGCAGCCCAACCCTTACGAGACCGAGCACAAGGACCTCGTCGCCAGCATCACCAAGACCGGCCCGTATCTGAACGAGGCCGAGCGCATCGCCAAGAGCACCATGATGGCCATCATGGGGCGCATGTCCGCGTACACCGGCAAGAACGTCTCCTGGGATCAGGCCATGAACTCCAAGCTCGACCTGGTTCCCACCACCGTCGAGCTCGGCTCCATGCCGACCCCCGAAGTCGCCATTCCCGGCAAGACGCAGTTCATCTGATCCCCGGGTGGCCCGCCGCTCCGCGGCGGTCTCTTGAACTGAAAGGCCACGATGCTCGTCGCCGCGATTCTCGGGTCCATCGCATTGCTCTGTGGTGGCTCGGGTGGCCCGCTGCTCCGCGGCGGTTCCGAAGAGCCGCCGCGGAGCGGCGGGCCACCCAACCTCGCCCCGCCCATCACCGTGGACGGCCACACACTCGCCGTCCCCACGCCCCAGCAGGCCGCGTGGCAGGACCTTGAGGTCGGCATGTTCATCCACATGGCCCCGCAGACGTGGGAGGACAAGGAGACCGACGACCTCTCCATCGCCCCAAGCGCGATGAACCCCGAGAAGCTCGACACGGATCAATGGGTCCGCGTCGCCGAGTCCATGGGCGCCAAGTACATCGTCTTCGTCGCCAAGCACGAGGGCGGCTTCTGCTGGTGGCAGACCGACACAACCGACTTCTCCGTGAAGTCTTCCCCGTGGCGAGGCGGCAAGGGCGATGTTCTCAAAGACCTCTCCGCCTCATGCAAAGCCCGCGGCATGAAGCTCGGTGTCTATCTCTCCCCGCAGGACCGCAAGCACAAAGTGGGCGTCGGCGGCAAGGCCGACGACCCAACCAAGCAGGCCGCATACGAGAAGCTCTTCCGCACCCAGCTTGAAGAGGTCCTCTCCCGCTACGGCGAGATGGTGGAGGTCTGGTTCGACGGCTCGTTGATCTTTGATGTGGGCGACATCCTCGCCAAGCACGCGCCCAACGCAATGGTCTTCCAGGGGCCGCAGGCCACCATCCGCTGGGTCGGCAACGAGGATGGCATCGCACCTGCAAACGCATGGACGACCGTGAAGTCCGGAGCGAAGAACTGGGGCGACTACACCGCTGCGGATAGCGACCCCGCCGGCGACCGCTGGCTTCCCAGCGAATGCGACGCCCGAATGCGGAACACCTGGTTCTGGCGCACCGACAACGAGAAGACGATCAAGAGCGTCAAGCAACTGATGGAGATTTACGAGCAATCCGTCGGCCGCGGCGGCGTCCTCCTTCTGAACAACTCTCCCGACCGCACGGGGCTGATCCCCGAACCAGATGCCATGCGTGCCGCGGAGTTCGGCGCGGAAGTTGCCCGCATATATGGCCCGGGCAGCGCGATCGTTGACGGCCCTGGCGTCGGGAAGGGCTCTATCGGAATGACCATCGGTCCGCCGAATCCTGCCGTCATCGATCGCATCGTCCTGATGGAGGACATAACGCGGGGCGAGCGCATCCGCGCGTACCAACTCGGTGTCCGCGTGGGCGACAAGTGGTTCCGCATCGAAGATGGCACGTTTATTGGTCACAAGCGCATTGTCCGATTCGACCCGGTGAAAGTTGAAGAAGTGCAGATCCGTTTCACGGATGCCGTTGGGTTTACGGGCGGCGTCGGAACCGCCATCCTGCGCCGCATGTCTCTGCACCGCACCTCGAAGGATTCGCCTTCCACGCAGGAACCCAAACCATGACCCCACTCAACCGCCGCGACTTCATCGCCACATCCGCGCTCGCCACCGCGGCCATCGCCGCGCCTTCCCTTGCACGTCAACCCGAGCCGGAGAAGAAGCCCGCCCCCACGGCCGCGCCGACTACCGGCAAAGGCCGCCTCAAGCAATCCGTTTGCCACTGGTGCTTCGGCTCAATGAAACTCGACGACCTGTGCGTGAACGCCAGCGCGATGGGGATCCAGTCTGTTGAGTTGCTCACCGAGAAGGAGTGGGAGACGCCCGCCAAGTACGGGCTCGCGTGCGCCATCGGCATGGGGCCGACCTCCATCCCCAACGGCTTCAACCGCGTGGAGAACCACGACAAGTTCATCGCCGAGCTGGAGCGCATGCTGCCGCTGGCGAAGGCGGCGGGCATCCCGCAGATCATCGTCTTCTCCGGCAACCGCAAGGGGATGAGCGATGCCGAGGGCCTGAACAACTGTGCCGCCGGGCTGAAGCGCATCACCCCCGCGGCCGAGAAGCACGGCGTCACGATCATCATGGAACTGCTGAACTCCAAGGTCGATCACGGCGACTACATGTGCGATCGCACACCTTGGGGCGCAGACCTGGTGCAGAAGGTCGGCTCGCCGCGCTTCAAGCTGCTCTACGACATCTACCACATGCAGATCATGGAGGGGGATGTGATCCACACGATCCGCGACCACTTTGACGCCATCGCCCACTACCACACCGCCGGCGTTCCCGGGCGCAACGAGCTGGACGAGAATCAGGAACTCAACTACCGCGCCATCTGCGAGGCGATCGTGAGCAAGGGCTTCACCGGCTATCTTGCTCAGGAGTTCATTCCCAAGCGGGATGCCATGACCTCGCTCCGCGAGGCCTTCCGCATCTGCGATGTGTAAGCTCAACGCCAGGTCCACAGGAATCGCGATGGCCACGCAGAGGGCATGGAGGCGATTTTCTGAGTTCGTATCTCCTCCGTGACCTTTGTGGACTGCATGGGAGTCTTTCATGAGTGATATGAGTCGAGTGAACCGCCGCACCGCATTGAAGTGCCTCAGCGCGGCAGCCGCGACGGCCGCGCTCGCCGGCCTCTCCCGCGCCCAACCCTCGGACCCCACCGTGAAGCCGACTCCCGCCCCCACCCCAAAGCCGGACGCGAAGGCCCCGCCATTTCTCATCTCGCTGGCCGAGTGGTCCTACCACCGCGCCCTGCAGAAGGGAACGCTGGACCATCTCGACTTCCCGAAGACCGCCAAGGAGCACGGCATCGATGCCGTGGAGTACGTCAACTCGTTCTTCAAGAAGAAGTCCGACGCGGCGTACAACGCCGAGCTCAAGAAGCGCTGCGCGGACCTCGGCGTCACCAGCGTGTTGATCATGTGCGACGGCGAGGGCGCGCTCGGCGATGCCGACGAGAAGAAGCGGCTCACCGCCGTGGAGAACCATCGCAAGTGGCTGGAAGCGGCAAAGACACTCGGGTGCCACTCGATCCGCGTGAACGCGCAATCCAGCGGCACGTTCGAGGAGCAGCAGAAACTGGCCGCGGATGGGCTCCGCAAGCTCTGCGAGATCGGCGACACGTTCGGGCTGAACGTGATCGTGGAGAATCACGGCGGGCTCTCGTCCCACGGAGATTGGCTCGCGGGCGTGATGAAGATGGTGGACCACAAACGCATCGGCACGCTGCCGGATTTCGGCAACTTCTACGAGTACGACCGCTATCAGGGCGTGACGGACATGATGCCGTACGCCAGGGGCGTTTCGGCCAAGAGCTACGACTTCGACGATGCCACCGGCGACGAGACCAAGGTGGACTACCACCGCATGATGAAGATCGTCCTCGCGGCCGGCTACCACGGGCGGCTGGGGATTGAGTACGAGGGCACCCGCCTGAGCGAGCCCGACGGGGTTCGGGCTACGAAGAAGCTGCTCGAAAAGATTCGGGATGGACTGACGCAGTAATCGAAATCGCAACCGCAGGAGATTCGCATGTTCGCCAGCTCGCTCGTTCTTGCCGCTTCGTTTGCTTCCACACCGGCCGCCGCGCCGCTGCCGCCGATCCATGCCCTGCTCATCACCGGGCACAACAATCACAACTGGCAGTACACCTCGCGCGTACACAAAGAGACGCTGGAGGGAACAGGGCGGTTCGTGGTGGACATCACCGACGACCCGGCGACGACGCTGGCGAGCGCGGATCTGCTCAAGCAATACCAGGTCTTCGTGCTGGACTACAACGACTCGCAGGCGCCCAAGCGCTGGGGCGACGCGGCCGAGAAGAACTTCGCCGCGGCGGTGCAGGGCGGCGTCGGCATCTGCGCCATCCACGCCGCGGACAACGCTTTCAACGGGTGGAAGGAGTACGAGCAGATGCTCGGGCTGATGTGGCGCGAGGGGACCGGGCATGGGGCGTACCACGAGTTCAACGTCGCGATCGTGGACAAGGATCATCCGATCACTAAGGGATTGTCGGACTTCAAGATGCACCCGGACGAGCTGTACCACAAGCTGGTGAACAGCCAGAAGACCACGCCGCACTTGTTGATGCAGGCGATGGACGACGGGCAGGGCGGTAGCAACCAGATCGAGCCGATGGCGTTCACGCTGGAGTTTGGAAAGGGCCGCATCTTCGCGACGCCGCTGGGTCACGTGTGGACGAACGACCAGAAGAGCAAGAAGAGCGTGCTTGATGGGCAGTTCAAGGTGTTGGTGTGCCGCGGGGCGGAGTGGGCGGCGACGGGCGCGGTGACGCTCGGTGCGAACTGGTCGGATGTGCGCACGCACAACACGCTCAGCGGCGACGACATGATGATGGGGTGGAAGCTGCTGTTCGATGGGACGAAGCAGTCGGTGGATGCCAACTGGCGCGGCTACAAGGGCGAGAAGTTCCCGGAGAAGGGATGGAGCGTGCAGGATGGTGCGCTCGTCCACGCGAAGGGGGGCGAGGGCGGGGATGTGCTTACGAAGATGCAGTACGGGGACTTTGAGTTTGAGTGCCAGTGGAAGGTCGCCAAGGGGGGCAACTCCGGAATCATGTACCACGTGACCGAAGACCACGATCAACCATACGAGACGGGCCCGGAGATGCAGATCCTCGACGATGAAGCGCATTCCACCAGCGCGAAGAAGAACATGGCCGGCTCGTTCTACGACATGTTCCCGTGCATGGCGGACACCTGCCGCCCGGCGGGGGAGTGGAATACCTCACGCATTCTGGTGAAGGGCCCGAAGGTGCAGTTCTTCCTGAACGGCGTGAAGGTGGTGGATGTGGACTGCACGAGCGAGGAGTACAAGAAGGCCCTGGGCGAGAGCAAGTGGAAGACCGAGGCGGACTTTAACACGCGGGCCAAGGGGTTCATTGATTTGCAGAACCATGGGGATGAGGTGTGGTTTCGGGATTTGAAGGTGCGGGAGGTGAAGTAGGGAATGTCGGATGTGGGATGTGCGATGTCGGATGTGAAGGCGCGGGAGGTGCCGTGCCGCACTCGGGGCAGAGGGAATGTGGCGGGAGGCCGGTGCGGTCGTAGCGGCAGGTGGAGCAGAGGTTGTTCGCTGCGCGGCGGCGCGCGAGGGAGTCGAGGCGCCAGGCGAACGCGGTAACCAAGAGTGAAATGCCCGCGAAGGGCCAGATGGGAGTTGTTAGCGGCGATCCCCAAGCCGTGGGGTCGTATTGCATTGACCAATCGAGTTCAAATGGAACGTGAAACAACTGCAATCCGGGAGACTTTGGGGTCTGCGAGTTCCAATCGATATTGCGGATGACAATGCGCCCCGCTTCCAGGTTCCACGTGCCGCTTGACGGTGTCCACCACTTGATGCACCACCACCCGCTGCCGATCCACAGCGCAAGGAGGAGCAGCGATGCGGCCGCGCCTCCCCATTTCACGGTCTTACAGATGCGCGGGTGGGGCTTCACGGGGGCATGCTCGGTTGGGGCGGTGGGAGCGGGGCTTGGCCGGCGCGGGTGAGAAGTGAGCGAGTATGCGAGCGTTTGGGTTTGCAGGATTCGAGCGTGGAGAGGAGCTTTTCGATCTCGTCGAGTTGGGCGTTGGTGCGGGCGAGTGATTCGAAGGAGGGCGCGTGCGGCGATGGAGCGCGTGAGGAGGAAGTGTTGGTGGGAGCGGGTGGCGGGGTTTGAGTGCGGCTGGGGAAATCGTGGGGCGCGGTTTGAATTTCACTGGCGGGCGAGCCGGCAGCGCCACCGGTGTTCACGTAATCGTCGACTTCGCAGGGGTCTGGTGCGTTGAGGATAGCGACGGCGCAGCGGCGTTTTTCGTCCGGGGTATTGGCCTCGTTGAGGGCTTCTAGAAGGCGCCGGAGTGCGTCGAGGCGGGCTTGGGCGAGGGTTTGGGCGTAGATAGACATGGGGACCTCGGGGGGAATGCGAAGAGCGAAAAACGGAGAGCAAGAGGGGCGCGGGGGAAAATGCGGCCGCTCTATAGAGGGGCGGCGGAGCGCGTTTGCGCGCGCAAATCCGCCCAGCGTGCGGGGAGGAAACGCGCAAGTCGTTGTGGGGACTGGGTGAATAAAAACTGCGCAAAATGGGAAGTGGGCGCTGGCGCGGTGCGGATTTGCGCGCGCAAAGGCGCATCGGATGTTCGAGATGGGGGGTGGAACTTGCGCGTCTGGTTGACCGAACGACTTGCCCCAAAGCGGGCGAAGTCGTGGCACGGGGATTAGAAATTGACCCAGGTGCCGCCGGCGCGATGGCTTTGGACGACACGCTCGATGAATCTCACGCCGCGGGCTCCGTCTTGGGCCGTGGGGTAGACGGCGGTGGGGGATGCGCCGGAGCGGGCGGTGGGGATGGCGTCTGCGGCGTTGCGGTAGATGTCGGCGAAGGCCTCGATGAATGCTTCGGGATGTCCTGCGGGGAGGCGGGAGGCGTTGGCCGCGGCGGGGTGGAGGCCTTCGCCGGCGCGGTTGAGGATCTGGGTTACGCCGTCGGCCTTGTGCCAGGTGAGGGTGTTGGGCTCTTCCTGACGCCAGGCGATGGAGCCGGTGGTGCCGTGGACGCGGAGAGTGAGATTGTTCTGCTCGCCGATGGCGATCTGCGTGGCGGTGAGGACGGCCCTTGCGCCGCCCTTGAAGCGGAGGAGGACGCTCGCGTCATCATCGAGGGCGCGGCCGGGAACGAAGGACGTGAGATCGGCGCAGAGGGATTCGATGGTGAGGCCGGTGACGGTGGAGATGAGGTTCTCGGCGTGGGTGCCGATGTCGCCGATGGCTCCGCCCAGGCCGGCGAGGGCGGGGTCGATGCGCCACGCGGCCTGCTTCTGGCCAGTGGCTTCGAGTTTGCTTGCGAGCCAGCCCTGGTGGTATTCGACGAAGATTTTCCGGATGTCGCCGAGTTCGCCCGCACGGACCATCGCGGCGGCTTGTTTGACCATCGGGTAGCCGGTGTAGTTGTAGGTGATGGCGCAGACGACGCCGGACTTCTTGACGGCGTCGACGAGTTTCGCGGCCTGATCGGAGTTCAGCACCATCGGCTTGTCGCAGATGATGTGGAAGCCGGCGGAGGCGAAGGCGTGGGCGATCTCGAAGTGGGAGGAGTTGGGCGTGACGATGGAAACGGCGGCGATGCGGTCGGCGGCGGGACGTGCCGATTCCTTTGCGAGCATCTCACGCCACGTCGGATAGCAGCGGTCGGGAGCGAGCCCCAACTCGCGCCCGGAACTGACCGACTTCTCCGGCGTGGAGGAGAGTGCGCCGGCGACGAAGGACCAGCGGTTATCGAGAGCGGCGGCCATGCGATGGACAGCGCCGATGAATGCACCTTGGCCGCCGCCGATCATGCCGTAGGGGAGGGGAGAAGTGTTCATAGGAAAGAGAGAGAAGGCGTGAAGGCGCAGGAAGAGAAGCGGAGGCGGTTTGCTTCGACGCCCGGTGCTCGTCACTGGCGGGCGAGCCGCCAGTGCCACCCTTTGGAGGGTTGGTGGGTCGGTGGGCTGGTAAGTGTGGTTAGTGTCCGGTCGCGGGCTTGTCGGACTTGAGGGAGTTGAGGAGGGCTTCGATGTCTTTGTCGGTGAGGTTCTTGGCGACTTTCTTGAGCATGGTGCCGAAGTGCTCGATCTCGGCGGGCTCGCTCGGAAAACCGATGTTGCCCTTGGCGGCGTTGGAGTCGGCGAGGGGCTTGGCGTCGGCGTTGAGGAAGACGATCCAGGGGATGCCGCCGGACTTGCCGTTGGAGTATTTTTCGAGGATCTCCTTGCCGCCGGGGTTGCGATCCTGATCGATCTTGACGTCGGTGAAATCTTTGGCGAGCAGGGCGGCGACTTCGGGCTTGGCCATCCAGTCTTCGAGCTTGTGGCACCAGCCGCACCAGGGCGCGCCGAAGTGGAGGAAGATGGTCTTGCCGGAGGACTTAGCGTTGGTGAGAGCGGCGGTCATGATGGAGGCGGCTTCAATTGGGGTCGCCTGGTGCTTCTCGAGGAGGGCGAGGAGCTTCTTCGGGTCGTGGCCGGACTTGTCGCCGAGGATGGATTCGCCCTTGTCGTCCTTGAGTTCGAGCGACGAGGTTTCCTGATTGGCGAGGACCTTGGCGTCGGCGTCGAGAATGGTGAGATAGGGGAAACCGTCGGTCTTGGCGGTGGTGCCGTAGGTGTCGAGGAGCTCGGCGTTCTTGCCGTCGCGCTGGCCGATGTGGATGTGAACGAGGTCGTACTCGTATTGCAGTTCGTGGGCGATCTTCTTGTCGGACTTCATGAGCGCATCCATGCGGAGGCACCAGGGGCACCAGTTGCCGCCCCATTGGATGAGGACGCGACGGTTGTTCTTTTTCGCGGCGGCGAGGGCCGAAGCGATCTGGGCTTTGGCGTCGGCGGATTCGTCGTAGATCTGCTTGGTGCCGGCGCGGGCGTTTGGCGGAGCAGTGGGCGCGCCGGTGACGGGGGTCGCGGGAGTGGCCGCGGGCTTGTCGGTGGGTTGGGCGAGCGTGCTGGTGGCAGCGAGGAGCGCGGCAGCGAGGGCGAGGGTGCGGGGGAGCATGTGGGTCTCCAGATGAGTTCGGTCAGTTGAGTTTGCTCAGCGCTTTTCGAATGCGGAATCGAAGGCGGCGTTGCTGGGTGTGAAGTCGAGTTTGCGGCAGAAGCCGACGGATTCGGCCGCGCCGTGGAGGCGGTCCATGCCGCAGTCTTCCCATTCGACGCTCAGGGGGCCGGCGTAGTTGGCGCGATTGAGGGCACGGATGATTTCCTCAAAGCGAATCTCGCCGCGGCCGGGGGAGCGGAAGTCCCAGCCGCGCCGGGGGTCGCCGAAGGAGAGATGGGAGGAGAGAATGCTGGAAGTTCCGTCGAGTGTGCGGATGGCGTCTTTGATGTGGACGTGGAAGATGCGATCGGGGAAGCAATCGATGAACTTGGCGGGGTCGATGCCCTGCCAGATGAGGTGGGAGGGATCAAAGTTGAAGCCGAAGGATTTGTGGTGCTTGAGGGCTTCAAGGGCGCGCCGGGCGGTGTGGATGTCGTAGGCGATTTCGGAGGGGTGGACTTCGAGGGCGAAGCGGACGCCTTCGTTGGCGAAGGCGTTGAGGATGGGCGTCCAGCGGCGGGCGAAATCGGCGAAGCCCTCGTCAATCTCGGCGGCGGAGGTGGGGGGGAAGAAGTAGAGCTTGTGCCAGATGGATGAGCCAGTGAAGCCGTTGACTACTTTGACGCCGAGTTTGGCGGCGGCGCGGGCGGTGTCGATTAACTCAGCCGCGGCACGGTGTTGCACCCCTGCGGGTTGTCCATCACCCCAGATGCGGGCGGGGAGGATGGTTTTGTGGCGGTCGTCGATGGGGTCGCAGACGGCCTGGCCGACGAGGTGGTTGCTGATGGCCCAGACCTTCAGGCCGTGGCGGGCGAGGAGGTCGTGGCGGGACTGGCAGTAGCCGGGCTCGGCGAGGGCGCGGGGAACATCGAAGTGGTCGCCCCAGCAGGCGAGTTCGAGGCCGTCGTAGCCCCAGCCGCCGGGGCCCTTGCCGGCCATGGCGGCGAGTTTCTCCAGAGGGAGGTCGGCCCATTGGCCGGTGAAGAGGGTGACTGGGCGGGCGGAGGGGGGCATGAAAGGTCCTCAATACCGGGGAGGGCATCGCGATGGGGGAGTGCCCGGAGAATCGTACCACATCTGATCGGAAAAGCGGCTTGCGTGGAGGGCGAGTTGGCCGTATGGTGACTCGGCAATCTGTGCGGCCTCCGCCCCCAGTCCCCTTCACCCACCCCCCACCCCCCCACCCCAGATCCACGGGAGTACCGGCGATGAACACCGAATCCAACAACGGGCAATCGAACCAGGATTTCTCCAAGTCGCGCCGGCAGTTCCTGGCGACGACGGCTGGTGCGGCCGCGGCGGCCGCGCTGGCGAGCAGTGTGGGTCGGGCCATGGCGAAGCCCGCGCCGATCGCGCGCTGGGACGATCAGCCGGTGGGGAAGGCCAAGGGGCGCGTGGCATTGAAGGATGGGGAAGCGATTCGCGTGGGTGTGATCGGGATCGGCGGAGAGCCGGGCGCGTGCGCGATGGGTTTGGGGCATTGCGAGTCGCTGACGAAGAACATCGCGGCGAAGGGCCGGGAAAACGTGCAGGTGGTGGCGGTGTGCGACTTGAACAAGCACTATGTGGAGCAGGGGAAGAGCAAGCTGGCCAAGTGGCAACCCGGCGTGAAGGTGGATGGTTACGCCAAGAGCGCGGAGTTGCTGGCGCGCGGGGATATTCACGGCGTGGTGGTGGCAACGCCGGAGCATTGGCACTCGATGAGCGGGATTGAGGCGATTCTGGCGGGGAAGGACCTGTATCTTGAGAAGCCGATGTGCCTGAATCTGGAGATGGCGATGGCGCTGGCGCGGACGGCCGCGGCGAATCCGGATGTGATCGCGCAGGTGGGAACGCAGAACACGCGCGAGCCGAAGTATCTGGCGGCGAAGCAGATGATCAAGGAAGGCACGATCGGAGTGCCGACGTTCAGCCAGACGTCGTACTGCCGCAACGTGAAGGGTGGGGAGTGGCACTACGGGTACGACAAGAACTGGAAGGCGGGAGAGGACATTGACTGGGAGACGTGGTGTGCGCCGCTGGGGAGCATGCCGTGGGATCCGAAGCTGTACTCGCAGTGGCGGCGGTATCGGAAGACGTCGACAGGGATCATCGGGGATTTGCTGGTGCACCAGATGACGCCGCTGATGATGGCGCTGGATCAGGGATGGCCGACGCGCGTGGTGGCGACGGGCGGGCACCTGTACGACAAGGAGATGGAAAACCACGACAACGTGCATATTGCCGTGCAGTTCGAGACGGGGCACCAGATGTTCGTGGCGGGGTCGACGTGCAATGACACTGGGCTGGAGGTGATGGTGCGCGGGACGAAGGGGAACATTCACCTTGGCGGGCGGCACTGCGAGATGACGCCGGAGCGGGCGTACGCGGAAGAGGTTGAGGCAAAGAAGGTGATGTGCGAGGACATCGGGGACAATCAGGATGCGCACCGCGTCGGATGGTTGAAGGCGATGCGCTCGCGCGAGAAGCCGATGAGCAGCGTGGAGCTGGGTCTGAAGGTGATGGTGATTGTGGACCTGGCGACGCGCAGCATGTGGGATGGCGGGGCGTATGCATTTGATCCGAAGACGATGATGGCGGGGAAGGTGTAGGGAAAAGGGCAAGGCGTCTGGGCGTAGAGAAAAAGATGCTGGTACTGGCTACCCACGCCATGGGGACGCGGTTTGAGATCGTTCTTCATGGTGAGGACGAGGGGAGGTTGCGCGCGGTTGGGGAGGAGGCCATTCGGGAGATTGAGGAGTGGCATCGGCGGCTGTCGCGCTTTGAGCCGGGGAGCGATGCTTCGCGGCTGAGCCGGGATGCGGATGCGCTGGTGGATGCGGAGATGCGGGAGTTGCTGGAGTTGTGCGAGCGGGTGCGGGTGGGGAGCGCGGGGGCGTTTGATGTGGGGTATCTGCCACTCAAGTTGATGGACTTTGGAGCGGTGGGGAAGGGATGGGCGTTGGATCGGGCGGCGGGGATACTGCGCGAGCATGGGGTGAGGTGCGCGTTGCTGCATGGGGGGACTTCGTCGGTGGTGGCGATTGGTGCGCCGCCGGGGGCGGAGGGTTGGCGGGTGGCGATTCGATCGGATGGGGGAGTGCGCGAGGTGGTGCTGCGGGATCGGGCGATGGGGGTGAGTGCGCCGATGGGGGCGCGGGGTTCGGACGGGATTGCAGGGCCGCACCGGTTGCCCGTCCAAGGCGACGGGCGAACCGGTGGCACGGGTCGGGATGGCACGGGTCGGATTGGGACGGGTCGGTATGGGATGTCGCACATAGTTGATCCGCGGACGGGGATCGCGGTGGGCGCCGTGGACACGGCGGCGGTGATCGCGGGGTTGGATATTGCGCACGCGGCCGCGCTGTGCGATGCGTGGTCAACGGCGATGGTGGTGCTGGGGAAGCGAGCGGCGGGGATGGGGGACGAGTTTGAGAGTCATATTCAAACACATTCGGGCGGGTGGACGAGCCACTGCCCGACAACGATGGATGCAGCATGAGCGACTACACGAGCACGCGGCGGGACTTTGTGATTCAGACGGCAGGGGCCCTGACGGCGATGGCGATCGTGCCGGCGCTGGCGCGTGGGGGGACGTGGCGCGGCGGCGGCGCGGGTGAGCCGCTGATGGTCGGATTGGTGGGGGCGGGAAGGCAGGGGCGGCAGATTCTCGCGGAGCTGGCGAAGATGGAGGGCGTGAAGGTGGTGGGGGTGTGCGATGTGGATGCATCGCGGCGCGAGGGCGCGGCCAAGCGCGTGCCGGGAGTGCAGACGTTCGAGAGCTTCGGGGCGATGATCGACAAAGTGAAAGAGATGAGCGCGGTGATTATCGCGACGCCGACGCATCTGCACCGCGAGATTGCGCTGGGGTGCATCGCGGCGGGGAAGCATGTGTACTGCGAGTCGCCCTTGGCGCACACGGTGGAGGATTGCAGGGCGATCGCCGCGGCGGCGGCGGGGAAGAAGACGGCGTTTGCCGTAGGGTTTGAGGGTCGGTCGAATCCGGTGTACAAGCTGGCGCGGACGTTCTTCAAATCCGATGCGGTGCGCGACTTTGTGGAGGCCGAGGCGCAGTGCTTCAAGAAGGAGTCGTGGCGTTTCCCCGCGCCCGCGGGGTCGGATGCGGCACGCGAAAAAGCGGAGAACTGGCGGCTGGATTCAGAGATTTCTCTGGGGCTGGCGGGCGAGTGGGGGGCGCAGCAGTTTGATGTGGTGCACTGGTACACGGGAAAGTGGCCCAGGAGCGTGTTCGGCGCGGGGAGCGTGCGGAGCGGGGATGAAGGCCGGAGCGTGGCGGACACGGCGATGTGCAGCTTCGGGTTCGAGGATGGGTCTCGGTTCGCCTGGAACGGGAGCACGGCGAACAGCTATGGCGGGAAGTTCGAGGTGCTGCGCGGCACGAACGCGGCGGTGAAGCTGGCGTGGAGCCACGGGTGGATGTTCAAAGAGGCCGATGCGCCGACGCAGGGGTGGGAGGTGTACGCGAATCGGCAGCAGTTCTTCAACGATGAGGGAATCACGCTGATCGCGGACGCGACGAAGCTGGCCGCGCAGGGGGCGTTGAAGGATGGCGTGGGTCTGCCGAACAAGCCGCTGTTCTACGCGCTGGAAGACTTCGTGAAATCGATCGGCGAGGAGAAGCCGCCGGCGTGCGATGCAACGGCGGGGGCGCGGAGCTCGATCGTGGCGATATTGGCGAACAAGGCGGTGGTGAAGGGGGAAATGGTGATGATTGATGCGGGGATGTTGAAGATGTGAGTGGAGATTGGCCGCGAAGGAAACAGCCGGGGTTAAGAAAGGACGTGGCGGGGGAACGGAGTGCACAGAGGCGGGAAAGGATGTCGGCTTCTTCTCAGTGACCTCTGTGCCTATTTTGTGCCCAAGGTGTACTGATGGACGTGTGGGTTCTGGCAAGTTGGACTGAAACGTGGGAGCATCATGACGCGATTTCTGATTCGAGACTTGCCGGTCAGTGCGCGTTTGGGGTTGAGCGCGCTGATGCTCGTGCTGCTGCTGGGCATGTTTGCCTCCGCGATTCACTTGTGGGATGTGGATCACAACCGGGATGAGTCGCCGGAGATGACGCTGGACGATGTGCGGGCGGCGTACCACGGATTGGATCGGCCGCCAGCGCTGCAGATGGCGATGGAGCGCGGGCACCCGGAGACGCTCAAGAAGGAACAGCGGGATGTGCTCCTGAAGTGGGTGCGGAGCGGGCGGATTACCGAGGATTACGACAGCATTGATCTGGGCGCGGCGAGCCCGAGCGAGATCATTGCGTCGAGCTGCGTGAGCTGTCATTCAGCGAATGGGAAAGATGCGAAGGCCGCGGCGATCCGGTTGGCCTCGATGGAGAATCTCAAGAAGGTGGCGTTCGGGAAGAAGGTGAATCCCACTCCGAGAGATATTGTGGCGATGAGCACGCACGCGCACGCGCTCTCGCTGGGGATGCTGGGGGTGGTGCTGGCGGGTCTGCTGTGGACGACGCGGGTGCATCGCGGACTGGCGGGGGCAATAATTGGGTTGATGGGCGTAGCCCTGGCGGCGGATCTGGGGTCGTGGTGGTGGGCGCGGGTGTGGTCGGATGCGGTCTGGCTGATCGTGATCGGCGGGGCGATCAGCAACGGGATGCTGGCGGTGATGGCGGCGGTGGTGCTGGTAGATGTGTGGTGGCCGCGGGGCGGAATGAGACAAGGGGAGAAGGGGACCGGGTGACAAGGGCGGCTGCAAGGACGATTGTGATTGTCCCCGTGTCTTTCCCGAGTGTGGTAGTCTGGTCTTGCACGGGGATGGGGCGATCGTGTGAGGGTTCGCGCCATGAGCAACGCACTTCCCGGACAGCGCAGCGCGATTGTGCCGCTGAGCGTGATGATGTTTCTGCAGTTCTTTGTGTGGGGGGCGTGGTACGTCTCCATGACGGGGTACATGGGGGCCAAGGGGCTGGGGGATCTGATCTATTGGGCGTACACGGTGGGGCCGATCGCGGCGGTGGTGTCGCCGTTCTTTCTCGGGATGGTGGCCGATCGGTTCTTTGCGACGCAGCGCGTGCTGGGGGTGATGCATGTGCTCGGGGGGATCGCGCTGCTGGTGATTCCGAGCGTGGTGGGGGGGTTGTCGCCGGATCTGCCCAAGACGTTCTTCCACCCGTATGTGCTGCTGCTGCTGGCGCACATGCTCTGCTACATGCCGACGCTGGGGCTGACCAACACGCTGGCGTTCCACCACATGGCGAATCCGGAGAAGGAGTTTCCTGTGGTGCGGGTGTTCGGAACGATCGGGTGGATCGTGGGAAACATCGTGGTGAGCGGGAACCTGAAGCCGTTCGGGCTGGACCTGGTGTGGATTGCGGAGGGGGACAAGTCGCCGCTGCAGTTCATGATCGCGGGGGGGGCGGGGATCGCGATGGGGATCTATTCGTTCGTGCTGCCGCACACGCCCGCTCCGGCGGCGGGGAAGAGCGTGACGCTGGGGCAGGTGCTGGGGCTGGATTCGCTGAAGCTGTTTGCCAAGCCGGGGTATCTGGTGTTCGTGGCCTGCTCGCTGCTGATCTGTATTCCGCTGGCGGGGTACTACGCGTACGCACGGAGCTTTGTGGAGTACGCGGGGTTCACGAATCCAACGGTGACGATGTCGTACGGGCAGATGTCGGAGATTGTGTTCATGCTGGTGATGCCGCGCTGCTTTGCGCGGCTTGGGGTGAAGTGGATGCTGGCGGCGGGGATGGCGGCATGGGTGGCGAGGTATGCGCTGTTTGCGGCGGCCGCGCCGGACAAGGTAGCGTGGATGGTGCTGGCGGGGATCATCCTGCACGGGGTGTGCTACGACTTTTTCTTCGTGACCGGGTCCATCTACGTGGACCGCATCGCGCCGAAGGAGATTCGGGGGCAGGCGCAGGGCTTTCTGGTGCTGATCACGCAGGGGCTGGGCCTGGGGATTGGGGCGCAGTTCTTCGGAAAACTGACTGCGGCATACACGAGCCCGGACAAGGGTTTGGATTGGAAGATGGTGTGGGTGGTGCCGTGCGTGATTGCGCTGGGAGTGCTGGTGGTGTTTGTGGTGGGGTTTCGGGAAAAGAAGGCCGCTGCGTAGGGGCAAGGGCGGAAGGATTCTGAGGGGGAGAAAGGCGTGGAGCCATCGAGGTGGCGGGAACGCACCTACCCTTGATTCCCAACCCGTGAATCGGGCCCCGGGGCGGTAACTCAATTGGTAGAGTGCCAGCTTTGCAAGCTGGAAGTCGAGGGTTCGAGTCCCTTCCGCTCCACTTCGTATTTCTTGCTCGCTGCACGCTGGGCAGCGCCGATAACCTCGCGGATTCGAGAAGAACGCGGTGCTCTGTGCATTGCGCGGGGTGCTGTTGGCTGCCTTGAGCAATGCGATGGCAGGCGATGTGGAGGGGTTGGGAGATGTCCCGGCACGGTGGGGCGCGTTCCCGGGCTGGGATTGGGTGGCATGTACGGAATCCTGGGGTAGGTTGGGGTGGTCGGACGGTCACGCGCGCGCGTTGTGGCTTGCCGGAGGTGCTTCGATCGCGATCGAGTGGTGGGGTGGGAAGTAGTGCCAGTTTTTGAAGAAGGAATGTGCAAATGGCGACAGCCCAATCTGTGGTTACCGACGGCTCGAACTCCTGCAACGTGCGCGAGCATGCTTCGCTGCGAAAGCGGTTGGAGGGTCACTTTGCCGCGATGGCCGCGGTGTGTGCTGTGAGCGGCGTTGTCGCGGCCGACAAGGCCGAGGCGGCTGTGGTGTACAGCGGCGTGGTGAACATCAGCATCCCGAGCACGACGGCCGGGGTGTATCTGAACGTCGTGACGGGTGTGAACAACATTGCCCCCGCTTCGGCGCCGGGCTGGGATGTGAATCCGTGGTCCACGACGGGGCTGGGGTTGTTCAATCCCGCGGCGCCCACGGGCGGCGTGTATGTTGGAACGGCCGCGGCTGGGACGCAGTCTTCAAACCTCGCTCCCGGGACGCTGATCGGTCCGGCGAGTCTGTTCGGCAGCAACAACTCGGCCGCGGCGAACAGCACGGTGTACAACCTGAACAGCTCGAGCAACATCGTGGGTTTCCGATTCCAGAACGAGGCGAACGGGAATCAGATTCACTATGGATGGATGCGGATCAGCTTCAGCACGGGCTATGCGACGCTGCCGCGGGCGATCGTGGAATACGCGTACGAGAGCCAGGCGGGCGTGGGCATTCTGGCGGGTGCATTGCCGGTTTCGGGCGTGTGCTGCCGCGGCGCTACGTGCAATGCGACGGTGGCGCAGGCGAGCTGCGCGGGTTCGGGAGCGGCGGGCGCGAGCTTCGCTGCGACGGCTTCGGCATGCAACGCGGGCGGGAGCACGATTACACCGTGCTGCTACGCGGACTACAACAAGGTGAGCGGCATCAGCGTGCAGGACATCTTCGACTTCCTGGGCGACTGGTTCGCGGGCTCGTCGTATGCCCGATTCGGAACTGACGGAAGCGCCGGGTCGCTGGCGGTTCAGAACATCTTCGACTTCCTGGCCGCGTGGTTTGCGGGCGGGTGCTGAGAGTCCAGACCTGAGAACAGGGAAATCCAAAGCCGCGGGACGCAAGTCCCGCGGCTTTTTTGTAGCGATGGCGAGGTCGTCGACGGACGCTGGTCGAGCGGGAATGGCCGATGACGGCTATTCGAGTGCGTGGGTGCCGTGGGTCATGGCTCCGCCGGCGCGAAGGGCTGCGGCGATCAGCGTGGTTTCGGCAAGTTCCTGGTCGGTGGCACCGGCCTTCCTGGCCCTGTTGGCGTGGATGTCGATGCAGTAGGGGCATTGGGTGGTGAGGGCGCAGGCGACGGCGATCAACTCCTTGTACTTGAGGGGAATAACGCCGCCCTTGAATGCGGCCTCGTCGAACTGGACAAAGGCCTTGAACTGGTCGGGGGCGAGGGCGCTCAGGCGAGGGAACTTGGCGAGATTCTTCATGTCGTACATGGGGGACTCCGTGTTGGTGGCTGCGGTGCATTGGCGTGACGTCACGCGCGAGGTGCACGATTCGAAGAGACCGAGTTGGAATGGCGCGGCATCGAACAGTGCACTTGTGGTACACCCCCTCTGGCGGCCTGCCCATGGAATGTCGCGAAGGGAGCGAACCATGGCAATCACGGCGCGGGTCAGCGCGGAATCGTGAGCGTGAACGCAGCACCGGCCGGACCGGGGTGGTGGACGAGATCGCCGTGGAGGTCTCGTGCGAGCTGGCGGGAGAGATAGAGACCCAGGCCGATGCCGGGGATGGGGTCGGACTTGGATTTCCCGAAGGCGGTGAAGAGTTTGGCGCCGCCCTCATGTGGGATGCCAGGGCCCTGGTCGGAGACGGTGAGTTCGAAGTGGTCGGCGTGGATGGTGGCGGCGAGGGAGATGGGGGTGCGCCCGTATTTGCAGGCGTTGTCGATGAGGTTCAGGAGGATCTGCTGAACGGTGACGGGGTCGGTGCGGCAGATGGCGGTGGCGACATCGGGCGGGAGCTGGACGTCAAGCGTGAGCCCGGCCTGTTCGACGCGTCGGCGGAGCGTGGGGAGGGCGTGGTCGAGGAGCTGCGAGACGGTGATTGGTTCTGCGTGGCGCTGCGAGAGGCGGTTTTCGAGGCGGGAATAGGCGAGGACGTTTTCGATGAGGTGGCCGAGACGGTCGGACTCGGTGACGAGGGTGGTGAGATAGTGGGTGCGCTTCTCGGGGTCGTTGACCATGCCGGAGGAGAGCATCTCGGCGTACATGCGGAAGGTGGTGAGCGGGGTGCGGAGCTCGTGCGTGACGGCGGAGGCAAAGTTGGCGCGGCGCTGGCTGAGGGCGAGGGTTGCGATGAGGAGGTAAGCGACGGCCGCCGCGGCGAGGAGGACGCCGAGCCAGGCGACCATGAGAGAAATGCGCAAGGGCGTGTGCCAGGGGAGTCCGGCATCCGGGGTTGCGGAGCCCGGGACGACGAGGCGGGCGGGGATGGAGGCGAGACGGCGCGTGTCGTCGGGATTGGTATCGGTGGCGGGTTCGAGGGATGCGCCGGGGAGGATGTCCTTGATGCGTTCGAGGAGGGCGGGCTCGATGGAGCGCCAGTTGGGGATGGTGCGGCGGTTGGAGCTCTGGCTCAGGTTGCCGCGCTGCTGGTACTCCTGCTGGCTGATTTTGCCCTGGAACTGCTGGTCGAAGCGGTCGTTGACTTGCTGCTGGGTTGGGAGAGGGGTGGCGGTGTTGCTGAGGTTGATGGCCGCGCCGGAGGGGGTGTCGAGCATGAGGGCAGCGGCGGAATCCATGCGCCAGAGGGCGAGGCGGATGGTCTCTTCGAGCGCGGCGTGGGCCTGGGCGGCGGCTTCGGAGCGTTCGAATTGGAGCATGCGCACGGTGAAGAAGACCATGACGGCCAGGACGACAGCGAGCGCGCCGGAGAAGGCGAGCCAGACGGGTGCGGGGCGCTTCACAAGGCGGCCTCCGCGGATGCGCTGGTGACGGCGTCGGTGGCGAGCTTGTAGCCCTTGCCTCGGACGGTGAGGAGGAGGGCGGGGTTGTCGGCATCGTCGCGGAGTTTTTCGCGCAGGCGGGCGACGTGCATGTCGATGGTGCGAGTGGCGACGCCGCGGGGATCGACTTGCCAGACGCTCGCGAGAAGCTCATCGCGCGAGACGGCGCGCCCGGGGTTGGAGGCGAGGTAGCGGAGGAGATCGACTTCCTTCTCGGAGAGTTCTTCGCGCGGGCCGGTTTCGAAGCGGAGTTCGCGGCGGAGGAGATCGGCGACGAGACCTGCGGCGGGGAAGCGGATGGAGGCGACATCCAAGGGGCGCGCGGGGGAGCGGCGCAGGACGGCGCGGATGCGGGCGATGAGTTCGAGGACGCTGAAGGGCTTGACGACGTAGTCGTCGGCGCCGAGGGCGAGGCCTTTTACGCGGTCGGACTCGTCGCCGCGGGCGGTAAGGATGATGACGGGGAGCGTGGGGCGGGCGGCGCGGATGCCTTTGAGGATGGAGAGCCCATCGCCGCCGGGAAGGAGGAGATCGAGGAGGACGAGGTGGCAATCAACGGCGAGGGCGAGATCGAGGCCGGGCTTGGCGGCGGCGGCCTCGAAGACTTCGAAGGACTCGAATCGCAGAGCGTCGACGAGGCCGCGGCGGATGGCGGGGTCGTCCTCGATCACGAGGATTCGGTGGGGGGAGTGCATGGGCGGGGGAAGCGTACGGAAGATGTTGAAAGGGAAGAAGGCATGAGGCAGCAGGCAGGAGGCACTAGTGGATGGAGCAGCCGTCGCTGGTGAGGGCGGAGTAGGTGGATTCGGGGACGAGGCCGAGCCAGGGATCGGAGCGCGGGGTGAGGAAGAGTTCGGAGTAGACGCGCGTGTTGAGGGCGTCGAGGGTGGTGGGGGCTGTGAGGAGCCAGGAGAGGATCTGGCGGCGGAAGAGGTGGTTGTTGCGGAGGGTGTCGATGGCGATGGCGTTCTGGAAGTTGTTGACGACGTGGTCGAGGGCGGTGGGATTGATGTAGGCGCGGGGGTTCTGGGAGCGGATGAGGTTGATGCTGTTCTGGTCGAGGCGTGCGGTGACGGCGCGGCGTTGGGCGAGGGTGATCCAGAGATCGGCGTCGGCGTCGTTGGGAACGAATGCGGGAGCGGGAGGGACAAAGACCTTGATCAATGGGGCTTCCGCCATGCGTTTTCCGGTCGTGGCGAGGGCGGCTTCCTTCGCGTTCGGAGGATTCGACATTCCGGCG
Source organism: Phycisphaerales bacterium (assembly GCA_038225655.1). GTDB lineage: Bacteria > Planctomycetota > Phycisphaerae > Phycisphaerales > UBA1924 > UBA4658. Next base: position 615,905 of record JBBRQY010000001.1, on the reverse strand, counting down.
GCTTTGACCAGGGGGCGTTCGACGCGGAGTTTGGAGAAGGCACGCTCTGCGGCGACGGCAGCGTTGGGGGCGACGGCGCGAACAACGGGGAACTCGACCTCGTCCTTCGTGACTGCGCGGGCGGATGCACTCTGGGCGTTGGGGGACTCGGCGATGGTGGGAAGGCCGTAGCCGGGGAACGGCGCGTTTACTGCGGACCACTCGGTGTCCAGTGCGGCGAGTGAGCGGAGGCGGTACTGGCGTGTGGCATCGGGGGATTTGTCGGCGGCGGCGTGCGCGGCGGAGGTCAGAAGGGTGGCGAAAGTCTCGGGGTCGTAGAGGCCGGGGAGTGCGTCGATGACTTCGCCGCGGGGGGAGAGGATGTAGTGGATGGAGTTACCGGTGATGGTGCGCTTGAGGACGCGGCCGTCGCCGTAGTCGATGGTGACGACGGGGACGGGGCGCTCGGAGGCCCAGACGAGAACGAACTGATCACGGAGGATGTTCGAGACGTTGGTGTTGGCGTAGAGGACGGTTCGGAAGAAGCGGCTGTTGGCGCAGGAGTACTCGTCGGTGAGCTTGCCGAGCATGCGGAGGTAGAGGATGGGCTTGTGCTCGGCGGCGGCGGCGGACTTGGCGGCTTCGAGGTCGGTGTACCAGTAGAGCCGGGACCAGCGGGCGTCGCGCTGCCCGGCGACGGCGTCGATGTCGGCCGCGGGGACGGAGCCGGGGTTGCGGTCGTGCTGGGCGAGCAGGGCGGCGAGCCCTTCGGGGCCGGCGCGGCGAAGGTCTTCGGTGGACTTGCCGACGATGTCGAGGGTGGGACGGCGCGGGTCCCCGCTTGTGAGAGCGAAGGCGGTGGCGGAGAGGGCGAGGAGGATGATGATCGTGACGAGGTGCCGCATGGTGTTCTCCTGATTGGGTATCGGAAGAACATACCGGTGGGAACGTGCGAGGATTGTCACGGGTTGGTAACAAGGAGTGCGCGGTCGTCTACACTCGCGGGTGAAGCCGGGGGCACCCGCACAGCACGGAGCAAGCAAGCCATCGGCGCTGGTCGGGCTGGGGATGCTGTTCTTCACGCTGGCGGGGTGGTCGAGCGTGCCGCTGTTTGTGACGCACTTCTCGCAATCGATGAACGTGTGGACGCAGAACGGGTGGCGGTATCTGCTGGGGGCGATGGTGTGGGCCCCCGTGCTGGTGTGGGGATGGATGAAGGGGACGACGCCCAAGGGGCTGTGGGGGAAGTCGGTGATGCCGGCGGTGTTCAACGCGCTGGGGCAGGCGGCGTTTACCTGGTCGTTCTACAACGTGGACACGGCGACGGCGGCGTTCGGCCTGCGAACGCAGATCGTGTTCCTGGCGGTGGGGGCGTATCTGCTGTTTCCCAGCGAGCGGGCGCTGCTGCGGCGGCCGGGGGCGTGGCTGGGGATCGTACTGGTGGTGGCGGGGGTAGTGGGGACGATGCTGCTGCGGGATACGTCGCACGACATGGCGAGGTCGGTGGGCGGATCGGGCAATCCGCTGCTGGGGATGGCCGCGGCGGTGGCGGGGGGATTGCTGTTTGCGTGCTACGGCTTGGCGGTGCGGAAGAACATGCACGGGTTCCACCCGGTGACGGCGTTCGCGGCGATCAGCCAGATCACAGCGGGGATTTCGATTGTGCTGATGATCGCGCTGTCGCGGGATGCGGCGGAGGGGTTGGACTTTGGGATGGCCGCGTGGGGCTTGAGCGCGGGGCAGATGGGGATGCTGCTGCTCAGCGCGGTGATCGGGATCACGCTGGGACACGCGGCGTATTTCGTGTCGATCGCTCGGCTGGGGGTTTCGACGACGAGCGGAGTGTTGCAGTTGCAGCCGTTCTGCGTGGCGATCGCGCAGTTTGCGGTGTATGGAAAACTGATGACGCCGGGGCAATGGGCGGCGGGGACGGTGGCGGTGATCGGTGCGCTGGTGCTGCTGTGGGTGCAGTGGCGGCAGACGCGGGCGGCGAGCGCGCGGGTGGGGGCGGATGTGGGCGCAGGCGTGATTGCGGGCGAGGAGAGCGAGGGGATCGAGGCGGCGGAGATGGAGGCGATGCCGGTGGAGAGTGATGGGGAGCGGGGCGGGTAGGGAGGTAGGGGGCGAGTTCCTAGGTACGGTCGACGAAATGGCTCCATCACGACAGTTGCCTTGGTATGCTGTTGAGCATGACATGGCCTGAATGGTGGACATGGGAGCTTGAGATCTCTCCCCATGTGCTCAAACGCATGGTGGATCGTCAATTCACTGAATCAGATCTCCGCCAGATGATTGACGACGCTTTGGGGCTGTCCGAGGATAATCGAGAGGGCCGGTTCCAAGTGCATACGACGTGGGACAATCGGGCATGGATCGTTATTGTGGAACCGGACCCCGACGCGAAGACGCTCGTGGCTGTCACCGCATATGATGTGGAGTAGATGATGCCATCGTCGCCCAAGCCATATTTTCTCGAAGTCACCTATCGCAAGGGACGTATTTTCGCGGCCTATTTGCACTTGCCACGGCTCTCCGGAGATGTAAGCGCGCGAACCACGCAACCGGAGCCCGGGTTTGTCGTGGACTTTGCCTCGGATGGGCGCGCGATTGGTATCGAGATCACAAACCCGATGCCGGCGACGTTGCTGCCGGAGCTGAATCGCGTCATGGCTGGGCTCCAACTGCCTCCTGTTGCGCAGGCGGATATTCAGCCGCTGCTCGCTGCGTGATTGTTCGCGGGGAATAGCCGTTTCCACACGTAGTAGATGGGCACGCCCGCTGCGAGGATGGCGAGCCAGGGGAGGGTGGTCATGTATTTGTGGGTGCCGAGGAAGGGGAGGAGATCGAACTTCGTGGGGGTGATGTCGCCGGTGATGCTCAGGATGGTCATGGCGACGGCGGCGGCGACGAAGAGGGCGGGGACGAGTGGGTAGCCGGGGCAGCGGAAGGGGCGCGGGGCGGTGGGGTGCTTGATGCGCAGGATGAAGATGGCCGCGCCGGCCATGGCGTAGAAAATCCACATCGTGAAGACGAAGGAATCGGCGAGTGCCTGGAAGGAGCCGAGGAACCAGACGGCGACAATGGAGAGGAGGACTTGGGAGAGGAGGGATGCGTCGGGGGTGTTCCACTTCGGATGGACGTGGCCGATGAAGCGGAAGAGAAGACCGTCGCGGGCCTGGGCGTAGGAGACGCGGGCGCCGGTCATGATGGAGGCGTGGGAGGAGCCGAGGGTGGAGCAGAGGACGATGAGGATGACGGCGATGGAGCCGTTGGCGCCGATGAGACGCTCCATGACGAGGGGGGCGACGGAGAAGTTCGGGTCGGCGAGGTGCTTGGCGCGCATCTCGGGGAGGGGGACGAGCATGAAGTACGCGGCGTTCACGGCGACGTAGATGCCGATGACGGCGAGGGTGCCGAGGATGTAGATGCGAGGGAGCTTGCGCTGCGGGTCCTTAACCTCGCCGGCGATGGAACCGATGTCGGCCCAGCCGTCGTAGGTCCAGAGGATGGCGGACATGGCAAGGACGATGGACTTGATGAGGTCGGGAGAGGGCGGGAGCGGCGCGGCGGCGAGGTTGGAGTTGTTCGTGCGGCCGAGGACGATGACGAGGGCGACGATGGCGGCGAGCGCGCCGAACTTGAGGAAGGTGAGAACGCCCGCGAAGCCGGTGGAGAGGGTGACGCCGCGGATGTTGATGACCGTGAGCGAGAGAAGCATAATGGTGGTGGAGACGCGGACATCCCAGTGGACGCCGAAGAGCTGGTTGATGTGCTCGCCGAAGATGAAGGCGATGCCGCCGGCGGCGAAGGGCTTGACGAGAACGAGGTAGGCCCAGCCGAAGACGAAGGCGGTGCAATCGCCGAAGCCCTCGCGGATGAAAACGTAGACGCCGCCGGAGGAGGGGTGCATGGCGGCGAGTTCGGCGTAGGTGAGCGCGCCGGCGAGGCAGAGGAGGCCGCCTGCGACCCAGAGCATGAGGATGAACCAGGGGGAGGCGAACTCGTCGGCGATACGCGGCGGGGTGCGGAAGATTCCCGAGCCGATGATGACGCCGATCATTACGGCGATGGCGCCCCAGAAGCCGACGGTGCGTTTGAGGTCTTGGGGTGGGGGCGGGTTTGGCATTGGGGCGAGTGTATAGAAGGATGGCGTAGAGGTGTTGAGGCGTGAAGGCGTTGAGGAGTGGAGGAATAGGGGGATGGGGAAGGGAAGGAGCTATCGGACGGGGAGGGTGTTGTGTGGGATGCGGCGAGCCGATCGTGTGAGCATGGAACTCTTTCGCAAGATCAACAAGGACAAGTACGTGGGCGGGCGCGGGGCGACGACGGGGGTGGCGCGCTCGGAGAAGCGGCGCGGCGGGCGGATCGCGTGTTCCACGATGGTGTGTGAGATCGGCGCGATTCTGGATTTGTCGGCGACGGGGATGCGGATTCACTCGAAGAAGAAGCCGCAGGCGGAAGTGGGGCAGGAGCGGGAACTGACGCTCAAGGCGGAGGAAGAGACGATCACGGTGCGGGCCAGGTGCATGTGGGTGCGCGTGGACGATGCGTGCGAGTTTGACATGGGATGGGAACTCATCGGCGCGGATGGGGCGGTGAAGCGGCGGCTGATGGAGATGGCCGCGACGGCGCAGGCGTCGGAAGGGATGACGCGTGGGTGGTCGGTGATGGAGTGGTGGAAGCGGGCGGGGTAGCTCGCGCCGGGCCGGTCCGCCCGAAAGCGGCTGAGCTGATAGCATGGGCGCAGGAGCTTTGCGCATGGCATCACTGGTCGTTATCGAGGGTCCGGGACAGGGCGTGCACTTCCCGCTGACCGAGCCGCTGGTCTCGGTGGGGCGTGACGATACGTGCACGTTTCAGGTGCTCGATGCGCTGGTTTCCCGCAAGCACCTGCAGGTGCGGCTGGACGCCGCGACAGGGAAGCACGTTGCGGGGGACTATCGCAGCGCGCATGGGGTGTTCGTGAACGACAAGCAGATCCTGCTGGATACCGCGCTGCATGATGGGGACAGGATCCGGATCGGGCAGACGACGCTGATGTATCTGGCGGTGGATCACCCGGATGGGGCGAGCGCGATGGCTGCGGCGAAGAAGAAGGGGGAGTGGAAGCGGACGACGATGATGGGGCGGGAGTAGGGGGCCGAGTCCCGTTCCGTGGTGCGGAGTTCGCGGGCTTGGAAAATCACTTCGCCGCAGGCATCTTGATTCGAAGTTCTTCGAGGAAGTTCACGACGAGGCCGACGGTCTTCGTGGTTTGCTCGTTCTGGCCCTGGAGCACGACCATCAGACGGCCATCGGGCGCGAAGGAGGGGCTGCGAGTCTTCAGGTCTTTGATGCTGTAGAGGAGCTTTGGCTCGGTTGCGGAGAACGTCGGCTCGAACTTCACCTGCACGCTCATGACTTGGTTGTCGGAATCGAGGAAGCGGATTTCCTTGCCGTCGGGGCTCCACCAAGCCGTGCCCCCGCCGGTGGTCGAGATCGCGACACGTCCCGTCTTTGTGTCCGCATCGCCATCGCCCGAGAATTTCTGGACGTACAACTCCCTGCGCCCGGAGACGTTTGACCCAACGAGCGCCCACTTGCCGTTGGGGGAGAAGCCCGACAGATCCTCGCTGAGCGGCGACTTCAGATACGGCTTCGCGACCCACTGCTTGGACCCGCCCGATTGCTCGAGTACGTACGCATCGGCGTCGTCCGTGGACATATTGACTTGGCCAAACGCGAGTACTCTGTCGTCGGGCGACCAGCTCGATGGGAAGAGCAAGGTTCGGCTGTCGGGGCCGGAGTACAGCTTGAGCGCATCGCCCGATCCGTCACTCCGTCGTTCACAGATCGTGAACGCGCCGTCGCTGACCAGGCCGTAGGCGAATCGCTGCCCGTCGTTGCTCCAGGTCATACCGATCAGCGCGCCCTGAACCGGGACCCGTGTGAACGTCCGCCGCGAAAGGTCCTGCACCCACACATCGGTGGGCATTTCTGCCTGGGTTTGATTCTCGAGTTGCACTAAAACGCGCCCGCCGTCGGGAGAGATCGCGATTTGCCCGTAGGCCCGCGTCACGCCGGGGATGGGCTGGGGCTGGCCCTTATCGTCTATCCAGGCCAGGCGCCGATCCGAGACATCGGGCGACCGGGTCGCCATGGCGAGCGTGCCGCTGGGCGAGAGGCGGAAAGCGCTGATCTGATTGCCGCTCCACACAGTCACGGGCTCTCCGAGGGTGTGCAGCGTGGCGAGATCGAATCGGACGGCGATCACACTGGTGCCCGTGGTACGCATCGCCAGGAGGTACCCCCCACCCCCCCCATTCGCGCCCTTCCCCTCCGGCACGTACTCCGTCGAACCGGCATCGGGGAGCACCAGCGTCCGTTTGCCCGACGCGAGATCGATCACTTCGGTATTGAGTTTGATCTTTTGTCCGACGAACGACCAGCGCGTGGCCAGGATTGATTTCCCCGCGACAAGCGGGCGTAGGTCGCCCCAGTTTTCGATGCCCTTGGGGAGGTCCTCGCGGAGGACTACTCGCGGTTCGCCTCCCGACGCGGAGACGGCGCAGATGGTCGTCTCCCACGAGGGTGCGAAGACGATTTCCCGGTCCGAGGCCCAGCAGACGGTGGGAAATGCGGTCTGCGAGAGATCGCACACGATTTCTGGTTTGCCCGATGGCCGCCCGTTCTCGAGGGCGACCTTCTTCAGATTGAGCTTGCTGCGGGCGCGATCCCTGGCGCAGGCGAACGCGAGCCATCGCCCGTCGGGTGAGAGCGCTGCATCCATGGCGCCTTCGGTGCCTTCGATGGGCGCGGTTTCGTCGCGGTCGAGGCGGCGCACGAGCAGCAGCCCCTCGGGCTTGACGCTTTCGGGTGGGAGTTCCGGCGATGCCCGATACACCAGGAACTTGGCATCCGGGGAGATGCCCACGAGAGCGTCGAACGGCGGCTTGTCCGGGACCGTAGTGGAGACGTGGAAGGTTTGGGCCGACGTGACAGGCGCGGGGCGCATGAACAATCGCGCGAGACCCCACCCCGCGACGAGAGACACGGCTGCGCAGGCCGCGCCGACAGGAACGAGCCAGGTTCTCTTCACCGCCGACGCAGGCGCGGCGGTCGACGTCCATTCGTGCCCGGCGATGGTGCGTTCGAGCTCGAGGCGTGCGTCGCCGATGTCGTGCAGGCGGTTGCGGCGGTCTTTGACGAGGCAGCTTCGGAGCAGTTCGCGCACCCGCGCGGGCGTGCTGGGCGGGATCAGGGCCCAGTCCGGCTCGCGGTGGAGAATGGCGCCGAGCGAGTCGGTGACGGTCTCGCCGGGGAAGGGTCCGATGCCGGAGAGCATTTCGTAGAGGACACAGCCGAAGGAGAAGATGTCGGAGCGTTTGTCGACGGGCTTGCCGCGGGCCTGCTCGGGGGACATGTACCCCGCGGTGCCCATGATCGCGCCGGGGATGGTGGGGGAATGGACCGGGAGGGTTGGGGAGTCCGCAGGGGCGAGCGCGTTGGTTGTTGAGGGCGAGCCCTCGGCGGTGCGGGCGAGGCCGAAGTCCAGCACCTTCACGACGCCGTCGGGCGTAAGCATGACATTGGCGGGCTTGAGGTCGCGGTGGATGATGCCCTTCTCGTGCGCGACTTCGAGGGCTTCGGTGATCTGCTTGGCGATGGAGAGCGATTCATCGACGGGGACTGCGCCGCTGACGAGGCGGTCGGCAAGGGTCTCGCCCTCGATGAACTCCAGGATCAGGTACTGATGCCCGGACGCCTCTTCCAATCCGTAGATCGCGCCGATGCCCGGGTGGTTGAGTGAGGCGAGCACCTTGGCCTCGCGCTGGAAGCGGGCGAGGCGGTCGGCGTCGGCGGCGAGATACGCGGGGAGCGCCTTGATGGCGACTTGCCGGTCCAGGCGGGTGTCTCGGGCGAGAAAGACCTCGCCCATGCCGCCGCGGCCGAGTTCACGCAGGACTTGGAATGGGCCAATGGTTGCGGGGTGCATGGGCGGGGAGTGTACGGGATGGACGCCACTCCGTGTTTTGTCCCGGCCTCGATGCAATTCAGCGACGAAACCATCACGGTGCGAGGCGGGTTCGCAGCACGCGCAGCAGCGTGCCGGGTTCCATGTAGTTTGAAGGCGGGCGGAGGTAGATTTCGGAGATGTCTTCGCCGTACTTGGGGGGGAGGAGTGTGGGGTTAAGGTTGGTCGTGCTGGGGGCGGAGAGCTTGGCGAAGACGGGGGCGGCGTCGAGGGGCTTGGCGCGGATGACGAGGTCCTGGCCGCGGAGGATGATGGCGCGGATGACCAGTGCGCTGGCGGCGACGCGGAGGGCGGCGAGTTCGAGGAGGCGTGCCGTGGCAATGGGAAGGGCGGGGCCGTAGGCCTGTTTGAGTTCGGTCTCGAGCTTGTCGAGTTCCTCGCGGGACTTGGCGACGGCGAGGCGGCGATAGGCCTCCATGCGGCGGAGGTCGGAGGGGATGTATCGCTTGGGGATCATGCCGCTGACGCCGATCTCGATGCTGGTTTCGGAGACCTGCTGGGTGGGCTCGTTGCGGAGTTCCTTGACGGCGCGATCGAGGAGCTGGCAATACATCTCGTAGCCGACGGCGGCGATGTGGCCGGATTGCTCGGGGCCGAGGATGTTGCCCGCGCCGCGGATTTCCAGGTCGCGCATGGCGATCTTGAAGCCGGCGCCGAGGGCGGAGAACTCTTCGATGGCTTTGAGGCGTTTGACGGCCTTCTCTGTCGTCGGGCGATCGCCGGGGAGGAGCATGTAGCAGTAGGCGCGGTGTTTGTAGCGGCCGACGCGGCCGCGCAGCTGGTGGAGGTCCGCCAGACCGAAGCGGTCGGCATCGTTGATGAACATGGTGTTGGCGGTGGGGATGTCGATGCCGGATTCGATGATGGTGGTGGAGACGAGGATCTGGGCCTGGCGGCGCATGAAGGTGAGCATGACGGCTTCGAGCTCGCCGTCGGGCATCTGGCCGTGGCCGATGACGATCTTGGCGTCGGGGGCGAGTTTCTGGATGTCGTCGGCGACGGACTGGATGTTGTGCACGCGGTTGTGGACGAAGAAGAGCTGGCCGTCGCGGGCGAGCTCGCGCTGGATGGCCTGCTCGATGCGTTTGGCGTTGTAGGGAATGACTTCGGTGACGACGGCGCGGCGGTCCATGGGGGCGGTGGCGAGGGAAGAGATGTCGCGGAGCCCGAGCATGGAAAGGTGGAGCGTGCGCGGGATGGGGGTGGCGCTGAGCGTGAGGACATCCACGGTGAGGCGGAGGGAGAGGAGTTTTTCTTTGTCCTCGACGCCGAAGCGCTGCTCCTCATCGATGACGACGAGGCCGAGGTCGGCGAAGCGAACGTCCTTGGAGAGGAGGCGGTGCGTGCCGATGATGATGTCCACCTGGCCCTTGCGGAGTTCGGCGAGGACTCTGTTCACTTCGTTGGTGGTTTTGAAGCGGGAGACTGATTCGATTCGGAAGGGGTAGTCGGCGAAGCGGGATTTGAAGGTGCGCTCGTGCTGTTCGGCGAGGACAGTGGTAGGGACGAGGATGGCGACCTGCTTGCCGAACTCGACGGCCTTGAACGCGGCCCGCATGGCGACTTCGGTTTTGCCGTAGCCGACGTCGCCGCAGAGGAGACGGTCCATGGGGCGGGTGGACATCATGTCCTTCTTGATCTCGGCGATGGCGGCGAGCTGGTCGTCGGTCTCATCGAAGGGGAACTCCTCCTCGAACTCCTTCTGCCAAGTGGTGTCGGCGGGGTAGCGAACGCCGGGCTGGGCTTCGCGTGCGGCCCGGAGCCGGAGCATTTCGCCGGCGAGATCGCGGACGGATTCGGAGACCTGCTCTTTTTGTTTCTTCCAGCGCGTGCCGCCGATGACGGAGAGCGTGGGGTTGCCGCGGAAGGAGCCGATGTATTTCTGAACGTGGTCGATCTTGGTGGCGGGGACGTAGAGCTGGGTGCCGCCGACGCCACCTGCGAATTCGAGGTGGAGGTATTCCTCCATTCCTTCGTCCGGATCTTGCTGTTCGGCGGAGCCGGGGCGCGTGGGTTTGGACTTCTTAGGTTTCTTTTCGCCGGGAAGGACGATGGGTCCATCGCGTTTGACCTCGCGGGGGCGCATGGCGACGAGGCCCTTGAAGAGCGCGATGCCGTGGTCGCGGTGGACGACGTAGTCGCCGGGGCCGAAGTCGAGGAAGGTGTCCATCGCGCGCGCGGTGCGCATGCGGTTGGCGTCGGGGCCGGCGCGGGAGCCGAAGCGGCGGCGGGTTTCGAAGCGATGGAGGAGTTCGTGGTAGGGGAGGATCGAGAGCGGAGGGGTGGTGGAGGATGTCGAGGCGTCGTTGCCCCAGATGAAGCCGCGGTGGACGTAGGCGGTGTGGGATTCGATGCGGGGCTTGGATTCGGGGGCATGCTCGGTGAGGAGTTCGCCAAGGCGGGAGCGTTCGCCGGGGTTCTCGCAGAAGATGGCGATGCGGGTGGAGGTGGACTGCGCGGCGAGCTGCTTGATGGCTTCGGGAGTGTCGCGCGGGAGCTCTTCGAGGGGGCGGAGGGGGAGCTCGATCTCGACATCGCCGGTGGCCTTTGCACCGGAGAACTGGGAGATTTCCATGTAGCCGCCGGGTGCGTGCTTGTCGCGCGGATGTTCCTGGAGTCGCTTGAGGACCGCGGGGGGGCCGTAGATTCTCGGGTCGGTGAGGCGTTCGAAGTAGCCGCGGGCCTGCTCGGTGATTTCGAGGGGTTCGTGGAGGATGATGAGGGCGGAGTGGGGGAGGTAGTCGAGGAAGGGGCAGGATTCGGGGCCGCCGGTGGCGTCGATAGAGGCGGATGGTGTGGAGATGAGATTGGAGGATTGATCGGAAGGCACTCGCTTGCGCGACGGGTTCGTTGTTGGAGGCGCGGCGAAGACTTTGTCGAGGGAGGCGCAGAGGAGTTCGACGGAATCGACGGCGCGATCGGAGCCCATGGTGTCGAGATCGATCTCGGTGATGCGTTCGATCTGGTCGCCGAAGAAGTCGAGGCGGATGGGGATGCCGGGGGAGGCGAGTGTGTGACGTGAAGCATCACCAACCAAACCCACGGGCGGGACGCCCGTGCCACTGATGGGGGGAGGGAAGATGTCGAGGATGTCGCCGCGGAGGGCGAAGTGGCCGGGCTCTTCGATGGTGTCGGCGCGTTCGTAGCCGGCACTGGTGAGCCAGTTGGCGAGTTCGGCGGGGTCGAGTGTGTCGCGCGTGCGGAGTGTGCGGGCGAGGGCGGTGAGGGTGCGCGGGCCGGGGACGGGCTGCATCAGGGACTGGATGGGGGCGATGAGGACGGAGGGGAGGGAAGAGGCGAGATTAGGATTAGGAGCAGGATTAGGACCGGAAGGGGGATTGGAATGGGCAGGGAGGAGACGGCGGACGAGGGCGAGGCGTTCGGCGAAGAGTTCGAGGGAGATTCCGGTTTCGCCGGGGAGGACTTCGAGGGTGGGGAGGCGGGCGGCGTTCACGCCTGCCGCGGCGAGTTCGTCGAGGGTTTCGTCGGCCTCGTCGAGGTGGGCGACGACGTAGAGGACGGTGCGGCCGGAGAGCTTCGCGGCGACAGCGGCGAGAAAGGAGGAGGAGGAACCCTGCGAGCCACGGATGAGGACGCGCGTGCCGGCGAGCGCGAGCGTGGTGGCTTCGCGGATGGTGGGTTCGCGGGAGAGGAAGTCGATCAGGTCCACGGAGACTCCGGAGCGCGCAGGGGTGTACCGGGGAGAATGGGTCTCGCCCGGGGGTGGGTGCGCTGGTTGGGCGATGCTAGCGTGGCACGGGCTTACCAGCCCGTGTCTCGACCGCCGCGGTCGAGGGCGTTGGTTGTGGTGCGAAGGGGAACCAAGGCACTTCGGGCGATGCGCCCGAAACATGGGCCGGTAGGCCCATGCCCCTTTCAATCGACTGTGACCTGGGGCCTGAGGCGGGCGAGGATTTTGGGGCCGATGCCTTTCACGTTGTCCAGGTCGTCGATGCGTTTGAAGGGGCCTTTGGTGGCGCGGTAGTCGAGTATGCGTTTGGCGAGGGCGGGGCCGATGCCGGGGAGGAGTTCGAGTTCGCCCTGTGCGGCGGTGTTGACGTTGATGAGCTTGCGGATGGCGGGGGCGGCGGCGGGTTGCTGGTCCTGCGGCGGCGCGGGGGCTGGGGCGGCGGTGGGCGCGGGTTGTGGGGTGACCGGAGCGGGCGCGGCAGTGGGTGTGAGAATGGGTGCGAGGGGCTGGGCTGCGGCGCGTTGCGGGGTGCGCCAGCTTCCGCCGTCACGACCGATGGACCAACCGATGGCGGCGGTGGCGGCCGCGCCGAGGATGAGGATGGCGGCCCATTTGGGCGCGCCGGAGGTCCAGTGTGTGCCGGGGTCGGCGGGCATGGGAGGAGTGTATCAATTCGGTCTGGGTGGCGTGGTGGACGGCTTTGCGTACGCAACGTGGGATGTGTCGGGACGTTGGGTGTGGCGGAGTCCAAAGCGACTCCACCACGGCACCTTCTACATCGGGACGCACATGAAAAGGAATGTGAGCAGGAGGCAGACCACGAATGCGAGTGTGAAGACGAACCCCATGGACAGAGTGCTCCCTGAACGCCGCGACTGGAGTTCCAAGGGTTCATCGCGCTTGCGGGCCTTGGCCGAGAAGAGTCTGCGCAGCGCTCGGTATGCGAAGTAGAGGGTTAGCAGGCCGCAGAGGAGCGTGCCCGCAAGATGAAAGCCAAGTTGCCAGGCACCTTGCATCGCTGCGGTTCCGGGGAGTATGGCGCGGAATCAGATCGTGCCGACTTGGGGCGTGTCCAAGAGATTCGCAGGGGACTGCTTGTTGCGGATGGCCTGGCGGATTTCCGCGAGTCGCCAGAGTGCGAGCTTGGGCTGGAGGTTGGAGTCGAAGAGGCCATCGTGGCGGGCCCCGGTCATCGCGGCGGCCTTGGTGGAGGGCGGGGCGATGGCCTCGTCGTACATCTCGTGCCACGCGATGGAGTGGACGTAGGGCTTGCTCGCGGCGACGGCGAACATCTTGGTCATCCACGCGGCCTGGGCCTCGGGGCTCCAGGGGCGACGCCAATAGCCGGGGTCGTGTTCGCCGCCGAGGCCCAGGTCGTCCGGGTCCGGGGCTTTGCTTGGCGCGCTGAGGGCGGCGATGGCGAGTGGCTTTTCCAGCGCGGCGTAGCGATCCAGGAGCGCGGAGAAGGCCATGAGGTCGCGGGTGGAGCGGCCGGGTTCGGGCTGGCCCATCTCGATGCAGAGGGCGAAGAGATCCGGGTTTATGCCGGCCTGGCCGAGCATTTCGGCGTACATCAGCGGGGGCATGGCGCGAGCGCCCGCGGTGGCGAAGTACTCGCCCCAGGGGTGATCGATCTGGACCTGTACCTTGGCCGAGGGCTGGAGCTTGCGGACGACCATGACGGCAAGGCGGGTGAGATCCATCACCTGCTCAAGCGAGAGCGTGAAGTTGCTGGAGACGTGCAGGCCGCTGACGACGGTCCAGGTGCCGACGGTGCGCCGGTAGCGGGTGACGAGGTTTTTGACGTGCTCGTAGACGAGTTCGCGCAGGGTCTCGTAGTCGTGCTCCCAGATGAAGAGCCACTCGGGAACGTTGCCGCGGCGGAGATCGATGACGGGACCGGCGACGATGGGGAGGTGGGCGGTGCGGACGGCCCACTCGATCCAGCGGTCGGTCTTGGAGAAGACGTAGCGGCCCTCGGTGGGCTCCATGTCCACCCAGCGGAGGGGCATGGTGACGAAATCGCAACAGGTCTGCACGGCTTTTTGCAGGGCGGGGGTGAACTGCTCGGCGCTGACGACCGCGCCCATCTGCGGCGGGGTGGGGAGTATGACACCGACGTTGCCGAGGAGGGCGTTGCGGCTTTCGGCGACTTCGTGATCGGTGAGGGCGTTGGCGGGGGAGCCGATGCGGGCCGCGGCTTGCGCGAGCTCGCCGGACATGCGTTTGGAGAACTGAAGGCGGGATTGGGTGAGGGTGAGCTGCTCGCTGGCTTCCATGGCCAGAGCGAGCGCGTGGCGCGAGAGCTCGTCGGCTTGGGGAGTGAAGGGGAGTTCGGGGGTGACGCCTTGGGAGTTGGATTGTTCGACGACGGCCTTGGTGAACGCTTCGCGGGCGCGCTCGAAGAGGAGGAGGCCGGGATCGGTGGGGGGGAGATCGAAGAGAGCCCAGTCCTCGAGCTTGTTGAGGATGAGCATGAGGCGGTGGCGGGCAAGCTCGAGCGAGAGGAGGTAGGGCTTCTCGCGATCGGGGAGGAGGCAGGTCTGGATGGTGACGGGGCCGATGCCCGGGGCGCCGGTTGGACCGTTCACGCCATCGACGATGAACTGAAGGGAGAGCCCAGCGGACTCGGGAGAGCGCTTGTCGCAGCGGATCAGGGAGCCGTCCGGGGTGACGGTGATGTCCGCGGCCATGGGGACATCGTCCGCGCCGAACATGTGGGCGTGGCGCAGTGTTGCGCCGGCCTGGCCGTCGGTGGGCGGAGAAGTCTGGAACACCACAAAGGAGAGCATCGTTTTGGGTGGGATTCGATGGGGAGGAAGTGTCTGAAAGGGAGGGAGAGAGGGTAGGGGGGAATGTCGGATGTGGGATGTTGGATGTCGGATGTGGGAAAAATGAAGTCGGAGGAGGGTCAAAGAATGAGTTGCCAGAAACCTGCGTCGTGCCATTGGTTGAACTTCCAGCCGGCCTGGCGGACGGTGCCGACGGGGAGGAAGCCAAGGGATTCGTGGAGGCGGATAGAGCCGGGGTTGGGGAGGGCAATTCCGGCGACGAGGGAGTGCATGCCCTTTTCGCGACAGGCGTGGATGAGGGCCGCATAGAGGGGTCTGCCCAGGCCCTTGCCTTGCAGGCCGTTGCGGAGATAGATGCCGACCTCGGGGGTGTGGTCGTAGGCGGCGCGCTCGCGCCAGCGGTAGGCCTTGGCGTAGCCGATGACTTCGCCCCCCTGCTCGTCGTTCAGCAGGACGAGGAAGGGATGGGTGGCGCGGAACTTTTCCCAGGATGAGCGGAGCTCCGCGCCGGTCTGGGCTTCGTAGCCGAAGTGGATGGGCGTGTGGAGGATGTAGTGGTTGGTGATGTCGGCGATGGTGTCGAAGTCGGCGGCGATGGCTTCGCGGATGGGCATGGGGGAGGGTAGGTTTTGGAGGGCGGGATGGATTATCATGGCAATATGACCACCACTATTGCGAGTCCGGCACTTGCCCCCGCGCTCCGACTGATCCGGCAGGGGAAGGTGCGCGATGTGTATGCCATGGCTCCGGATGCGGGTGGGGGGCGGGTGCTGATGGTGGCTTCGGATCGGGTGTCGGCGTTTGATGTGGTGATGCCGACGCCGATCACGGGGAAGGGGCGGCTGCTGACGGAGATCGCGACGTGGTGGTTCGGGTTCATCGAGCAGCGGAAGCTGGCGCAGACGCATCTGCTCTCGACGAGCGTGGATGATCTGCCGGCGGAGGCGGTGAGCGCGCCGGGTGTGCGGGAGCACCTGAAGGGGAGGATCACGATCGGGCGGGCGTGCCGCGTTATTCCGGTGGAGTGCGTGGTGCGGGGGTATCTGGAGGGGAGCGGGTGGAAGGAATATCGGGAGACGGGGAAGGTCTGCGGCGTGGAGCTGCCCAAGGGTTTGCGGCAGTGCGACAAGCTGCCCGAGCCGATCTTCACCCCGGCGACGAAGGCGGCGGTGGGGCATGACGAGAACATTTCTTTTGAAGCCGCGGCGGACGCGATCGGGCTGGAGACGGCGGGGGTGCTGCGGGAGATGTCCGTGGGGATCTACAACGCGGCGGCGGCGCACGCGCTCTCACGCGGGATCATCATCGCGGATACGAAGTTTGAGTTCGGGATACCGATCGGGGAGGAGGGCAAGCAGCACCGTGTGTGGACGCCGCCGATGCTGATTGATGAGGCGCTGACGCCGGACTCGTCGCGGTTCTGGCCGGTGGAGGGGTACGAGCCGGGGCGGGCTCAGAAGAGCTACGACAAGCAGTTTCTGCGGGAGTTTCTGGAGGAGCTGGTGCGCGAGGGGAAATGGAACAAGCAGCCGCCGGGTCCGGAACTGCCGGGACCCGTGGTGGAGGGGACGCTGGCGAAGTATCGGGAGGCGAAGGAGAAGCTGTGCGGGTGAGCGGGTGAGATCCGGGGGATTCGCTCGCAGAGCGTCGCTCATCCCGGGCGTTTGAGTTACTTCAGCTCGGTGCGGCCCTTGGTGGGGTCCTGGCCGTTGGGGAACATGGCGGCGCGGCAGGCGTCGAGGGATTCCTTCGCGGGCGGAGGGAACCAGGTATCGAAGCCGGGGACGCCGTGCTTCTCGCCTTCGACGAGCTGGGCGTGGATGGAGAGGCGTTCGAGGAAGGGGTAGGTGTTGCAGCGCAGGTCTTCGGGGGCGCGCATGTACATGGTGGGGCCGGTGGGGATGCCAGCGCTCTGGATGAGCTGGGCGAACGTTTCGGCGGACCATTGCTCGAAGCTGGGGAAGCCCATGCGTCCGAGGTTTCCGGTGATCCAGGTTTTGAAGGCGCGGGTCTGCTGGTAGCGTTCGTGGAAGAGGCGGGCGTAGTTGAACTCGTCGAGGAATCGCTTGGAGTCGCCGCGGAGCAGGCCGCCGACGTACGCGGCGTACAGGGAACCGGTGACCTCCTGGAGGGCGACGACGGGGCTGTCCTCGCGGGAATCTTCGGTGATTTCCTTCTCGACGAACTCGTCGAGGGGGCGTTTGAGGCGTTCGAAGAGGCCGGCGTCGTTGAGGTTGAGCTCTTTGTCGTTGCGGAGCTTGGAGAGGTAAAGGTTGGCGGTGTCGCGGTCGCCGCGGCGGTAGAAGAAGCGGATGGCGTCGAGCATGAAGTTGGTGTACCCGCCGATGAAGGTACGGAGGGGGCGGGTGTGGTCCTTCTCGAAGCGGGAGCGGTTCATCATCTCTTCGATGGCGATGCGGTACGAGTCGGTGAACTCGGTGTTGGGGAGGGCGAGGTAGAACTCGGGGTTGAGAACGTCGAAGGTGAGATCGCCGGTGCGGAAGAGCTCCTGGAGGGCCTGGATGGTGAGGCGATCCGTGTTCATGACGTCGAAGTCGCCGATGTTTTTTTCGTTGACGCGCCGGAGGGTTTCTTCGACGCCGTGGGCGGACCAGTAGATGGCGTGGGCGGCGGGGTGGCGCCAGTCGAGCGGGCCGAACTTGGCGGTGTAGCGGACCATCGCGGCGGGGTCCATGTGGTAGTCATTGACGATGACGCGTTTGCGGGCGAAGTTTACCACGGCGGCCCCGGTCTCCTGCTTGAAGCGCGTGGAGATGATGAGCTTGGCGAGGGGGTCTTCCTGGAGCCGGGGCGGAACGATGCCGGTGCCCATGGCGCCGCGCATGGTGGCGTCGATGATCTCGAACTGCTTGCAGAAGTTCAGGTCGAGGTCCAGGCCGGTCTCCTGCTTGATGGCCTTGATGAGCTGCGCGGCCTCGGGAACTTTGGCGATCAGTTCCTGCTCAGAATCCGGGGCGTCGGCGATGGGGCCGATCCAGCGATCGATGTAGGCCTGGCGGAGCTTGCCGGAGTCCATGTCCTCGAGCTTAAACTGCGGGGGCGCGCCGACGACGTAGGACCATTCGAGCGCGAACTGCTTCTTGTAGAAGCGGTGGGCGTCGTCCATGTAGCCCTGGATTTTGTGGAGGTGGATCCAGGCGAGCTCACGGTGGATGCCCAGGTCGGTCGGGCAGTTCGGGATGCCCTCGTTGCGGAGGAGGCGAATGCCGGCCTGGACCCAGTTCCAGCGTTCCTGCGGCGTGTTTGTGGAGACGGAGATGTTGTACGCGAGATTCCAGGCGTGGAACTGCCAGACCTTGGGGAAACGGGGCTGGAGCTTGGTGATGGTTTTGGCGAGATCGACGGCTTCGTAGAACTTGCCGTCCTGCTTGAGGTCGTTGGCGCGGATCCAGAGGTAGTTCACGAAGAGGCCGCGGAACGCGCCCATGGCGATGCCGAGGGCCACCTGCGGCGGATCGCCGGCCTCGGCCTTGTCGGCGAAGACGAGCTTGTGCTTGCCAGTGGAGCCGGCGATGGAGGTGGCCAGAACGCCGGAGGCGGCGATGCAGGCGATCATGCAGCCGAGAGCGACAAGTTGGATGCGGGATTCGCGGTGCATGGTGGGGAGGGGGGGGAGGGGGGGAGGCAGTGGGGAGTGGGCAGTTGGCAGTGGGAAGGAGAAGGGGCGGAGTACTTACTGGCCGGAGTAGGTGGCGAGTTCGCGCTTTCGGAAGATGGTGACGCCGATGGCATAGAGGATGGCGGTGAGGGCCCCCAGGACGACGGCGGCGATGGCGACGGTGATCCAATCGACCATGCGTCCGTCGACGAGGTTGGCGGTGGGCTTGAGATCGGCGTAGTTCTTGAAGGCGGTGGCGAGGGGGACGGCGATGGCGCGGATGGCGGTACGGAAGTAGTCGATGTTGCCCTTGGCGTCGGCGCCGTCGAAGTACTCAAGGGAGGTGGAGAGGAAGCCCGCGCTCTCGGCGAGCAGGAAGGTGCCGAAGGCCATGAGGGAGGCAACCGAGAAGGAGAGGTAGGTGGAGCAAACGACGCCGACCATGGCGAGGAAGGCGAGCTTGAGCCAGAGGACGATCATGACGCGGACGAAGTTGCTCTCGTAACCGCCGACGGGGAAGGAGATTTCGAGCCCGTCGGGGGGGATGGACATGGACTCCTTGTTCATCCAGGAGTCGCGGATGGCGGGGTCGGTGGCCTGCGATGTGTTCATGGCCTGGAAGAGGTCGCCGTTGGTGATCTGGATGTCGAGCACGCCGTCGGGGACGAAGTCGGCCGGGGTGCGGCCGTCGCGGTCGGGCTCGGCGCGGGTGATCTCGATGGAGCCGGGGGAGACGGGGATGGTGAGGGCCTGGCCGAGGGGGACTTCCTGGACGCGCGGCTGCGTGTTGGTGAAGATGAAGGTGACCTTGGTGGTGCTGCGCGGGTCGTCGGCGCCGACGCTGACTTTGTAGCGCAGGGTCATGGGGCGATTGGAGTCTCGCACCTGCTTGAGACCGGTGAAGCGGTAGACCTTGCTCTCGCCGGGACGGAGGGAGAAATAGGCCGCGCGTCGATCCTCGCGGAGGGTGGAGAGCATTTTGGCGCGGGCTTCCTCGTTGTCGATGAGGAATGCGTCGCCTTGCTTGGCGCGGATCATGAGGTCGGCGACGGCGCGGGCCTCGTCGGCGGGATCCATGGGAGGGATGATGGGCTTGGCGGAGACGCGGGCGGTGAGGACCTGGGTTTCGAGGACGAGGCGGTCCTCGGAGATGGCCTGGGAGCGTGCGACATAGGCCTCCTCCTCGCCGCCGGCCTTCTGGTTGCGGAGGTAGCCGGTGAAGAGGAAGACGCCGGAGGCGGTGACGGTGAGGAGTACGGCGGCGATGCCGACGACGCCGAGCCACTTGCCGAAGAGATACTGCCAGGCGGCGACGGGCTTGGTCATGGTCTGCCAGATCGTGCGATCACGCTGCTCGAAGGCGACGGAGCCGACGGCGAGAAAGAGCGTGAGCAGGGCGATGACCCAGAAGGTGCCGCCGGTGCCGTATTGCAGGAACGACTGCACGCGGTAGCGGAGGGGGGTGGAATCATCCAGCAGGCCCGGGAGGGCGGCCAGGCCGAGGAGGAACATAACGATGAAGACGACGGAGATCTTCATCCGCAGGGCCTCGCTCACGACATTGCGGGCGATGGCGGTGATGGGAGAGGGGCCGGAGAGGAGGAGCCGGAGCAGCTCGATGAGGACGAAGAAGGAGAGGGCGAGTGCGCCGACGGAGGCGATGAACCAGGGCCAGCCGGGGAGATTGTGCCACGCGGCGAGGAAGAGCCGGAAAACGCCGGGGTTTTCGTCGGCGCTGTCGCCCAGAGAGCGGGCGATGCCCAGGAGCTGGTCATTGCCGTTGGAGGCGTAGTCGATGAGTCGGAAACTGATGAGGGTGAGCAGCGGGAGCGCGGCCGCGACGGCGATGACCAGGCACGTGAGCCCCAGGCCGAGCCAGACGACGGCGATTGCGAGCGATCCGCCGACGGCGAGACCGACCCAGACCACGGTGGAATCGGCCTTGCGGGCGAGGATGTCATTGATGGTTCGGGCGGTGGCCTCGGTGGCCTCGTAGCGGGACTTGGCGAGCTTGAGTTCTTCGAGTTGCTCGGGGGTGAGCTTGGCGTCTTTGGGAGGGTCCTTGGGACGGCTGGCTTCGGGAATCTCCACGACGGGGACGGCGTGGCGGTACACGACATACGTGACGCCCGCGCTGACGGCGAGGATCGCGATGAGCGCGGAGGCAACGATCTTGAACCACAGCCCATGCTGGGCGCGGTCGAGCTGGGAGATGCGTTCGCGAATCGTCATGGCGGGTTCACTTCTTCCCCGGGGCCGGGTCGTTCTTCGAGGGACCGGAGCCGTCGAGCAGCGAGCCGATGATGCTCTGGTCCACGTCGCTCTTGGGCTTGGGAGCCGGGGTGGCGGGGGTGGCCGCGGATCGGGTGGGGGCGTCGGGGGCCTTTTTCAGGAGATCGCCGATGAGGGTGGCGTCCGGACCTGCGGGCTTGGCGGCCGTGGGCGTGCGCGGGGCGGGGGCGATGGAATCCTCGGCTTTGACGAGGTTGGCGATGAGGGCCTGGCCGGATTCCTGATCGGCGCGGAGGAAGCCGGCGGTGCGGCCGCCGTGCTGGGCACCGGCGGTTTCGAGCTTGTCGGCGCGGGCCTTCTCGACGATGCCGATGAAGAGCTCTTCGAGCTTCTGGCGGGGCTTGGAGACACGCTCGATGTGGCGGGTTCCGCCGGAACGCTTGCGGATCAGATCGTCGATGGCGCTGATGGTTTCGTCGTCGAGGGAATCCGTTTCGATGGTCGTTCGGTCGTGGGATTCGAGGAGCTCGTCGCAGGTGCCCTCGGCGCGGATTTTGCCGCCGTAGAGGATCACCATGCGATCGACGCAGTCTTCGACATCGCCCAGGAGGTGGGAGGAGAGGATGACGGTCTTGCCGCGCCGGCCGAGTTCGAGGATGAGGTCCTTGATCTGGCGTGTGCCGATCGGATCGAGGCCGGTGGTGGGCTCATCAAGGATGAGGAGTTCGGGGTCGTTGATGAGGGCCTGGGCGATGCCGATGCGGCGCTGCATGCCCTTGGAGTACTCGCGGACGGGGCGGAACTGCACGGCGGTGAGGCCGACCATTTCCAGCAGCTCGTCGATGCGCTTGGTGCGGACGGTGCGGTCGAGCTCGAAGAGCTTGGCGTAGTAGTCGAGGGTTTCGCGGGCGTTGAGGAACTGGTAGAGGTAGGACTCCTCGGGGAGGTAGCCGATGCGTTTTTTGGCGGCGACATCGGCGGGGAGCTTGCCGAAGACGGTGCAGCGTCCGAAGGACTTGTGCAGCAGGCCGAGCATGATCTTGATGGTGGTGGACTTGCCGGAGCCGTTGGGGCCGAGGAGGCCGAAGATCTCGCCGCGGTGGACGTCGAAGGAGACATCGTCCACGGCCTTGACGCGGTTGCGCATCCAGAAATCGCGGAAGACCTTGGTGAGATGTTCGACGGCGACGATGCGCTCGCCGGAGGGCGTTGCGACGCGGCGTGCGGCGGTTGTGGTGGGGCTGGGTGCCATGCGTCCTCGGGATGCGCGCTGAAGGGGAAGGGTCGGGTCGGGGCAGGCGGTCAGTTGCCTTCCATGGATGTGCCGTTGAACTTCTGATTGCCGAGCTCGCGCTGGCGATTCTGAATGATCCTGTTCTTATTCGCTTCGGCTTCGCGTTCGTTGATGCCCTTCTCGATCTCCTTGGAGAGATACGGGTCCTTGTTGATCTGCACCACCAGCCGTTCCAGGCCGGGCGGGAGGAACATGGCCTGGACGGTGGGGCGGTTGAGGAAGGAGGAGACGGCATCGGACCATTCGCCGATGAGGTAAACCTGCGGGTTGGCGCGATACGCGGCGAGCTTGGCCTGGAAGGAGTCGGAATCGGCGCGGGCGCGGGTCACGACGCCCGTGCGGTACTGGTCGGCCTGGACGAGGGACACGCTGACGTCGCCGGAGACGGTGCCGGCGACGGTCTTGCCGTCGATCTCGACGGGCTTGCTCCGGAGGATTTGGTGGATGCGTTCGAGCGTGGCCGCGGACTCGGCGGTCTTGCCTGTGGCGAGTTCGCCCTCGTAGCGATCGATCTGGGCGAGCACGAGCTCTGCACCCTCGCCGGCGGCCTTGAGGAGGCGGTTTCGGGCCTCGCTGCCGGCGGCCTCGCGGGCCTGCTTGGCCTTGGCCTGGGCGGTTTGCACCGAGCTGAAGGAGGTCATGACGCGGCGCGGGGCCATGGGGAGGCGCTTGGCGAACTGCTGGAGCTCGATGCCGGAGTTCATGGCCTCGAGGCGGTTCTGGGCGAGGGTCTTGGCGACCTCGTTGATGGGGAGGAACGCACCCTTGCGGTTTGGGTCTTTCTGGTCGTAAAGGACTTCGTCGATCGTCATGGTGGCCGCGGCGTGGACGATCGCGCTGCGGGCAACGGAGGAGACGATCTGACGTTCGACACGGTCCCTGTCGATCTCGGGAGCATCCGGATCAACCGAGAGCGTGCGGAGGGAGCGGTCGTCGTTGGTGCGGCGGTAGGAGATGAACCAGCGGGTATGGACGAGGGAGCCGTCGGCGGTGAGGAGTGCGCCGTCGTTGTCCGGGTCGAGCGTGTCGGTGCCGCCGTCGGCCAGGCCGCCGACGCCCTTGTCGCCGAGGAGGGCTTCCTCCGCGGCGGCAAGATTTGGGAAGAAGGGCTTGGTGAGTTCGATGGTCTGGTCGGTGCGCTGCACGCGGAGAATGGCGCCGAAGGGCTCGGGCCAACTGAAGTGCAGGCCGGGGGAGAGCGTTCCGGGCTCGATGCGCCCGAGCGTGGTGCGGATGCCGAGCTCGGAGGTCTGGATCTGCTGCGTCGCGCTGAAGATGAAGACGACCACCATGGCGAAGATGAGGCCCTGAAGGATTCGGAAGGCGATGCGAAGCGCATCGGCGAGGGATTTGTTGGCCGGGTCGAGAAGGTCGCCCATGGATTGGGCGCGCACCTCGCCCTGGCGCAGCGTGACGGAGGCGGCGCGCCGGCCGGTGGCGCGACGGGGCGCATCCGGGGGGCCGCCCGCGGCGAGCGGGTCGTTGGAAGGGGGAATCTGACTCATCGCGACCCTCCGGCGGGGGTGGGAGCGGGTGCGGGAGATTTGGCGATGGCGGGGGGCTCGGGCTCGCCGGCCGCGGCGTTGGTGAAGGTCGGCACGTCAAGGAGCGGCGGGCGGCCGGAGCTGAGCTTCTTGGCGGAGTCCATGCGGAGGAGATCGAAGCCGGGGGTGGTGGTGGGGATGACCATGGTGGTGGTGCGGCCCCAGACTTTGCGGTAAAAGTCCATGTTCTGAATGAAGACGGCGAGTTGGGGGTCTTCCTTCATCTGGCTGAGGAACTGCTTGGCCTCCACGTCGCCCTGGCTCTTGATGCTGGCAGCGAGCTGATCGGCGAAATGCTGGATCTTCTGAGCGTTGGCCTCGGCGCGGGACTTGATCTGGCTGGCGTCGGAGTTTCCCTCTTCCACGACGGCGTTGGCGATGGCGTCGCGGGCCTGCTTCATGTGGTCGAAGACGGCGCGGGTGGTGTCGGCGGGGAGGCCGATGCCCATGACGCCGACGGACTCGGGCTCGATGCCGTACGCGGCGAGGGCGGAATCGGCAGAGGCCGCGCCTTTGAGCGCGGCGAGCATGGCGGTTTCAAGCTGGGGGAGCTTGGAGCCCTTCTCGTCGGCGCTGACGAGCTCACCGACGGAGAACTGAGAGACGGCGCTGGCGGCAGCGCGGAGCTTGACCTTGAGCATTTTTTCCGCTTCTCGGTAGTGCTCGCGTGCGGAGCTTTCGCCGGCTCCGCCGAAGCGCTTGAAGAACTCGAGAGGATCCTTCACGCGCCAGGTGAGGTAGCTCGTGATGATGAGCTGGCTTTTGTCGGCGGTCTGCTGGGTTTCCTGGTCGGACTGGATGATGCGCAGGCGCTTGTCGTAGGTGGTGATCTTCTGGAAGGGGTAGGGCCACTTGAGCCCGGGGCCGGGCTCGGTGATGACGCTGGATTTGTCCGCGCTGCCAAAGGTGGTGAGGACGGCGGCCTCGTTGAAGCGGACGACGTAGGTGGTCATGTAGGCCACGACCGCCGCCAGTACGAGAACGATGATCAGGATCCGTTGCACGCGATTGCTCCGTAAACCGGGGACTCGACTCTGCGTTGTTCCGACTCGATCACTGCGTCACTTCTGATTGCCTGGCCGCTGGCCACTACTCGTCCTTCTTCTTCCCGCTGAACAGGTTGCCACCGGTGTTGAAGTCTTCGAGGTTCATGTTCATGTGGATATGGTGGCCGCCGTCGTCGGCGACGATGTAGATGCGGGCGTCCCGCAGGGCTTCGGCGAGGGTGTCGAAGTAGATTCGGGCGACGTAGACCTCGGGGGCGGACTTGAACCCGGCGATCTGGCCGATGTAGGACTCCGCCTGGGCGCGGGCGCCCATGTGCTTGGCCCAGCGCTCGGCGCGGGCTCGCTGGATGGTCTCCGCGCTGGAGCCGCCGGCCTTGACGAGGAGATCCTCGATCTGGCGGAGCTTGGCGCGGGCCTCGGGGCCGGACGCGCCGTGGGAGGCGGGGCCGAGATCGGCGCTCAGCGATTGCAGATCGTTGATGGCGGTGACGATCTGGTCGGCCGTGGCGACGTTTCCGGCGACCTGGATGAGCGAGGCGTTGGCCTGCTTCTGCGCGCTCTCTTTGTTGCCGGCCTTGCGCTGATGGGCGCGAACGATGTCCTCGAAGGCGGCGGCGGCGTCGCGCGGGGGGTGGACGCCCTCGATGCCGACAAAGAGGATCTGCACGCCGGCGTTGTGATCGTTGAAGACTTTCTCGATGCGCTGACGAAGGGTGCTGGAGATTTCCTCGCGTGCGGAGCCGAGGACCTCGTCGATGGTCTTGGTGGCCAGGAGCGTAAAGGCCTCGCGCCGGCCCCAGGAGCGGAGGAGTTCCTCGCGCTGGTCGGTGGCGCCGTCGCGCATGGGCTCGGGGACGGCGAGGGCTTCGAACTTGCCGTAATCGGTGATGGCGTAGTAGACGGGGATTTCGACGGTGGCGAGGGCGAAGCCGCCGCCGTGGGTGGTGTCCTCAACGCCGGCGCGGAGGTCTTCGGTGGCGGGACGGACGGTGAAGAAGGTTTCGGTGATCGCGTGGTCGTTGGTCCAGAGGATGGCCTTGCCCTTGAGGTTGGGTTCGTCGCCGCCGAGGTTGATGCGGCGTGCGGCGGTGGACTGGAAGGTGTCGATGTGCTCGAGGGGCCAGGGGAGCTTGGCGTACGCGCCGGGCTTGAGCACGTCGCCGAGCTTCTTTCCCAGACGGACGCGCAGGCCCTGTTCGTTGGGCTGCACGATGGTGATACACGACAGCAGCCAGATGACCAGCACGCCCACGAGGACGAGGCCGACGGCCGAACGGGTGACGAGCTGGTAGAACCAGTTGCTCGTGACGTCCATGCCGAACTGGTAGTTCAGGGCGTCGCCGATGCTGGCGGCGATGCGGTCGGGCGCGGCGGCGAAGCTGAGAATCTTGGAATCCAGCGCGGGGCGCGGGAACTCGCCCGGCTTGCGCGGGCTGTACATGCCGAAGAGGAAGCTGAGGACGACCTCGACCGCGAGCAGGATCATGACGCAGGGCCAGATGACGTGCATCCATTGCACGCCCTCGCTGGGGCCAAAGTTGTCGACAACCTGCACAGCGGCGGTGGCGAAGGCGAAGATCGCCGCGCCCACGGCCACACCCGCGCCGGCGCGGAGGTTGGCCCAGACGGGCTGCTTGGCCATGCCGGCGACGTACCGGGCGAAGACGAAGCCGATGAAGGCGACGACGAGCGCGAGGGCGATGACGAGGCCGAATCGCTCGGTGGAGTGGAAGGCGTTGGTGGAGAGGAACTGCCGGCCTTTGAGGAAGGTCCAGACGCCCAGGCCGCCGAGGGCCGCGGCGTACAGGAGGGAGACGCCGGGGACCAGGAACTTGTGCATCCAGACGAGGCGCTTGTGTGCAACTCGGAGATCGTCGGTTCCCTCGGAGAAAGCGGAGGATTCGCGGGCCCCGCCGGCGTTGAGGGCCTCAAGCTCGATCTGTTCGATGCGCTCGCGGCGATGCTGGTCAAAGAGGATGGCGAGGAGGAGCCAGACGACCGCGCCGAGGAGAATGCCCAGTGCGCCCGTGAGCATGAGGGCGTCCATGGGCGTGGCGAGGAAGGCGTAAATAAGGAGCGTGAGCCCCATGGCGAGCTGGAGCGCGAGGCCCAGCAAGCTCACCCCGGTTGCGCGGCTGTAGGACTGATAGTCGTGCTTCATGCCTGGTTCATTCCTGCTCTTCCCACCCCGGTGATGCGAGCCCGTATCGCTTGCTTTCAAACCCGCCCGGAATCGGGCCTACAGGGTACACGATCGCTTGCGGAATGCGCGCCGGGCTTGGGAACCCGTACACAACCGCTACCGACACCCGCCAAGGGGCCGGATTGTCGTCTCGGCGCGCCTGTGCGTCCACCGGACCATCTCTACTCTCTGGGGCTCTGCTCTCTGCTGGAGGCGCACACTTTGCGCCGCGACAGAACGTTGCGGCGGGGGGAGGTCGGGATAGCGTCGAGGGGCGAATTGCGTTCGTCGCGCGAACCCGAGACCAACCCGATACGTTGATGTACGACCCGGTCTTCGCTATGTTCGTGGCCCCCCGGTACTTTCTTGTCCTGGGGCGAGAGCGGGAAAGCCCGAGTGTCCGCGCGGCTGTCGGTTGGTCGATGCGGATGGTTTAAGTCTATATATCGCAAGGACTTGTCTCTCTTACCACGATGTTTTTGCAAACCCTTACCATCGCGCGGAACACGTTCCTGGAGAGCGTCCGGCAGCCCATTTACTTCATTTTGACGGCGATCGCGGGGCTCGCGATCCTGTTTACGTTCTGGACAGCCGCGTTCAGCATGGATTACTCGTCGTCGGCGGAGGTTTCGTCGGACGACAAGGTTGCGCTGGATATCTGCCTGGCGACGGTATTTGTGTGCGCGACGCTGATGGCGGCGTTTCTGGCGACGGCGGTGATCAGCAAAGAGATCGACCGGAAGACGGTGCTGACGGTGGTGAGCAAGCCGGTGGGGCGGCCGACGGTGGTGATCGGGAAGTATCTGGGCGTGGCGGGGGCGATCCTGATCGCGACGATCACGATGTTGATCTTCGTGCAGATGGGTGTGCGGCACAAAGTCATGTCCACGACGGCGGACGATCTGGACGGGCCGGTGCTGATTTTCACGTTCGGGGCGGTCCTGCTGTCGGTGATGGCCGGGGTGTGGTGCAACTTCTTCTATGGATGGAGCTTCACGCAGACGTGCACGCTGCTGCTTTGTCCGCTAATGGTTGGGGCGTGGGTGCTGGTGCTCATGCTGGGGAAGCGGTGGGGGATCCAGCCGATCTGGACGGACTTCAAGCCGGAGATCACGAAGGCGAGTGTGTGCCTGCTGTTTGCGGTGCTGGTGCTGACGAGCGTGGCGACGGCGTGCTCGGCGCGGCTGGGGCAGGTGATGACGCTGATGGTCTGCGCCGGGGTGTTCATGCTCGGGCTGATGAGCAACCACTTCATTGGTTCGCGGGCGATCGACAACACGTTCGTGGCCCAGATCGACAAGGTGGAGCCGAAGCGGGCGGGGATGGCGGAGTTCGCGCACCCGGAAGACACGTTTGATTGCCAGCTTTCGCTGGAGCCGCGGGTGCGGATGCCGGCGGGATCGCCCGTGTATTACGGGGAGTTTCCCAGCGGGTATGCGATGGCCGTGATGCCCTTCGCGCCGTTCACGGGAGATATTTCGAGCCCCACGTCGATCTCGGACCGGACCAAGCCGGGAGCGATCGCCGTGCAGAGCCAGCAGGCGCGGAAGCTGACGATCGTGCGAACGGGGAAGGAAGGGCCGCTGGTGCTGCGGCCGCCGCAGGCGGGGGATTACCTGTTCGTGCGTCCGACGAAGTACAACGCAGTGGCGTGGGCGTGCTGGGCGCTGGTGCCGAACGTGCAGAGCTTCTGGCTGCTGGATGCGGTGAGCCAGGCGGCGCCGATTCCGATGGGGCACGTGCTGATGGTGGCCATGTACGCGCTGGCGCAGGTGGGCGTGTTTGTGTCGCTGGCGGTGGTGCTGTTCCAGACGAGGGAAGTTGGATAGGGAAGTGAGAAGTGGGCGGGGCGATCCGGCAAGCGAAGCTGATGCTGGCCGCGCTGTGCAGCGCGGGGTGGACGGTGCAGTGGCTGGTGTCGCTGAATCTGCGGATTGAGAGAGTGCGGTAGCTCAAAGCGGCGATCTTCCCGGGCATGCGTCCGGGTTGATTCTCGGACGTTCGGCCGCGCGGCCTGCGGGCTCGCGACGGATATGGCGATTGGGCGGGGCGCGGGGTGGTGGGTGTTGTCACAGAGGTGTCACGCGGTTGGTGCGGCGTGCCGATCCATCCCCCGGTGCGGGCCCATGAATGATGCCGCGCCCTGGAGGCCCTTTGACGCCGACGCCGAACAACATCACGCTGGTCATTGCCGACGACGAGGCCCCGATCCGGATGGTGGTGGGGGATCGGCTGCGCTCGGCGGGGTTCACTGTGTTTGAAGCGCAGGATGGGGAGGAGGCGCTGGAGATGGTGCGGGCGCACCTGCCGGCGGCGATCGTGACGGACTTGCAGATGCCGTGCATGAACGGGCTGGAGCTGTGCATGGCGATGCGGAACGATCCTCGGACGGCGCACATTCCCGCGCTGCTGCTGACCGCCCGGGGGCACGTGCTCTCGGACGAGATGATGGCCAAGACGAACATCAAGCGGATCATGTCCAAGCCGTTCGGCGTGCGTGAGCTGTTGACGTACGTGCAGGAAACGCTGGTGCCCGCGGGGAGCGCGGGAACGGCGGGAATGGCGATGAGCTCGGGTACGGTGGCGGGCGGGGGGAGCACTTTGCGAGAGGCCGCATGATTCCTGCTCCGCCACTTCAGGCGATACGCGACAACAGCGGCCAGGCGGTGGGGACGCTACGTGCGCGCTGCGCCGCGCTGGGGCTCGCGACCTGGCGGTGTGATAACACGGGGCTGATCGTCTCCGAACCCGGGGAGGATGGGCCGGTGGGGTTGCTGTGGGGTTCGGCGGACTTTGAGCGGATGATCGCCGCGGCGGGGGCGGCGTTCGCCAAGCAGGAGTCGCCGGAGGTGATGGAACTTTTCCCGGGCGCGTGGGCGATTCCGCTGGAAGAGAAGCTGCGCCGGACTCGGACGGGCGTGCTTATCGCGATTGCGCTCTCGGAGGAAGGCCTGTCCGGGGAGGCGTTCGAAAAATGCTGTGTGGCGGCCGCGCTGGACGCGCGGGCGCTGCAGCGGATTCTCCGACCACGGGCACGGTACACGGCGGGTTCTGCGCGGGCGGCGCGGGAGTCGATGGTGTGGATGTCGCAGGACCTGATGCGTGTGCAGGAGAGCGATCACACGGCGGCAGGATTCACGCGGCAACTGTCGGACTCGTTCGAGACGATCGATCTGCTGTACTCGCTGGGGCGGTCGATGACGGATCTGACGCGTCCGGAGCAGTTCGTGGAGAATCTGGCGGCGCGCCTGCGAGCGACGCTTTCGTTCGGGTGGGTGGCCGCGTGGTTTGCGTCGGGCGACCTTGCGGGGCGCACGATTCTTTCCGGGCAGACGGTTTTTCAGGGCGCGCTTGATCGGTCGATGCCCGGGGTGATCGCGTCGATGGGAACCAAGGGGCGTGAGGGTGGCGGTGGTGGTGGTGGCGCGATTATTCTGACGGAGTTGGACGGCGCGCCGATCCCGGGGGCGGGGCAGATTCTGGTGCATCCGGTGCTGCGCGCGGGCGTGCCCGTGGGGCTGGTGCTGGCGGGGGATAAGTTCGGTGATGATCCGCAGGTGTCGAGCTACGACATTCAGTTGCTGGAGGCCGCGGCGGGGTATGTCGGGGCATTCCTGGACAACGCCGGTTTGTACGCGGAGCAGAAGGCACTTTCGATGGGTGTGCTGGAATCGCTGTCGGCCGCGATCGACGCGAAGGACCGGTACACGTGCGGCCATTCCCAGCGGGTGGCCTATCTGTCGTGGAAGCTTGCGCTGGCCGCCGGGATGTCGGCGGAGAAGGCGGAGCGCGTGCGGGTGGCGGGGCTGGTGCACGATGTGGGCAAGATCGGAGTGCCCGAAGCGGTGCTGTGCAAAACCGGCAAGCTGACGGATGAAGAGTTCGACGCGATCAAGAAGCACCCGGAGATCGGGCACCGGATTCTGAAGGATCTGCCGCTGCTGGAGGACATTCTCCCGGGCGTGCTGCACCACCACGAACGGTGGGACGGGCGCGGATATCCGCACAAGATCGCGGGGGAGGCGATTGCGCCGATGGCGCGGATGATCGCACTGGCGGACACGTTTGATGCGATGAGCAGCACGAGGTCGTACCGGGCGGCGATGCCGCGGGCGGCGGTGCTGGCGGAGATCGTGAAGTGCGCGGGGGCGCAGTTCGATGCAGAGCTGGCGCGGTTGTTTGTGAAGCTGGATTTTTCGGAGTACGACCGGATGGTGGCGATGCACGCGGCGGGAGCGGGAGGGGCGGTTGCGGGGGTTGAGCCGATGCGGATGGCGGCGTAAGAGACGAACATTGCAAATAGCACAGGGCTACAGGGCACATTCGGAATGAATGTGTTGGGTGGCCGTGTTTCTGCGCCGTGTCGGCTTGCGGGGAGACGACTACGGGTTTGCGCTGGAGACTTCCCAGCGGAAGGTGCCGGGGGAGATGAGCATCTTGGTGTTGGAAGGGTCGGCGTATCCCGTGGGCGGGGAGCTGACGAGAGAGGGTGTGGCGGTGAGCTGGGCGGTGGTGGAGATGGTGACATTGCCGCCGGCGACGATGCAGCCGGTGAGATGGAGGTTGCTGGCGATGGTGACGGGGATGTTGGAAATGATGTGGTAGAGGCCGTGGAGTTCGCAGGGGTAGGTATCGGCGGTGTCGGCGTCGGTGATGGCGTTGTAGGGAGCGCCGGCGGGGTTGTAGTTGGCGCTGTTCGTGGCCTCGCTCAGGACGGTGGTGGTGGTGGAGCCACCGAGCGAGACGCTGGAGAGCAGTGCGCCCTGCACGATGAGCGCGGGCTGGGAGGAGGAGCCCGGATCCCAGAGGTTGTCGTTCACGACGACGAGGGATGCCGTGGCGCCCAAGGTGACGAGCAGCGTGGCCTGGAGCCGGGAGCGTTTGATGGTGAGCGTTGAGAGGAGGGGGACGCTAACCGAGTAGACGCCGCTGGGGTTTACGGTGCCGTTGATGGTGTTGAGGCCGGGCGTGAGCACCTGACGGTCGAAGGTGGAGGAGTAGGTGAGAGGGGTGGCGACGGCCGAGAGGGTTGTCCATGCGGTGTTGGGGGGCATGGTCTTGGCGGCGACGCCGGTCTGAACGTAGCCGAGGACGAAGCCGGAGGAGGAGAGCGCGTTGCACTCCAGATCGGCCGTGAGTGTGGCGCTGTTGTTGATTGTGCCGTTGCTGGAGAGCGGGCCGACCGTGGCGGCGGCATTCGCGCTGACGGTCATTGTGCCGTTGCAGGCGACGGCGCAGCGGAGGACGTCGTAGCCGGTGGTGGAAGCGGGCGCGGCGAGCGCGCTGTAGCAGCGTGTTGCGCCGCCGATGGTGGCAACGCCGTAGATTCGGGCGGGCTGGGTCTGGTCGTTCGCCAGGTCGCCGTCGATCTCGTCGATAATGGTGATATTGGCCCGGGCGCGTCCGATGGCGATGGGACCGTAGGCCTTGCCGCTTTTGAGGTCGCTGCGCCAACTGGCGTCGGCGTTCATGTTCGCGATGGCGCACTCGACTGCGCTCTGGGCGGCCACGCCGCACTCGGACCAGTCTCGTGCGGCCGTTGTAGAGCGGATCGCGGAGCGGGAGAGGGCGACGGCGCCGATTCCGACAACGGCGACCATGGTGGCTGCGCCGAGGACGAGGATGTACACCGATCCGCGGCGACGCAAGCAGGATGTGGGATGCGGAATGGGGGGCGTGCGGAGGGGGAGCCTCCGACATACGACATTCGACATCCGACATTGTGTGCGGCGAGCGTTCATGGGGTTACGGGGACGGGGGTGTGTTCAGGAGCGATGCCCCGGTGGTGATGGCGCGTTGTTCGGGGCCGATGGTGATGTTGAGGGCGGCAAAATCATGGAAGCCGGTGGAGGTTCGATCAACGACGCCGGCGGAGCAACGCATGGCGGTAAGGGTGGTTTTCTTGCCGCTGGGCGCGGTGACGGTGACGACGATCTGCTTGAGGCCGGTATCGGTGGGAGAAGAGAGGGTGGCGTCGATCACGCCGCTGACGATGCCGCCGACGGCGCCGATGAGGCCGCCGACGACACCGCCGGAGCTTGCCGATGCGCCGGAGAGATTGGAGAAGGTCTGGTAGGCGATGTCGGCTTTCCAAGCCCAACTGGCCGCGCCCGGAACGGGTCGGCCGGAGCGATCGGTCGGGGGGGATTCCTTGAAGCCGGCGTAGTCGTCGATGTGCGTCCAGTTCGAGCGGTCGGTGGTGGAGACGCCGGGGAAGGGGGCGATGGTGTTCTGGGAAGGGTCGGCATATCGCTGCTGTGTGATCTCCGCGAGGAGCTGCGCGGCGAGGGATTGGCCCTGACGGATCTCGCTCTGGATCAGGCGGTCGCGTGCCGCGGAGCCGGCGGCGGCCATGCCCGCGGCGAACATGGTGGCGACGATGATGATGGAGATCGCGGCCTCGACGAGCGAGAAGGCGCGGGCGCGGCGGGTTTGGGCCATTGCGAGTGGGATCATGGCTCCACCATGGTGGTGTAGGTTCCGGTGAGGATGAATCGCATGTCGCGGGTGTCGTCCGGGGAGGACCATGAGGACCCGGAGTTGGTGGAGAGGGTCAGGTGCGTGTTGAAGGGCTGGGCGGAGCCGCCCTGGAGGTAGGCGGCGTTGATGGAGCCGCTGCCGCTTGCGCCGTCCAGAACGATGCAGACGCCCTGCGTGGGGGCCAGCCCGGAAACGGGGCTAAGGGGGACCTCGTGCCACGCCGCCGTGCTGCCGAATGATGACCCGATGAACGAAGCGCTGGCGAGGATGGGTAGGGCCGGAGTGAGTGCCGCGCTGGCGGTGTAGATGGAGGCGTGCAGGGGATTCGAGTTGCCGCTGTTCTTGTTGGCGAAGAAGCTCACGCGGGTGATTTTCCAACTGACGGCGCCGGCGGGCAGGGTGGGGCGCACGTATTGGGCCAAGTAGTTTGAGGAATCGACCGCCCGGGTCTTGGCCGTTGCTCCGGCGACGGCGTCGCACTGGGCGAGGATTTGCTCGGCGCTTTCGACGGCCACGGCGGCGGGGCGATCGATGTACGCGGTGGAGCAGGCCTGCACGGAGTTGATCCAGGCGACGGGTTTGTTGCCATTGTATATTCGGAGCATGGAGTCACCGGCGCGCCCGGACCAGGTGTATTCGATCGTCTCGGGGGAGCCGTCGTTGTTGCGGTCGGGAACAGTGAAGGCAATGTCGTTGGCGGAGAAGGAGGAGATGGCGGTGGCGGTGGAGAGTTCGGCGTTGAGCTTGGAGAGTTGCTCGGAGGCCTGCGCGGCGTGGGCGTTGGAGTCGTCGCCGGTCTCCACGGCGCCCATCGTCATGGCGAGTGCCGCGCCCATTCCTACAAGGAGGATGCTGGTGATCGCGATGGAGAGGGTGGCTTCGACGAGAGTGAAGGCGCGATGACGGATGTGGGATGTTGGTTGTGGGATGTACGCGGCGGAGCGAGCTCGCACACATCCGGCATCTGTCATTCGATTTCCGGTATTGCTAGGGATTGGTGACATAGATGCTCCCGGTGCTCTGATCGACCCGGACGGTGCGCTGGTGGCCGACGCAGAGGAGCGAGAGATTGAGACCCTGGGCGGGCTGGCCGAAGCCGTCGAAGGTGATACGCCGGCCGCCATCGGTGGTGGTGAAGGCGTTGAAGGAGACGTAGTAGGGGTCGGCGCTGAGGTCGACGGTCTGCGAGCCGGTGTTGGTGTTGAAGGAGGTTTCCTCCGGCAGGGCGTAGGCCGCGTTGGACGCGGCAAAGACGACGTTTCGGAACTGGCCGGTGGTCCGGGCGCGGGTCTGGGCGAGGGAGAGATCGGCGGCGACGCGCCGGGCGGCGAGATCGACGCGGTAGCGGGCGATGCTGGACCAGTAGCGCGGGATGGCGACCGCGCTCACGATTGCGATGAGGGAGAGGACGACGGTGAGTTCGACGAGGGTGAAAGCGGGGAGATGTCGGATGTGGGATGTCGGATGTCGGATGTGGGGAGAGGCGAAGCGGGAGCGAGTGCGGCGGGTGCGAGGGGAAGGGGCGGATGGATCAGACAGTCGAGATTCGACATCCGACATGAGACATCCCAAAACGCAATCCGCCCGGCGGGGCGCGGGTTGCGCTTCGCACGGGCGGATGGTGAGATCGGGAGTATTCATGCCGCGGATCCGGAAAGCAGGCGGCGGAAGAGAACCGAAGTAGAGACTTAGTACGTGTTGTACTTGACGCCGGCGGCATCCTGTTCGGTGGGACCGGTAGTGGTGTTGGCGAAGATGGTGCCGGCGGTGGAGTCGTAGACCCAACCGGCGGTCGTTCCGCCTTGCGTCGCGACGAACGCGGTCTGGCCCTTGGCGAGTCCGACTGGCAGCGCGGGGATCTTGGCGATGTAGGGGCCATAGATCGGACTGCCGGAGGTGGTGCCGTCGGCATTGGTCTTGCTGGTGAGCTGGACGCCGAGGACGCCGACAAGGGGGTAGACGCCGCCGTGTTCGGCAATATAGAGGTCAAGGGCTTTGCGTAAGACTGTGAGGTCACCGGTGAGAGCGCTGTCGCTGGCGCCCTGGGCGCCGCGGCTCATGCGGGGGATCGCGATCGCGGCGATGATGCCGATGATCACCACGACGATGACGAGTTCGATCAAACTGAATGCGGAACGTTTGCGTGCGATGGCGAACATGGGAACACTCTCCTGGTGTGCTGTCCGATCTGGCGCGAAGTACAAACTCCGCTAGCCCAAGAGGTATCGCCCCGGCAGAACGGCGGGTTGAGTCCTGGGGACATCGAATAGCCCGAATTGTGCGAGGAATCGAGATATCGGACGCGTCAGTTTCGCGTCCCGACGGGAGACCCCTGAGCGTCGGCTGCGGGTGCGTCGGGGCCGGGGGGCGGGGCATTATCGCCGCCGATGGCCAGGGGGACGCGAATCTCGCTGTCGGGCTCGGTTCCGCGAAGTACGGCGACAAAGTTCTTGCCGTGCTCGCGGTCGATGCGAAGGAGTTGGTGGCCGTTGATCTTCTGGCCGACGAGGATGAGGCGGCCGTTGATTCTGGCCGCGGGCGTGGAGACGTGCGGGCCGGCGACAACGCTGGTGAGCGTGAAGGAATCGCCGCTGATGGTCGTGATGGGCGTTCCTGCGGCCGCGCCGCTGGGCGCGGGTTCGCTGGTGTGCAGAAGCTTGGCCCAAACAGCGGGGACGGTAAAGGCGTTGGATGCCGGAGCGTCCTGCTCAGCTGCCGGAACAAGGTTGGCGACGCGCTCCGCGAGCGAGACCGTGCGGACCGCGACCGTGGGCGAGGCCGCGCCGGGCTCAGTGGAGGGCGCAGAGGTGAGGATGTCGGCGGTCGTCTCGATCTGCGGTGCTGCGCTGGCGGAGCGCGGGCCGTAGCCGAGGACGAACCGGTCGACGCAGAAGGCCGCACCGGCCAGAGCCAGCACCGCCACGACAGCTTTTCGTTGGTTGTTCCACTTCACGCCACAACTAACCAATTCAGGGCGGGAGAGTGCAAGCGAAACATGCTCACGGTTTTGCGCCGGCGTCGGCAGAACCGGCAGGGGCCGCATACCAGGCAAGGTCGATGGAGAAGGGACCGGGGACGTTCTCGGACGACTTTCCCGGTTCGTAGGAACCGGGGACGGAGTTCATGTGCAGGGCGGTGACGGCGATGTCGCGGAACTGCTCACGGAGGGCGTGAACAAATCGTGCGACCTCGGGATAGGAGCCGGAACCGGCGAGCTTGATGGGCACGACGATGGCCTTGGCGTCGAGAGATGTTGCCGCGGGCGCGGCGGTTTTATCGGCGGGGGCGGGTGGGGCGGAGGGGAGGATGGGGCTGCCGGGAGTCATCTGAGCGATGGAGATGCTGCCGGCCGCGGCGAGTTTGGTAATCTCGACGAGCCGCTCATTCACTTTGGAGGCGGGCTGGAGGTGGACGGCGGATGCGCTGCGCGTGGCGAATTCCGCGAGGCGCTGGCGGGTGGATTCGGCCTGCTTATCGAGAGCGGAGGCCTCCTGGCGGCGGCGCTCGAGCTCGACCTGTTGATCTGCGGGGGTTGGGCCGCGGGCGATGATGTGCGGGCCGATGGCGACGACGCCGGCGCCGAGGGTGAGAGCGACGGCCGCGAGCGTGCCGAGGGCGTCGTTGCGGAGGGATGCGCCGGAGAAGGAAATGAGTTTCACTTGGCGCCTCCGTGTGCGGGAGCTTTGGGAGGGGGAGTCGCGGCGGGACTAAGGGGGCTGGCGGGGATCGGTGCGGCGGGGACGAAGGCCTCGATCTCAAAGTGTGTCACGGGGAGCGCCCCGAGAGCTTGGGAGCGGGTGTCCTTGACGACGACGCGGTCGAAGAGATCGAGTTGCTCGAGGGTGTGGGCGAACTGGAAGCAGCCGGCCGGGGAGGTGCACAGGCCGGTGAGCTTGACGACGACGATCTCGCGCACGATGGGTTTGGCGTTGGGTGCGGGCTTGGCGGCTTCCTTGGCGGGCTTTTCCTCCACCTTGATGATGGAGAGATCGAACGATTCGAGGAGGGCGTCGTCGGCACGGGCGCGGGCGATGGCGGCCAGGAGGATGGACCAGTCCGGATGGTCGCCGACGGCGCGGGCGAGGTCCAGCTTGCGGCTGAGAGCGCTGAGCTGCTTGCCCGATTCGTCGAGGGCCTTGGTGGTGACTTCGATGCGCCGGTCGAGGCGGGCGATGGAGGATTCCAGCGAAGGGGGCGCGGCGTGGGCGGGAAGCATGGCCAGGGCGCAGCCGACGGCGAGCACGATGGAGTAGAACCGCAGGAAGCGGATCCATGCCTCGCGGCGGCGGCGGGCCTCCTGGCGCTCGCGTCTGGGCTTGGGGATGAGGTTGACGCTGATCATGCGCCGAGCCCTCCCTTGGCGCGTTGGGCGTCGGATGCGCCGTGCAGGGCCAGTCCCAGGGCGACGGCGGAGCCGGGGCCGAGGAGCGCGGGGTCGATGTCGTTGGGCGGCAGGGGGGCGGAGGCGAGAGTGTCCACGCGGGCGATGACTGCCTCCACGCCGGTGCGCTGGGCGAGGCGATCGGCCAGGCCGGGGATGTCCGCGCCGGCACCGGTGAGGAGAACGCGCGTGAGCGCGGCGTCGAAGCGGCGCGTGGCGTAGGACATGCTGGCGCGGAGCTCGCCTGCCAGAGCGTCGGCGTGGGCACAGACGAGGGCGCGGGCGTCCTCGGCCTGTTCGATGGCGGTGGGGACGGTGCCATCGGGAGAGGTGATCTGATCGATGGGCTTGCACCCGATGACGCGGAGGATGTAGTCGGCCAGGCCGTCATCGGTGGCAAGCTGGTTGGCCACGCCGGAGGCGAGAAGGCGGAGGGAGGCCTCGGCGAGCGTGCGCTCGTAGACGAGCATGGCTCCGGAGAGGATGAGGATGTGGGCCGCGCCGTAGCCGAGATCGAGCACGGCGGTGAGGTTGGGGGGATCCGCGGCGAGCGAGGTGCAGGCGCGGGCGATGGCTGCGGGACGAGCGTCGATGGCGAGGACGTCGAGGGAATCTTCACCGGGAGCGTCGAAGCAGGCGAGGAGGGCCTCTGCGTCGGAGTGGGCGCAGCCGAGAGCGATGGCCTGCGCGCCCTGAGCGCTGCGAGTGCCGGAACCGCCCGTGGGGGCGGAAGGGAGCTCCCACCACGCAAGCTCGATAGAGGTCGCGTCTTTCTTGCAGGTGCGGGCGAGCTCCTGGCGGGCGATGGCATCGAGGGGGATGGGCGGTGCGCCGGGTGTGCGTGTGGGGAGCTCCAGCACGCCCGAGAGCATTTTGGCGGGCGGGATCGCGACGACGACGCGGTTGGAGACGAAGCCCTGGCGACGGAGCACGCGGGTGGCGCGCAGCACCTCGGCGGGGTTCAACTCCTCGCCGGGTGTGAGCCGGGGAAAGGATGCGGCCGCGTGGATGACGGTGCCCCGGCTGGTGTGGGCGAGCTGGATGGCCTTCATGGCGCGGGCGCCGGCATCGAGGCCGATGGGGGAGTAGTGCGTTCGTTGGATCATCCGGGGCTCCCTCCGCCGCCGTGTGCGCCCGAGCCGGTGGCTCCAGCGAGGTCGAAGAGTGGCAGGAACATGCTGATGGCGACAAAGCCGATCAGCACGCCCAGGACGATGAGGATGAGGGGTTCGACGATGGAGGAGAGGGCCTTGAGGATCACCTCGTTGTCCTCATCCATGAACTCGGCGAGGGAGAGGAGGACCGGGCCGAGCTGGCCGGAGCGCTCGCCGGAGCGGATGGCCTCGACAATGGAAGGATCGATGAGCGGCGAGCCGTCCAGGGCGGCGGAGAAGTTCTCGCCGCGCATGACGCGCTGCTCCGCGTTGGCCAACAGCTTGGCATAGAGCGGATTCCCGGCGGCCTCGCGGGCGAGGCCGATGGACTCGAGGAGCGGGACGCGCCCTTCGACCAGCACGCCGAGGACGCGGGCGATGCGTGCCGTGGCGAAGGATCGGAAGAGCTTGCCGACGTAGGGGGCACGAACGAGGAAGGCGGAGATGGTGTCCGTGCCGCCGGCGGTGGCGGCCCAGAGCTTGCAGCCGACGGCCGCAATGATGAGCGCGGGGAGGGCGATCCACCAGTAGTCGCGCATGGCGTTGGAGAGATCGATGAGGAACTGGGTGGTGGGGGGGAGGGCCGAGCCGAGGGAGTGGAAGAGACCCTCGAAGCGCGGCAGAACGAAGAAGAGCATAACACAGAGAACCGAGAGCGCGACAGTGATCAGCAGACAGGGGTAGACCATTGCTCCGGAGATCATGGCGCGAACGCGCACCTGCTGGCGGGCCAGCGAGGAGAGGCGTTTGAGCATTGCGTCGAGCATGCCGCCGGACTCGCCGGCGGCGATGAGCGAGCGGGCGACGCCGTCGAAGTATCGCGGGTGGTATTCGAGCGCGGTGGAGAGGCCGGAGCCCTGCTCGATGCGGGCGCGGAGATCGCCGAGGGAATCGCGCCAGTGGCCGGGGGGGACCTGTTTTTCGAGCGAGGTGATGGCTTCGACGATCGGCGTGCCCGTGGAGACGAGGACGGAGAGCTGGCGGACAAAGCCGGCCATGGCCTTGAGACGCTTGGAGCGGCTGCCCCCGCCACCCCCGCCGCGTTTGCGATCGCGGGCCTGCGCGCGTGGAGTCTCGTCGCCGGATTCCAGAATCTGCGTGGCGAAGAGCCCCTGTTTGCGCAGGGCCTCGCCGGCCTCGATGGAGGAAGCCGCTTCGGTGGCGCCGGAGACGACCTTGCCGGCTTTGTCGTAGGCGGTGTAGGCGAATTTCATGCGGCCTCCTTACGGAGCGTGGAGGGCGCGGGGCTCGGCGGGGTCGGGATTGCGGCGGGGCTGGGCATGGGGCGCGCGGCGGGAGACTCTTCCATGTCGTCCTGGGTGACGCGCAGGATTTCCTCGAGCGAGGCCTTGCCCTCGACGGCGAGGATGACGCCCTCCTGGCGGAGGGAGAGGTAGCCGGCATTCTGGAGCTTGGCGCGCAGCTCGTGTGTGGGCGCGCCGTGGTGGATCATGCGGCGGAGCTCGGGGGTGACTTCCATGACCTCGTAGATGCCGCAGCGGCCGCGGCAGCCGGAGTCGTGGCACTGGCGGCAGCCCGCGCCCTTGCGGAAGGCGTGTCCGGCGTGGTCGTCCAGGCCGGCGTCGTGAAGGACCTGCTCGGTGGGGTAGTACTTGGTGGCGCAGGAGGGGCAGATGGTTCGAGCAAGTCGCTGGGCGACCGCGCCGTTGAGGGCCGAGGAGAGGAGGTAGGGCTCGATGCCCATGTCCACGAGGCGTGCGACGGCGCCCGGGGCGTCGTTGGTGTGGAGCGTGGCGAGCACGAGGTGGCCGGTGAGCGCGGCCTGCACGGCGACGCGGGCGGTCTCCTGATCGCGGATCTCGCCGACCATGATGATGTCCGGGTCCTGACGCAGGATTTCGCGGAGGGCGCGGGCGAAGGTGAGGCCGATCTGCTCGTTCACCTGGATCTGGTTGACAAGATCGAGCTGGTACTCGACGGGGTCTTCGACGGTGAGGAGATTGACCTCGGAGGAGCGGAGGAGGTCGAGGGCGGAGTAGAGCGTGGTGGTTTTGCCCGAGCCGGTGGGGCCGGTGACGAGCGCGAGGCCGTGCTCGGCTTCGAGGATGCGCTTGAAGGTGTGCAGGGCCTCGAGCCGGAAGCCGAGATCCTCCATGCGGACGCGGAGGTTGCGCTTGTCGAGAATGCGCGTGACGATCTTTTCGCCCAGAAGGGTGGGCATGGAGGAGACGCGCAGATCGACCTCGGCACCGTCGGCGACGATGCGGACGCGGCCGCCCTGCGGGAGGCGTTTTTCGGCGATATCCATCTTGCCGATGACCTTGATGCGGCTGATGATCGCGGCGTGCATGCCGGGGGGCGGACGCATGAGGTCGCGAAGCACGCCGTCCTTGCGATAGCGGATGCGGGTGCCCTTCTTGTCGGGCTCGATGTGGATGTCGCTGGCACGTTCTTTGACCGCGGTGAGCAGCGCGACGTTCACAAGATTGATGATGGGCGACCCGGCGACCATGTGGTCGATGTCCGCCGCGGGGCCCTCGTCCATGGCCTCGCGATCGATGACTTCGACATCCTGCTCGGCGAGCTGGGTGAGGAAAGCATCGATGTCAACATTGTCGCCGGAGTACTTCTTGACGAACTCGAGGATGTTGGATTCGATGGCGAGCACGGGGCGGATCTTCAGCCCGGTGATCTGGCGGAGGCGATCGATGGCGGGGAGGGACTGCGGCTCGGCCATGGCGACGGTGAGCGTGTCGCCGACCTTGAACATCGGGATGACCTTCAGCCGCTGGGCCTCCTCAACGCCGACGAGCTTGAGCAGCGGCGGGTCAACAAGGCCGTGGCGCAGGATGCACCCGGGGACTCCGAGGGTCTGGGCCAGCGCGCCCACGAGGATGTTCGAGGAGATGACGCCCTGCTCGATGAGCATCTCGCCGAGCATGCGGCCGCCGCCAAGGCCGGTGCGCTGCTGCTTGAGTGCGGCGTCGAGCTGATCCTTGGTGATCGCGCCCTGGGCGACGAGGGCCTCGCCAACGCGCAGCCGCTTGGGGGCGAAGGAGGGAACGTTCAATGTGGGAGGTGCCAGGTCGGCGGTGGGATGCGAGGGCGCGGGAACAGCGGCCGGGGCATCGCCGGGAGTCGGGGGAGAGGAGATGGGGTCGGGCTTGGGCTTCATCGCAGGTCGATGGTCGGGGGCTATTTGCGGGAATCGCTCGAATGCATGCTTATTCAGGGCGTGTGGGCGTTAGAGGAAACTGCGGACGGCGGAGTTGACGTCCTGGTAATGCTCGAAGAGTTTGGAGAGATCGGTGAGATCGAGAACCTCTCGGACGGTTTCATTGGCTCCGCAGAGCCGGAGGGCCTGACCGGAGTCGGAGAGTTGCTCGGTGGCTTCTTTCAGGACTTCGAGGCCGCGGGAATCGACGTAGGGGATTTCGGAGGCATCAACGACGAAGCGTCCGAGGGAGGACGCGAGCACGGCGGTGAGGGAGACCTGGAACTGATCGGCGTCCTGGGCCACAAGAGGCCCTTGGGGCTTGAGAACGGTGACGGCGCCTTGGCGTTGTTCTTGGATATCCATGGGAAGTGACGAAGCGTGAAAGGGGACTAGGCGGCCTTGGCGGGGAGGGTCATAGTGAACGTACTGCCTTTATCAATCTGAGACTTCAAGGAAATATCGCCGCCGTGGAGGCGGACGACTTCGCGGGCGATGGCCAAGCCGAGGCCGGTGCCGGTGATGTTGGAGATGCGCTTGTCCTTGGCGCGATAGAACTTCTCGAAGACGAGGGGTTGTTCCTCTTCCTTGATGCCAATGCCGTTGTCGGAGACATCGCACGCGAATGACTTGCCGTCCGCGTTGGCACGGACGACGACCTCGCCTCCGGCGGGCGTGTACTTGATCGCATTGCCGACGAGGTTGTGCAGGGCCATGACGATCTTGTCTCGATCGCCCTCCATCTGCGGCCATTTGGGCGGCAGATCGAAGCGGAGCTTGATCTCCTTGTGCTTGGCCTGCTCGTCGAAGTCGCGCTGGAGTTCCTCGAAGATGGGTTCGAGCCGCACATCGCCCTTGTTGAGCTTGATCGTGCCGGACTCGATCTGCGCGACGGAGAGCATGTCGCCGACCATGCGTTCCAGGCGGCGGGCCTCCTGCGAGACCACGTTGACGGCCTTGGTACGCTTGGTCACGTCCTGGTCCGGCTCTTCGAGCAGGGAGTCGATGTACAGGCGCATGTTGGTGAGGGGCGTGCGGAGTTCGTGCGTGGCGGTGGCCACAAAGGTGTGGCGGGCTTCTTCGGCGACGCGCTGCTGGGTGATGTCTTCGATGACCATGACGGCCGCGGCGTTGTCTTCCTTGCGCACGGGACGGATGGAAAAACGCAGAACACTTCCGGCCTTGGAGCCCGGGGAGGCGTCCTTGTCGCCCTCGACTTCGAGGACGGTGCGGCCGCGGGCCGCGCCGGAGGCCATGGCGTGAAGGGCGTCGAGAACCTTCTGGTCGGTGATGAACGGCGCGATGGGTTTGCCGACCATTTCCTCGCGTTTGGAGCGGAGAAAGACGGCTCCCGCGCCGTTGACGAACTTGACCTTCATCTGCTCGTCGATGAGCAGGAGGCCCTGCCACATGGCATCACAAAGCGAAAAGAGGTCGCCGTCGCGGTTCCGCCGATCGCCGAGTTTCTGTTCGGAGCCGGCGCGGGAGATCTTGGCGCGCAGGTCATCGCGCTCGGCCAGGAGTATGTTCCAGGCCTCGGCCTCGGGGCCGAAGGACTTGGCGACAAGGAGCACGCCGGTATCCGTCTCGCCGGCTTGCAGGGCCGTGAGCGATTCTGA
Organism: Phycisphaerales bacterium; assembly: GCA_038225655.1. Classification (GTDB taxonomy): domain Bacteria; phylum Planctomycetota; class Phycisphaerae; order Phycisphaerales; family UBA1924; genus UBA4658. The sequence continues at coordinate 572,742 of JBBRQY010000001.1, read as the reverse complement.
GATCGCGCCAAGCGAGCGGAAGCGGGATCGAACGGAGCGGTAGAAGCCGGCCATGGCGACGAGTGCGGCCGCACCGATCGCGCCAAGACCCGTTTGCGTGCGCCAGTCGGACCACATGGCGGTGGGAACAGCGTCTTCGATCTCGAGCACGACGGGGCCCTTGCCGGGAATGGCGAGGGTTGAGACGATGCGGGCGCGTCCGTCGCTGGTGTGCTCCATGCGGGGCTCGCCGGCGGGGACGCTCAGGTCATTCCATTTGTCGGGAAGGGCCGTGAACTTGGTCCCCTCGGAGGGGCTGGAATCTGCGATGACGGTGGAGCGTGGCTCGGGGAGGGCAAGGCGAATGGTCTGAAAGCGGTTCTGGCTGGCCGCGCCGGCGATGAGTGTTCGGAGTTGGGAGAGTTCGCTCGAGGCGATCATCTGTTCGGCGGCAGTGCCGAGAAACTGGGCGCTGGCGCGGAGGGTCTGTTCACGTCCGTCGCGTCGGGCTTGTTCGTTGGCGTGGAGGGTCCACCACCCTGCGCCGCCGACGGCGGCGAGGATGAGCGCGGCCGCGCCGAGGCCTGCGGAGGCCACGAGGGACTCGCCGCGCATGAGATAGGCCATTCGAGATCGTTTCTGGGGAGTGGGCGTGTCCACGTGCGCGAGCCCTCCGAGCGCGCGGGGTGGGGGGGCCGGGGGACGGGCGCGCTCGCAGGGGCTATCGGGCGGGGTGGATGGCTTAATCAGGGGGAGTTGCAGGGGGTGAGCAGGAGGTGCGGGTGGTGTTCTGTCTGTAAGGTCAACCCGAGGGCGGTAAGCCCGGTAACATTGCTGTACGGCGGCCATCAGGGGAACCGGTGAACGCCGGGGGAGAATGGGGGAAGGGGACGCGAACGTCGCGTTGAGGGTGTGGGGGGTGCAAGCACGAAAGGCGCGGTGCGTTTATGAAAAGGGCGAGAACAATGCGCGGGCGGCGAGTGGGCGCGGGCGAGGGGTTCGGGCTGGAGGCGATGGAGGCGCGGCAACTGCTCACTGCGGACTTGGCTGTGCGATGGGACACGGCGAACTTCCTGATCCCCGCGGTGCTGGTGCCGGGGGACCATTTTGATCCGGCCGGGGGGGCGGGCAGAATCGAAGCGCCGATCCAGGTGGTGGATGTTGGGACCACCACCGCGATTGGAACAGTTCGAATCGATTTTTACTTGAGCACCGACACGTCGCTGAACTCGGCGCAGGACATCCTGCTGCGTTCGTATGTCGGAGAGGGGCTGTCGTTGGACCCATACACGGGTGACCCGAATCAGATCGGGACATTCTCGGGGGACATGGTCGTGCCAGCGACAACGGCACCCGGGTCGTACTACCTGATCGTCCGAATAATTCCGGACTCCAACATTGCGGATTTCAACTCGGGCAACAACATTGCTGTGAGCGATGACCCCATTCCGGTGATGCGCCGATTCGGAGATTTCAGCGGGCGCACGGGCGTTGCGATGACGCTGAACGATCCGGAGGGGACGGCTGTTACTTTCTCGCAGACCGGCGGCGGGTACGGCGATGTGGTTCCCGGCGTGAACGGCTTTGATGTGACCCTCACGGGCACGGGAAATGTCACGGCGACGTCGATTGGGGTGAGCGGCGGGGACGGCCTATACGACCTGACTTCCGTGACGATCAACGGCTCCGTGGGTACATTCAGCGCGCCCCAGGGGCGATTGCGCGGACCGATGACGGCGACGACGGGGTTCGGCGCCATGACGCTGGGCAACGTGGTCGGGCCGATCACGATCACCGTGCCGGCAACGAGCCAGAGCCCTTCGTTCACGTTTGGAGCGGTGAATGAGCTGACGATCGATTCGGCGGTTGGGATCACGGCGATCCACGTAGCGGGCTGGGGCGACTTTGTCGGGCCGGCGGATCACATCAGCGCGCCGTGGCTGGGATCGCTCTCCAGTACGGCCAACTTTTATCCAAATATCTATCTCTCCGGGCGCGGCGGCGGCTTGCCCACGCTCGGGCCGGTGAACATGACTGGCGTGATCAAGCGCGGCGCGTGGTCGATCAACGGGACCGGCAGCACGCTGTATGTGTTTGCCGCGACGGTCTTCTGGAGCGCGTCGTACTCCGGCTCGGTGACGTCGCTGACCACGGGTGGCTCGTTCCGCGGCGTATTCACGGCAAGTTCCATCGGGTCGATTACCAGCGGTCGGGACATCCTGCTCAGCCGCATCATGGCGGGTGCGTACCTTGGCGACGACGGGCTGCTGGGCGGAACAGGGACGGCCGCGGATACATATGGGGCGGGCACGATCGGATCGATCAACGTGTTCCACAATATCGCGGGCGTCACCATCGCGGCCGGGCTGGACCCGGTGGATGGGATTCTGAACAACGGCAATGACCAGCTCGTCGGCGGGACGACATCGAGCATCGGTTCGATTACGGTTGGACACTTGATCGGGGCCATTGCCCGTGTCATCACCAATGTGTACTCGGGGCCGATCACGGTGGCGGGCGTGGCGCAGGATTGGCGCTTCAATCAGCGGTACTCGCTCTCGACAACCGCGCCGACGGCGACGGTGCTGTCCTCGATGGTGGGGGACGTTGCGGGCGTCTCCACGGCGACGGTACAACTGCGGTACCTGAGCACGGGGCTGATGAATCTGTCGTCGCTTGTGGACGGCGTGGTGCGGATCGCCGGCCCCGGCGGGTTCCTGGCGTTCTGCGTGCTGTCGACTAAGTCGTTTGACGGGCCGACGCATCAGCAGGCCGCGTTTGCGACGTTCACGGTGCACTTGGCAGCGGCGTCGGTACCGCCGACGGCGGGGACGTACACGATCTCCGTGGTTGGTAATGGGGCATCCGACGGGCGCGGGAACTTTGTTCCGGCCGGTGTGATCGGGACGTTCGACGTCTGAAGTCCGGCGCGAGATGTTCCGGCCGGGTATGCTCCCGGTCATATGGCCAAGCGTGCTGCAGGGACATCGTCGGCGCTGGTGGGTGTGATCATGGGCTCCCGGTCGGACTGGGAGACCATGGAGCACGCGGCGATGATGCTGACGGAACTGGGCGTGGCGCACGAGGTGCGGGTGGTGTCGGCGCATCGGACGCCGGATCTGCTGTTTGAGTATGCGAGCGGCGCGGCGGCGAGGGGGATCGAGGTGATTATCGCCGGGGCCGGGGGCGCGGCCCATCTGCCGGGGATGTGCGCGGCCAAGACCGCGCTGCCGGTGCTGGGCGTGCCGGTGGAGAGCAAGACGCTCAAGGGCATGGACTCATTGCTTTCAATCGTGCAGATGCCCGCGGGGATTCCGGTGGGAACGCTGGCGATCGGCAAGGCCGGGGCAATCAATGCGGCTCTACTGGCGGTCTCAATCCTTGGGGGGAAATACCCGCAGTTTCGTGCGGCGGTGGAGCGATTCAGAAGCGAGCAGACGGCGAAGGTGCGCGGCGATCCTGATCCGCGGATTTCCGGCCCGGGTGGCAAGGGTGCTCGGGGGAGAAACAAGTGATCGTCGGCGTTCTAGGCGGCGGGCAGCTTGGACGGATGCTCGCACTCGCGGGCGTGCCGCTGGGGATTCGATTTCGATTTCTGGAGAGCGATCCGACGTGCCCGGCGCGGGACGTCGGTGAGCTGGTGACGCCAAAGTCTACTGTGGACAACCAAGGGTTGGCGGAGTTCGTGCGCGGTGTGGATGTCGTGACGTATGAGTTTGAGAACGTTGCCGCGGAGACGGCGCGGTGGCTCACCGAGCACGTGCCGGTGTATCCGCCCGAGGGCGCGCTGGCGATCGCGCAGGACCGTCTTTCTGAAAAGGAGTGTTTCGCGGCCGAGGGAATCGAGCCCGCGCCGCACGCCCGTGTGGACACGGAGGCAGAGCTGCGCGAGGCAGTGCAGCGGCTGGGCGTGCCGGCGATTCTGAAAACTCGGCGATTCGGGTACGACGGCAAAGGTCAGTGGGTGATTCGGAGCGTTGAGGACATTGAAAACACGTGGAAGGCTGCATCGGTCATGGGACTGATGGCTGCTCGGCACACGGGCGGAGCGGGCCTGATATTGGAGGGTTTCGTTGCTTTCAGGCGCGAGATCTCGATGCTCGGCGTGCGTGGGCGTGATGGCGAGTGCCGGTTCTACCCGCCGGTCTGGAACACTCATGAGCGGGGAATTCTGTCTCGCAGCGTGGCGCCCGCGCCGGAGGTGAGCATGGAGGACCGTGCCACGCTGGAGGAAGCGACGGCGCGCGTGATGGAGCGGCTGAAGTATGTCGGCGTGCTGGCCGTGGAGTATTTCGATCTGGGAAATGGGCGTTTCATCGCCAACGAGATGGCGCCGCGCGTGCACAACAGCGGGCACTGGACCATAGAAGGGTCGGTCTGCTCGCAGTTTGAGAACCATGTTCGCGCGATCTCCGGGCTGCCGCTCGGCTTGACGGACTGTCGCGGACATTCGGTGATGCTCAACATTGTGGGCGGACAGCCGGATCTCCCTGGACTGCTGCGCATTCCGGGGGCTCATGTGCACATGTACGGCAAGTCGCCGCGTTCCGGCCGGAAGCTTGGACATGTGACGGTGTGCGCCGAGGATGCGCGAGGGGCAGCCGACCTTGCCGACCGTGCTGCACGGTCGCTGCGGAACTGTTGACCGTCAGGCGGCCTCGTCGGGAGGTGGGGATGGTGCAATGTCCAGCATCACCCGGTCCACACGCGTGCGGTCCATGTCCACCACTTCGAAGGTGAAGCGATCGAAGGAGAAGCGGTCGCCGGTGGCGGGGATGCGCCCGAGGTAGGACATGACGAAGCCGCCGAGGGTGTCGAAATCGGCGTCGTTCTGGCGGGGGAGTTCGGCCGCCTGCATCAGCTCTTTGAGCTGCGCCACGCTCACCATGCCGTCGAGGAGCCAGGAGCCCTCGTGGCGTTTTACGATGAGCGCGTCGTTGGGCGCGGCGGCGCCCGCGAGCGGGATCTCGCCGAGCATGGACTCCACCAGGTCGTTGAGGGTGACGAGGCCGACGAGCACGCCGTACTCGTCGAGGACGAATGCGATGTGGGTGCCGCCGCGCTTGAACTGCTCGAGGACTTTGAGTGCGGTGGCGGATTCGGGCACGAACATGGGCTTGCGGGCGAGGGCCTTGAGGTTGATTTCGTCGGAGATCAGCCCGTGCTTGACGAGGTCCTTGACGTGGACGACGCCGATGAGATGGTCCAGGTCGCCGTTCACGACGGGGAAGTGCGAGTGCGAGCTGGTGGCGACGGCGACGCGGACACGCGATTGCGAGTCGTGCTCGTCGAGCGCATCGATGTCGTTGCGGGGAACCATGAGCGAGCGCACGCGCTGCTCGCCGAGCTGGAAGACGCGCTCCACGATCTGCTGCTCGGACTGATGAACCGAGCCCGCCTCCGCGCCGCTGGCGAGGATGGCGTTTACTTCTTCCTGCGGGTCGTGGTCCTCGTGGGCCGGGCGGACGGGGACGAGCGTGAGGATGAGGTTGGTGAGCACGGAGAGAAGGGAGATCAGCGGGGCGCTGAAACGGGAGAGCCAGTCCATCGGGCGGGCCATGGCGCGGGCGAGGCCCTCGGGATTCATCTGCCCGATGCGCTTGGGAACGAGCTCGGCGAGGAGCAGCGCGGCGAAGGTCAGCACGACCGCCGTGATGGTGGTGGCGATCGCGTGGGCGTAGTGCGCCAGTACGGGATAGCCCTCGAACCAGCGGACGATGTCCGCCGTGAGTTTCTCTTCGCCGAACATGGCGAGGACGATGGTTGTGAGCGTGATGCCGATCTGCGTGGTGGAGAGGTAGCGGTTGGGGTGCTCGATGAGTTCCAGAGCGATGCGGGCGTTGCGATCGCCTTTGTCGGCCGCGGCCTGCAAGCGGCCCTTGCGCGAGGAGACCAGCGCCATCTCCGCCATGACGAAGAGGCCGTTGATGAACAGGAGGACGAGGATGAAGAGGAGGTACATGGGAGGGGAGGCCGTGGGCAGTGGGGAAGGGCAGGGGAGCAAGGGGACTCGGAACCTTCAGAGTACCGCGCCACTCGGACCGGCGTTCGGACGGGACGTGTCGCGTGTGGTACCGTATCGGGGCTGGATGGGGTTGGGGAGTTTGCGTGGAGAATGCAGCATGAATCCGAGCGCCTGGTGGTCACTTCCGCCGATTCCGACGTGGGAGACGGCCCATCCAATTGTGGTCCATTTGCCGATCGGCGTGCTGACCGTGGTGCCGCTGATCGCGATTTGGGCGATGGTGGCGGGGTCGAATCGGCGGACGGTGGGGTGGGCCGTGATGCTGCTGGTGCTGGTGGGGGCGGCCGGAACGGTGCTGGCCGCGGCGAGCGGGGGCGAGGCCATGACGGTTGCGGATGCCGGCGCGGGGTCCAAACTGCTGGATCAGCACGAAGAGATGGGTGATCTGGCTCGCAACTGCTTCCTGGTGGTCGCGGGCGTGTACGCGGCGATCACGATTCTCTCAACCTTTCTGAAGGACAAGCTCAAGCGGCCGCTCTGGATAGGGCTGCACGCGGCGTGGCTGCTCGGGTTCTTTGCGGCGTTTCTGGTGCTTGCCAATGCCGGGCACATGGGGGGGCGGCTGGTGCATGAGTACGGAGTGCGGGCGCCGATGGGGCGGAAGTAGCGGGACTGAATGGCAGGTGGACGGCTTTGCGTCCATCACGGGAGACTTGCAGAGTCGTTCGGCGTGGCGGAGTCCAAAGCGACTCCACCACGGCAACCGGAGCGACTACTTCGAGTGCTGGCCGGGCGTGGTCTGGCCGGCGGCGTCGGAGAGTTCGCCATCGTCCATGACGTACAGCGAGACGAGCCAGTCCTTGACAAGGTAAGGATCGACGCGAAGCACGCCCGTAAGCGTACCGGTGGTGCGTAGACGCATGTCGCCCTTGGCGGGGGCTTTGAGCTTCACTTCGATGGCGTCGTACGGCGTGGGGGGCTGACCGATGCAGCAGCCATCCCACTGGTTGAGCATCATGAGCATCTCGTCCGCGCTCGCGGCCATGAGCGGAAATGCGATGTAGCCGTTGATGCGAACGAACTTGCCGTCGAGCATCTTGATGCGATCGGGAATCACCTTGCGGCCCAAACGCGGCTGGTAGGTCTGATCGGCGGAGACGAGATGGTCCCAGGTGATGCGGTAGGGGTCGTCCTTCGTGCCCTTGCCCTTCATGGGGTACTTGTCGTCCACGAGCACGGAGCCGTCGTCCTGCGGCACGATTTTGGCCTTCGCCGCGGCGGACGGTGTGGCGGGAGGAGCTTCGGGGGGCTTGGCCTCGGGGGCTTTGGGCGATTCAGTCTTGAGCGGCTCCGACTTCGGTGGATCAACTTTGACGGGATCGGCCTTGGGCGTGTCGAGCTTGGGTGGATCGAGCTTCGGCGGATCGATCGGGGCCGGGGTCGACTTCGCAGGAGCGGTTTGGGGCGGATCGCTTGAAACCAACGCCGCGGGGGCGGATGGCGGAGGTGAGGGGGCGGCGGGTGTCGCGTTTGGGGAACCAGCGATCTGCTTGGCTGGCTCTGGCGAGGTTGGTTTCGGTGAAGCGCTCGGCGCGGGCGACGGACTACGCGATGGAGCGGGCTCGGGAACGATGTCGCGCGGCGGGTTCGCCGCGGCCGGCATTGGCACTGCGTTCGGTTTGGGAAGTTCGGAGGGTGGATTCGACGCGACTTTCGCGGAGGCCTCGGCGAGGGGTGCAGGGGCCGGGTTGGAGATAGACCGATCGGGCGCGGGTGCGGAAGTGGCCGTAGCGGCTGCGCCGGTCGGCGCGGCGTCATGCGGCGCGGTCGGGGCAGGAGTGGGGAGGGCCAGCGGCTCTGGGGCCGTTCCGCCGGAATTCTTCGGTGATGGTGTTGAACTCGCGTACCACGTCCCCGCGGCGGCGAGTGTGAGAAGGGCGATGATGGCCCAGAAGATTCGCATGTTCGCTCCAATGTCGGCCGAACCGAAGCACGGGCGGAACGCCCGTGCCACGGAAAGTCTTACCCGATCGGCTTCAGATTGTTCGCCACCGGGGTGCGATAGGCGAGAATCGCCGGAAATACCCCTGCAAGTGCCGCCAGAGCGATGGCGGAAATGGCCACAAGCAGGGTGGTGTCCGGGGTGAAGACGGGGGTGATGGTGAGGCCGATCTCACCTTTAAGGGCCTCGGCAACTATGAAGGCGCCGAGGAAGGAGAGGATGACCCCGGCGGCCGCACCGAGAAGGCCGATCATGGTGGATTCGGTCAGGATGAGGGAGAAGACGCGCCCGCGGCTACATCCAAGGACGCGCAGCACGGCGATCTGGCGCCGCCGCTCATTCATGCTGTTGTACATGGCGAGCATGATGCCGACGCCGGAGGAGAGCATGACGGCCGCGGCGAGGGCGACGAAGATGTAGTCGATATTGCTGACGATGCGGAAGAGGCCGTCGATCTGCTGCTTGGGCTGGGCGACGGTGATGGAAGAGTCGCGGCGCAACTGGTCGTAGACGACGGGGAGGGATGCGCTGCCCTGCGCGCCGGCGCGGGTGAGAACACGCATGTAGATGCCGGTGATCTTCCGGTCCTCGGGAAGGATGTCGGCGAGGGTGGTGCGGGTGATGCTCTCGTCGGCGTCCTTGCGACGATCGTGGGCGTGCAGGACCCATGCGCCGTCGAGGTGGCTGAAGAGAGCGCGGTCGTGTGCGCTGCCTGTGGGCATGAGGATGCCGACGACGTGGTAAGAAAAGTCCTTGTGGATGTGCGGGGCCTCGTCCTGCGGAGTGCCGAGCTGGCGGGAGGCGTTGATGCCGTGGGTGAGGAAGAGCTCGTCCCCGACGTGCAGGCCGGTGGCTTTGGCCGCGGCGGAGCCGAGGACGATTTCGTAGGCGTGGGCGTCGGGATTGGTTGAGGGCTTTTCGCCGGGGGGAATCGGATCGCCGGGATTGCGGATGAAGCGACCCTCGCGGAGTTTCCAGGGCTCGTTCTCGTTGGGCGTGAACCTGGTGAAGAAGTCCGGGAGCGTGGCGAGCACGGGATGGCCGCTGTAGGAATCGCCCTGCTGCGTGGGGATGGCCCATTCGAGGAGAGGATTCGCGGCGAGCTGCTGGTACTTTTCCCAGAGGATCGGGCGCTGCGGCGGATTGGCGTAGAAGACGCCATTGAGGATGGCGACCATCGGGCTCTGGTCGCGGCTGACGAGCAGGTGCATGTTGCCGGTGCCGCGGTTGAAGGCCTGGCGGCCCGCATCGCGCATGGAGAGGAGCACGAGCATGAGGCCGACGGCGATGGCGACGGTGAAGACGGTGGTGGCCGTTGAGAAGAGGCGGGCACGCAGGGAGCGGAGGATGATGGTGAAGTCGGTCATGGGGAATGTCGGATGGGCGATGTCGGAGGTCGGATGTGTGGCGCGGTTGTCGGACTTCCGACATAGCCCATCTGACATCCGACATTGGCTACGTTGCAACTCCAACAGAGGACCGAAGCGAAGTGAGGGATTCCCGGCGTGTGAAACGGCTGGACATTGAAGGATCGTGGCTGACACAGAGCAGGGCGGCGTTTTTGTCGCGGCAGGCCTGCTGGATGAGTTCCATGGCGGCGAAGGCGTTTTCCGGGTCCAGTGAGGCCGTCGGCTCATCGGCGAGGACGAGCACCGGGTCGCAGGCGACGGCGCGGGCGACGGCGACTCGCTGCTGCTGGCCGACGGAGAGCTGCGCGGGCTGGGCGTCGATGCGTTCGATGCCGAGGTGTTTCAGGAGCCGCTCGGCGCGGGGGCGGTGTTCGGCGCGGGGGATCGCCGAGAACATCATCGCGGCCATCACGTTCTCCAGGGCGGAGAAGCCGTGGAGAAGGTTGAAGGTCTGGAAGATCATGCCGATGGTGCGGCCGCGATAGAGGTCGCGCTGGGCGCCGTGCAGGGCGTGGATGTGGCGTCCGGCGACGTTGACGCGGCCTTCGCTTGGCTCCATCAGGCCGGCGATGAGCTGGAGGAGTGTGGATTTGCCCACTCCTGAGCCGCCGGTGAGAAGGACTTGCTCGGCCGCGGCCAGGCGGAGCGAGCCGACATCCACGATCCAGTCCGTTCCCGCGGAATAGCGGAACCGGAGGCCGGAGATGTCCAAGGCGGGTGGATTGGGGGCGATGGGGTCGGGCAAAGGGGGCCTCGGTGAAGATGCTATCCAGTTGCAACACGGCGCGGCGAGAAGTGTGCTACGTTGTCCGCATGGCGATCGGCACGACAACGCATGTGGGCGGGGCACCGGGGACGGGCGGGGTTGCGGGAACGCCCCCGCTGACGCTGGACGCTGTCAGTGGGCCGCCGCTGGCCTCGATCGTCGTCGATCCTGCCAAGCCGCTGGTGCTGGGTCGATCCGGGCAGAGCGATGTGATTCTTGGGGATGAGAGCGTGTCGCGCCGGCACTGCCAGCTTTCGGCCCGTCAGGGGACGTGGTTCATCGAGGATCTCGAGAGCAGGCATGGAACGTTCGTGCAGTCGGCCAAGCTGGGCAAGGAACAGCTCATGCCGCTGCGCAATGGCGACCTGATCGGGGTTGGGCCGTGGTTGCTGCGGGCACGGATCGGCTCGGGGACGGCGACGCGGGCGGGCGGGCAGCGGCTGGTGACGTTGATGGATGGCGGCTCCACGGTGAATGCGACGGTTGGGGGTGGTGGTGGTGGGGGGGCTGGGGCGGGCGTGTCTTCCACGATGATGCGCGAACGCGTGGAGCGCGTCAACGAGCGTGAGCTGGCCAATGTGAATCAGAACCGGCTGAAGCTGCTTATTGATGTGGCCGCGGCTGTGGCGGGGGCGGGCGATGAGGAGACGCTGGCCCGCACGATTCTGCGAGCGGCGGTGGAGGGAACGGGGTTCCCGCGGGCGTTCCTGCTGCGCGATGAGAACGATGGCGCGCCGGCGGAGAGCGGTGCGGCCTCCGGCGGCGCGGACACGCTTCGCGTGGTCTGTGAGATTGATCCCGAAGCGCAGAAGTTCGTGACGAGCGTCGATCCGGAACCGAGCACGAGCCCGCGACTCCCTGTGCCCGGCGCGGCGTCGTTTTCGCGATCGCTCATCGCCGCGGCCCGCAAGGGAGAGGTGGTGCGGCTGACGAGCGATGCGCCGATGCAGGCCCAGAGCATCATGTCGCTGGGGATTCAGACCGCGCTGTGCGCGCCAATCTCGATTGGCCCGGCGGTGGCGGCGTTCCTGTATCTGGATGCGCGGAGCGGGGAGCAGAAGGGGCCGCGCACTGGCGGGGCGATCGCCCCCGCGGGACCCGGCGGGGTGCACTCGGACGCCGCGGCGTTCTGCTCCGCGCTGGCCAAGATGTACGCGCTGGCGGTGGGAAACATTTCGCGGCTGGAACTGGAGCAGCGTCAGAAGGAACTGGTGCGCGATCTGGAGGCGGCCAGCGAGGCGCAGAAGCTGATCATGCCCCCGGCGCGGGGGAAGATCGGGCACGTGCGGTATGCGATGCGGAGCAAGTCGGGGCGGTACGTCGCCGGCGATCTGTTCGACGTGATCGATCTTGCCGATGGGCGCGTCGGCGTGCTGCTGGGGGATGTGGCGGGCAAGGGCGTGCCAGCGGCGATTCTCATGGCGACGGCGCAGACGCACCTGCACGTGTCGCTGCGCGAAGGAAAAGACGTCGCGGCCACGGTGCGGGCGGTGAACGAGCACATCTGCTCGCACATGGCGAGCAACAAGTTCATCTCGCTCTGGGTCGGCGTCTTTGATCCGAGCGCGGGGACGCTGCACTATGTGGATGCGGGGCACGGGTACTGGCTGCTGACGCGCGAGAAGGGGCCGCCGCTGCGGAACGAGAGCGCGACGGGCATTCCGCTGGGAATCGATCCGACATTCCAGTACGACGCGGCGATGGTGCGCATGGCCCCCGGCGGGCACGAGCGGCTGATCGTCTTCAGCGACGGCGTGGTGGAGCAGCCCGCGCCGAATGGCGCGATGTTCGGTGTGGAGGGGGCGATCGCCGCGCTGGGGAACAGCGCGGTGGAGCAGGACGACGTGGAGCGCATCTTTGACGCCGTGCTGGCGCACGCGAAGGGGCCGAACCTGGCGGATGACACGACGGTGGCGAGCGTGGCGATGGAGTAGGGGATGGGGGGTGGGGGGATGTCGGATGTGGGATGGCGGATGGCGGATGTGAAGGCGAAGAAGGAGCGGGCCCGGTTGAGATGGCTCGGGGGTGGTTTGGATGTGCGATGGGTGATGTGTGGAAGATCGGCCCCCTGGCCGCGCCCCGCTCGAACTTTGCTTTGGAGCCGAGTGGCGCGGCCGCGTGGAACTCTTCAGGCCCGGAGGGCCGGGCAGTGTGTTGCCGTGGGCGTGAGCCCACGGAGAGTGGGCCGCTGCGGGGAGTCGTGCTTTTCTGCATCAAGCCCCGGAGGGGCGGCACGCGCGTATCACCGAACAGTTCCGCCCCTCCGGGGCTTGGTGTGGGAAGACAAGACAATATGGAGGAGTCGGTGCCTTCCGTGGGCTGACGCCCACGGCAACGCACTGAGCGCCCCTCCGGGGCTCCCGGCGGACTGCTTCGCGCAGGGGCCCCGGGGCGCCCGATCTCCTCACCCCGCTCGGACGGAATTGTATTTTGGAGCCGCCCCCCAAAGCCGCCCCGGCCGCGCGGCGAACCGGTGCGCCCGCGTCGCGCCGGGCCGCCCCTCTCAGAGTCCGTCCGTGCGGGGTGAGGGGGTGGAGTGGCGGTGGGTGGGAAGGGCACGAACGCAGGCGCGGGAGGATTGCTCCATACCATCAGCAATGGGCGCTCGTTCCGAACAACTGTTGCGCGAGCAGGCGGCGTTGCTGGCCGAGATCGATGCGGCGTTCGCGGATGTGAGCCGCGATGGGGGCATGTCGTGGAGCGAATCGGTCGTCATTGATGATCATGGAAGCGAGAGTGAACGGCTCGAAGCTCGCAGGAGCGACAAGGACCGGCATTGGAGCGAACTGGTCGAGGACAATGCATGGGAGCCGGGGGTTGGATGTGGGGGGTGGAGCTTTCTCGATACCATTGGAACCCGCTATTACCTCCCCGCCGCTCTGAAGCGAAGTGTCATGGAGGGAGAAGATGCGGGGGTTCAGTTCGCGCTGACCTTTGGAGGACGCGAACCCGGGAATTGGGCGAAGACGAAGTACGCCATCTTTGACGATCGTCAGCGAGGGTGCGTTGCCCGTTTCCTGCTATTCATGATCGAAGTATCTCGACAGGAAGAATGGGGTCACGACATGGAGGCATGGCGGAAAACGCTTGAGAGCGGGTGGCTCCCGTACGCGCCCAAGCAAGAGTGAGCCGACGTCGTTGCGGGGATGGGTGAGGGAAGGGATGGGGGCTTCGCGGAACCCCTTTCTACTGAACGCGCGACCATCTGAGTCAATCCCGCTCGCTGACGCTCGGGGCTCGTTCCGCGTACGCGTATGGAGAATCCCCTCCGCGACCTCCGCGGCCCTCCGCGGTGAATCTTCCCTCGCTTGCGCGTCGGGCTCGTATCGTGCTCACACCGCCGCCAGCGATCCATGCGACATCGCGATCGCCTTCCCATACGCCTGCACGCACTTCTGGGCCGCGCCGTCCCAGGTGAGCTTCCGCAGCTCGAAGCTCCCGTGCTCGCGGAGCGTCTGGCCCAGCGGGGGGTGGCGAAGGACGGCGACGATCTTGTTGGCCATCTCGTCGATGTCCCAGAAGTCCACCTTCAGCGCGTGCGTCAGCACCTCGCTCACGCCCGACTGCTTGGAGATGATGACGGGGACATCGTTGCGCATGGCCTCCAGCGGGGCGATGCCGAAGGGCTCGCTCACGCTGGGCATGACGTAGACATCCGCCATGCGGAAGACGCGATCGACATCCCTGCCGCGCAGGAACCCAGTGAACAGGACGCGGTGGCCGATGCCCAGCGCGGCGGCTTCCTCGATCATGCGCACGGCCATGTCGCCGCTGCCCGCCACGACGAACTTCACATCCGGCACCTTTTCCAGCACGCGCTTGGCCGAGCGGATGAAATACTCCGGACCCTTCTGCATCGTGATGCGGCCGAGGAAGAGCACGATGCGGTCTTTGCTCTCGATCTGCTCGCCGGGGTGCGGCTGGACCATCTCGTTGTCGATGCCGTTGTACACCACATCCGTCTTCGCCGGGTCCACGCCGTAGCGGCGGATGCAGATGGACTGCGTGAGGTTGGAGACGCAGACGACCCGGGCCGCGGCGTGCATGCCGCGGCGTTCGATGTTGTACACGCGCTGGTCGATGTTCTCGCCGGAGCGGTCGAACTCGGTGGAGTGCACGTGGATGATCAGCGGCTTGCCGGTGACGGTGCTCAGCGCGATGCCCGCGGGGAAGGTCATCCAGTCGTGGGCGTGGATGCAGTCGAAACGCTCGTGGCTGGAGAGTGCGACGCAGAGCCGCGCGTACCGCTCCGCATTTGTGAGCATGTCGCCGTCGTAGCCGCTGCCCGAGCCCCCGCCGCCGCCCCAGGAGCCGCGGGCCGCGCTGGATTCGGCGCCCATGGCCACCGCGATGGCGTGCGCATCGTGGGGCGCGAAGCCGGGCATGCCGGGAAAGTCTGGGTGTTCACCGCCCCCGCCCGCACCAACGCCGGAGATGCCGAACATGCCCCCCGCTCCCGCTCCCGCCGATTGGAAGGAGCGATAGGGCGAAGTGATCGGAGAGGGAATGCCGCGGAAGGAGGCGTGGGCGAAGCCGGGCATTGTGTAGTGCTCGGCTTCGAGGCCGCCGCTGGCGTTCGTGGCTGACGGCAAGCCGCCTGCGCCGCCCGTGCCATTGGTTGTGCCGGAAGCGGAGGGACCCTTCGGTGGTGTCCAGTGCAGGCCGCGGATCGCTTCGGGGGAGAGCAGGCGGATGTGAGAGGCGTGGGTGCGGTCCACGGGCTTGGGGAGGACGAAGACGACCTCATGGCCAAGGCGGTCGAGCGCCTTGGTCAGTCCGTAGCACGCGGTCCCGAGGCCGCCGGCAATAAAGGGTGGGAACTCCCACCCCAGCATCATGATCCGCATGGTCAGTTCCGGCCAATGGGCGATCGCTTGGCGCGAGGCCCGGTGTTCTGGATGAGCAGGGCGCAAGGGTAGTCCTGATCACGGCGCGAGCGCGTTCCGCCGCGGTTCGGCGGGTTCTTTCGGTCCCCACCGGAAGGCGTACTCGAAGCCGACACGCTCGCAGGCCCAAGCGAATATCAGGGGCAAGGCGATCCCCGCGAGCATTCCTCCGGCGAGGAGAATCCACATATTGTCTATGTGCAGGATCCGGGTGAAAAGCGTTCGAGCCCCGACGCTGCCAATGCCGCTCATCAGATAAATCGGCAGCGATCGGCGTCCGAACAGCGCGAGCCAGCGGGCGAGGAACGCTTTGGGGGCACGCGCATCGTTTTCGCCCAGTCTCGAGATGAGCACGGAGAGGCAGAGCACGGCGATCGTGCCCGGTACGGCCCATTCGGCCCGGAACGGCGGGGGGCCGGTCATCTGTCGGGGAATCTGCACGGTCATTGCGGCGAAGCCCGCGACGCACGCGCCCGCGAGGACCCAGCTCGGCACGCGTTTGGAGGCGATGGCGCGAACCCGCATCGCGTCCGAGAGCAGAACGCCGAGCATGAGCCACCCCATGTACCACGTCAGGTGGGCGACCACGATCGGCCAAGTATCGCCGAAACACTCGGCCGCGCCGGCACCGATGATCGCGGCCGCGCAGACCAGCCAGCGGGGCACGCCGACAGTTCGCAGCGCGGCGTACGCCAGCGAGAGGTAGAGCAAGGTGATGAGGAACCAATAGCTGCCCACCGGGTTGTAGAGCGGTTGGAGGAGCATCATGTAGTTGGGCTTGCTGTTCGCGTATCGCTGGGCCGCCATGAGCAGGACCCAGAAGATCGCGCCCCAGAGCACCGCCGGGTAGTACAGCGACTTGAACTTCTCGACGGCGAACGCCGTGAAGCCGACCCGCAGTGAGCGCTCCAGGAAGAGCCCGGCGAGGAGGACGAACGCCGGCATGTGGAATGCATAGATCCAGTAATACGCCTGCACCCAGAATCTGGATGTCCCAAGCAGGCCCGAAGTCGAAAGCCCGCCGATGAGATGGCCGAGCACGACGAGAATGATCAGGATGCCCTTGGCGACATCGACCCACGAACTTCGCGCACGCTCGGCGCGGGCGGGTGCTGCCGCACGAGTGTTCGGGTTGGACGGTGCCGCCACGAGGGGTTGATCGGTCATGCGCGTGCGCTGCGGGGTCGGAGTTCGAGCGGATCCGGGCCGCACGAGCGACCGGGCCGACCAACGGCCGAGTATACAGAAACCGGCGGAAAATGGAACGATGAACCTGAACATCTGGTCGAGAATCACGGGGCGAAGCCCCTCGTGTACCTATGCTGGCGGTCTCTATGTCAAGCACGAGCCGCAGCATGACCAATTCCGCACCAAGCAGTCTGGATGCCTCTTTCGCCGCGATTCTGGCCGCGGTGGCGCGGCGGGCGACGGCCGAGGGCGTATTCGGCTCGGTCCGGATCGACGGGATGATGCTGCGCTGCGATGCGCTGGCGAGCGCGGAACCCGCGGAGTTTCGCGTGTTTATCGATGCGGGAAAGACGTGGGTCGCGCTGACGACCGCGGACCGGTGGCTGAGCCAGTCGATCGAGGCGGACCTGGTACACACCGGGGACAAGATCGAGGAACTGCTGGAAGAGGAGCTCATCGATCTGGACTGGAACAAGGCCTGGGGCCCGACGCGCCTGGCCTACGAGCACTTCCGCGACGATCGCAAGCTGTACACGTTTCGCTCCGCTGTTGATGCGAGCGGACCGGATGCGGCCAATCGCATCGCCATTGCGCTGCTTGCCTACGAACTGGCCTTCCGCGTGCTGGGCGATATGGAAGCCGACGACGAGGATTAGCGGTTCGAGCCAAGCAGATTGGCGACGGAGTCGGGATCACGCGAGAATTGCGGCTGCATGGTGGCCACCGGATCGGTTCGCGACGAGCCGGTCGAAGGGCTGGGCAATCGCAGGGTCTCGGGCGTTGCATTGCGATTGAGCGTGCGCAGCGCAGCGAGGGATTGCGTTGGCGCGATCGGGGAGGGATGCGAGACGATTTCTTGCCCTTGGCCGTGCAGGTTGTTGTTGATCAGGTACTCGGCCTGCACGCAGCCGAGACTATGGATGGCGATGGAAACGAGCGAGGAGATCAGGAGGCGCTCCTGCGTCGTATGGCGCGACATGTTGAAGATTGCCGCCACGCGCTCGGCCGCCTCATCCGGCTTCCCCTCGTGCGCGAGCGGCCGGGCATCCACGGCCAGGAGCCGGGCCCCGGCACGCAGCTTCCCCGGGTGCGGTAGAAGCGCGCCGATCCCCGCCGAGTATTCCACGCCGAAGTCGGCGATCTCGAGCTTGGAGCCGCGGATGAACGTGTAGATCGCGTTGTCGTTGTCCGCGAGCAGCTTGCACACCTCTGCGTCGGGAATCCAGTTGGGGTCGGTTTGCGAGATCGCGTCGGAGACTTTCTTGGAAGTCTCCTCGTTCATGAACATAAACGCGCGGTAGTAGAGGATCGCGGCGTTGGTCGGGCCCTTGAACTCAGGGTCCGTGGACTTCACGGGGGGAAGCAGGTTGAAGTTCACGGCCTTTGCGTCTGTCTGAGCCAGCGCCGCGGCTGGGGCCGAGAGCAGCGTCAGGACGATGAGTGCGTGCTTGAGCATGGGGGTTCTCGTGTGTTGAAGCGTGTAATTTGGAGGAGGATGGAGCGGCCGTCCAAACTCGGACACCGCCGAGGCCACGCCATGTTGCGATTTGATCGCCTTTCCCGGCAGATTGTTGGGAAGTACACGATTGTTCGGCCTTCGTTTGAGCGTTTTCGGCGGGCCGCGTTACGGCGCGGTGCCCAGCGATTTGGCGAAGAACTCGCGGATGTGCAGCTTGGTCTCTTTGGTGAACAGGTTCAGATGGCCTGCACCGGGCACCTTGAGCAGTTCTGCGGGAACGTGCGCATGCATCGCGGCTTCCAGAATGCGCGGGCCGTGCGCGAAGGAGACGATGGTGTCGCGGTCTCCGTGTACCAGCAGCAGCGGGCGCTGCCCCATCGCCGCCGCGCTGTCCTCCGCGGCGAGGCCGGTGGCGATGAGCAGCCGCCCGAGTACCGGCACGTGGTCGCTCGCCACGCAGGGCCAGGAGCAGAACGTGGCGACGGACGTGACACACTTGATCTCGGGGTGCTTCGCCGCCAGCGCGAGGGCGTACACGCCGCCGAGGGAGTAGCCGAAGACGCCGATGCGGGAGGCGTCGACATCTTTACGCGTGCGCAGATACGCGTACGCGGCCTCGGAATCCGTCAGCAGATCATCGCGGGAGAGCATGCTGGCCGGCGTGGATTTGCCGAAGCCGCGGTAGTCGAAGAGGAAGACGCTGACGCCCGCCTGCGTGATATATGCGCTTGTGGAGGCGTGGGCGGAGATGTCGCCCATGTTGCCGTGGCAGTGCAGGACGGCAGGGGCGGGGGCATCTTTCGTCCCCGGTGCGAGCCCCTTGGCGGGCATGAACCACCCGTGCAGCGTCATGCCGTCGGGCGTGGAGAACTCGACTTCCTCGCATCCGGCGGGAGTGGCGTAGTCCGCTGTTCCGGGATGGAAAAACGCCACGCGCTCGACGAGCCCCGTCCATCGTGCGAGCGCAAGCAGTACGAGCATGACGGCGCCGACGCGGAAGGCCGATCGGAGCAGACGACGCGAAAGGGAGAGCGGCGGATTCCTCAATGGCGCCTCGGCGGTCGGCGACGTGACAGAAGTTGAGGGGTGGGCCGGCTCGTGCATGGTCTGCATAGTGATACGGGCGAATGGCCCCGAGGGTCGCAGATTCCGAACAATCAGCCCGCGATCAGCCCCCGTCGGGCGCGCCGAACCCCATCTGCGCGTTGAACTGCCGGGAGTTGCCGCGCGGGATGGTGATGACTTCCCATCGGTCCTTGCACATCACCCGCGACGTCACCACGATCTGCCCGACGTGGTAGCTGGTGTGGGCCAGCGAGCGGGCGAGCGCGGCGGGGACGTAGTACGACTCGCCGCGGATGAAGACCTGCCAGTCCAGGTGCTCCGGGCGCAGAATCGCGAAGGTGTCGAAGAGGCAGGTCCAGCCCCCTTCCCACTGCGCGATGATCTGCGAGCGATCGCCGAAGGTGTCGGCGAACTCCGCATCCCGATCGCGCCACGGCTTCTCCCCGTCGGTCGTCAGAAAGTCCGTGAAGCGCGAGATCAGGTTCCCCGAGACGTGCTTCATGATGACGGCGACGGAGTTGGTGTTCTCATCCAGCGGCCGGCGCAGGTCGGCGTCCGAGACCTGCGCAATGGCCTTGTCGGCCAGGGTCTTCTGGGCGTGGAAGGCGTCGAGGAACCCTTGGAGGACGTTGTCGGCGAGGTGCATGGAGGAGGGTAGGAATGTGGGATGTCGGATGTGCGATGTCGGATGTTCATACGGAACCCCCGCGGTAACGCGGGCGGCCAAATGGCATACGCCGCCCACCGAACCAACAGCATGTCCGGGGTCGTAGACTGCCATGAAATGTCCCGTGAGCGAGCAACGCATCGTCCGGTAGTCCGCCGCGCAGCCAGATGGATTGGCTCCGGGCTATCGGTGCTTCTTGCCGTGTTGCTGTGGATGGACTGTCGAGCTTGGGCTCTGTCCTTCGGGTATCCAGTTTCGGGCTCGTATATTCGTTGGGGCTGTGGCGAGTTTCAGATCTGCGTGGTCTATAGCCCCGGAGGCGGTCAACCGCTGAAGGTGATTGAACACGGCTTTGTCGGCTCGCCTCATCCGGAAATTCCGAAAGGGTTCTACGGCCCCAAACTCTGGCGCGTGTCGGAGGCGCACGCCGAGGTGATGCGGCAGTTGGGCCCTCGAAGTTTGATCAACATGTATCGCTGGGGATTGGCAGTGCCCACGTGGGCAGTCGCGCTCGCAGTCGCGGTGCCGACGTGTGTGTTGTGGTGGTCTTGGTGGCGGGACCGGCGGCGGTGCCGACTCGGAATATGTCTTACTTGCCACTACGACCTAACCGGCGTCCGCGCAGGCGCGGTCTGCCCGGAATGCGGCTCGCCCCATGCACGTTAGAATCCCCCGATGAGTCGTCGCGTTCTTTTCGTCGCCCTCTGGCTCCTTGTTGGGGCGGTGGTGAACATCGGCTTGACGTGGGAACTGTCTATCACGCATCAGCCCTTCCTGGAAATGCCTCCGTACATGGGAATGCCCGAGGACTCGCGTTGGCCGGTGCCCGTACCGCCGAGTTGGCCGCCGCCGCAAATGGGGTGGACTTGGAGAGGTTGGTGTTTCAAGGCAGCGGACGTTCAGTACCTTCCGCCCAAGGGAACTGTTCGAAACGGCGACGAACTGCTCGTTGAGGGCGTGCAGGCCTACTCGGTCGGATGGCCGTGCCTTGGGATGCGATGCTGGACCATCTGGGATCGCACCAAGATCGAGGGAGTGCATGAATATCGCAATCGTGCATTTTCCTTTGCGCGGCCGCAAGTCGGGGTGGGCAAGTCGAAGCCAATCATGATTCCGTTAGACTGCGTCTGGCCCGCCTTCGCCCTCAACACCTGTTTCTACGCCCTCCTTGCCTGGTCCCTCATCCGCACCCCCCGAACGCTCCGCCGTTGGCATCGCCGCCGCGCCGGTCGGTGCATCGCGTGCGGGTATGACTTGAAGGGATTGGCGGAGGGTGCGGTCTGCCCGGAGTGCGGCGCATCGCGATCCTGTTAGACTCCCCGCATGCGCCGCGGCATTCTCTTCGTCGCCATCTGGCTCCTCGTCGGCGTTACGGTGAACGTGGCAATTGCCGAAGCTGCCGGGTGGTTTTCGATCGCAAATATCAAGGGAGGGTTGCTGGCGTCCTTTGCCCCGAACCGCGCGGCTCTGATCTGCGAGAGTCGCAGTATCGGAAAGAAAGAGCTGAGTTGGATGACGATTGCCGCTTCCCCTGGCGAGGTGTCGCAATCGGTACGCATGAACAAGTCCATACCCCAAGCGACTCTCGGGGAATTGCCGGGATGGTGCAGTGCCCGGAGTGCGGAATGTCGCGAAGCAGAACAAGAGAACAGCAGGGTTGCAGCACGCCAAGGCGGTGGGGTCTCGCAGCCCATCGATATTGGAATCGGTTGGCCGCTTGTTTCCTTGTCATTGTCCGTTGAGCCCCGACTGTGGCATCCAGTGGTCGTTCCTCCCTCAATCGCTCATGGCGGGGCAGTGTGGGAAACCAATGTCGTACATCGATATAGAGCGCTCGCATGGCGCCCCGTCTGGCCTGGCTTCGCCCTCAACACATGCTTCTACGCCCTCCTCGCCTGGTCCCTCATCCGCGGCCCGCGAACGCTCCGCCGCTGGCGTCGCCGCCGCGCCGGTCGGTGCATCGCGTGCGGGTATGACTTGAAGGGGCTGGCGGTGGGTGCGGTGTGCCCGGAGTGCGGGCGCGGCTCATACAGAACCCCCGCGGTAACGCGGGGGCCACGGAACGAGTAAGTTGGTCAATGCCGCTGCGCGGTACACTCGCAACGTGGACAAGAAGCATCGATCATCATGGCGGCGCACGCGATGCGGTGTGAAATGGGCCGCGCTGTGCTTGACGCTCTTGATCTTTGGGCTCACCACACTCGACTGGTGCGGAACCGGCTTCTCCTATTGGCGGATGCCATATCCCTACGGCAAGAGCATCGACTTCACAGGCGGTGTCCTTCGGGTGGTCATCGAGTACCAAGGTGGCATGAGCCCGATGCTCATCATCCGAGACGATTTCGAGGTCGTCTCCCGCTCGCGACCGCTGGAGTGGTGGCGATGGGATTTCTATGAGTGGGGATTCACCGTTCCCACGTGGGCGGTGTTGCTCGCGGTCGCCGCGCCGACGGGACTGCTATGGTGGCGGAACCTGCGACGGCGCGGTGCAAACGTCTGCGGCGGATGCGGCTACAGCCTTACCGGCCTCCCACCCGGTAAACCTTGCCCCGAGTGCGGGGAGAGGGCCGCGCATCCCGCATCGCCCGCACCCGGTGCTGACGGGCGCACGATGAGGGAATAACTCTCGGGCGGAGCGGCGGAATCCGCCAGAATCGTCGTGCAAGGGCTCCATACCCCAACAGAATACCTCCGCACAGTCGCGCAACGCACCCGCACGGCGGCGGAACGCGACGAAACGACGACCGGAGACGAAGAAACGATGACCGAATTCGAGCGCACGACGACCGGAGGCGACCAAACGGCGACCGAAGACGAGCGCACGACGACCGAACGCGTCGAAATGATGACCGAATGCGAGCGCACGATGACCGAATTCGAGCGCACGACGAGCGAATTCGTCGCCACGATGGCCACGTGTTGGAGCGATAACGGAGCGCCGTCCGCTTCGCCAGGCATTACACTCCCACGATGCGTCGCCGCGTTCTTCTCATTGCCCTGTGGCTTCTTGTTGGGGTGGCGATCAACATCGCGATCGCATGGTCGCTGGCCATCCTCCCCATCCCCACATCCATGCCATCGCCTGACATAGTCCTCAGCGATGGATGGTGGAGGCCCTCACCATTCAGCTCGGAATCGTGGGTGCGATCGCTATTTGCAACCCGGTCCGCAGAATCGTGGGTGACTCACGAATGGGTCGAAACACGAACTGGTGTGAAAGCGACCAAGGAGTTCACCGAGCGAGTTGGAGTCCCGTTGCAGTCAATGCAATGGTGGGCAACGGGACCGCATGTTGCGGATGTGCATGGCGCGTGGAAGATCCCATCCATGCGCGGCGGTGCAAGTCTATATGTGCCGCTTGTTCCGACCATGCCCGCCTTCGCCCTCAACACCATCTTCTATTCCCTCCTCACCTGGTCCCTCATCCGCGGCCCGCGAACGCTCCGCCGCTGGCGTCGCCGCCGCGTCGGTCGGTGCATCGCGTGCGGGTATGACTTGAAGGGGTTGGCTGAGGGTGCGCCGTGCCCGGAGTGCGGGCGCGGCTCATACAGAACCCCCGCGGTAACGCGGGGGCCAGCGTGATCTGTGCTGCAACCGTGGCCCCCGCGTTACCGCGGGGGTTCTGTAGGCGATGATCCTGCGCCCCCAACACATCGCGCCCGCCAGTGCAGCAACCCGCACCAGGCGGAGTAGAACTCGAACGCCGGGTGGTGGTCCGTGCGTGAGCCGCCTTGCAGCGTCGCGCTCCAGCCGCTGCCGATTGCGGCCGCGCTGGATTCGCGGAACGCGAGGAACCCCAGCTCGACGGCGGCCTGCGGGGCCTGATCCGCCAGGCGCAGCGCGAGGCGGTCCGCGCTCTCCGTCGCGCCGTGGGCCCGCTCGCTCCCCAGCACATCCCAACTGAACTTCTCGCTGTTGATGCGGATGCGCTTCTGCCCGGGGAATATCCGCCCGTCTTGCAGATGCACGGGATGTTCGCGATCCAGCAGCCAGAGATCGATCACGTTCGTCATCGACGTGGATCGCTCGTGCTTGACGCTGACATCTACGCTCCACGACACGCCGGTGAGCGGGTCGCGCCGCGGCGTGGAATCAATGATCGCCGGGCCGACGCGGGCACGCTTGATCTTCGCCCGCACGATGCAGTACACATCCGCCATCCGCAGCCCCATGGTCTCGCCGCGCCACGGTTCGACCATGTACATGGGTTCCGGAGCATCCGGCGCGAACTCCAGCCGTTTGGCGAGCAGCGGCTTCGCAGCCGCGTCCATCTCGGCATCGGTGAGATTGAGAAACGGCACGCCGTGCGTCTTCAGCACCGCACCGACCGACGCCGCGATGGAATCATCCACCCGTGCCACCACCAGCGGCGGGGGCTTGGCGACGCGCAGATCGGCGATGTATGGGTCCAGCCCGAGGGCCTCGACCAACACCGCCCGGGCCTGCGGCCGCCCCATGCCGCTCGGCCACGCGAGGATCGTGATATTCGTGCGGGTGTCGTGCATGTGGGGGCGATGCGGAGGTTGATAAGAGACAGGAACGCCCGAGCCCCCAATCCTGTATACCACCCACTCGCGGTTTGGCTCCATGCGTCGCCCCCAACCTCCCAAATCCGTGCATTCGCCCGACGAGATCGTCGAGATGTTCCTCAGTGCGTACCGGCAGGGCGTTTTTCCGATGGCGGACCTGCCGCAGCACGAGGGGGCGGGGAGGCGGTCGGGGGCGATCCCGACCGCCCGAACCATCAGTTGGTACGACCCGGATCCGCGGGCTGTGCTGGAACTGAGCGAAGGGGGCCTGCATGTGGGGCGAACGGTCTCCCGGCTGGTTGCCCGGAAGCCCTTCACCGTGACCAGCGACCGGGCCTTTGAGCGTGTCATCCGCGGCTGCGCCGCCCCCGGCCCCACGCGCGGCGGATCATGGCTTGATGAAACCATGATCCGCTGTTACACGCTGCTGAATGAGCGCGGCCATGCTCACTCGATTGAGGCGTGGGGGCCGAACGACCAACTTCTGGGCGGCATCTACGGCGTCTCCATCGGCGCGGTCTTCTGTGCCGAGAGCATGTTCACGGCGATCGACGAGGGTGGCACCGGCGCTTCGAGCGTCTGCCTGGTCACGCTTTGGAATCACCTGCGGGTCTGCGGCTACGAACTGCTGGATGTACAGATGGCCAACGAGCACACCCTGCGCTTCGGCGTCGTCGAAATCCCGCGCGATGAGTACAAGGGACGTCTTGCGGAGGCCGTTCAGAAGCCCGATTGCTGGAAACCACTCGCGCCCCCGGGATGAGCGAGTCTGGTGGAGGAGCGGGGGCTGCTGCGAATCTGCCGGGTGCCGTGGTGGAGTGGCTTTGCACTTCGCCACGATGTTGCAACAGACGCGCACGGGCTTGCCGGTTGCACAGACGCTCTGCGCGGCAGCCAAGTCGATCAGGCATGTGCCTCAGGCCCGTCGGTGGCCTGAGCCGTTGCTCGCGCCTTGGCCACCAATGCCGCCGCATCACGTGCCAGCTCCACCATGTTTTCCGCCTGCGCCCGCACGGCCGCGGCCGCGCGATCCAGTTCGGCCCCCTGTGCGCCCGCCTGCTCGATCATCTCGCGGAGGGCGTCCGCGGCGGCGCGGCACTGTTCCACGTGGTAACGCCCGGCCTCGGCCACGGCGGCCAGATCCTCGCGCTGCCGGCCCAGCAGCATGGACGCGCTGGCGGACTTGTCCGCCGCGTCGGCCTGCTGGTGCAGGGCGTCGTCGAGCGTCTGCTGCATCATGGTGGCCTGGGCGTTGGCCTCGTCGAGCGTGGTGCGCAGCGTGTCGAGGCGGGGCAAGCGATCTTCGATTACCCGTTCGGCCTCATCGCGCACATCCACCAGACGGCGCAGCACCTGCTCCGCGTCGCTCCGCAATGTGGCGATTCGCACGACCGCTTCGTTCACGCCGAGCACCAGGGCATCGGCGCGTGTCGCGGCATCCGCGAGCGAGCCCAGGCGCGGCTCGGAAGCAAAGTCCGAGCGCGGGTCATGGCCGAGGATTCGGGCCGCCCGTTCGCACATCGCATCCAGATTCGCCTGCGCATCCTTGCCGATACGGTCGCACTGTTGCGTCAGCACATCCATCCGATCGGCAACGCCGTCCAAGATGAGCGAGCCGCGGGACTGGACTTGCGCGATGTGCCGATCCGCTGCGGCACAGACCTGCTCGGTCTCGGAGACGATCGCGCGGCGATGCTCGCCGATGGCCCGCTCGGAGTGCTCACGCACCATGTCCGAATCCCGCACGGCGCGGCTGATGGTCTCCTCGAAAGTCGCCGAGAGTTCGCCGATCCGCCGCTCGAAGACTTCCTGCTGCCGGGCCATGCGCTGCTCGAACGCGGCCTCCTGCTGCGCCAGCCGCTCGGCCAGAATCCGCTCCTGCTCTACGAGCTTGGCTTCGAACGGCTTGGTCACGGCGTCCTGGGCGGTTCGCACTTGCTGCACGGCCATTTGCAGCGCACCCAACGCGCTGGCGGCTTTTTCCACGATTCCCGCCGCCTTGCCGGCGCGGATCATCCGCTCGTCGAGTTCGGCCGCGAACCGCTGCCCTTGGGCGAGCCGCTGTGTGAGTTCCCCCACGTGGGTGCGCACGGCGTGGTCGGCGTGGGCCGCCTCGTCCACAGCTTTGCGCAGGATCGCCAACTGTGCGGAGGCCCGATCGGCCATGTCCGCCATGGGGAGCGAGTCGGACGTAACTCCATTGTCAGCAGCGGTTTGCCATCCCCCGAAGGGGGTGCCGCCGGTGAGATCGATGCGCACCGGTCGGACCAGATTCATCACCGGCCGCGCGGTGCGGCTGGGGGCGGCGGTTCGGGGGCGCGAGGAGGGATACGGTGCTGGGGGCATTGGCGGCTCCGGTCAAACTGATCGCTACGGCATCCGCCGTTCGCTTTCGGGTCAACCGTTCCGCCCTTGGGGTCGTATAAGAACCCCGTCCGGCTCCGCCCGGCGGCAACGATCGGGTTGTGAGATCGACCCTTGGGCCGCAGACGGATCGAAAGTCCTGTCGTGAAGCAGGAATGGGTAGGGGGCGCAACAGTTGCCGCATGCCGTGGGAGCGGCCGGCCAAAGACAGGCCAACGCAGGCCCAAACTGCCGAAAAACAGCCGGAATACCCAGCGGCAGACGGAACGAACGGGGCACACGCATCTAGGATGAGGACTATGACCACACGCACATTGGCGGGCACGGCTGCGGCATTGCTGGCGGCTGCGGGTTTGTGCCGCGGAGCGGCGTCCGATAACCAGATTCAGCCGACATCCCCTGTTGTGGCGGGCAAAGCTCCGGCCACGATTGCTCCGCCTTCGAACCCCGGCCCTGCGGCTGTCGGTTCCGAGTGGGAGGACATGGCCAAGGCATTCGGCGGATCGAAGGCGGACACCAAGCCGAGCCGCGATGTGGTGATGCAGTTCACCTTCGCCACCGAGATCCGCGAGATCACGGCGGTGGGTGGGAAGAAGGTCAAGAAGGGCGAAGTGTTGATGCGGGCTCGGGATGCGGATGTGGCGGCGGGGATCGCCTCGCAGCGCGACATGGCGGAGAACGAGTGGGAGATCCTTGGGACGGAGAAACAGTCCCAACTGGCGCAGTTCAAGTTTGATCAGATCAAGCGCAGCGGAACATTCTCGCCGCAGGAGTACGAGGAAGCGAAGATCTCCGCGGAAGTGGGCGTGGTGCAGTACGAGGCGGCCAAGCGTCGCAAGCTGCAGGAGGGTCTGAAGCTGAAGACCGCCGAGGCCCAGTACCTGCGGTATTGGCTGGAAGCGCCCTTCGACGGCATCGTGGAAGAGGTGATGGTGGAGGTGGGCGAGGGCGTCACCGAGCAGACGAAGGTGTTGCGGATGGTGAACACGGACAAGCTGTGGCTCGATCCGTACGCGAAAACGACCGAGACGATCAAGCTTGCGGTCAAGGAGGGGAGCCCGGCGTGGGTGCTTGTCGATATGCCCGATGCGCCGAAGCTGGTGCGCGGCCGGGTGTTGTATGTCTCGCCCGTTGCGGATTCGGTGAGCCAGACGCGGCGCGTGCGCGTGGAAATCGACAACCCGCAGACGTGGCCCGCGGGCACGCAGGCGATGGTGCGGTTCACGGAGCCGAGCGGGGAGTGGGAGAAGTACAAGGTGGCGGCGACCGCAGCGCAATCAGCCTTCCCGGACACCGCGACTCGCGCGGCCAGGCAACTGCGAAGCGAAGTCGAAGATCGCTGGGTTCTGGGAACAACCGTGCAGGGTGCACCAGTCGGTAATGAGGGAGGTTCTCTCAAGTGATCGACCTCTCTTCCCTCAAAGCTCCCGGCTGGCAGCGGATTGTCGCGGAGTTGAACGCGCCCGCGCCGGATGATCGTGTGTACTACGAGCGTCTGTTGCGCGTGCTGGCGCAGGTCAGCGCATCGCGGCAGGCCGTGCTGTACGTTCCCGACAAGGTGGATGGCGAGGAGGTCGATCCTCGTGTAGATATGGTCTGGCCGCCGTCGGGGATGGACAAGGATGCGGAGAACGCGGCCCAGGCCGCGGCTCCGGCCCAGAGCAATGTGCAGTTCGGCAATGAATCGCGCACCGCGGCCCGCGCGGCCTTCGGCACCGGCGCGGCGCGTGCGTTCGGGCTGGAGAATCAGGAGACGACGTATTACGGCGAGGGCGCGAGCAGCGGCTTCGTGCTGGCCGTGCCGCTGCACGCCGTGCCGGGCCTGATCCCGCGACAACAGCCGCCGGGCGGCGGGGCGACGATCCCCGTGGGCGTGGTCACGCTGCTCGTCGAGACGCGCAGCAAGGAAGCGATCCGATCGACGCTTGCGATGGCGGAAGTGCTCGCGGGGTACGTTGCAGGGCACCACGCCCGCAGCGGCCTGCGCAAGAGCGTGAACGCCGGATTCGCCCTTGATCTGGCGACGCGGCTGATCGCCAGCGTGAACAACGCGCAGAACTTCAAGGGCGCGTGCATCCAGCTCTGCAACGACCTTGCGAAGGAGTACGCGCTGGATCGCGTCGCGCTGGGGTGGGTGACCGACGACGTGGTGAAGGTTCGGGCCATCAGCGATGTGGAGCACTTTGATCACCGCACGAGCATGGTGCAGAAGAT
Organism: Phycisphaerales bacterium; assembly: GCA_038225655.1. Lineage (GTDB taxonomy): Bacteria > Planctomycetota > Phycisphaerae > Phycisphaerales > UBA1924 > UBA4658. The sequence continues at coordinate 544,249 of JBBRQY010000001.1, read as the reverse complement.
CGCCTCCGCAATGGACGAGTGCCTGGATCAGGAGCAGCCGATTGCCTTTCCTCAGCCGCCCGAGCAGGGCGAGGGCTCGGATGTGCTGCTGAGCCAGGCCATTGTTCATGCGCACCGCGAACTGACGGCGGGCAACTCGAAGCTGATGGTCTGCTCGCTCCCGCTGCGCGATGTGGGCTCGGGGGAGGATGGCGATGAGATCGTCGGTGTGATCACCATCGAATCCACGGCCAAGCCGCTGGACCTCAACACGATCGAGCTGCTGCAGGCCGCGATGGACCTCATCGGGCCGATGCTCAAGGTGCGGCGCAGCGACGATCGCGCCCTGCCGGCGCGGGCCGTGCAATCGGCCAAGCGGAGCGCGGCGTGGATTGTCGGCACGAAGCACACCGTCTGGAAGGTCGTCGGCATTGCGGCGTGCCTGCTTTTGGCGTTTGTGTGCTTTTACTCAACGACCTACCGCCCAAGTGCGGAGGCGATTCTTGAGCCCCGAGTGAAGCGGGTGGTCTCCATGCCCTTTGACGGCATTATCCTTCGCGTTGGGGAAGGTGTGGAGCCGGGGCGCGAGGTAGTCGCGGGGCAGACGCTCGTGGAGCTTGACAGCACCGAGCTCACGCTGGCGATGAAGGATGCCCTCGGCAAGATTCAGCAGGCCCAGACGCAGGCGGCCGGGGCACGCAAGTCCAAGGAGCCGGGATCGCAGGGCAAGGCCGTGCAGGCCGAGCAGCAGGAGGAGCGGGCGCGTGCGGAGGCGGACGTATACGAGTACCGCATCAAGCGATCGATCATTCTGGCGCCCATCTCCGGCACGATCATCGTCGGCGATATGAAGGACCGGATCGGTTCCACGATGAAGACCGGGGATCCGATGTTCCAGGTTGCGCCGCTGGACGACATCATCGTTACCGTGCGAGTGGACGAGCGCGACATCGCGCTGGTGAAGAAAGCGTTTGAAGACGGCAAGGGCACCGGCGAGGTGGCGGCCAAGGCCAAGCCCGATCAGGCCACGCCTTTCGAGATCGAGCGGATCGTTCCCCTGGCCGCAGCGCAGGAGGGGAAGAACGTCTTCGAGGTGCGCTGCAAGCTCAAGGGCACACCGGACTGGTTCCGGCCCGGAGTGGAGGGGATTGCGAAGTTCGACACGGTCAAGAAGCCGCTGATCTGGATCGGCAGCCGCCGAATTCTGGATCAGGTGCGACTCTGGCTCTGGTGGTAAACAAACAGCCCGACCGCGAGGGAGGGCTTGAATCAATCGAGGCCCTTCCTCACGGTCGGGCTGCATGCCAAACATGAACGAACGCCCAACATTTTCCCCCTTCTGGCACCGCGTGCGGCTGATGAAACCGAAGCTGCGCCCGCACGTGCAGATCACGCGTCAGCACTATCGCGGGCGGCGCTGGCACGTTGTGCACGATCCAACGTCCAACCAGTTTTTCCGGCTGAACCCCATCGCGTACGACTTTGTCGGCATGCTCGACGGAGCCCGCGATGTGGAAACGGCGTGGAACGCTGCGCTGCAGAAGTTCGGCGACGCCGCGCCCACGCAGAACGAGATCATCCAGCTCATCGGCCAGCTGTACCAATCCAATCTGCTCTCGGTGGACACCTCGCCGGAGACCGAGCAGCTTCTGCGGCGCGGCCGCGATCGCTTCAAGCGCAAGGCCACGGCGCAGGTGATCGGGATCATGTACCTGAAGATCCGGGCCTTCAATCCCGACGCGCTGCTCACGGCGTGCGAGCCGGTGATCCGGCCGATTCTGAACAAGTGGGGCTTTCTGGCGTGGTGCGTGCTGGTGCTCAGCGCGATCTACGCCGTTGTGCCGCACTGGGCCAAGCTGATGGAGAGCTTCTCGAACCAGCGGATCTTTGATCCGCAGTTCCTGTGGCTTGTGCCCGTGGCGTTTGTCATCACGAAGGCGATCCACGAGTTCGGGCACGGCGTGATCTGCAAGCGGTTCGGCGGGCAGGTGCCCGAGTTCGGTTTCATGCTGCTGGTGATGTTCCCCTCGCCGTTTGTGGACGCGTCGTCCGCATGGGCGTTTGCGAACAAGTGGCAGCGGGTCGCCGTTGGTGCGGGCGGAATGCTCTTTGAGCTGACGGTCGCTTCGCTCGCCGCGTTTGTGTGGGTGTGGACGCAGACACAGGGCATGGACAACTCCGTCGTCTCACGGCTGGCGTTCAACGTCATGCTCAGCTCCAGCTTCGCCACGCTGCTCTTCAACGCCAACCCGCTGATGCGTTTCGACGGGTACTACATCCTGGCGGACCTGCTCGAGGTCCCCAACCTGGCGCAGCGATCCAACAAGATGCTCCTGCAGCTTGTGCAGAAGTACATCTTCCGCGTCAAGAACCTGCAGCCACCCGCGACGCAGCCGGGCGAGCAGGCGATCCTCATCGTCTACGGCATTCTGGCCGGGGCGTACCGCGTTTTTCTGTTCTTCTCCATCACGATGTTCATCCTCGGGCAGTTCTTCGCCATCGGGCTGGTGCTCGCGATCTGGACGGCGGCGGCGTGGTTTATTCTGCCGGTTGGCAAGATGGTGCACTGGCTGGCGACGAGCGGGCAGATCGCCGAGCACCGTTTCCGCACCGTCGCCACGACGCTGGGCATGATCGCGCTCGCGGCGATCCTGCTGGGGGTGATTCCGATGCCCGACCGCCGCCTCGGCACGGGTGTGGTGGAGAGTGTGACCCGCGACTCGCTGCACTTCGGCACCGAGGGATTCATCGTGGAGGCCCACAAGCGCCCCGGCGAGCGTGTTCGTGCCGGCGACGCCATTGTGACGCTTGAGAGCCGCGAGCTGGTAGAGAAACGACGCTCCATCCAGAGCCAGATCGACGAGTTCGCCATCGGCGAGCGGGACGCGGTGAGCCGGGGCGACGCGCCGACGGTCGGCATGGCCGAGGAGCGCATCCAGTTGGCGCGGCAGAACATCGAGGAGCTCGACCGGCGCATCGGCGAACTGGTCGTTCGGGCACCCCACGACGGCGTGATCGCCGGGGCCGATCCCGCGCTCCGCGTCGGCGCGTTCGTCAAACGCGGCGAGCCGGTCTGCGACATCGTCGATCCTTCGGACGTCCGCATTGCCGCCACGCTTGATCAGCGCCAGGCCTCGTGGCTCTTCGAAACGACCGCCGCCAAGCGCCCCAAGATGGCGTGCCAGATACGGCTTGTCTCGGACGTGGACAAGATTCTTGATGTGGCCGGGTATGAGGTGGTTGAGGCGGGGCAGCGCGTTCTGCCGCACGAGTCGCTCGGCTTCAAGGGCGGCGGCTCCTTCGAAGTGGACACAAAGGATGAGAGCGGGCGCGTCGCCAAGCGGCCGCAGTTCAATGTACGCATCTTTGCCAGTTCCCCGCGTGATCTCGCCGAATGGGCCCTTCCTGGCGAGCGCGTGCGGGTTCGATTCAAGCTTCCCCCGCGCCCCCTGCTGGCCCAGTGGCTGGATCGGCTGGAGCGCGAGATTCAGGGGAGGGTGCACTTGTAATGTCGGATGTTTGATGTGCGATGTCGGATGTGAAGAACCGACGCGTGCGCCAACTCGAAACATCCGACATCGCACATCCCACATGAGCAGCACCGTCACCCGCTATCACGCCTTGTTCGAATCGCTCCGGTCACGCCGGCGGCGGCCGGACAATCCCAAGGGGCTCGACGTCCTGGCCACACTGGCGCGGATGAAGCTGCGGACGCGGGGCATCTCGCTGAAGTGGCTGCGGACCGAGGCCGAACTTGTCGACGCAATCACGCCCGAGATCCGCAACCACTCCGAGGCCGCGCTCAACGAGATCATCCGCGAGACCCGCGAGCTCTTCGTGCGCGGTCGGCAGGACGAGCAGACCGTCCGCCGGGGCTTTGCCATCGCCCGCGAGGTGGCCCGACGCGACACGGGTGAGGAGGCGTACATCGTTCAGCTCATGGGCGCGATGGCGTTGTACCACGGGCGGATCGTGGAGATGGTGACGGGCGAGGGCAAGACGCTCACGGGGTCGCTGGCCGCGCCGCTGCTGGCCTGGCGCCACCGCTACCTGCACATCTACACCGTGAACGATTATCTGGCGCAGCGAGACGCGGACAGCCGCGCCGGAATCTACCGGCGCATGGGCTGCGATGTCGGCGCGATTGTGCAGAGCATGGATGAGCACGAGCGGTTCGGCGTGTACGCCAAGCCGATCACCTACGGCACGCCCAAGCAGATCACGGCGGACTGGCTGCGAGACCAGATCCGGCTCGGGCAACTGGCCACGCCATGGGCGGGGCGCGCCCTGCTTGGCGGCACCGGCGGTGCGCCGGTCGGTCAGGGGCCGATGATCCCGGGGCTGCGGGCCGCGCTGGTGGACGAGGCGGACGCCGTGCTGATCGACGAGGGCGTGGTGCCGCTGATCATCGCCCGCTCGCGCCGCGAGGACGAGATGTCGCAGGTGTACAAGGACGCGACGTGGATCGCCAAGAAGCTCGATGAGAAAGTGGACTACTCGGTTGATCAACTGCGCCGCCGCGCCGAACTGACGCGTCGCGGCAAGCACCGCTTGCAGGAGATGGCCGCGGGTCTGGAGCAGCCGATCTGGCGCGCTATCCGCCGCGCCGAGGAGCTCGTCCGCCAGGCCCTCATCGCGCGACACTGCTACCTGAACGGCCACCAGTACCAGATCGTGGATGGCAAGGTGGTGATCGTGGACGAGTACACCGGACGTTTCCTTCCGGATCGATCCTGGGAGCACGGCCTGCACCAGTCCGTCGAGGCCAAGGAGAATCTGGAAGTCACCGCGGATCGCGAGACGCTCGCGCGCATGAGCTTCCAGCGATTCTTCCGCTCCTACCCCGTGCTCTGCGGCATGACGGGCACCATCGCCGACGCGGCCATCGAGATGGAGAAGGTCTACCAGCGCCCGATCACGGTGCTGCCGACCAATCGACCCTTGATCCGCGAGCGCATGCCGATCCGCGTCTTCCGCACGCGCGAGGCGAAGTGGAACGCGATTGTGGAGAGCATCGAGCGGCTGCATCAGGCCCGCCGGCCCCTGCTCGTGGGCACGCGCTCCATCGAGGCCAGCGAGTTTCTCGGCCAGCGGCTCACGGCCCGCGGCCTGCAGCACCGCGTGCTGAACGCCAACTTCGACAAGGAAGAGGCCGACCTTGTGGCGCTGGCCGGCAAGCACGCGATCATCACCGTGGCCACGAACATGGCCGGACGCGGCACGGACATCAAGCTGGACCGCGAAAGCCGCACCGCCGGCGGCCTGCACGTCATTCTCACCGAGATGCACACGGCCCGGCGCATCGACCGGCAGTTCATCGGGCGCGCCGGACGCCAGGGCGACCCCGGAAGCGCGCAGATGTTTGTCTCTCTGGAAGACGAGATCGTGAAGCTCTATGCCCCGAAGCTCGCCGGGCTGGTTGGAAACATGAGCACCGGCGACGAGTTCAGCGGAAGCGCACGAACCCGCGCCGCGGCTCTCTTCGAGCTCGCCCAGCGCCGGGCCCAGAAGCGGGCCCGTATCAGCCGCGCCGAGGTCCTGAAGCAGGACGACTGGATCGAGCAGAATCTGCCGGGTCAGTAAAAGAAAACACCCCCCGGCCCGTGTGGTGGTCGAGGGGTGGCGGCTGCGCGAGGATGAACGTCTCGCCTCGGCAGCTGCGGGCGCGTTGTCGCCGCGATCATGCAGGGGGTACGAGGGGGTTGGGGACGCGGTTTTTGTGTTCCTCGTATACTGCCGGGTCATGTCGCCCCAGCCAACGCAGCACGATCTCCCAGCCGGCCCGGAAGACCCGCGGCCCGCCACTTTTCTCGATCGCGTGGAGCGTGTGCTTCTGCGGGTGATTCTGGTCGCGGTGCTGGTGCTTGCCCTCCTGCTTGGGTTCGCCTCCTGGCACACCCGCCAGCAGCGCGCCGCCGCCGCCGCGCAGGCCGCAGGGGCGAACGTGGCCACGATGGTCTCCCTCGCCATTGATTACGGCGACGGTGTTCGGAAGACGTTCACGGACCTTCCCGCGTCGCCCGGCATGACGGTGCTGGATGTCATGAACGCGGGCAAGTCTCACGCCCGCCCGATTACGTTCACCGCTACGGGCTCCGGTGAGACCACGCTCTTGGATTCCATCGATGACTTGCCGAACGAGGGAGCCAACAAGAGGCCGAGCCGCTGCTGGCAGTATTGGATCGATAGCTCGTATGGCATGTCGTCAATCGCCGTGGCCAAGGTGAACGCGGGGCAACGGGTCTCGTGGGCATTCCGGCCGTACGAAAGCGATCCGAAGCCGCCCGCGCCATGATTGTGTGCAACAATGTCGTCCGTGCTGTCAACCTCTATTCCCATCCCGCCCGAACCGTTGCGATCGTTCGCGGCGTTGGCATCGAACTTGGTGGGTGAGTTAGAAGAGGTGGATCGCGGGCGGGAGGAGCTGTTGCGGCGTGGTTTGGCCGGGAGCATTCTGCCCAACACGCTCGATGCTCTTCGCCTCGAACTGACCTATCACTCCAACGCGATTGAGGGCAACACGCTCTCGCTCCGCGAAACGCAGATGGTGATCGAAGGACTTACGCCTCCCGGCGGGCGACCGATGCGCGAGTTGTACGAGGCCCGCAACCACGCTCGTGCGATCGGCAGGATCGAGCGATGGGTGACCGAGCGACCATCTACCGAAGCCATTACAGATCGGGATTTGTTGGACCTTCACGGTGATGTTCTTGCGGATATCGACGCGCGATGGGCAGGGCGATTCCGCACTGATCGCGTCCTCATCGCCGGCACGCGCTTCGTCCCTCCTGGGGCCCACAGGTTCGACGAACTTATCCCCGCTTTGCTCGGGTTGGCCAATGCCTCTGCCATTCACCCGGTGCTTCGAGCAGCGGAGTTGCACTACAACTTCGCTGCTATCCACCCTTTCACCGATGGCAACGGACGTACGGCCCGGCTCCTTATGAACTACCTTCTGCTCCGCGCCGGCTACCCGCTGGCAATCATCGAAGTGGGAGAGCGAGTGGCATATCTGCAATCACTGGACGAGGCAAATGCCGGGCGGTGCGAGCCCTTTGCGCGGCAGGTGATTCTGGCTGTGGCGAGGTCGATCGGGCGTCTTTCCGGCCCGGATTGAGGGGCTACCCTTCGCCCATGATCCGTTCCCACATGACCAATGCCATCGTTTTCGCCGCTCTGGTTGCCCTCGCGGTCGCGAGCCGCTTTGTTGAGGCCGCACCGAACTTCGCCGCCGTTGCCGCTGTCGCGCTCTTCGCGGGGGTGTTCTTTTCCAGCCGTCTTCTGGCCATCGGCGTGCCCGTGCTGGCGATGCTGATCTCGGATTTTGGGCACGGCTTCTATGACGGCCGCCAGATGGCGGTGGTCTACGGCTGCCTGGTTATGCCGGTGCTCTTCCGTTCGTTCATCGCCCCGGCAGGTCGTCCGGTGATGTGGCGAGCCCTTGGATCCGCGGCGGCCTGCTCGTTCGTGTTCTTCGCGTTCACGAATCTGGCGGTCTGGTTTTTCGGAACCGCGTATACGCACGATTTGAACGGCTTCGCCCTTTGCTATGCCAAGGCCATCCCGTTCTTCCGCTTCACGCTCGCTGGCGATCTCGCTTATTCGGGCGTGATTTTCGGTGCGTATCTGCTGATGACGCGAGCCGCAGCCCAACGTGTAGCCGTCGCCGCGGCCTGAATCTCCCAACATCCCGCTTCCAAGCAACGCCCGGCCCGTGCCGGGCGTTGTTCTTGGACGTGGCCGCAATGCCGTTATGGTGTACCCACGCCGCACACGTTGCACACTCGCCACACCCCGCGCAGCCGGCACGCATCATCAACCATCCAAAAGCCCGATCGTCCGAAAAGACATCGCCTTTGGCGATGGCACGCCCGCGCACGCCGCACGCCCCGCACAGGCATCACATTCGCTTTAGGAGTCCTGTCCCGCACCACTCGGAGCAGGACACCACAACGACTCCTTTCAGTGCCTGCGCGAGAGTGAACGAGAGAGACGCCCCGGAGAGAGAGACTTCGGGAGAGAGAGATGGTCGAGGGAGAGATCGCGCAGATTTGAACGCCGCCGCCGGACTCTCACCGGCGGCGGTGTTCATTTTGTCTTCGACCAGAGGCGGCGGAGACGTTCGAGTGGCCAATAGAAGCCAATACTCATGATTATCGGACGAGTGGGGTGAAACGAGGCCCCCAGGTCCCTCCCGTTCGTACAGTGCATGGATAACCCCCTGGCGCGGGGGAGGGTCGAGCTGCAGTGCTGACGCACCTGCGGGATTCCTTGGCATACCGAGTCGCACGACGCCTTCGGGAGGATTTGTTTATGAGCATGGCATCCGCCACGCGGTGTATCGCCGCAGCCGCTGGGCTGGCGGTTGCAGTCGCCAGTGCGCAGGGCGTTCTGTACGGTTGGAACTACGCGAAGGGGCAGCCCGGCAGCGGCACGCAATACGGACGGAACGATACGGGCGGGACCGTTGAATCAATCAACTCGTCGTTCGACAGTTCCAACAACCGGCTGACCTTCGACGTGCTCTTCAGCGGCGCGAACAACTCGTCGGGTCCTCTGGCAACTAATGGCTTCTGGCTTGTGCTGGACAACGGCCCGGACCCCAAGACCCACACCGGCGAGCTGGCCATATTTTACTTCGACGCCTCGCGCGTCTTTGCCGGCACCGCCGCAAACCCGACGCTGACGGCGTACGAGTACAACGGCACCAGCGCGAACACGTCGTGGCGCGACGGCAACGGCGATGGCTCGATCGATGGGGGCGATCTGATCAAGGGCGCGTATGAGGGGGCGAGCTTTATCAACTCCGCGTCCGCTGCGACGCAGGTGATCGGCGGGCAGACGTTGCGTCGGCTTCGATTCGACATCAACGCCTCCGCCATCATCTCGCACCTGCCTCTGTTCACCACTCCCGGCCAGGATTGGGTCGGCACCGGCTTTGATTCCCATCTGGGCATCTGGTTCCACCCGGCCCAGATTTTCAATGCGGCGTATGAGAGCGCGGGCGGGGGGCATCGCGGCGCGATCACCTCGCTCGCCACTACTTACGTGGGCTCGCTGGACGGCGGCAACTTTTCCACTTTTACGATCCCCGCGCCCCAGAGCGCGGCGGTGCTGGGACTCGGTGTGCTGATCGCCGCCCGTCGCCGGCGCGCGAGCTGATCGAGTCCGAAGCGCCCGCACGACCGTGATAAAACCGCGTGTTCATCGCGACCGGCATTTCACGGGGTGAACAGGTGAAGGCCCGTGTTCCTGTCGGCGGAGCGGCCGCGGGCATGCTTCGCGCGATTGGTGGGACCGGCAAAATCGGGCTTATGGGGGTTAATCTGGGTTTGAAACCGCTTGCCCAGATTCCCAGCGGCCGGCACAATCCAAAAAGTCGGCATAAATGTGCAGAAAACCCTTGCGTCCAACCACCCTTTATGGAAAGGTACGGCTGGTCTCACTCGCACACGAAATCTCTCTCTCTCAGAAGGAACTTGGAAATGAATATGTTGTCTTCCTCGTGGCTTGCCGCCACGGCCGGTGTGGTCGCCCTGTCGTCCGTCAGCGCACAAGCCGTGATGTACGATTGGAACTACACGAAGAACCAGCCTGGAAACGGCACGCAGTACGATCGGAACGACACCGGCGGCACCGTCGAGTCGATCAACTCGTCGTTCAACAGCGCCAACAGCCGCATGACGTTCGACGTGCTCTTCAGCGGCGCGAACAACACGGCCAGCCCTCTGGTGACCAACGGCTTCTGGCTCGTGGTCGACAACGGCCCGAACCCCAAGACGCACACGGGCGAACTGGCGATCTTCTACTTTGATGCTTCCCGCGTCTTCGCCGGCACGGCCACCCTGCCCACGCTCACGGTGTACGAGTACAACGGCGCGAACGCCAACACCTCCTGGCGCGACGGCAACGGCGACGGCACGACCGACGGCGGCGATCTGATCAAGGGCGCGTACGAGGGCTCCTCGTTCATCAACTCGGCGACGGCCACTACGCAGACGATCGCGGGCCAGGCCTACCGCCACCTGCAGTTCGACATCAACACGTCCGACATCATCTCGCACCTGCCCTTGTTCACCACACCGGGCCAGGACTGGGTCGGCACCGGCTTCGACTCTCACTTGGGAGTCTGGTTCCACCCCGCCCAGATCTTCAACGCTTCTTACGAGACTGCCGGCGGCGGCCACCGCGGTGCGGTGACGGCTCTGTCCACCAGCTCCGAGGGCTGGATCGACGGCTCGAACTTCACCACGACCCCGGCACCCGCCAGCGTCGCGCTGCTCGGCCTGGGCGGTCTGCTCGCGGCACGCCGTCGTCGCGATTGAGGTTGGACCAGCGCAACTTGTGATCTGCTTTCACCCGCCGCGTTCTTTTGAACGCGGCGGGTTTTTCGTTGGCCGTTTACGCCTTTAGCAGCCGCTCGAGGAAGTGGATGTCCACTCCGCCCTCCTGGAACGCGGCGTTGCGCATCAGTCGCTTGTGCAGGGCGATGGTCGTCTTGATCGGCTCGATCTGGAACTCGCGCAGGGCCCGCTCCATGCGGGTAATCGCCTCGAGCCGCGTCGGGGCATGCACCAGCAGCTTGCCGATCATGCTGTCGTAGTTCGGCGGAACCGTGTAGCCCGTGACGACGTGCGAATCGAGTCTCACGCCGGGGCCGCCCGGAGTTTCGTATCGCGTGATCTTGCCGGGGCTGGGCATGAAGTTCTTGTCCGGATCCTCGGCGTTGATGCGGCATTCGATGGCGTGCCCGTTGATCCGCACATTCTCCTGCCGGATGCTCAGCTTTGCCCCCGTGGCGACGGAGATCATTTCTTTGACGATGTCCACGCCCGTGATCAGTTCGGTGACGGGGTGCTCCACCTGCACGCGGGTGTTGACCTCGAGCATGTAGAAGTTCTGATCCTTGTCCATCAGGAACTCGACGGTGGCGGCGCCGGAGTAGTTGGCGGACTTGATCAGCCGTGCCGCGGACTCGCAGACGGCGGCCCGCTTCTTCGGGTCGATGTGCGGCCCCGGGGCCTCCTCGATCACTTTCTGGTGGCGGCGCTGCATGGAGCAGTCGCGCTCGAAGAGATGGATCGCCCCGCCGTGCTTGTCGCCGATGCACTGCACTTCGACGTGCCGGGCGTGCTCCAGGAACTTCTCGATGAAGACCGCGCCGTTGCCGAAGGCCGCGAGGGCCTCCGTGCTGGCGTTGCGCAGATTCGTGCGCAGGGCCAGATCGTTGTGGCAGACGCGCATGCCGCGCCCGCCCCCGCCCGCGGCCGCCTTGATGATGACCGGATAGCCGATCTTCTCGGCGATCTTGCACGCCTCTTCCTCATCCTCGATCGCGCCGGGCGAGCCGGGGAAGATGGGGACGCCAGCTTCTTTCGCGGCGTTCTTGCAGGCCACCTTATCGCCGAGCTTGGCCATGGCCTCGGGGCTGGGGCCGATGAACTCGATCTTGCAGTCGCGGCAGACCTGCGCGAACTCGGCCCGCTCGGAGAGGAAGCCGTACCCGGGGTGGATGGCGTCCACGTTGGCGACCTCGGCCGCGGCGATGATCCGCGAAATGTTGAGGTAGCTCTCTTTGGCCGGCCCCGGGCCGATGCAGACCGACTCGTCGGCGAGTTTGAGGTATGGCGCGTCCTTGTCAGCGGTGGAGTACACGCAGACAGATTCGATGCCCATCTCGCGGCAGGCGCGGATGATGCGAAGGGCGATCTCGCCGCGATTGGCGATCAGGATCCGGCTGAACATGCGGCATCCTCAGGAAGGGCGGACGAGGAAGAGTTGCTGTCCGTACTGCACGGCCTGGCCGCTGGTCACGAGCACACGCTCGATCGTGCCGCTGGTCTCGGCCTTGATCTCGCTGAAGACCTTCATGGCCTCGATGAGGCAGACGGTGGAGTCCGGGCCGATGCCCGCGCCGCTGCCGACATACGCCGGGGATTCGGGGTTCGGCGCGAGGTAGACCGTGCCCACCATCGGGCTGACGATCGGGATCAGACCCTGGGTGTCTTTGACCTCGACTTCGGCCTTGGGCTCATCGCCCGCGTCCGCGGCGGCGGGAGTGGCCGCGATCGCCGGAGGGGCGTGGTGTACGACCGGTGCGCCAAGCGCGGGCGAGCCGCCGCGCTTGATTGTAACGGTCTCCTGCTGGTCCTGGAGATCCAGTTCGGAGAGTTCGTTCTCCACCATCAGACGCACGAGTTCTTTGAGTTTTCGGATGTCGATCATGGGTTGGATCCGGAAGCGACGAAGTGGGAGAGTGACGAAGTGACGAAGAACTCGCCGCCAACGCCCCGGACTCTCGCTTCGTCACTGATTCACTTCTTCACTCCGCCACTACGAGCCCTTACAGCGTTCCCCACTCCAGAGTCTTTTTCATCGAGCACAGGTTGACTGCGCCATGTTCGGTGATTGCGTAATCGTCTTCAATGCGCACGCCCCCTTCGCCCGGAAGGTAGATGCCGGGTTCGATCGTGACGACCATGCCGACTTCGAGCTTCACGCCCGCGAGCATGTTCGTGAGTCGGGGGTCCTCGTGGCCATTGAGCCCAAGGCCGTGCCCCAGCCCGTGCCCGAAGAACTCGGCGTACCCCGCCTTGGCGATGTGCTTGCGGGCAATGGCGTCGATCTCGGTGGTCATTTTCCCGGGAGCGAGAGCGGCCGCGGAAATCATCTGGGCTTCCAGAACGATCTTGAAGATCTCCGCGATCTTCGCGGGCCACTTGCCCATGGAGAACGTCCGCGTCATGTCTGAGTGATAGCCCTTGTACACCGCGCCCCAGTCGATGAGCAGGGGCTTGCCCGCGGCGACCTTGCGGCTCTGCGGGCGGTAGTGGGGGAGACTGCTGGTGGCGCCGGCGGCGACGATACTCTGGAATCCCGGTTCGCTGGAGCCGCGCCGCTTCATCTCGGCTTCCAGGTCGGCGGCGATGTCGGACTCGGTCTGCCCCACCTTGATTGAGGGGATGACTTCGAGGAGTGCAGCTTCTTGGATCTTGGCGGCCTTGCGGATGAGCGCGATCTCGCTTTCGTCCTTAATGACGCGAAGCTTGGGAACAAGGTTGACGGTGTCGGTCAGTCGCTTGGCTCCGCCCTTGCCGAGTTTGCGTCCGATGGCGACCTTTTCGGCGATGGTCAGTTGCTCGGCCTGAATGCCGATTCGGGCTTGCTCGCCCCCATTGCCGGTGGTGGCGGCCGTGAGCACTTCGCCGACGGCCTCGATCATGGATTTGGATCGAATGAAGACATCTGCAACCGCGTGAACCTCTTCCAGTTCTTCTTTGTAGCGAAAGTCGCTGATTAGAATCGGCTTGGAGCGTGCGCCGGGGGCCGGCGCGAGTAGATAGCTGTCTCCCCCAAGAAACCCAGTGAGATAGCCCACATCTTTGGGGTTGGTTACGAGCAGGAAGCCGAGATTCAGATCGCCGATGGTGCGGGCAAGGCGCGCCAGTCGCTGGGTGTGCGGGGCATCCGGAGTGTTTCCGGTGCGTGCGGGCGTGGCTGCGGGCTTGGCCATAGGTTGAGATGATACCGACTTCCGGCGAAGATCGCACGCAATGGGAGCAACTCGGCACAGGATCGGTCAGTAGCATTCCAGACCATGGCGAACCCGGCCCCGCAAACTCCACAGGATCTGCCCGCCGATCGCGGTCGCGATGGGTGGGGAATCACCGGAATCGGGATCGGGCTGGTGGCGATCCTTCTGCTGGCGGCGGGGTTGCCGGTGGTTGGGGTGGGCATGCAACTGGTTCGGGGGTTGGGTCACCCCAACTCCGCGCCGGCCAGCGAGACCCCCGTGTTCGTGTGGGGCGCTGTGTGGAATACTGCTTTCTACACGCTCCTGATCGCGGTATTGGCGACAGGGCTTGCACTGCCTGCGGCTTGGATGATGCGGCGAGGGCGGGCGTGGTGGACCGCCTTGGTGGCGGTGCCCCTCCTGATGCCGAGCTACTTGGCGTACGCGGGCTGGGGGCTGATGCGCGGACCGGGCTCGTGGGTTGGGGATTGGCTGGCGCATGGGAGCCCGGCGCGATCGCTGGTTTTCGATAAGGCGCTGGCGGTTGGGGGAATGGCTATGTGGGGTTGGCCCATTGGGGCGTTCGTAGTGGGGGCGGCGGCGAGACGGATTCCGACACACCTGCTCGATGCCCTGGACCTGGAAGCGGGGGCAGCGTGGCGGAAATGGCGGGTGGTGGGGGGGATGTTGGCCGGGTCGATCGGGGCTTCGATTGGTCTGATTGCGCTGGTGATGGCGGGGTCGGCCGTGCCGCTGCATCTGGCTCAGGTGGATACGTACGCAATCCATCTGTGGAAGTACTTGAATCTGACGAGCGATCCTGCGGCGGTCTGGCCGGCGGCGACACCGCTCTTGGTGGTGGCAGGGATCGGTGCGTGGGTGTTGGAGGGCGCGGCGGATCGGAGCCCGGTGGAGATTCATGACGAGGGCGCGGCGGCCGAACGGCGCGGCGGACGGATGGTGAACGCGCTGGCGTGGGTAGTCTGGGGCGTCGCGGTCGTTGTTCCGATGCTGCTGTTTCTGGGGCATTTGCGCCATTGGTCGTCGCTCCGGGCGTTTTGGGGCGCGGCGGGGCCGGCGATGTGGGTGAGCGGGCGAAATGGGGCAATTGTGGCGGCGATCGTGGGTTTTCTCGCGATGGGCGTATGGGCGAGAAGGGCATGCTGTCGCTGCGGCGGAGGTTTTTCGCTCGTGCGAGCAGGCGTTTGGGTGATGCTGGCGATTGCGCTGGTTCCGGGGGTGTTGGTGGGCTCGGCGACGTTGGCGTTTTGGAATGCGCCGATGATGCCGCGGGCGGCGGGAGATTCGATGTGGCCGGTGATCCTCGCGCATGTGGCGAGATTCGGGTTCGTGGGCGTGCTCGCGGGGTGGTGGATGGCGGGGCTGGAGACGCCCGATGAGCGCGGAGCTCGCGTCATGCTGGCGGGTACGGGAGTGCGAGCGTGGTGGACGCTGTGTGTGAAGCCGCAGATAGGGGTGGTGATCGGGGTCGCGCTTGCGGCGGGCGCGCTGTCGCTGCACGAGATCGAGTCGACGGTGCTGTTGCAGCCGCCCGGGCCGTCGAGTCTGGCGCAATACATGCTGGACAAGCTGCACTACAACCGGAATGAGGAGTTGTGTGCGGCGTGCGTGAATGTCATGGGCGTGGGGATCGTTCTTGCCTTGGCGGCCGGGTGGCTGGTGAGGGGAGTCAGTTCCGGGTCACGAAGCGGCATCCGACGCTGAAATCGCACCGTGCGGGTGGCCATCCGGTATCGGATATGCTGCTCGGCCCGTGTCCCAACCCCACCCCCTATTGGGCGAACCGGAACGGTGCGGCGGGCGTCGAAGGTCGGGTGGGCGGGTATGGAGTGGCAGGCGGGCATGAGTGATTTGCCGGCGAAGCGGGTTGGAGTTGGCCGACGCGCCGGTCGCGGAGTGGCTGCATGCGCAATCGTGGGGATGTTGGCGGCGCTTGGGGGATGTGATGAAACTCCCACCGGGGACGTACCGACGCCGATCAAATACACGGTTCTGTTCGGCGGGCTCGGCGATACGCCGGGGCGATACGCCTACCCGCGATGTCTTGATCACGATGCAACCGCACTCTGGATCATCGATAAATCGGCGCGGGTGCAACGGATCGACGCGAAGACGGGCGTCTGTCTTGCGCTCTTTCGCATGCCCGAGTGGGATCTGGGCAAGCCGACGGGGTTTGGCGTCGCACCGGGGCCGGACAAGGACGGCAAGTGGTGCGAAACGCTGCTGTGGATCGCGGACACGCACTACCACCGAGTGATGGTGTACAAGCCCGAGATGGCCACGCCCCCCGGGGAGACGCACACGCCCGAGCCGCTTTACTCGTGGGGTTCGTACGGCAACGGGCCAGGGCAGTTCTATTACTGCACGGATGTCGCAGTGCTGGAGAAGCCCGGCGAGCGAGCGATCGACCGCATTTACGTTTCGGAGTACGGCGGGAACGACCGGATCAGCGTTTTCAACGCGGCACACGAGTTCCTCTTTTCCTTTGGCAAGGAAGGGCTGGGGACGGATCCGAAGGCAATCGAGTTCAACCGGCCGCAGTCCATGGCGATCCGGAGCAAGCCAGACGGATCGAAGGAACTGGTGGTTACGGATGCGTGCAATCACCGGTTGGGGCGATTCACAATGGATGGAGCATTGATCGCGTGGGTTGGGCATGCCGGCGATCAGGGGCGAAAGCCGGGGCAGTTCATGTATCCTTATGGAGTGATGGTGCTGCCGGATGGCACGGCGATGGTGAGCGAGTTCGGGGGAGCGCGGGTGCAGCGGGTTGATCTGGACACTGGGACTTCGCTGGGGTGCTGGGGGGAGCCGGGGCGGGAGCCGGGCCAGTTGGCCGCGCCTTGGGCGATGACGATGTTGAACGAAACCGTGTACGTTCTGGATTCGGGGAACAACCGCGTGGTGGGATTCCCAAAACCGAGGTAAGGCGAATGGAGTCGCTAACCTGAGAGATTCAGGAACAGAATCAAGTCTCCGCACCTTGCAAACTCGGCCTTCCAACTTCCCACCTACTTCTCAATGACCCTCGCCTTCCATCTCGGTCCCTTCCAGTTCGATCAGCCCGTGTGGCTGATCCTGGTGCCGATCTGCTGGGTGCTGATCGTGTGGATTGGGCGGCAGACGCTCTCGGGAATGGGCACGTGGGCGCGGCGGATGGCGTTGTTGTTCCGGCTGGTAGTGGTGCTGTTGGTGATCGGCGCGATCGCGCGTCCATATTGGCGCAAAGAGGCCAAGGGCGTCAACGTCACGGTCGTGGTGGATGTGAGCGATTCGGTACACCGGCCGCTGAAAGGGCCGGATGGAAAGATGATCGACGTGCAGACGTACGTGGACGCGTACTTGCGCGAGGCGGCGGAGGCGGCCAAGCCCGGCGACACAATCACGCGGATCACGGTGGCGAAGAAGGCGTATGTCAACGCGCTGCCGGGCCCGCCGAAGGATAAGTCGGACTCGCAGACCATCGGCGAGACGGACGCGACGGATCTGGCCACGGGCGTTCACATGGCGATGGCTGTTCCCGGCAAGGACATCGACAATCAGGCGGCGGCCAAGCGGATCATCGTGATCTCGGATTTCAACGAGACCAAGGGGAGCT
This sequence comes from Phycisphaerales bacterium, assembly GCA_038225655.1. Taxonomy (GTDB): domain Bacteria; phylum Planctomycetota; class Phycisphaerae; order Phycisphaerales; family UBA1924; genus UBA4658. Next base: position 527,138 of record JBBRQY010000001.1, on the reverse strand, counting down.
TGCAGGACGCGGCGGGGGAAGCGAAGACGGCGCACGTGCCGATCGATGTTCTGCCGCTGCGATACAAGTTCGATCAGGAAGTGATCGTGGAGCGCGTGGTGGCCCCGGCGACGGCGCGGATGGGGCAGAACATCGTGCTCCGCGTGCTGATCAGCAGCATCAAGCCAGCCAAGGGACGGCTCTCGCTGCTGGTCAATGGTGATCCGGTGCAGCTTGGCGATGGGCCGGGGCAGATGGACATGCCGGTGCAGCTGGATCCCGGGGCGAATGTGATCTCGGTGCCGATGGGCCTGCCGCTGGCCGGACCGCAGGAGTTCAAGGCCCACTTCACGCCGGACACGCCCGAGGACGACGCGATCGAGCAGAACAACACGAACATGGCGATCACGTTCGTGCAGAGCGAGGGGCGCGTGCTGCTGATCGCGGCGAGTTCCGAAGAGGTCGGGCCGATGATGAAAGCGCTGCAGGAATCCAAGCTGGATGTGCAGCTTCGCCGCCCGGAGGAAGCTCCCAAAACGCTGGTGGAGTGGGGGGCATTCGATGCGGTGGTGATGGCGAACACGCCCGCCAGCGACCTGAGCCAGCGCCAGCAGGAGGACATCCGGGCGTATGTACACGATCTGGGCGGCGGGTTGGTGATGGTGGGGGGGCCGGAGTCGTTCGGCGCGGGCGGGTGGATCGGCTCGCCGACGGCCGATGCGCTGCCGATCAAGCTGGATCCGCCGCAGCAGCGGAAGATGCCGCGCGGGGCGCTGGTGCTGCTGATGCACTCATGCGAGATGCCGCGGGGCAACTACTGGGGGCAGCAGGTGGCGCTTGCGGCGGTGAACAATCTCTCGCGGCTGGACCTTGCGGGCATCCTGGAGTTCAGCCATACGACGGGGGACACGTGGGTGCATCCGCTGAGCGAGGTGGGGAACAAGTCGGCGATCACGCGGGCGATCAACTCGCTGACGTTCGGCGACATGCCGAGCTTCGATCATCTGCTGAGCATGGCGTATGCCGACCTGAAGAAGGTTTCCGCGGGGGCCAAGCACCTGATCATTATCTCCGACGGCGATCCGCAGTTGCTGAACCGGGGATTGCTCGACGATTGCAAGGCCGATCGGATCTCGATCTCCTGCGTCCTCGTGTATCCGCACGATCGCTCGGCGGGGGGCCAGGGATCGTGGGGGACGATGCGCGACATCGCTCGGCGCACGGGCGGGCGGTTCTACTCGATCATCGATGAGGGCGAGTTCGCCAAGCTGCCGTCCATCTTTATCAAAGAAGCGCAGGTGGTGAAACGCTCGCTGATCTGGGAGGGGGAGCCCTTCAGCCCCACGATCTCGAATGCCTCCAGTGAGCCGATGCGGGGGCTTACCAGTTCCGGTCTGCCGCCGATCTCCGGGTACATCGTCTCGGCTGAGAGGGAGGGCCTCTCGATTGTTACGCTGCGCGGCAAGGAGAACGACCCGATCCTGGCGCACTGGCAGTACGGGCTGGGCAAGAGCGTGGCGTTCACGTCCGATGCCTCGGTGAAGTGGACAACGGCGTGGCCATCGTGGGGCAAGTACAAGGCGTTCTGGGAGCAGCACGTTCGCTGGGCCATGCGACCGGGTGGGAACGCGGACATGCGCGTGACGACCGAGGACATCGGCGATAAGACCAAGATCGTTGTCGAAGCTCTGGATTCCAAGGGCGAGCGCCAGAACTTCGTGCGCTTCACGGGCAATGCCGTGGGGCCAAATGGCAAAGCCCAGCCGGTGGAGCTGCGCCAGGTCGGACCCGGTCGTTATGAGGGCATGATCGACTCTGCGGGCTCCGGCTCGTATGTGATGAGTTTGCAGTACCTCACGCCGGGCGGGGCGAACGTGCCCGAGGCGTCGCGCAAGGGAACGGTGACGGCCGCGGTGACGCGCCCGTATGCCGATGAGTTCAAGACTCTGAAGGACAATGCTCCGCTGGGCAAGCTGGTGGCCGAACTCACGGGCGGGCGCGTGGTGGACGATGATCCGACGAAGGCCAATCTCTGGCTGCGCGAGGGGCTGACGATGCCCGTTGACGCGCGGCCGATCTGGATGCTCATCGCCATGATCGCGCTGGGCATGTTCCTGCTGGATGTGGCGGTGCGCCGGATTCGGATCGATCCGCAGATGATTGCCGGGGCACTGCGCCGGGGCCTGGGTCAGGGTGCGCAACAGGCCGGGCAGCAGCTCGGCGGATTGAAGGAGGCGCGGCAGCGGGCCCAGCAGTCGATCGGCGATCGCAGGGCATCGCCGGACGGGGCGCAGGGAGCTGTTACGCACGCCAAGCCCGTCGGTGAGGCCGCGGCCACCGCGAAGGTGAAGTTTGAGGTGAGCGATGAGGAGCTCAAGAAGACCAGAAAGCACGAGGGCGTGGCGGATCTGAGCGCTCCCGGCCCTGGCGCGGGGCCGACGAGCACGGGCTTGTCGCAGCAGACCGGTGTGCCGCCGACGCAGGAACAAGGACTGTCCCGATTGAAGAAGGCCCGCGAGCGGGCGCAAGAGAGCTTCGACGAAGAAGAGGAAAAGAAATAGCACATGGCACATGACCACATCGCACACAGAACTGAAGTCAGGGGCGCGACCATCGCGTCTCCGGCTGTTCATGTGCCCTGCGGCCATGTGCTCTGTGCCATGTGAGCATCTACAGGAGTTTCCCATGGCCGTAGTAGAAGCCCCCCAGCAGACCCCCGAGGCCGTGAAGGCCAAATGCGACGCGTTTCGGGCCACGTACACCCGGCTGCGAAACGAGATCGGCAAGGTAATGGTCGGTCACGGCGAAGTGATCGACGCTACGCTGATCGGACTGTTCGCGGGCGGCAACGTGCTGCTCGAGGGCGTGCCGGGCCTGGGCAAGACCATGCTCGTGCGCACGCTGGCGGACACGCTAACGCTGCCGTTCAGCCGCATCCAGTTCACGCCCGACCTCATGCCCGCGGACGTCGTGGGCACGAACATCGTGATGGAGGACCCGGACACGGGCCGGCGCAAGTTCGAGTTCCAGAAGGGCCCGATCTTCGCCCAGATCGTGCTGGCCGACGAGATCAACCGGGCCACGCCCAAGACGCAGTCCGCGCTGCTCGAAGCCATGCAGGAGCGCAGCGTCACGGTCGCGGGCCATACCTACAAGCTTGACAAGCCGTTCTTTGTTCTGGCCACGCAGAACCCCATCGAGCAGGAGGGCACGTACCCGCTTCCCGAAGCCCAGATGGACCGGTTTATTTTCAAGATCAACGTCGGCTACTCCAAGCTCGACGAGCTGATCACGATCATGGATCGCACCACCGGCACGATGAACCCGACCGCGGGGAAGATTCTCGATGGGCCGCAGATTCTGGAGGCGCAGACGCTGATCCGCGACTGCATCGTCGCTCCGCACGTGAAGGAATACGCGGCCCGTTTGGTCCTCGCCACGCACCCCAAGGGCGAGTACGCCCCGAACATCACGAATCAGTACGTGCGCTGCGGGGCCTCCCCCCGCGCCTCGCAGGCCCTGCTGCTGGGCGCCAAGGTGCGCGCGGTGACGGACGGGCGGTACCACGTTTCGTATAAGGACATTCAGGATGTGGCGCTGCTGTCGCTGCGGCACCGAGTGATTCTGAACTTTGAGGCGGAGGCGGATCGGGTGACGGGGGATGATGTGGTGCGGAAGCTGCTGGAGTCGACGCCGAAGGAGCCGGTGCGGGTGGGTTGAAGATGCTTTGAAGGTGTTGGAGCAACCACGATGAACGCATCGAAACGCCGAACTCTTGTCCTGACCGCGGTCGCGGGCACGCTCCTCGGCGGCCCGCTGTGTGGGCCCGCGCTCGCGATGTTCCTCCAGCCCACCGATGCACCGATCGAACGGCTCATTGAAAATCTGGGCAAGGCGCTGAAGGAAAAGCCCAACGACGCGGACCTGCATTACCGTCTGGCGCGTGTGCACAGTCTCGCCTTCACGCACGGGTCTGTGTCGGTGCGATTGCACGGAGCCGATGATCCCATCGACGCACGCGGCCAGCCCAAGGCCGAGAAGCCGTTGACGGACGACGAGCGCGCCAAGCACCTGAAACTCTCCATCGAGCACTACTACCGGGCCATCGCGCTGACGCCCGGGCGCCCCGGGCCGCGTTTGGGGTTGGCGTCGCTTTTGGAAACCGCGCTCCCGCTCGCCGGAACGTGCGACGCGAACCCGTCGCCGCCGATCAAGTCCGCCGCCACGGAAGCGTCTCGAAAACAATATCAGGAGCAGATCGACCTGCTGCCGGGCGAAGATGCCGAGAGTCGCTTGCTCTCGTTCCTGGGAGTGGAGTGCGCCGGCTTCGGATACAGCACGCGTGAGTGGGCCAGTTCGGCATCCGCCGCGCTCCTGGAGCGTCGCAACGAAAAGGATCCGGCCCGCCGGGAGGCGATCCGTTCGCTCATTCGCCGGGATTGGATGTCGCGCATCGAGATGCTGTATTTCCAGGCCTTCGCGCGGGCTCTGGATACCGAGTCCGGCGCGGCCACCCAGCCCATGCAGGGCCCATACGTCGATCATCCGCTCGATCAGCTGGTTTCATACGAGGCGGCAACTGCATTCGTGCGCCTCGTCGAAGCCCGGGGCGCCAACGAGTGCGATGCCGTTCGGCTTGCCACCGCCAAGGCGGCCATCAAGGCGTACGCGGCCCTGCCGCAGAGCAACGCCATTACGCCGATCATTTTTCCGACCGGCGATACACGCTCGCTGACCTCGCTGAGTGATCCGAGCGCGCGAGTGGGCTTCGATCTGGATGGCACGGGAAGGCCCACGCTCTGGTCGTGGGTGCAGAAGGATGCCGCCATCCTCGTCTGGGATCCCACCAACTCCGGCAAGATCACTTCCGGCCGCCAACTTTTCGGCTCCGTTTCGTGGTGGATCTTCTTCGAGAATGGGTACGACGCGCTCGATGCGCTCGACGACAATCGCGATGGCCAACTGACCGGCGAAGAACTCAAGGGCATCGCCGTGTGGGTCGATCGCAATGGCAACGGCGTCTCCGACCCCGGCGAGGTGACGCCGATCGAGCAGTGCGGCGTTCGCTCCATCCGCGTGCATGCGACCTCGACCGAGGACGGCTGCCCAGCCAACCACGACGGCCTCGTGATGGCCGACGGGCGCGTGCTGCCGACGTACGACTGGATCGCGACGCCCGCCACGCCCAAGCGCACCGCCGCACCGCGTGTCACCGTTGCCGGTTTCCCGCTTTGGATCATGGCCGGAGCGCCGGTCGCGCTGCTGCTGGGCTCGCGCCGAAGGAGAATCCGGTAGCCCATGCTCCGAACCCCCAACATCAAACGTGCCGAAACCATCGAGGACCTGCTCCCGCCGGAGTTGGCCGCGCGCTTTGGGCAGCTTGATGTGTCCAGCCGGAAGATCATGACGGGCAAGTTGAAGGGCGAGCGGCGCTCCAAGCGGCGGGGTGAATCGGTCGAGTTCGCTGATCATCGTCCGTATGTGTACGGCGACGATCTGCGCCACATTGACTGGAACGTGTTTGGGCGGCTGGACAAGATGTTCCTGAAGCTCTTCCTCGAAGAGGAGGATCTCTCGCTGCACATCGTTCTGGATTGCTCGGCCTCCAGCGACGCCGGTGAGCCGAACAAGTTCCTGTTCATGCAGCGCCTCGCGGCCGCGCTCGGCTACATCGGCCTCGTGAACCTGAACCGCGTGGGCATCAGCGCGATCGGGGACAAGGGTCTGCGCGAGGGGGAGAAGCCGGAGATCGGGCCGGACGGGAAGGAACTTCCGCCGCAGGGGCTGGTTTCCGCCCTGCGCGACCTGCGCGGCAAGCGGCGTTTGCAGGACATGGTGAACTACCTCTGCAAGATCGAACCGGCCGGGCAGACACGATTCACGGACGCGTGCAAACGCATCGCCGTGACGCGGCGTGGCAAGGGCGTCATGGTCATTCTGTCGGACTTCTTCATCAAGGAGGGGTACGAGCCGGGGTTGCGGCTGCTCAAGGGGCAGGGGTACGACGTGTACGCGATCCAGGTGCTCTCGCCGCAGGAGATGGAGCCGTCGATCGGCGGGGACCTTCGCCTGAAGGATATGGAAGACGGGGACACGGCGGAGGTGACGATCACCGCGCCGCTGCTGAAGAAGTACAAGCAGATCCTGACGGCCTACTGCAACAAGCTGCACCAGTTCTGCACGCAGCGGGACATCATCCACGTCACGGTGAAGACGGACATGCCGATTGATCAGTTGGTGATGGACTATCTGCGGCGAAGGGGGCTGCTGCGATGACGTTTGCTACTCCTCTCATTGCGGCGATTCTCGCCGGGATCGTCATCCCGTCGTTGATCATTCTGTACTTCCTGAAGCTGCGCCGCCGCGACATGGAAGTCTCCTCCACGCTTCTGTGGAAAAAAGCCATCCAGGACCTGCAGGCCAACGCGCCCTTCCAGAAACTCCGCAACAACATCCTCCTGATTTTGCAACTCCTCGCCCTGATCGCCGCGCTCCTCGCGATCGCGCAGCCGGAGCTGCGCAGCCGCGGCGTCTCCACTGCTCGGCGGATTATCCTGATTGATCGCTCGGCAAGCATGAACTCGACCGATGGCGATGCCAAGCCGGGCGAGCCGCTGGCGGTGGCAACGACCGCGGGGGATGCTCCGGCCGCGGAGGACCCGTCGGCGCCAAAGTCCAAGAGCATCACGCGATTGGAACAGGCCAAGAAGAAGGCCCTGGAGCTGATCACGGCTCTGCGCGATCCGACGCTCTTTGACGACAAGGCCGAGGAGGCGATGGTGATCGCGTTCGATTCCTCCGCCTCGGTCGTGCAGTCGTTCACGGCCAACAAGGCGACGCTGAAGGAAGCGATCGAGAGCATCCAACCCACCGATGCGCCCAGTTCGCTCGAAGGCGCCTACGACCTTGCTCGGGCGTACACGGGCGTGAAGAAGTTTGAGGACCAGGTGAAGGAGACCGTCGGTGGCAAGCCCGCTGGCTTTGTGCCATCCGGCCCCACCGCCACGCTTCACATCTTCTCGGACGGCCGTCTGCCGGACGCGGAAAAGATTCAAACCGCGCCCGAGGACACCGTAAAATACCACGCCATCGGCGCGGCGGACTCTCCCAACGTCGGCATCACGGGACTTCGTGCCGAGCGAGCGTTCGACACGCCCGGACGCGTGAACATCTTCGTCGGCCTGCAGAGCACGGATACGAACGCACGCGATATCGATGCGGAACTGACCATCGATGGCGTGGCACAGGCCGTGAAGGGCGTGAAGATCGCCGCGGCCACGCAGCAGATCGGCAGCGCATCGGCCAAGAGCGACACCCCTGCGTCCAACCCAGGTGATGAGCCCTCTTCGGCCGCGAACAGCCCCACCAAGCCGCGTCTGGTACCGGGCCTAGGCGGGTTCGTCTTCCCGCTGGATCGCATGGAGGGGGGATCGGCCATGGTGCGGCTGATCCTGCCCGACCGTGATTCCCTGCCGACGGACAACGTGGCGTATCTCAGCATTCCTCCGGCCAAGCGGCTCTCGGTGGTGCTTGTCACGTCGGGGAATCTCTTCATCAAGAGCGCGCTGGATGGGCTGAACCTCAGCCGGTTCGACATCAAGTCTCCGGAGGATTTTCAGAAGCTCCTGGATGGGGGGCAGACGGCGCAGTACGACGTCTTCATCTTCGATCGCGTGCTGCCGGAGGTGACTCTGGCGGATAAGAAGAGGGGCCCGGGTTTGCCGCCGGGTCGATCGCTCGTGCTGGGAGCGGTGCCGCCGCCGCCACTGGGATTGGTGGACATGGGGCCGGGCGAGCTGGATGTCATTCTCAGCTATCAGCGAGACCACCCCGCGCTGCGGTTGGCCGCGCTGGACAAGATTACAGTTTCGAAGTTCCGCAAAACGCAGATCGTGCCGGACACGCCCGTGAAGGAGATCGCCCAGTCCAAGGGGGGTCCGGCGATCGTGGAGATCAACGACAACACGCTGGACGCGATCGTGATCCCCTGGGATGTGGGGGACAGCGACTGGCCCTTTGATCCCGGATGGGTGCTGTTTCTTGCCGGGAGCGTGATGCACCTGAGTCAGACGCAGTCCGGCGCGCTGAGCGAGGGCATTCGCGCCGGGGACACGCTCACGACGCGGCTCCCGTCGGGGGCATCGAATGTGCGGCTGATCGAGCCGAGCGGTTCGAGCGTGAAGCTGGAGACCGCCCCGGATGGCTCCGTGACCTACGGCCCGATCCTGAAGATGGGGATGTACAACGTTGCCTGGGATGGCCAGGCCACCCCGATCGACGTGCAGGATGGGGGTGCGGCCCGGCGTCGCATCGCCGTGAACCTGCTGGACCCATACGAAAGCGACATCGGCGCGGCCGCAAAGCTTTCGCTGGCCAAGGAAGAGATCACCACCCAGGCGGACAAGGAATCCGACCTGACCCGCAAGCTCTGGCCGTATCTGCTGCTGGGCGCTTTGGCCGTGGTGATGTTCGAGTGGTACATCTACAACCGAAAAGTGGCGGTTTGACGCTTTGGAAGGTGTGTGGTGGGAACGGGGGGCGAGGTTGGAAGGATTTGCAAGCCATGCCGATCTGCCCGCCGATACTGGGGGCATGACCTTTGGGAGCAGGGCACATTCCGCGCGCGGGCAAATGGGTGTTCGAATGGCCGCGATCGCCGCAGGTGTGCTTGCAGCGGCGGGGCTCGCGGAGACACTGACGGCGCAGACGGCCCAGGGCCAAGGCCCGACGGTGGTGCGGCCGCAGTCGGCGCGCCGGCTGGTGCGACTCTTCGACTTTGAGGAGCCCAACAACCCGTACCAGGTGCCGGATCATTGGTACCACGCGCAGGATGAGCCCGGGGGCGTGCGTCGCCCGGGATTCCCTCAGGACAATGAGGCCGTTTTTGATTTCACAACGGCCAGCTCCGGCAAGGCGAGTGTTCGTCTGCCCACGCATGGGGGCTCGACATCGCTGCGTCTCAAGGCGGGTGAGATTCCGATATTCCCCAACGCGGACTACACCATCTCCGCGAAGGTCCGGACTGTGGACCTGGAGTACGCCCGCGGTTTCCTCACGGCCCGATTTCTCGACCAGCGGTTGATGCCGATCCCCGGCTCCGAGGTTCGGTCCGAGCCGGTACTGGCGCCGGGTGGGTGGCAGACGGTGCGGATTGTCGTGACGGGAGCGTCGCCCGAGGCCGCGTGGCTGCAGATCGATCTTGAGGTTCTCCAGCCCAAGCTCTTCGAGCCCAAGCCGCCCGATGCGATCGCGATGTTCATTGTCCCGCACGAGGATGTGGCGGGTGCGGCGTACTTTGACGATGTGGCCGTCGCGCTCGTGCCGCGAACGCGATTCTGGGCCGAGCAGCCCTCGGGTATGTTCATCGCCCCTGAGCGGCCGACGCTGGAGATGGTCGCGCGCGATCAGGGAGGGGAGGACCTGCACGCCCGCGTACGTGTGCTGGACATGGACGACCGCGTGGTGGCGAGTGAATCGTTCAAACTCGATCCATCCGCGCGGGCCACGATGTGGACCCCGAATCTTCCGGGCTTTGGCTGGTATCGCGCTGTGATGGAGATCGATGCCGCGGATGTGAGTGTGACGAGGCAGGAGGTGTGGATCTGCTCCATGCCTGAGCGAGCGAAGCTGGCCGGTTCGGCGATTCGCGCCGCGGACCTCTTTCGCTTCGGCATCATCGCAGAATCTACGCCCGAAGACGTGTTGTCGCAGATGCCGGCGATCGCCGAGCGAGCCCGCACAAAGTTCATCGTGATTCCCGCATTCGATGCGTCGGTGCCGGCGGAGGGAGCTCGGGCCGCGCTTGCGGCACGCGGGAGCACAATCGAGAAGCTGCTGACGCAGGGTCAGCAGATCACGCTGGCTCTGGACAACGCACCGCCCGCGCTTGCCGAGAGTCTGGTGCTGGATTCAACCGACGCGCTCGGGCTGTGCGAGCAGGACCCAAAGCTGTGGTCTCCATGGCTGGAGCCGACGCTGGATGTGTATGGGCAGCGCGTGGTGCGGTACCAGTTGGGAAATGTCTTTGATACCCATGCCCTGCGCCGCAATCCCACGGCCGGGTTGGAAGGATTTGAACGAGTTGTGTCGCGGCTGGTGCCCGGGCCGCGATTCGCGCTCCCTTGGCGGGCGGATCACCCGCTCCCGTTCGTTGTACGCAGCACGGGCTCCGGCGGGGCAAAGCCGGGGGCTCCGGCGCGTTCGGGTGCGCTCGTCCGCGATCTAGCCGTGGTCTTTCCGCTCGGCTTTGCGCCGAGTGCGATGGTCGAGCTGGGCGCGGCGTGGCGCGAGCAGATCGGCGCGGGAAATCCCATGGAGTTGACCGTCGTGCCGGAGCTTCCCGACATGGAGCGTTACGGCGCGCGGGCCAGGGTCGTGGAGGCCGCACGACGCACCGTTGAGTTCTGGAATGCACTGGGATCCGGCTCGGGCCTCTCAGAGACGCCCGATGGAGCCAGAACACCGCTGGCCCGGATTGCCGTTGGCGCTCCCTGGAGCATCGCCGAGCACGCCGGGGAGCGCACTCTGCTGCCGGGCCCCGCGCTGGCGGTGATGACACAAATGGCCGAGCGGCTCGCCGGACGGCGCGTCATCGCGACGGTGCCTGCGCCCGCTGGCGTGCGTGCCCTGCTGCTGGCCGAGCACGCCGGTGGCGGGGGCGGACAGACCGACGATGGCTCCGGACGACCGGGCGACGCCCTTGTTCGCGCCTGCGTCATCGCGTGGAACGAATCGGCAGAGCCGGCGCGCGCCTGGGTGGATGTTTATCCGGCCCGCGATGGCGTGGATGTGGCGGATGTCTTCGGCAACACCTCGCGTGTGAGCCCCGCGGCCAACATCTCGACGCCGGGTGCGGGCGTGCAAGTACGCGTGCCGCTTACCGACGCACCGGTGGTGATCGAAGGCGTGGACCCCTATCTCGCGCAGTTCACCTCGTCGTTCCGCCTTACGCCGCACTTCATTCCGGCGATCGCCTCCGATCACGAGGTGCGCATCTCCATGACCAACCCGTGGCCGATTCGCATTACGGGTCGGCTGCAACTGGAGGAGGCCGCAGGTGGTGGCGCCGGTGCACAGGGCATCCGCTCGGCCCCGTGGACGTTCTCGCCGAACATCGTGGAGTTTGCCGTGGCCCCCGGACAAACGGTGCTGCTGCCCATCACAGTTTCGCTCGGTCCGGGGCAGTTGGCAGGAGCGAAAGACCTGGCGATCGTCACACGGGTGCTGGCCGACAAGCAGTATCAGGCGATTCGCTCCAACGCATCTGTGGAGGTCGGCCTTCCTGATCTAGAACTTGTGCCAGAGGTGCAGCTCGGCCCCACGCCCACGGGTCCGGATGTGATTGTGGTCGCCGCCGTCACGAACCGCGACTCCCGCCCGCGATCCCTGCGGGTTGAGATCACCGCCAAGGACACGCCCTCGCAGCAGCTCCCCATCAGCTCTCTTGCCCCATCGGAGACGATCTTCAAGCGATTCGTGATCCGCGATGGGGCAAAGCTGCTTGCGGGCAAGCACATCCGCGTGACATTGGGAGACGACGAGACCGCGGCTCGCCTGAGCAAGGCCGCCCTCGTGCCGGACCTGCGATGAAGGGGCCGAGGCCGAGCGATTCCGAGCAAGGTTTCTCTACCGATCGCTTGCTCAGGTGCGCGATCCGAGCGGCCGCGCCCCGGATCGATCCATATCATGTGACGGGTGCGTGTGTGGGAATCCGGGGCGAAGCATGAGCATGACCAGACGAGACACGATCGCGGAAGCAGTTCTCGCCAGCCGCGTGCTGTTCCACAGATACCTCGTGGGATTCGACGACACGAACCACACGCGGCAGGCACCGGGCTTGCCGAATCATGTGGCGTGGTGCCTCGGGCACTGCGCCCTGACATTGCACCGCGGCGTGGAACGCATCAACCGCGAGACGCCGCCCGAGGGAGATTTCTACATGCCCCCGGCCGATCTGGCGGGGAAGACGCCGGCGCGGGCCGCGCGCGTCGGATCACCCCTTGCCCCGCCGACGCGATTTGACACCGAGACGGTGGCGTTCCAATCGATGCCCACGGATAACCCCACGATCTACCCACGATTCGGGCGCTGCGTGGATATCTTCGACGCTTCGTGCCATCGCTACGCGACGGTGGTGCGAGCGCTTCCCGAGGAGCGGCTCGACGCGATGATTCAATGGGGGCAGATCCAGATCCCGGTGTGGGCCAGCGGCCTGCGCATGGCGTTTCACAACGGGCAGCACTGCGGGCAGATCAGCGATTTGCGCCGGGCCCTGGGGATGAAGTCGATCTTTGCGTGATCCGCCATGACCCTTGGGCGGCACGCATACGAATCCGAAATAGAAATCATGGGCGCATCCGCGGGATTCGCTCGAAGACTCGCTCATCCCGGGCATGGGAATCAAACAGGATTCAAATCACTCGACGTTCTGAACCTGCTCTTTGATCCGGTCGATCGCGCCCTTCACCTCAACGCACCAGCGGCTGATCTCCGCATCGTTGCACTTGCTGGCGATGGTGTTCGCCTCGCGCAGCATTTCCTGCGTCAGGAAGTCCAGCGTGCGGCCGATGGGCTTGAACTCTTTCTCGGTGAGCATGTTGGTGAACTGGTCGAGGTGGCCGCTGAGCCGGGCGATCTCCTCGGCGGTGTCCACGCGCTCGGCCGTGATGGCCAGCTCGCGGACGATGTCCACGCCCTGCACGTGCAGGCCCATCTCCTTGATCATCTGCTCGATGCGGCCGCGGAGGCGCTTCTCGTATTCGATCATCACCTGCGGGGCGCGGGTGCGGATGAGCGCGAGCTTGGAGGCGATCACATCGTGGTGGCTGAGCAGATCGGTGACGAGGTACTTGCCCTCGCGCTCGCGCATCTCGACCAGCCGGCCGCAGGCGATTTCCAGCAGCTTGACGAGCTTCTCCTTGGCGGAGTTCAGACGCTGCTCCTCATCCACCGGCGGCTGCAGCACGCCGGGCAGGCCGAGCAGCGGGGCGATCTCGATCTTCACCTCGCCGGAAGCCACCTGCGGCAGCTTCTTGAGCTGATCCACGTACTTCGCCAGCGCGTGTTCGTTGAGCGTGTAAGCCACGTCGCCAGAGACGTCTGAATGCTTCACGGTCATGAAGACCGAGCCGCGGTTGAGCTTGTGGCGCAGCAGCGTTTCCAGCTCCGCCTCGAGCACCTGGAACTGCTCGGGAAGCCGGATGACGGCCTTGAAGTATTTGCTGTTGAGCGAGCGCACTTCCAGATAGAAGTGGGCCGCGCCCATGGTTGCCGACGCCTCGCCATACCCCGTCATGCTGCGGATCAAAGCTGTCTCCTTCTCCGCCCCAATGTCCCCGGTTGGATCATGGCTTGGTTGCGGGAGGAGTGGTGGGGGCCGGAGCCGCCGAGGGCGGTGCGGTGGGGGGGGTGGTTGCGGGCGCTGGTGCGGGAGTGGTGCCCGGCGTCGGCGTCGGTGTGGGAGTCGTGGCGGGAGTTGTTGTGCCCGGCGTTGCGGGAGCGGGAGTCGTTGCCGGCCCGGCGGGCGACGTGCCCTCCGGCGCGGCGGGAGTTGTTGCAGCCGGCGCGGGCTTGACGATGGTGGTCGTCGTCGGTCCGGGAGCAGTGGTGGTCGTTGTGCCATCGGGCGTGGCGGTGGTGCTGCTCGCGGGTGTGGTGGGCGTGGTCGGCGGTTTGGCAGACGCCGCGTCCGTTCCCAGCCCGAAGTTCAGCAGCACCGCCCCGACGAGATAGACGACGAAGACGCCGATGGTGAACATCGTCAGGGCATCACCGGTCTTGGCGCCGAAAGCCGTCTGGCCGGAGCCCGCGCCCGCGCCGAATGCGCCGGAGAGCCCGCCGCCCTGCGGCCGCTGGATCAGGATCGTCAGCACAAGCAAAATGCAGACAATGCAGAAACCGACCACTGAGAGACCGAGCCAGTAGCCGCTGAGTTTGGCAAGCGTGAGCAGAGCAAGGGTCATCATCGAAGCACTCCCGGCGTAAGGAACGCCGCCAATCCGAACAAGCCCCGGACATATGGCTCCGAGGCGAAGGTTCAAAGCATAGGAGGCGGCTTACGCGCTGTCTTTGGGCCCGAGCGCATCAACCAGGCCCCTCGGAGCCATGTTTCGCCACGCGGCGGAGATCATCCGATTGAGTGTGGCCCCATCCACGCTCTTGAGATGCACATGCGTACACCCCGCCCTGCCCCAAGCGCCCTTCGCGGCCACGAACACATCCGGCTGCGTCTTCAAACACCGCGTCTGCTCGGCCGGCGAGAGCTTGACCATGCCCCACCCTTTTTCCGGGCTGTGCAGCGTCGCGAAGATCTTGCCCTTCACCCGAAAGTCCGGGTGATCCAGGTGGGTGCGCTCTTCGGTCTCGGGAAGCCCCAACGCGATGCGTCGGAAGGCGGCCTCGGTCATGGGCTCTCCCTCACTTGCATGAGGCCGCGGCAGCCCGCACGATCGTCAGGAACTCGTCGGCCTTGAGCGACGCCCCGCCGATAAGCCCGCCATCCAGGTCCGGCTGGCCGAAGAGCTCCGCCGCGTTGGAGCCCTTGACGGAACCGCCGTACTGGATGCGTGTGGCATCCGCGATGGTTCCGCCATACAGCTCTGCGAGCACGCCCCGGATTTTTCGCTGGGCGTCCTGTGCGTCGGCCGGGGTTGCGGTGCGGCCCGTTCCGATGGCCCAGACCGGCTCGTACGCGATGACGACTCGGGCCATCTGCTCGGCAATGATGCCTTCCAGGCCGCGCACGGTCTGCGTTCGGTTCACGCCATCGGTCTGGCCCTGCTCGCGCTCGGCGAGCGTCTCGCCGACGCAGAGCAGGCAGGTGAATCCGCCTTCCAGCGCGGCCCGGGCCTTCTTGTTCACAATCTCGTCGGACTCGTCCAGGACGTGCCGGCGCTCGGAGTGGCCCGCGAGGATAATGGAGACGCCGCAGTCCTTGAGCATGTTCACCGAGATTTCGCCGGTAAAGGCGCCATCCCGCTCGAAATAGACATCCTGGGCCCCGAGCATGACCGTGCTGGAGCGGCCGCGCAGCATCTCGCCAATCTCGCGAAGGTAAGGGAAGGGGGGAAAGATCGCCACGCCGCAGCGGGCGCCGAGCTTCTCGCCATCAACCGCATCCGCCACGGCGGAGGCGAGGGCGAGGCCCGTTGCGCCAGTAGTGTTCATCTTCCAGTTGCCGCCGACGATGGGTGTCCGCATGGGCGAACGCTAGGCGGGGCTCGGGCTCAATCACGCCGATTGAGCTGCGCCAGCAGGCGGAGGATCGAGGTGTACAGCCAGACGAGCGTGACGAGCAGGCCGATGGCGCTGAGCCACTCCATGTACTTGGGATATCCGTTGGCCGCGCCGAGGCGGATCTGGTCAAAGTCCATCACCAGCGACGACGACGCTAGGACGACGACGAATCCGGCGAAGGCGATGCCGATGATGCCGTTGTCCCAGATGTAGGGGACGCGGATGTGGAAGATAGCGAGGATCCAACTGAGCATCGAGACGGCGAAGAGCCCGAACATCGCTGCGCTGAAAATGGCCACGAAACGCGGCGTGGCCCGCGCGACGTTCGTCATGTTCAGCAGCAGCACGCCCGTGGCGATCGCCATCGTGAGCAGGAAGGACTGCACCACCAGACCGGTGCCGAGCGCGGTGATCGTTCCCGCTGCGCCGGCCGCAACGCGCCCCTCGATGTAGTGTGACCAGAAGATCGACATGCCGCCGGCGAATGCGCCCTCCGCCACAGCGATCGGCAGCGCAAGGTACGCGGAGGCCTTCGGCTTCCAGTGGGCGATCGTGACCAGGATGCACCCGAGCACGCCCCCGCCCAAAGCCGCCGCGAAATAGAAAGGCGAGTTCAACAGATATGTCCAGACCAGCATCGCCGTGGCCGCGACAATGCCGAGCAGGATCATCGTCGCGGAGGCCGCGCCGCGCACGCTCATGACGCCCGGACGCGTCGCCGCGCCGAGGTTTCCCCATGGTCCGACGGTTGAGAACGTCTGATCGTTCAGAATCGGATTGCCGCTGCTGAAGAGACTCATGAAAACCCTCCCAGTGGTTGGGCCGCGAATCGGCCCGCTGCACCCTGTACGCCCGCAACGTGGGCAAAGTTCGCTTGCGAAATCCATCGACCGACCGGCCGGAGATCGACGAATCTGAAACTTGCACGCCCCCGCGAATCCACGGGATTCGCTCGAAGACTCGCTCATCCCGGGCGTGCGAGGGAGCTTACGAATCGTGTGTGTAGTTTGGCGACTCTTTAGTTATTCGGATATCGTGCGGATGGTTTTCAACCACGGTTGCGCCGCTTACACGCACGAACCGCGTGTTCTCACGGAACTCCTCGATGGTGCGGCAGCCGCAGTATCCCATGCTCGCCCGCATACCGCCGACCATCTGGTAGACAAACTCCGCGAGCGCGCCCCGGTAGGAGACAAGTCCTTCCACGCCCTCGGGGACGAACTTCCGCTTGCGCCCCTCGGAATCTTCTCGATCGCCGGTTCGGGCCTGCTGGCCGTATCGATCCGCGGCACCGGCCTCCATGGCCCCGGCGCTCCCCATGCCGCGGTAGCTCTTGCAGCGGCGGCCGCCGGCGATCACCATCTCTCCCGGGGATTCATCCAGCCCCGCGAAGAGCGAGCCGAGCATCACGCAGCTCGCTCCCGCGGCGATCGCCTTGGCGATATCCCCCGACTGGCGGATTCCGCCGTCGGCGATCACCGGCACATCACGCCCGGATTCCATCACGCCCCGGACCGCGTTGAAAATCGCCGTCATCTGCGGCACGCCGACGCCCGTGACCACGCGCGTCGTGCAGATCGAGCCGGGGCCGATCCCCGCCTTCACCGCGTCCGCGCCCGCTTCCACCAGGGCCCGCGCGCCCTCGGCGGTGGCGATGTTGCCGGCGATCACCTGCACGTTGTCTTTGCCCCAGCGCTGCTTGATCGTGCGGACGGTCCGAAGCACATTCTCCGAGTGGCCGTGGCTGGTGTCCACGACGATGACATCCGCGCCTGCGGCCAGGGCGGCCTCAACGCGGTCGTATTGGTCCACGCCGCAGGCCGCGCCGCAGCGGAGGCGGCCGCGGCTGTCGGTGTTTGCCTTGGGAAAATCGCTCAGACGATCGATGTCGCGCTGCGTGATCATCCCCGCAAGTGTGCCGTCGGTGGCCACGAGAATGAGCTTCTCGACCTTGTTGCGATTGAGAATCTGGCTGGCCTCTTCGAGGGTCGTCCCCGGCGCGGCGGTGACCAGCCCCTTGGTCGTCATCACCGCGCTCACCGGTGTGGACTCGTTCTCCACGAACTTCAGATCGCGCCGCGTCAGGATGCCGATGACCTTGCCCCGCGACCGCAGGCCGCGCTGGGTGGTCCCGGCGTCGTCGGTGATGGGGAAGCCCGAGACGTTGTGCTCCCGCATCAGCCGGCGGGCCAGCCCGACGCTCTCGGCGGGCCCGAGGGTGATGGGATCAAAGATCACGCCGTTGGCCGAGCGCTTCACCTTGGAGACTTCGCGAGACTGGGCCTCGACGGACATATTGCGGTGGATGAAGCCGATGCCGCCTTCCTGCGCCAGCGCAACGGCGAGCGCGGATTCGGTGACGGTGTCCATGGGCGCAGAGACGAGCGGGATGTTGAGCCGGATAGTGGCGGTCAGGCGCGTGGAGGTGTCCGCATCGGCGGGCATCACATCGCTGTAGCGCGGCAGGAGCAGCACATCGTCGAACGTGAAGCCGTCGGCGACGATCTTCGCAGCGACAGGATCGGAGACACCACCGCCGCCCACCCGAGCGGCAGCACTTTGGGAGGGGTTCGTCAGATTTGCAGTTCCGTTGGTTGCCATAGTCATTGATGGCAGGGTCCGGCCCGGAGTCAACCGTGGCCCGGGCTTACAGGCCCATGTTGGGGCCGCTTTGGGCCGCAGCGTTCTGACACAATGTTTCGATTCACGCCAGGACCCTCGGACGAGGTGCCCCAGACATGGGCTGGTCAGGCCATGCCACGGAGGACAAACTCTTCATATTCCTGACTCGACAAGTCACCGAACCCAGTCCACGATCATCCGACAGGGATGGTTCCGCCTTTCGTACCCACAAGGGCCATCATGCCTCCAACGCGCCGCCCATCGTCCGCAGCTTCGACTCCTGCCCCGGTTACGCCCGCCGCGCTGCGCCGCACGGAGGTGGAGAAGCCAGCGCCCGCGAAATCCTCGGGCGCGCCAGCGACATTTGCGCCGCCGATCTACACGCTGAGTGTTTCCGGCCCCGGCGGCATCGACAAGTTGCTGAATACGGAATGGCTCCTGACCAACGGCCTCGGCGGCTTTGCGATGGGGACCTGCGCCGGCGTTCCGGCGCGCCGCTATCACGCCCTGCTCATCGCCGCCGCGAATCCGCCGGTCGGGCGCATCGCCGCGCTGAATGCAATGGTCGAGTCCATCGTCGTCGGTGCAGGTGCCCCAATAAACCTCTGTACGTTCCGCTTCTGCGGCAACCCGCCCCTGCTCCATCCCAGCGGCATTTCCTGTCTCAAGACTTTCACACAGAGTCTCACCGCTAGTTGGACGTACGAAGTCCGCGAAGCAAATGGTGCGGCCGCGCTCGAAGTGACCAAGGAGCTCCATCTCCTCGGCCGCGAGAACGCGGTGCAACTGCGGTACACCATCCGCCGTCTCACCGGCGACAAGAAAGCCAGCGCCAAACTGCTTGTACGCCCGCTCACATCGCTGCGCGACTTCCACGGGCTCATCCGGCGCTCCTGGGCCGATCGGTTCTCTGTCGTGGCATCCTCCGCCGGAGCCCGCGTGGCGTTCGATGGCCAACCCACGCAGCTTCACCTGCTCGCGGATCGCGCCACCTTCGCCTCCGACTCTCAATGGTGGGAGAACTTCTTCTACCAGTCCGACGCCGAGCGCGGCCAGGACTGCGTGGAGGACCTCTTCTCCCCCGGCGCGTTCACGCTCGACCTCCCCGCTGGCGAAGGGTCCGCCCAATGCACCATTCAGGCATCGATCGCGCCGCTGGCGATGATCGACGGCCAGCGCGATCTCCGGACCCGAAGCGAGCGACTCGCCAAGATGCACGCCGCCGCGACCGCCACGCGATCCCCCGCGGCGGCGGACAACGCCGCGATCTCCGCCCTGATTTCGGCTTCGGACGCGTTCGTCGTCGCCCGCCGCTCCCCCGGCACCGGTCAACTGGATCAGACGTCCATCATCGCCGGGTACCCGTGGTTCGCCGACTGGGGACGCGACACCAGCATCTCGCTTCCGGGGCTGCTGCTCGCCACGGGCCGCCTCGACGATGCCCGTCGCACGCTTTTGGCTTTCGCCAGCCACCGCAAGAACGGCATCGTGCCGAATGTTTTCGACGACCATACCGGCGTGCCGGAGTACAACACCGCCGATGCCTCGCTCTGGTTTATTCTGGGCGCGTGTGCGTTCCGCAAGGCCGGGGGCGATCGGGCGACTTGGGATGGCCACCTTGCCCCGGCGTGCATGGACATCGTCTCCCACTACCGGCGCGGCACGGACTTCAACATTGCCATGGACCCGCTGGACAAGCTCATCACTGCGGGGTCGAACGCGACGCAACTCACATGGATGGATGCTAGGCGAGACGGCATCACTTTCACGCCGCGCCACGGCAAGGCCGTAGAGATCAACGCCCTCTGGAATGCCGCGCTCAGCGAGCTTTCCACCGCGATCCACGATTCCGACGCGATCGCCGGGGCGAATCTGGCGGACCTCGCCTCCGCCGTTGCCAAATCGTTCCGCACGCTCTTCTGGAATCCCAAGGTCGGGTGCCTGTACGACACGCTTACGCCCGCGGATGGTGCGAGCCCCTCGTGGGTGCCGCAGCCGGACATTCGTCCCAATCAGATTTTCGCCGTCTCTTTGCCGCACTCGCCGCTGACGCCCGAGCAGCAGCGTTCCGTGCTTTCGTGCATCCGCGAGCGGTTGCTCACACCCTACGGCCTTCGCACGTTGGACCCGGCCGACCCCCGCTACCTCGGTCGCTACGAGGGCAACCTCTTCGAGCGCGACCGGGCGTACCACAACGGCACCGCGTGGCCATGGCTTCTCGGGCCGTACGCCGAGGCGGTGCTGCGAGTGGGTGCGTTCTCCGACCAGTCACGCAAAGAGGCCCGCGCCGCACTCGAGCCGATTCTGGCTGAGATGCACTCATCGCCTACCCGATCCGGCCCGTGCGGCTGCATCGGCCAGATCGCTGAGATTTACGATGGCGACGGGCCACAGCGGCCGCAGGGATGCCCGGCCCAGGCGTGGTCGATCGCCGAGGCGCTCCGGGTTCTGTTGTTGAGTGTTTGAAAGAGAAGCGGGCATTGAGGCGGAAGGCATCGAGGCATCAGGCCAAGGCAAGGCCTTCTACGCTTTCCCATGCCCTCCCCCAGCCGCGCACGCATCACCGCCGGCGAACTCGTAGTTGTGTGCTCGCACTACGACCTTGGTGTGATCGAGGAAGTCCGCCGGTTTCGCGGCGGGTCGCGGCTCGCCCCGAAAGTGCAGATTTCCACAACGACCGGCGAGTATCTCCTGAAGCGCCGCGCCCCGGGGCCTTCAAACGCGCCGACCAAAGTCGCGTTTACGCATGAGGTCATTCTCCATCTCGCGACGCGGAACTTTCCCGTTCCCACCATCATCGGCACCAAGGGGGGAGCGGGCAGTGGGGGGGGGAACTCCATGTTGCAACTCTCGCCGGCCAGCCCCGGCGGGGGGGGCGTGTATGAAGTGTTTCGTTTCGTGCATGGTGATCGCTACGACCGCACGCCCGAGGGCGCGCGTGCCGCGGGTGAAGCCCTGGCCCGCTGCCATTCGCTTTTGGCGGATCTCAGGCCTCTCTTTCCCGCGCCGCGACGCACGTTCCACAAGCATCCGCAGGTTCCTGACCGACTCATGGCCATCTCCGGCGCGCTGGGCGATCCCGGGCTGCGCTCTGTCTGCCGGGCCTTGGCCGATGCGTACATCCACGCCTCCGAGCAGGTCGAGCGATTCGCCCCTGGATCGGATGACGAGCAGGTCGTTCATGGAGACTGGCACCCGGGCAACATGCTCTTTGCGCGCACGGAGGGGGCCACCGGCACCGGGGGCGTGCGTGTTGCGGCGGTCTTCGATTTTGATTCGGCCCGCATGGGACGCCCCTTGCACGACATGGCCAATGGCGCCATGCAGTTCGCCGTGCTGCGCCACATGGGTGTCAGCGAGTCGGGCGAGGGCATTCCGCCCAGCTCCTGGCGAATCGCCCTGGTCCCTGATCTACTGGGGGCTTTCTGCCGCGGGTATCACCTGTCTTCCCCCCCTTCGGCCCCCGAATCCCTTCGGGCCATGCCCTGGTTGATGATCGAGGCCCTGATCGTGGAGGCGGGGGTGCCCATCGCCACGACGGGCAAGTTCGGGAAATTGGACGCCAAACCCGTCCTGGGGGTTGTCCATAGGGCTGTGGAGCAGCTTGCGGCGGGGGCCGATCGTCTCGCGGCACTCGGGGTTGGCACCTAGAATCGAGGTATTCCACTTGCACCCGGGGCTGGGTTCCCGGTACAAATGGACTCGGAGCCAGCCCGTATGCGCATCCGTAACCCTCTAACCACTTGGCCCCTGCAACACGCCCTTGTGGCGTGCATGGTCGTCGGAGCAATCCCGACGCTCGCGTCGGCGCAGGTGAAGGTGCAGATCGGTGGAATCCGAGAGCTTCCCCTGGAGGCGAAGGGCGCCAACCGCCCGGAGGCGCCGGCCGAACCCGTGGAGCGGATTGAGGACCCGGCCCAGCTGGCGCGAGTCTTCGAAGGCCTGATCACTGACATTGCCTCCAACGACTTCGCGGCACGCCAGCGTGCCAGTGAGAAACTCTCGGCCAACGAGCAGTTCGATCTGGCCATGCTCGAGGGCGCGATGGCGCGGCCGGGCCTTTCGCTCGAAGCCCGCACCCGGTTGTTCGCCATCGCGCGGCAGCGGTTCTTCCGCTCTCCCCGGGCCGCGCTGGGCTTTCAGTTCGGCGGGATGCAACTGCGGGACCGCGTGGTGGTGGGGCTGACATATCCGCCCTTTGATTGCGTGAAGGTGCTGGAAGAGGGTGACATGATCGTCGGGGCCGACGGCTTCAAGCTGGAGGGGCCGGGGGCTCGATCGGTGTTGCAGTCCGTGATTATCTCGCACGAGCCGGGAGAGATACTCAAGCTCGTCGTTCGCCGCGGGCAGCAGAAACTGAATCTCGATGTCAAGCTCGGGCGGTTCTCCGATCTGCCGCAGGTCGGCGGCGCGGCAGCTCTGATGGAAGATCGCCTCTCGCGTGCCTGGCGCATCCGCACGCAGGCCAAGGGCGTTGGGGGAGCCGAGCCAATCCGCGTAGAGGGCGCGCGTGCGGCCCCGTGGGGGCTTTCGGAAGAGGCCGCCAACCGCAAGATCCAGCGCGCCATGGAGCGGGAGTCTAATGAAAACTCTCCGAAGATCGCCGGTGGCGGCACGCCGCGGCTGGTCACGAATCCCGATGAATCCCGGCAGTTCGAGCCCGCAGTCCGGCAGCAGTTTGTCGTAATCAATGGTCAGCCGCGCATGGTGAACATGCCGTGGGTCCGCAACGGCTTCTTCGCCGACATTGATCCGGACGACGGGCGTCAGCCGCTGGATCCCACCTACGAGCGAGGCATGCTACTCGACGCTCGAATGGCCTATGACAAGCGACTCAACGGCGTCGATCCCAAGACGCTCCTTCCTACCGATCCGCTTATGGCCGAAGTGAAGGCACGCGATCTGCTGAACAAGCAGATGGACGCCATTCAGGCCGAGATCGACGAGAACAAAGCGGCGGCGAAGGATTCCGGGAAACACTCGGCCGCGGATGCGAACGCACCGACTGTGCCGTGAGGATCAGAGCCGTGGGGCGTGCCCGCGCCGTTCGGCTGATAGTCAACCCAGCGATTCAAGAGCTCGCACGCCCCGTTCCATTTCCGGGTGCTTGGCCCGATCCCCTGCGGCCAGCGCGATCGCTCGCTTGACCTTGCTCGGGAGTTTGGCCGTACTTTCCGGCGAGAGATCTCGGCTGTCGCAGAGGTTGTCGTACACATCGGCGAGTTTCACCAGACGCGCCCGCCAGTCCCCCGCGGCGAGGCGGTGGTCGTAGTCTTTCTCGCGCTCGTGCTCGGGCAAGGCCATGTTCTTGGTCATCGCGGCGACGATGTCGGCGACCTCCCGCCCGAAGTGCGAGAGCAGATCGTCGTAGTCCGTCGTGGTGTCCTCGATGGTGTCGTGCAGGAGGCCGGCGCAGATGGCCGCCTCATCCGTACACCCGAAAACGTGCTCGATCGTCATCGCCACTCGGAACGGGTGCGAGATGTACGGTGTTGAGCCGTCCTTGCGGATCTGGTTGCGATGTGCCCGAGCCGCGAACGCCGCGGCCTCCTGCCAGAGATGCGGGTTGGTTCTGGTCATGGGGCACGGTAGCGGGGTAGTTGAGCATGCATCTGAAATTTCAGTTTGAAACTTCGGAGTTCGCCCGCATGCTCTTCGTCACCCGCTTGTTACCGCTCCAGCGCCCCGCCCGACGCATCTCCGAGCACGCGCACCTTCGCGGGCGTCGCGCCGTGCTCATCGAAGATGGCAATCTCGTTGCCATTGGCCTTCAGCCACGAACGGGGCACAACGTAGCGCTGCTGCGGGCCGAGCTTCCTCCCCGCAGAACTCGCGACGAAGTAGCGGCACAGGTGGCGCCCGTTGATGTAGAGCTGGCCCTTGGTCAGTCCGGCGCACTCCACCAGCAGCGGGCCTTCGCCTTCGCCGATCGTGAGCGGGGCCTTCCACCAGCACGGCTCACCGTGGGTGTGCTTGGCGGGCTTGCCATACTTGCCCGCGGCGGGGGGTTCCCACTTCGCGAACGACCATTCGGCCTTCAGCGTGGCGCAATCCGCGGCATCGTAGAAGCGAACGTGCTTGGCAAGGGATTCCGCCGCGTCGGCGGTGTTGCCCATAAGCGTGATCTGGATCTCGTTGGTCCCCTTAGCCAGGGCCTCGGCCGGAAGCATGAACGGGCGCACGCCCCCCTGCTGGAAGTAATGCACGGTCTTGCCGTTCAGAAGCACGAGCCCGTCGGACCGCTCCATGTCGAGCCCTTCCTCGAAGGGCCCGATCTCCACGATCACCGGGTTCTTGGAGCGGTGCTGCAGCGTCCAGGTGAGGCGCTGAGAGTCGGTGCGGTCGTCGCGGTGCATGCGCCAGAGCGGGGCGCGGAACGCCAATGGGTCCACCGGATCGGCGGGCTCGAGCTTCGGCTTGCCCACCGTCAGCTTCTCGACCTCCCATGCGTGGCCGTAGATGCCCGTGAGCTCGCCCAGGTCCGCCCCGGCGCTGACGCGCCCGGCATTCTCGGCGAGCACCACCAGCATGCTTGCGCCTTTCTTCAGGTTCAGTTGAACGGTGCTCTCCGCGCCATTGCCGACGCCGACGATTCCCGCCGGCTCGCCGTCGAGCGTGAAGTGCAGCCGATGGCCGGACTGCGGGAACATCATCCGCACCCGCTTGGGCGAGGAGCTGTTGAACTTCAATCGGTACCACCCGTACCCATACGGCGCGCCGAGCGCGACGAGGTCCGCGGGCTTGGCGATGGCGGCGTATCGCGGGCTGGTGCCGGCGCAGTAGTCCGCCAGCGGGGCGAGCTGCCACTCGCCGATGGTGACGCGCGAGTGCTTGTGAACGATCGCGTGCGGGTGGGTGTTGCGGTGGGGGGTCTGCTTTCCCTCGGCGTCGATGTGCGTCCAGGTCTTGCTGTCCTCATCGAGAATCGGCTTGCCCGCGCGATCAAGGCCGGCGACGCCGACGTAGACGCCGGTTTCGTCGAAGACGATCCGGTCGGCCTGCTTCTGGCTGGCGATCACGACCGTGATCCCCTCGTGCTCCACGACCAGCGGATTCTTCCCTTCCGGAACGGTGGTCTCGAGGGGGGAACCGTTGATCGAGAGTGCGCCGCGTGTGCCGGGCGCACCGTAGCAGACGAAGACCTTCCCCACCTGCGCCAGGGCGCACAGGTTGCAATAGTCCAGATTGGCGCGGCCGGTCAGCCGCGTTTCCAGCAGGCACCACACCACCGACTGATCTCCCAGCTCCACTGGAAGCGTGGAGCCATCGGGCAACAGCAGGTTCATGGGCTCGGGTGAGTTGTTCCCGTCGTCATCGCCGAAGACGAAGACCACGCCCCCCTGGCTTCCCACGGCGTGCAGCACGGCCACGCGGGCTCCGCCATGGGTTCCCTTGCCCGTCCGGGATTCGGGCATGAGCGCTACGGGCTGACGGGCCGGATCCAGATGGCTCAGCACGCGGCTGAACCGCGATGCGAATGTGCAGATGCGGCGCACAGCGGGGTACTGCGCCGTCAACTCGCCGGTCTCGCTCACGGGTGCGCCGCCGTCGGCGGATGCGATGGGGAAGCCCGCCGCGCCCTTCAAGGAGTCGCGGCCGGAGCCGAATCCGAAGAATGTCCCGCCCGCGAAGGCGTCGATGTTGAACTGCCCGCCCGCTGCCAGCACTTCCGCCAAGCGGCGCAGCACGGCGCCGGGCTTCTTGGGCTCGCCCGCCGGCTCGCCCCAGACGTCGCGATTGGCGACATGGAAATCCACGACCATGCGCGGCTGCGCGGGGCGGATCGCGCCCAACTGGCGCAGATGGCTCAGCAGATCGTCGTATCCGGTCCATCCGTCCACTTCGCCCTCGACGCTCTGCCAGAGATCGTTCGAGTTGATCAGCGGCACATTGAAGCCCGCCTCGCGCCAGTAGCGGTCCAGTTCGCCGAGGTAGGTGTGGGCCAGATGCTCGTCGCCGCAGGTGAAGGCGCATTCGTTGCGGAGCAGGATGATCGGGCCGGGGTGAGTTGCCGCGGGCGTGCCCTTGGGTGTGGGCGCGTTGACTTGCAAGTCGCGGAGTTGCCCCGAGAGCGCGGTGATGTACCGCGAGCATGCTTCGAGGAATGGCTGGTTGGCCGTCCGAAGCTTCAGGCCCTCGGTGTTGATCAGCCAGGGGGGGAGGCCGCCCATGTCGTACCCGCCGTCGATGAACGGTCCGGCCCGCAGGATGCACCACATCCCGGCGGCGTGGATCAGCTTCACGAACTCGCGGATGTCGTTTTCTTCTTTGAAGTCGAACTGCCCATGGCGCGCCTCGTGGCGCGACCACACCACCGGCATCTCGATGCAGTTCAGCCCCGCCTGCTTGGCTTGGTGGATACGCTCTCCCCATTGCGCACGCGGGACGCGTGCCGGATGGATCGATCCGGAGACCAGCCACACCCGCCGCCCGTCGAGCAAGAAGGATTGCCCGTCGTAGGTGATTGAAGCCATGGGCGGTTTCCGCTCCTATTCGGGATATGTCAGGTGCCGATTCCTTTCAGCCCTTGTCCCGCGAGTGTGTTGGCTCGGCAGGCCATCGGATTCGTTCCTTGGGCCGGCGAGAATGAGCCGCGATCATAGGAACGCCCTTTTGAACCCGCAACGCTCTGCTCCCATTTGCGGTAAACTGGCGGGCATCTTCGCCCGGAGACACCCGGTTGAGCCATGAACTTCCTTCCAGATTGCTTCGACCCCCAACCGTTATCATGGGTGCTGTCGGATGTATAGTAGTTATTTGTTCGGGATGTGCTTCCGATCTGCGCGACATCGATGCCAAGACGGACCGCCTCATGCGCGAGAAGGTCGAGACCATCGGTGGCGGGGCAATCTCACCGGATCGCAAATGGGTCGATCGGGTGCAACAGCCGTCGGTGGGGCGATCCCTCGTGGACAAGAACCCGCCGACGAGCAACCCGAGCGCCGAAAAACTCTCCTTTGCGGTGGCCGATGAGCAGCGGGACATTGCGGCCCGATTGGCCGCGCATGAGCAGACGGAAGAGAGCGACCAGGCCCGCGTCATGGGGCTCCCCACGGTGCTGCAGCAATGCCAGGCCACCGCACGCGAACATCTGAGCGCGGAGGAGGACTTCATACTCTCGGGCATTCGTCTGCTCGTGGAGCGACACCGCTTCGACATCCAGTTCTTCGCTTCGTCATCCGCGACGTACAGCGATATCCACACCGACGGCTCGCGTGATATGGCGTTGCACGTCGTGAACTCTCTGGCGGCAAAGAAGCAGCTCCCCTTCGGCGGGTCGGTGGCGGCAACCTGGATCTGGGATGCGTTGGAGAACCTTCGAAACTTGACCACCAACCGCTACACGCAGTCCTCACGGCTGGTGCTGGAGGGGAATATCCCGCTCCTGCGCGGCTTCGGCGATGTGGCGCAGGAAGGGCTGATCGATGCCGAGCGCGGCATGGTCTACGCCGCACGCGACTTCGAGAACTTCCGCAGGCAGTTCCTCGTCTCGATCGCCCGCGACTATTTCGCGCTGCTGCAGCAGACAGACGGCATCGAAAGCCAGAAACGCCAGCTCGAGAGCTTGAAGCAGTTGGAGTCTCGCCAGCGGGCGTGGTATGACGCGGGGCGAATCCCCGAGTTCGAGGTGAATCTAGCCACGAACAACGTGTTGCAGGCGGAGGCCGCACTGACCAACCTGATTGAAAGCCACATCCTTACGCTGGATCGCTTTAAGGTTCGCATGGGCATCCCAGTGCGAGAGCCCGTGCGCATCGACGTCACGGATTTCTCCGTTCCCGAGCCGGACATTTCGCTCGACCACGCGACCGATCTTGCGCTGGACTACCGGCTGGACCTGCAGAACCAGCGCGACCGGCTGGACGATTCGGCACGGGCGGTGGCCAACGCCCGCAACAACCTGTTGCCCGATCTGAACCTCGGGGGCTCGATCACGCTCCCCACGAAGGCGGGCGTGCGCGAGGGCGGGAGCGTGTACGAGACCGACGATGCGCAGTACACCGCGATGGCCACGCTCAACCTTCCGCTGGATCGTATGAACGAGCGGCTCGCGCTCCGCCAATCCATCATCGCTCAGGGGAGGGCCCAGCGGGACTACGACAAGTTTCGCGATGACCTCATTCTCGATGTTCGGGCTCGAACCCGCGAGATCGAGCGGGCCCGGCTCAATCTCCGCCTCGCCGAGGAGCGCGTCAAGATCAACCTCCGCCGCAAGGAGGAGCAGGACCTGAAACCCGATGAGCTCGACACGCAGAAGCAGGTCGACACCGCCAACGACATCCGCAACTCCGAACGCGACCGCGACCAGGCCCGCGCCGACATCCGCAACTCGGTTCTCGATTTTCTTCTGGCCACCGGTCAGCTCCGCGTGCGGCGGGACGGGCAGTTCCAGCCGCTCCCGGGGATGACGCCCTGATCACGCGTCGGACGCCCCCGCGTGCTCCTCGGCGAGCTTCGCGTGCAGAACGTGGACCTCCCGGAGGCCGTTAATCAGGAGCATTCGGACGCCCAGTCCATCGCGCTGGAACCCGCGCTTTGCCGCCCCCCGTTGCGGATTTGGGCAGGAATGGAGAATACGGAACCGCCGGCCTCATGCGAGTCAACGGCAGCGCCCGGTCCGACCGGGGCGTGTGTCTGAATCGCGAGTGGCGAGTGCGAGCGGACTCAGGATCAGTCCTCGGTGCGCAGAATCCTGAGCACCCCATGGCCAAGCACCGCCGACGCGACCGACGGCTTGCCCTCCACGAAGTGGCCGTCGGCGCTGCCATCGTGTTGCACCGAACCGACCTTTGCGAACGCCTCGTACACGTCGTGCGTGACACGACGATCACCAAGCGTAAGTTCCACCGGCGCGCTCGTCGTGCCCAGGCGTAGGCCCAACCGCAGAGCAAGTCGGCGGCACGGCTCGTTTCCCGGCGCGATCAGCGCGCTCACGCGATCCAGCCCCAGCCCCAGCGGCAACTCCGCGAACGCTAACCCCATCATCGCGCGCACGCCCTCTTCGGCGTATCCGCGGCGTTGCACGTCGACGCTGACCCAGAACACGAGTTCGCCCGTGTGCTCCAGGCCGCGCTCAATGTCGTTCACGTTGAATCCGGCCACGATCTGGCCCTCGGGAGTGAGCGCAAGCAGCCGGCAGGCGTGCCCGTGCCAGCCCGTTCGTTCGGCCTCACCGCTCAGCATCAACTGACGTTCGAATACCGCCTCGTCGGTCCGTGCCTCGCTCGACCCGAGCGGGCAGAACTCATCGAACTGAGCGCGGCTGATACGCAGTACGCGGAGGAACTCCACGCGATCGTTCCTGGTCATGGGGCGCAGCACAAGCCGCTCCGTGCGCAGCATCCGCTCGGCGGTCTTGCGAGCGATGGGGGACGAGGTCGTCAGGCGTGCCAGACGCGCCGCGACGCCGAGGCCGACCATCAGGTCCGGGCGCACTCGCACCGGTCCGTTGCATGATTCGTCCTGTATCGTCGGCGGCGGTGTGTTCTTGCCGACGCTTGTGATCGCTCGATCGTGTGCAGCATCCATGGCCGTCACATCTCCTTCTGCGGCCTCCCACTCTCAAGCCACTCAAGGTGGAAGAACTTTCCGCGCGGCTGGTCCACACGCTCATAGGTGTGGCTGCCGAAATAGTCCCGTTGTGCCTGCAGCAGATTCGCCGGCAGGCGCGCCGAGCGGTACGAATCGAAGTACGAGAGCGCCGAAGCGAATGCGGGAACCGGCACGCCGCTGATCGCCGCACGCGCCACCACCCGCCGCCAGTTCGCCTGCTTTTGCTGGATGATGCCGACGAAGTACGGGTCCAGCAGCAGATTCGCAAGTTTCCCGTCCGCCGCGTATGCCTCGGTGATCTTCTGCAGGAAGCGAGCCCGGATGATGCATCCGCCCCGCCAGATCTGCGCGATCTCACCGAACTTCAGGCCCCAGTTGTTTTCTTTGCCCGACGCGGCCATAAGGGCAAAGCCCTGCGCGTACGAGCAGATCTTCGAGCAATACAGCGCATCCCGCACCGCGTCCACCCAGTTCTCTTCGCCGGACCCGACCTTGTTCGCGTGATCGTGGTGCCACTGCACGCTCGGCATGTCTGGGGCTTTGAGCGTCTTGCTGGCCGCGACGCGTTCTTCCTTGATGGCGCTCACGCACCGTGCGAACACGGCCTCGGCGATCGTCGGCGCGGGAACGCCCAGATCCAGCGCGCTCACGCTCGTCCACTTGCCCGTTCCCTTCTGTCCCGCGGCGTCGAGCACCACATCGACAAAGGGCTTGCCCGTGACCGGATCGGTCTGCTTGAGGATGTCCGCCGTGATCTCGATCAGGAATGAGTCCAGTTCGCCCTTGTTCCAGTCCGCAAAGACCTTCGCCATGTCGCTGGTGCCCAGCTCGAGCACATCGCGCATGAAGTGGTAGGCCTCGCAGATCAACTGCATGTCCCCGTACTCGATGCCGTTGTGGACCATTTTCACGTAGTGTCCGGCGCCTCCCGGCCCCATGTACGCCGTGCATGCCACTGCGCCCTCTGCCTTCACGGGCTTGCCCCGGGCCGCGCCGGCGATGGGCCTGCCAGTCTTCGCGTCCACCTTCGCGGCTACGGCCGTCCAGATCGGTTTGATCAGTTCCCACGCCTTCGGATCGCCGCCTGGCATGAGCGACGGCCCGAATCTGGCTCCCTCTTCGCCTCCGGAGACGCCCGAACCTACGAACAGCAAGCCCTTGGCCTTCAAGGCGGCCTCCCGCCGCACAGTGTCGCCCCACTCGGCGTTGCCTCCGTCGATGATGCAGTCCCCGGCTTCCAGGAACGGCACAAGCCCGTCGATCACGGCGTCCGTGCCCTTGCCGGCCTTGACGAGGATGATGATCCGGCGCGGCCGCTTGATGCTCGCGACAAAGTCCTTCAGCTCCGCCGCCGGCACCAGTGCGCCGCCCGGCCCGATCACGTTCGCCGGATTCTCCTTGACGAACTCTTCGGTCACGCTCGTGGTGCGGTTGAAGACCGCGACCTTGAAGCCGTGGTCGGCCATGTTCAGCGCGAAGTTCGCGCCCATCACGGCCAAGCCGACAAGCCCAACATCCGCGCTATTCGTGGCAGGAATCGCTAATGGCATGCTGATAACTCCGCTTTCTTATCGGCACCCGCGCGCGCCGACTGTGGCCTAGTCCGAGAATTGCATAACAACCCTCAGCGAGCGTAGCCAGCAAGTTATTCGGACCACCCTCCCTCGCTTCCGGCCTATTCCCGCCACACATCCACGAAGTCTACCAGCATCCCGCGATCCGAGGGGGGATCGGCTCGGAGGTTCGACAGGTCCAGATCCGGGAACCCGCGATAGACCTCGTCCGCAGGCAGCTCATCCTGAATCAGCCGACCGTTAAGCGTGTGAACGCTGTACCGCGGCCCATCGGGGGTGGCCCAGCAGCGCAGCATGTGCTCGCGGCCCTCAAGCGTTCCGATCAGCTTCCAGCCCTTGGGGTGGGTTGCCTCGGCAACTGCTTGGCGGGCCGTCGGCAGCTTGGCCGATTCCATGCCGTTCGGATTCGTCGAGTTGGCGTCGCCGGGGTGGACAAATGCCTTCCGAAGCTCAATTTTAAACTCCGGGTTGTTCGAGCCCCCTTCGGCCGCGGCCGCCCCCCGCGGCGACGGCTTGATCACGCTCGCCACGCCCAGAAAAAGCACGCCCCCAATCAGCACCAGCAGGACCCTGCGCCCCCTCCTCCACGCCAAACCGGGATGCGTCGTCTCGCCGTTCATACCTCCGCTATCGGCCGCTTCCCCTCCCCACTGAACCCGGTCCGTCCTGTAATTCTCCCGTTCCCGTGCTACGATTGCCCCCTCAGGGCCCCGTCGTCTAGCCTGGTCCAGGACACGTCCCTTTCACGGACGCGACATGGGTTCGAATCCCATCGGGGTCACTTTTCAATCTTGCACTGAGCCGCACCGAGTTGCACGCAGCGGCACAAGTCCGCAAGCGGCAAAGAGTTACAAAACGATTAGCGGCTCGGTGCGTTCCCCTGCGAGCGCTTGCTGCGCCGCAATTTGCGCCACCGAAGCGTCGGGTTCTGCGTCGCAAGATGTCCGCTTTGGCGGGGCGGGATTCACGCCGCGTTCTTTGCCGCCGCCGGTGCCGCGACCGTTCCCACTACGTTCCCGGCGTTCTGGCCGTCGTTGGCCCCTGCCGCGCCCTGCCCGTCCGCCCCCCCTTCCTTGCCCCCGCTCGCCCCCGCCGGCGCCGGGGCCAACGTCGGGCCTGTCGTCACGAACGCAATCGCCCGCGCCAAATGCGCATCCGTCACCTGCAGGTAATGCTCCCGGGCGACGGTGATCGAGTTACCCAGCCACGCGCACACGCACTGGATCGGATACTCCTCGGCCAGTTCCGTCTGCCGCGACGACCTCAAATTGTGGAACGGTTTCGGCCAAGCCGTGAGCCCTGCCCGCTTGATGATCCGGAGCATCTGCGTTCGGAAGTTCTCGCAGACCAGGCGCTGCTTGGCGACGACCATCTCGGCGCCCTCCTCGGCATGCTCGAAGGCCTCCATCAACGCCGCTCTGATCTCCGGGAACATCGGTACCACCCGCTGATCGCCCCCCTCATAGTGCTCGGTCTTGCTCGACCGAACGTGCAGCACACCCTTGTCGAAGTCCACATCCTGCCATCGCAGGGCCAAGGTCTCGCTGGGGCAGCGCAGACCCCCGTACCGGCTGAGCACGACGATCGCCCGCCATTCGGCGTCCGGGCAGGCGTCCAATACCTTCTGTATGTCCCCCCGGGAGATGAACCGCATCCGAGCACGGTTGGTCGAGCCTCCGCCCTTCACGTCCGTCAGGGGGTTATCGCTGACGAGTTTCCATTTCATGGCCTGCTTGAAGATCTGGCGGGCCGTCTTCACACGCTTGGCGACGGTGGCGTCGGCGAGCTTGGCCTTGCGCATCGCCTGCTTCCACTGGTCGCACTCGAGGGGGGTGATGGACTCGAGCGCGCGGGAGGCACCGAAGTGCGATTCCAATGACGCCCGGGTCTGCTCGTACGTTCGCCGGGTGCCGGCTTTCACCGAGAGGGTCTCGAAGAAGTGCTCGAGGAGTTGGCCAAGCGTCGCCACGTGCCGGTCGCGGGGTTTCACCAGCCCGAGATGCGACAACTTCTTGTGCATCTCGTCGTCGAGTCCCTCCACCCAACGGGCCGCTTCGGTGTCCAGCACGCCGGTGCTGCGGGACGCCAACACCTGCTCGATGCGGACGCGCACGGCGTCGGCCTGCCGCAGCGTCACGTTGCCCAGCCGCAGAGTTCTGCGCTGATTGCCGCCGATGCACCACTGGATGCGCTTCAGGCCGCCCGGGTCTTTGATCACGCTCGCCATGGGACCTCCTGGGCGACATGCCGTCGCCGGTGATCCCCCGAGCACTGAAGGCGCTCCACGGGCGATGTTTCAAGGGGATCTGAAAGACGTTTTCCATGTTCGGTAGCTGCAGCCAAGAGGGCCTCCACGAGACCATCCAGGCTAACGTTCGCATAGCACAAATAGTCGTGCCCGAGAGGATCGGTCCGCGCCAGGATGTCCATGTCTCCCCACGCGGCTTTGATGATCTCCATGCGTGCTTCTACGGCCAACTCAGTCTCTTCGGTCGCCTGCCGAGCATGCCTGAGCACTCGCTCGTAAGCCCGCTTCCGCTTCTCGATTCTCCTCGTTTTAAACTTGTCCCAGCCGTCCAACTCCGCGGTGGGCTTGCTCATCAGCGCCACCACAAGTTTGCCAGGAAACTTTGTGTTCTTGTCCGACGCAGCCTCGCATCCGAACGCGGCTAGATCCCCAGTCATGTGGGGCATGGCTGACAAACGAGCAGCGTCGGCTTGATTCACACCTGCTCGAACGAACATCACCGTCAGTGCCTCTTGCGTCCTCGACCGCGAATAATTACCACGACCACCACCTTCGTCGGGCTCACCCCCAGTCTTGTCAACGGCCAACTCCCCATCGCGCGGAGGGAGGGTTGTTGTGGTGGTATGTTCCTTGGTCCGTTCATTGGTATGTTCCCCCGGCCTTGCGCCGGAGTTGAACCGACTTTGCGCAGGGGTTCGATCGATCGTGCGCCGGGGATTCGGCGGCGCACGGTCGGGGTCCGTCCGCTGAGCAGTGTCGGGTCCGGGCCTATGAACTGAAATAGGACTCTGCGGCGCGAATCGTTCCAAGACAAGTCGGATTTGGTTGGTTTTTCCTCGCCCCGTTCGATCGGTCCCGCCACGCGACGCTGTGATGACCTCCAAGACGTCTTGATTCTGAAGTCGGCGAAGGATCCGTCGAATGGCGTCCGGGTGCATGCCGCATGCGCCGGCCAGGGACTCCAATGACGGCCACGCCTCGCCGGTCTCGTAGTCCAACCAACAAAGTAGGAAAGCGCATACCTGCTTTTCTCCCGCATTGAGGTTGCTAGCGGCGATGGTCTTAAGCCACAATAGTGGCCCGTGCAGAGCACCGGGGGCCGCGCCTCGGCGCCGAAAACCGTTGAGATGTTTGCCGGTAGCAATCACAGTGCCGTCCCCCTTTCGTGCGATCCTTGCAGGGCAATGGTCCACTCGCCCCCACTCTTGCGGGCCTCCGCGTACGCCGCGAGATCCGCAGGATCAAATCGCAGAAGGCGACCCAACCGAACCACGCGGATGCGGCCTCGCCGAACCTCCTCCGTTACGAACCTTGGACTCGCGCACAGCCACTCGCAGGTCCCCTTGAGATCCATGAGCCCTCTTCGGGCCTGCGGATTGTCGATGGGCCCTCCAAGATCGCTTCCGAAATGGGGCAGAGATTTCATCGGCCACCTCCCCGACTGTCGGGCCGCGCCTGGAGAGCGGCCAACACCGCTGAGAGGTCGAATCGAATGACCTTTGGAGAGATTCGAATTGCGGGAATCATGCCCTTGCGGGCCCAAAGCTTGACGGTGTCCGGTCGGACGCCGATCTTCGTGGCCAGCTCGACCGCCGTGAGTAACGCTGTTTGATCCATGCGCCGGTGCTCCGAAAGGGTGCTTCCCTTCCATTGCCGCGAATATTCATTCGGCAGAGCGCATACCCGCGCATGTCACGGCGAAAGGGGTGATTTCCCGCGCATACTCAGTCATCCGATGTGTCGATGGATTTGCGCTGCGAGCGCGTCCGGCGATCTGTTCGCTCTCCAATCTCGATCCGCTTGGGATCGATCGGAACGGCCCTTGCATGAGCGTTCCCGAGTGGGACCCGCATCACGTCCGGCATGGTTTTGCCCGCCTTAATCCACTCTTTACACTTCTTGTGAGCCCGGGAGACTTGGCTCTGTCTCATTGGAATGCCACGGTCGACCATGCACCGCGCAGCCGCAACCTGAGTCATGGCACCAATTGTCACGAGTTGATGGGCCTGCCAGTCGCGCCGGGTCGGCTCCTCAGGTCCCCGCTTCTGATGGGTGTGAATATCGGGTGGTGTCGCACCATTCGGAACGGGATGCACTTCACTCTCAATACGGACCGATGCGTGGCGCGCTGCAATCGCGGCGCGCTTCTGGAGCTTGCCCGCAGCGTTGCGGAGCGATTCCAAGTCCACGGCGAATGCCGCCCAGTCGGTCGGTAACTCGTGCAAAAGAACTGGCTGAGCAGAGTTGGGAACGAATCGGAACGCGACCGCCACGTCCTCCATGCTGGGGCACTGGCACAAGATCTCGAACAGCCGGCCGAGCAGATCGGCGTAGCGATCGCACTCTGCCCGCACGACTTCGAAGCGCTTCCACCGCGGGTCGTCCTGGTATTCGCCATGACTCGCCAGCCACGCATCGATTTGCTCAGGGAACTTTTCCGAAACTGCCTTCCCGTCGGTGTCCATGAAGTCGACCTTCACGGGGTCCCCGCCGTTCTCGGTGAACGCGATTCTCTTGAAAAATCCCCGTGCCTTCAGTTCCCGTGAGGTGACTTCGTCGCGGAGTTGTCCGCAGTATTCCCCCAGCGTCTGCAGTTCATTGGCGGCCTTCTCGTAGCCAGCTAGGCCAAAGGTCAGACCAATGACCTCGTCCAGACGCTTAAACTCTTGGCTGCCGGACGTTGGGGCCATGTCTACGTCTTCCTTCGAGCCACCACAGATGGATCCGGCATCCATACCCGATCTCGCGCCATCATATGTAGACGGCCTTTGGCGAGATCGCCGCTCACCCCATCGACGGATCCCCGCGCTCCCGCCGCTGGGCACCGGGGGCCCACCCCGGGAGAATCGGCCGCCGCCGCCCCGCATCCCGCCGCTCTCGGTATTCTTGGTCGGTCTCGTCCATCTGGAACGGGTCCAGGTTCATGGCGCACCCCAGCGCGTACGTGTTGCAGTCGGCAAAGTGATTCGGCCCGCTTTTCACCCATGTGAGTTCGTTGTGCCGCTTCCCCTTGGACAGCGCCTCCGCCGCCGACTGGGCGAGCCACTGATCATCCACGTCATGGGGGAGCGTCACCCGCGGCACCTTGCGGACACCCACGACCTCGGTGCCGACCTTGTCGAAGACTTCGAGTTTCTTGTCCGGATTGAGCATGCCGTAGAGGTCGGTTTTCAACATGAACGTGTTGAGCTGCAGATGCGCAGACGTGTCGTCCACGACCTCCACGTCCTCCGCTTTGTACTTGCGTGCCGCGCCCCACCGCGCGTACGGGGCCGTGGAGGCCGACGTGGCCGTCAGGCTCGCCCCCTTGATCGGCACGGCCCGGTTGGGCCAGCTCCGGCAGTATCCGATGATGGGGATCTGTGTGGGCGGGTAGCCGATGTCGTGGCCGCCCTGCAGGACGACGAAGTATCGGTCCGAGCAGCTGGATGCGAACTTCCGCCGGTAGATCAGACCATCAAAGACGTGGAACTCCGACTGTGTGAACTCCAAAGAATACTGTCGCTGGATCACCCCCCAATCGATGAGCCATCCGCACAGGTGCAGGTTCTTGTCGACGGCCCGTCGCAGCCCCCACCCCCAGACCGCAAAGTGCAGTTCGGTGGACCTCGAGTCCTGGCCCGCCGTGAGGAAGCGCACGCCCGCGGGCACCTGTCCCCGGCAATAGAACTCCGGATCATCCACGCGGCGCTGCACCACGATCAACCGCCGGAGCGACTGCGTGTCCACCGTCTGCAGCATGGGCTCATATGGCTCACCCAAGACCTTGTTGAAGAAGACCCGCTTGGCGTTCTCATCGCCGCCCCCTCCGCCAGTATTCCCCCCGCACTCGATCCACCGCTCCGCAAAGGAGCGCAGCGTCTTGGTGGGCGTGAAGAACTGCCCGGCCTGGAGCCCGATCCAGGCCTTGGTCGCTGCCACCTCCGGGGGCAGGACGCTCCTGTACTCCACCTTGCGGACCATCGCCACGCGCTCGGCGTCCTCGATCACGGCCCCGCACCCCGGGCAGGCGTAGACGTATCCGCCCGGGTCCATCGGGTTCTCGCCCGGGCTCACGTGCGCCCAGTCCGGGGTGAACGAGTGCCCACACGGAGCGTGCGCAATGAACCCGCGCCGCTGATCGCTCGACTCGTAGAACAGCTTGGCGGCCCCGCGGTCCCTTGTGGAGGGGTGCGCGTAGGCGATGATGAGCGTGGGGCCACCAAAGCTGTCGGTGCGGACTGCGGCGAGCTTGAGGGGGTCGCCCTGGCCTCCAAGGTTCTCCACCAGTGAGTCGAGTTCATCGAGCAGCACGACGCGGTAGGGTGTGGACTGCAGGTTGAAGACCGACTGGCCCCCCGAGAGCTGGATCTTGCCATCGGTGAACCTTTTGGTCAAGATGTCCCCCCGGCGGTTGGGGATGTACTTGCGGCGCAGTGGCGCCATGTCCGGGATGATCTTGCCGAAGCGCTCACGCCCGAACTCGCTGGCGACCTTCTCTGTCGACGTCATGAAGAGCTGCGGCCCCGGGAAGTAGACCTTCAGCCAGAGCATGGCGTTGATGATGGCGTCGGTGCCGCCGATCTGGCCGGCCTTCATGAGGACCACGCCGCGCTTGCCCGTGCGGATCGCCTCTTCCACGGCGTTCATCACGTGCTGCTGGTACGGGAAGACGGTATTGGACCACGCCCCCGCGCGATCTGAGCAGTACTCCTCGTGAAGGACCCGGTGCCGCACCGCGAACTCCGCCGGTGACATCTGTGGCAACGGCTCGAGCGCATCGAGATGCTGCTGGAGGAGATGTCCCCGGTGGGGGGATCGCCGTGCCGGAGCCGGGGATGACGCAACGGCGGGCACGATGACTTACACCTTCTCAGCCTTGAGCGCCGCGGCACGGCGGCGACGGGGAGAAGAGGGGGAGGTCGGAGGCACCACTGGGGCTGGGGCGGATGTCGGGTCCGGGGCGACCAGCGGCGGGGTCAGGGACGGAACCGCTCGCGAGGGGATGGCGGTGGTGATGCGCTCGGCCTTCCTCCCCGAGAACTGCTCCCAGCGCTGCACGATGACATCGCAGTAGAGCGCATCGAGCTCCATAAGATGGGCCCGCCGACCCATCTGCTCGCACGCGATCAACGTCGAGCCGCTCCCTCCGAACAGGTCCAGCACGTTCTCGCCGGGTTTCGAGGAATACTCGATGGCGCGCTTGGCCAGCTCCACCGGCTTCTCTGTGAGGTGCACCATCTTCGAGGAGTGCAGCTTCTTCACCGACCAGACGTCCGGGATGTTGTTGGCCCCGAAGAACCGATGCGCCGCCCCCTCGTGCCATCCGTAGAAGCACCACTCGTGGTTGCCCATGAAGTCCTTGCGCGTCAGGACCGGGTGCTCCTTCACCCAGATCAGCGCCTGGGCGAAGTACAGGCCGTGACGCTTCAGCACCGGCGGGTAGTTGGCGCAGTTGGCGTACCCCCCCCAGATGTAGAACCCGCCCCCGGGGATCAGCACCCTTGCCATGTTCCCGAACCAGCCGTCCAGACAGACATCGAATGCCTCGTCGCTCATGAAGTCATTGGCCAGCGGCCGGTCCTTTGCGCGGAGCTTCTTGTGGGTCGCTGCGCCCTGAGCTCCGCCCGTGGGCCGCGAACCGTGCCCCTGCGATGGAAGCCCGGCGCCCACTCTCCCCGCCGCCGGCGACGCCTGGAAGCTGGACAATCCCGCAGCGATCGCGTTGTTGGACCGGGGTTCGACTTTTACGTTGTACGGCGGGTCGGTATTGACCAAGTGGATCTTCGCGCCGGCAAGGAGGCGGTCAAGATCCGCGGGCTTGGCGCTGTCCCCGCAGAGCAGGCGATGATTGCCCAGCAGCCAGAGGTCCCCGGGCTTGGTCGTCGCCGCATCCGGCGGAGCTGGGATCTCGTCCGGATCGGTCAGCCCGGGATTCCCCTCCGGCGCCATGATCTCGTCGAGCTCATCGGGGCTCCACCCCAGGAGCGAGAGGTCGAAGTCGATCTCCTTCAGCGCCGACAGCTCGATCGCCAGCATGTCCATGTCCCAGTCGGCGATGGTGGCCGTCTGGTTGTCCGCCAAGCGGTACGCCCGAACCTGCGCCGGCGTCAGGTCCGTCGCCACGTGCACGGGGAACTGTTTAAGGCCCAGCTTCTGCGCAGCCTTGAGCCGGGTGTGCCCGACAATGATCACGCCCTCGGCGTCGACGACAATGGGCTGGCGGGCGCCGAACTCCTTGAGCGAGGCGGCGACGGCGTCGACGGCGATGTCATTGATCCTGGGATTGCCGGGGTACGGCTTGATCTGATCGATGGGACGCAACTGGATCTTCATGAAGTTCCCCTTGATGTGGTGGTCGTTCCCGAATCAGCATTGGTCTCTTCGTCGGCTCTCAGGTCCGCCAGCAGCGCCCGCACGTCCTCGCACTCCCGGCGGCGCACCTCGTCGCACGTGGCGGCCACGAACTCGCGGACCAACCGGGTCCGCTCCTCGGTGCTCATCGCCTGCACTTTCGGATCGTTCAGCCAAAGGGCGAACTCCGTGGCGATGGTGTTCTCCACGATCCCCAGGCACCTCACCAGGCGGGCGCCGTTCTCACCCACCAATAGTTTGGCTTCGGCCAGCGGCACCAGCTCGCCGCGGATCGCGGCGACCTGCATCTCCTTCTCCTCGGCCAGGGCGGCGCGGTAGCGTTCCAGGGACTTCGAGCCGGAGGCGTCCCCCCCGTCGGGGGCGTCGAGTGGACGGTGGATGTGGGAGGCGATGAAGTCGTGGAACGCCTTGATCACCGCGGCGAGATTGACGATCTTGCCGGCGCAGGGGATGCCCCAGCGCTGCTGCTGGTCGATCAGGACCCGCGCATCACGGCCGGACATCTCCTTGTAGTGCTTGGCGGGGACCGTCCGGTAGTGTTCCCAGCGGGTCTGCTCGTCCTTGTCGCGCTGCAGGCGCTTGAGGGCCTCGGCCTCACGGGCGGTGGGAGTCTGGCCGAGCTTGAGCTTGTCGATCGCCGACTTGGCCAGGGAACGATCGGTGTGGTCGAGCATGGACATCCTCGCTGCGATACGCATCATCGGCACGTGAATGCACGCGCGCACGCGGGAATACAGCCGCCACGGCGTCGCGATCGCGGCGCGCCCGTTCACTCTTGCATGTCGGTGCGAGTCCCTGCTGCTCTGTGCCGCGTCATGCAGCCGAACGGCCTGACGAAGAAAAACTTTGAAAAGCGCACGTGGCTCCCGCGTCGGCGCTTACGGGATCGCTCCATGCCACGCCCGCGTGAAAACGAGTGAGTGCGATCGCACCGAGCACTCCGCCGAGTGGCGCCGTGAAAAAGAGTGAGTGGGTTGGTCCTTCTGTGTAGAGAGAAATGCCCGAAAATCGCCCTTGGCGCGTTCCCACGGCCGCTTCCGCGTGTGTGAGAATGAGTGAGTGGGGAGTTTGGCGCGCCCGTGTGCTCCAAAAGCCGCGGTCATCCCACGCCGAGAGACTTTGCATGTCGTGGGAGGACCCCGGGGAACGTGGCGATGTGCGGGGCGGCAGCGTGCGTGGGCGTTGGTGGGGCGGCGCTGCGGCGGACGCGGCGGGGGCAATCGTGGGGCAATCGTGACGAGCGTGGTGGCGACGGCAGCGGTGACGAACGTGGTGGCGACGCGGAGCCAACGGAACTCGGTGGCTTGATCTCGGCGCAATCTGCAACGTGGGCATGCTCAGGTGTTTCGCCTCTATGCGCGGCGGCGCAATGCCGCGTGGTCACGGCATCGTCCGCCAAGTAGCTGTACATGCGGAGTGGCAACGATCGGCTAAATGCGAATTCGATCAGCCGTAATCCTCCGCTTCGCGCGCATCCTTCATCGAGATGCAATCGCGGCTGTTGCGATTCGTTGCGGCTTCGTGCAGGTGCATGCGATGTGAGGCGGTTCGGTGCGTCGGGCGAAATTGATTATTGACTTTGAGATCGTGGACGGATCGGCGATCACAGGTCTTTCAATGCACGCCTCAGCGTCGATGCGGGCACTCCCAGATTCACGATCGAGATCTTACCAGGGGACCTGAGCCAGCAGGTCCAAGAAGTACCGTCTCCCCTCGCCAATCACTTCGAATTGCATTGGAACGATGGGCAGCGGATACGGAACATACACGCTCACCATGTGCGACACGATATCGAAGTACGGGATAAAGAATTCGCCCCTCCACATCTTGAAGCGGCACAGATACTCGTCGTATCCGTCGTGGGGGCCGTGCATCCAGTGGGGTGCATCCCCCTCTCGCGATAGCGCCCACCTTCCGACGCCAGTGTTTGGTTTGGCGAGAAGGAATACACCATCGATCCGAAAAGGGTCTGGGGTCTTCACATTGCAGAGCGAGAGGGTCATCACTGCGTGATGAGTCGCGGGGTCGGTGAGCCGAACCGGGATGCCGCGAGGATCGGCGGTCCCCGCCTCCGGGATGTCGAAGCCGTCGACGCGGAGTTGCAGGGGACACGGAACACTGGGGCGACGTCCAGCGACGGTCTTGGCGATCGCGGCCGTGATCTTCGGCGTCAGGTCAGCCTGGAGTTGCTTGATCCCGCCTTCCACCTTGTAGCGAATGTGGAGGAAGTGGTTGATGTCGAAGGGAAGGTCCTTGGGATCGTCCTGTGCGATCATCAGCACGGATTTGTTGAGAGCGTGGGCGTACCCCACCTCGTAGAGCACGTTCGCGTTCTTGCCCGACATGTCCGCGACGATCGCATCCGCCGTGTTGATCTGGTTGAGCACGCGTTCGAGGATCGCGCCGGCGTAGTGCTGCTCATCCACACGCTCGGCATACGCCCCGGCCGCCTCGGCGGCGGGCTTGATGCCGAGGTCGTAGACATCGCGGAGCTTAGGATCGAAGGGCATGACCACGAAGACGAAGGGGCGCGGGGCGGTGGTGTGTTGCGGCTGGGTCATGGTCTGCAAAGTCGGCGTTCGATCAAATACCCGGGGGCGCTTTCTCGACCACAGGCCCTTGCCAGTGTGCAGAATAGATGACATGACGATACTGGAACGCTTCTCGACCACCCTCCATGACTTCCGTCAGGTGATGGGAGAGCTCGTCGGAGTCAAGATCTCCCTGCTTCACAACCTCACACTCCTTTTCGCCAACGCCGCGGAGAATGACGGCAGCCTCCACATCGCCCAGGACTGGCAGGTTCGGATTGTGAGTCGCGACAATCACCTGTCGACGAAGCTTGATGCTCGCGAGAATGTTGACGATCACCTGTCGAATGAGGCGATTGTCAAGATTGTCTTCGGGCTGATCGATGATCAGCGGTGCTGTGCCAGTCAGCAGAAGAATCGGCAGTACGGCGCTGCAGCGTTGACCGGGCGAGAGCTGTTCGACGGGCCGAGCTCTTGCTTTCGGATCAGTAGGCCGGTCGTTTAGGGTGATCTGCGGCGTGTCATCCGAGGTAACCTCATCCAGGCGCAACGCCTGTTCAGCCTGTTGCTGAGGCTCGCCATGGAAAGTAATGAGCCCATCGCGAATTTCCTTCGGAAGGCCTTCGATTTCCTCGGTGGTCGTCGAAGCCGGATCGATCTCGGGCGGCAGAGTGGAAATAACGCGGCACTTTTCCGCGAGCTTTTCGGCAACGTCAGGGAAGATGGCTCCGTCAGCTGCGGCACCTTTGTTCACCTCGAGTGCTTTGGGCAAAGCGCCCGCCTCTGAAAAAAGGATCGCCCTGAGCGTGTCCGGGGCTAGCCCCGACTCGATTAGTGCATCGATACGTTCCTGATAATGCATGAACCCGGGCGCACGGAAGTTTGCGTGCATCCAATCGGAGAACTGCTTGCGGTCCATCGACACATGCGCATCGGCCTCAATCTTGATGACCGAAGAGTCAAGGTCCGCCGCCAATCGCGCCGTGATCATTTGGGCAGTCTGGCACCGCAATGCCGATCGATCCTCGCACAGCTTGAGGAGTACGGCCCGTTCAGTATTTCGACGGTCGATTGCAGCGCTCCATTCGGCGATTGCACTCTGATAGTCTTTTAGCGATTGTTCGGCTTCGCCAAAAGCGCGTCGCTTCGCGTCGCGGTCGGCACTTCCGAGGGGGAGCCCCTTTGCCTCTAGTTCACTCTTGGCCTCAAGGAGCGTACGGGCAATCTTTTCACCAGCGGACTTGATTCCTTTGGCAGAGACATCCGAAGTATCGCGCAGACTCTTCGTCGCGGCGGCGACTGCGTGCTCGGAGTCCGAGCTGCCCGGCGGAAGTGGAAACAGCGCCGCAATGTCTTCCAAGTGTGGATGGATGCCCCCTTCGGCATTAAACACGAGCTGCCGAACCGATGAACAGAAGCTTGATACATCTGTGTCAATCGTGTCGAGGGCACTCGAACTTAGGGCCTGATTCCACAGAGTCAACGCCTTATCGGCTGCGGTGGCTGCGGTCTCGAGC
This sequence comes from Phycisphaerales bacterium, assembly GCA_038225655.1. Classification (GTDB taxonomy): domain Bacteria; phylum Planctomycetota; class Phycisphaerae; order Phycisphaerales; family UBA1924; genus UBA4658. The sequence continues at coordinate 483,526 of JBBRQY010000001.1, read as the reverse complement.
GCGTCTATCTTCTCGTAGGTCTCTTTCATCTCTTTGGTGTTGACTTTTTCGTAGAGACGCTTGCGCTCGGCGTATGTGCGCAGAGGGCTTCCGTCGCGAGAGAGCGCCTTAATGCGACCCGCGATTTCAACGCACTTGGCCCGCTGGTTCTGCAACTCCAGTATTTTGTCAGCGATCGCTTTGGCAAGAACCTCGACGTTCGGGCCACAAATCTGGTCGAAAAGGGCCCGCAGGCGGTCGGCTCCTGCCTGCTTCTCAATCTCTGCGAGGCGGAAAATCTGTACGGGGTGAGGCGGAACCTGATTGGGGACCAACGCCTGGTCATCCGCATTTGTAGGTTTCACCGGTCCGTGTTTGTGCGCAGGATCGAAGTATCGCTCTTCGAACAAGGCACGCTTCGGGAGGTCGCTGCCGCTGTCCCCCGAAAATTGCCATGCAAGCTTGACGCGGCAACCAGCAAGGGTTGCATCCGCGCGGCCATAGTGCTCTGCCCGCTCATTGGCTCGTTTCCTTCCCTCGGCTGCGAACGAGTCGGCATCCGTAACAAAAGCGATCGCCTCAATGGTGGCGCTCTTTCCCGAGCCTCTACCCCCGATCAGCGTGTTGAGATTGCGCGACAGCGGAAGCACAAATGGAGTCGAGGGAGCGCCGGAAGAGGCAATCCCTGCCGGCCAGAACCTGGAAGCTGTGGGCGTATCTCGTTCAATCTGTATACCTGCGATCCAGTATTGTGCACTTGCTTGGGCGGTCGCACTGAAGCGGGTCTCTCCATATCGTAACGCTCTGCGAATTCGCCCAAAGACCTCATCGGCAGACAATGAAGCCGAAATGGCAGGGAGTTTTAGACGGGGGTAGTACGTGGACGCCTTGAAGACGCTCAGCGGGGTATGGGCGTCTGAGGCGACGATGGGGCATGCCCGGCCGTGGCCCTCGCGAAACCGGTGGAGACGACGATAGTGCACCGCGTCCTCGGTCGACGATACCTGCAGGGCATCAAAGCCGCACTGGCCAATCAAACGAAGCACCTCGATCGCAATCCGATCGGGGTCGCGTAGTCCCTTCATGGTCGCAATCTGCAGCTCGAGCGATTTGAGGTCGGGTTCGCGCCCTGAGTCCTTTTCGCCCTCAAGACGGCTCAGTTCTGCCTCGACATGGTTGAGAATTGTTCTCTTTGTTTCCCTTTGGACACCGCGGCCGGAGCTCACATGCGCTGCAATGCATATCGCCGGCCATTCCGCATGATTCCGAACGCCTTGAACAAAACTGGGCAGTGAGGCAACCTCTAGGGACGCGCCGTACTTCCAAGTCTTTCCTGCGGCGTCTCGAACCGCCGATCGAATGTCATGGTCGGTCGTGCCAGGTCGGAACAGACACAACACATGAACTTGGGCTGATCCACTCACCCCCTCGCATGGGTAGACGATGTCGAGCTCAATGCCAGGCAGAACGAGAAGCTTGTACTCGGCGCGCTTCTCGAATGCCAGCGAGGCGAGGGCACACGAGTATCCGCAGACGTTGTGATCTGTGATTGCGAGAACCCCCCAATCTGCCCCGCTATCCGGTTCAAGCTCACCCGACACGGTGTTTCGCTGCGTGACCAGTTCCTTCAGAAATTGGTCCGGAGGTACGAGTTTGGTCACCTCCTCCTCGAATCGAGGCGGGTCATCTGCAAGCGAATCGGGAATTGCCTCGATCTGAATACGAATGTGCTCCGAGAGTGCCGCGAGCCGTTTCCCCCTGCGAACATCAAAGGAAGCGGGGCTGTGCACGTGCAGGTCGGTGAGGTAGAACATGCTCCTGCCAGTGCGGAGCTGCTTCAAGAGTTCGCGGTTCGTCCCCATTACTGTCCCTCCGAGAGCAAACCAGTGCCGGGAACATCGTCTAGCGCCATCCCTGCAATCTCCGGCAACGACTTCCCCGCGATCCCCTGCAGGTCGCCGTAGACCCCGACCGTCCCCTGCATCACCCGCGCGATCTGCTCATCGCGCTTGGCCCACATCTTGGTGATCGCCTTGCGTTCTTTGTCGAGGTCTTCCTGCATGTCGGAGAACGCCTCGACGATCGCCTGCACGCGCTGGCGGAAGCGGGGGCCGGTGACGTATTGATACACAAGGTCGCGCTTCGTCTCCATACCCTCCCCCGCCTGACGGGCGGCGAAGAGTTCGATGAGCGATTGCCGGAGGGCGACCGCGACCGGGATGGCACAGCGGTGGGAGGTCACCCAGACGCCGTCCACGAGGTCGAAAGTCTCGACGCCTTTGGGAAGCACTTGCGTCACGATCACGGCGATCTCGGCCTTGACCGCCCGCTGGTCCTCGCGGAGTTTGGGGAGCCACCCGTCCGACCAGTTCTTGGTGCGCTTAGATTCCCAGAGGATGCACCCGCACGCCTGTCCGACGGGGCCCGAGACACGATGCAGGACATCGGCTCCGCGCTCCCCTTTGGCGACGGGCTCGAACGTATCGCGCGGGAACTTGGCCTGGAGCGTGGATTCCAATTCGAGCTCCTGAACTTCGCCCTGCAACTGCTGCGACCCCTGCTCGGCCCGGCGTTTGAGGTCCTCAATCTGGCGGAGCATGACTGCCATTTTGGAGTCCTTCTCGGCATCAGCGAGGCGGTGCTCATCGTCGGCCTGTCTGCGGGTCTTTTCCCGCTCGGCACTGAGTTGCCCCGACACCTGCTTCTCAATGTTCAGGGCCATCTCTCGCTTCGCATCCTCAAGCTCGCGCTCCTTGCGCCGGAAGTCCGCCTCGGCCTGCTGCGCGGTACCGAGCTTCGCGTTCAACTCCCTAATAGTGGTTGTGAGATCGGCGATTAGGCGATCCTTCGTCGTGAGATCCGATTGCAGTGCCAGCTTGGCTTTGGCACCTTCCTGGGCGGCGATGCCCGCCCTTTCCGATTCGAGCTTCGTCGCGACCTGCTCATTGATCGAGCCCTGGTCCCGCTGGACCTTCGCGGCCAGGGCGGCGATTTCGCGCTCGCGCACGGCGACGGCATCCTCGCGGCCCTTGGCATCTGCCTCCAGGCGTTTTCGAGTCGACTCGATGAACGGCGCGGCGAGTGTCTCGGTCAGCTTGATGTCAGTGCCGCATTTGGGGCAGGTGATGGTGGTGTCTGAAGTCACAAAGTCCTCCACTTGGCGAGCGATTAGCTTAACAGCCCCTGGACAGAAGTGGTCGAATCTTGAGACATTCTCAGTCGCGGGGTGGGTGGCCGCCTCGTTTAGGCCCGCGGCTGACGGGATCCGTACGCCCTTAGTAAGCCGGGGAATCGCCCAGTTGATGACCGAGTGATCTCATGATCGTGCGGGCGGGTTCCTAGGTGATCGCGTTGCTCTTTGGGCCGTCCGCCCTCTGTACACGCTGGTTCGATTCACGCTCATGAATTCACGCGGCGTGGACATACGCGATAGCGTCACCGGCCTATCGGCGTTGAGCACGACGGAGAAGACGGTGGGCTTGCTGGGCGCGGGCCTCGGCATGGGCGCGGCGGGCGGAGGAGCCTGGGCCAGCGCGTAGCGCGTGCGCGGCCTGATCTGAGTGTGGGGGGAGTAACCGCACACTCCGCGAAACTGCGTCCGTATGGCCAGCGTCGCCCAACCTGTGGCCACGTGCGTGATCTGCGCTCCGTTGCCGCGCCGTGCGCATCCATGCGAGCACGTGCCGCCCGCTGCGCGTGAGGCGATTCCCTGCTCGCGCGCTTCCGCATCCCTGACCGCGTATTTCACTGCCAGGCGTTCCCTTGATCTGCGCTGAGTCCGCGAACATTCGCCGCATCGCCTTGCCTCTTGGCCAGTCGCATGGCGTCATGTGGACGCGATCGCCGCAGCGTGCGGCGACGCGATTGCCACGCCTCCGAAAGGACGACCATGACCGCCAAGAAATAGATACCCACCAAGCCTGCAACCAAACCCGCGCCGGACGACGGCAAACCCACCGGCCTACTCGATGCCGCCCGCTCGGCCGCGCTAGCCAACCTCACGGCCACGCCCGAGGGCAAGGACAATAAGGGGTCGAAGTCCAAGGCACCCGCGCCGGACGCGCCTCCGCCCGCCGTCGGGGAACCGTTGGCAACCGACGCGGCCCCCGCCGGTCCGGAGTTGCACCCGGCCTTCAACCATGCTGGGGAGCAGGTGATGGTGTCGATCCCGCCAAGCGACAACGGCGAGGCTGCGGCCCCAATCGCAGCTCCGGCCAAGGGCGGGAAGAAAGAGAAGGCCCCCAAGGCCGAGAAGCCCGCGAAGACGCCCAAGCCCGCCAAGCCCAAGCGCATGAGCGCACTCGACGCCGCCGCCCAGGTCATCGCGGGCTCAAAGGAACCCATGCGCGCCAACGACATGATCGCCGCGATGGAGGCCAACGGGCTCTGGAAGTCCCCCGGCGGCAAGACCCCCGAGGCCACGCTCTACGCCGCGATCATCCGCGAGATCGCCGCCAAGGGGAAGGACGCGCGGTTCGCCAAGCACGACCGGGGGCTCTTTGTGGCCGGGGCCGCCCCCGCCCCCACCCCCCCCCCCGCCCCAGCCGGGAAGGGGGCATGACCATGCAGGAGTACCGCACACTCAAGCATGGCGAACTCACCGACATCATCATCGGAACGGTGGTGGCCAACCCGGGCATTTCGGCACAGGAGCTGGTAGCGAAGTGCCAAAGCTGGAACATCCGCATCACTCTGGCCCACGCGCGAGCCCGGCTTCATCAGCTTGCCCAACAGGGCAGGATCGATCAAGTAGGCCGCAACAGGTACGAAGGGATGTAGCGACCCGCCCACCTCATTTCGCTCCGACCCCGCGCTGGCGGGGTCGTTCACGTGGTCTGAGAAGGCCCAGATGCCTCGTCGGCCAACCGGCAAGCTGTGTTAGACTGATCTGTAATAGTGGATCAGCGGGGCGGAACTGGAGACGATGGTGGCCGAAACCCATGAACCGAACGCCGCGGAAGTCGCAGCCTCCCCAGGCCGGGTGTCTTTCGACATCGATTCGGGCAGCGTGGTGAACTATGCGATGCAGCAGAACGACATCCCGCTGATTCGGTCGCTCAGGTTCACGAACTCCTCGCCGGACCCGCTCCGCGATGTCGTGGCGACGGTCACGGCCACTTCGGCTGCGTGCAAGCCCCTAGAACTTCGCCTCCCCGCACTCGAATCGGGCGGGACGATCCGCGTTAGTCCCGTCGATCTGAGACTCGAGCCCGCCGCCCTTGCTAACCAGGTCGAACGCGAACTCGGCGAACTGCGCGTTGAGGTGCGTCAGGGAGACGAGGTGATCGCGAATCACACCCAGCCGCTCGAGGTGCTGGCATTCAATCAATGGACCGGGATGGGTGCGCTCCCCGAGCTCCTCGCTGCGTTCATCACTCCCAATCACCCCGCCATCGAAACGCTCCTGGGTGTCGCGCGTGACGCGCTGGGCAAGGCCACAGGCGATCCTGGTCTGTCGGGGTATCAGAGTGCCCGCCCCGAGCGCGTGCGAGCGATCGTGCAGGCAATCGCCAGTGCTATGTATGCGACGGAGGTCGGGTACGTCAATCCCTCCGCGAGCTACGAGCGCTCCGGGCAGAAAATCCGCACCGCGGATCAGGTCCTCGGAGGGCGTCTGGGAACCTGCCTCGATCTGAGCGTGACCTTGGCCGCGGCGCTAGAACAGGCAGGGCTTCACCCCTTGATCGTGCTGTGCAAAGCGCATGCATTTGTCGGGGTGTGGACGCGCGAAGAGTCATTTCCCGAGCCGACCATCGACGATCGCGCCCGGGTCCTCAAGCGTGTGCAACTGGGCGAGATTTTGGTTCTGGAATCCACCGGCTTGGTCGCCGGCTCGCGGCTGGGATTTCGGGCCCTGGAGGAGGCCGCAGAGAAGCGATTGATCAATGCCGGCGATTTCGTAATGGCCGTGGACGTGGCCGCTGCGCGGCGGTCTCGCATCCGACCATTGCCCTCGCGCGTGGCCTCGGGTACCGGCTTCGAGGTTGCGGTGGACCCCCTCCAACCGGCACAGACACCCGGCAATCCAATCGCAATTGATCCCGTAGCCGGTGGCGACGGCTCACCCAACGCGGCCAAACCCGACGAAGTTCCCGCGGATCAGAATGGATTGAGCGAATCCGCCGGCGAGCGTCTGGAGAAGTGGAAGCGGCGATTGTTGGATCTGACGCTCCGCAATCGGCTGCTGAACTTCCGCGAAACCAAGAAGGCCATACCGCTGATGGTTCCCGAGCTTGGTAAGTTCGAGGACATCCTGGCCTCGGGAACCACGTTGGCGATCCGCCCACGGCCCGACGCCTTGCAGGGCGATGGGCGCGACTTGAGTGCTGAAGAACGGCGGTCGGGGACGGATGTGCCCAAGGCGCTCCTGAGTGAGCACATGGCGGCCGGCCGGGTCTGCGCGGCGCTCTCCGAGACTGAGTTGAATGCCCGACTGGTCGAAGTGTTTCGAACGGCGAGAACCAATCAGGAAGAAAGCGGGAGCAGTTCGCTGTACCTAGCGCTGGGAACGGTCATTTGGTATGAGTCACCGACAAGCCAAACGCCTCGAACCGCCCCCATCGTGTTGGTACCGGCGACCATTAAACGTGACGCCGACGGGCAAACCTTTCGACTCGGCCTCGCCGACGAAGACGCCCGCATTAATGTGACGCTCCTGGAGATGTTGCGCACTGAGCATCGCGTTAATGGCTCGGGTCTGGATGTTCTGGCCGAGGATGAGTCTGGGTTCGATATCGAGGGATCTCTGCGATCATTCACCGCGCTCATCAAGGACATCCCGCGGTGGGAAGTGCGGCACACGGCGCACCTGTCATTGTTTTCATTCGCCAAGTTCGTCATGTGGAGCGATCTTGAGGTGCGAACGGCCGCGATTTCCTCGAGTCCGGTGGTCCGCCGACTCCTGGATCACCAGACGCTCGCGTCTGACTCCCAGCCCTTGGAACCCCAAGAGGCCCTCGATCTGGTTCGGGGCGAGGACGCTGCCGTGTGTGCCATGGACGCCGACTCGTCCCAAGTCGCGGCGATCCGGGCCGCGCAAAGAGGACGGACGTTTGTGCTTCAGGGTCCGCCCGGGACCGGCAAGTCGCAAACAATCACCAACATACTGGCGGCGGCGATTGGTTCAGGGAAGCGAGTCCTCTTTGTCGCCGAGAAAATGGCGGCGCTGGGCGTAGTTAAGAACCGCTTGGAGAAGTTGGGTCTCGGGCGATTCTGCCTGGAACTGCATTCGGTCAAGGCCGGTAAGGGAGCGGTCCTCGCGCAGATCGGCGCGGCCTTATCGGCGCTGCCTGAGGGTTTGCCGGAGCAGTGGACGAGCGAGGTGCAGGGGCTGGAATCTGCCCGCGAGGGCCTCAACGAATATGCCCGAGCTCTCCACGAAATGCGAAGTTCGGGCGAGACCGTGCACGCCGCAATCGGGCGATTGAGCGGCCTCGCTGAGGCACCCCGTGTTGTACTCACCCTGCCGGACATCGCGTCGATCACGGCGACTCGGCTCCGCGAAATCCGATCGGCCGCGGGAACTCTTGCGACCGCCGCGGAAGCAGTGGGAAGCCCCGGCTCAAGTCCCATGCGTGGCATCGGGCTCACGGTCTGGTCTTTCCAGAGTGGCCAGGATGTGCCGAGAGCCGCGGAGGACACACGAAGTGTGATCCTGCGGTTGATCGTGGCGCTCGATCTGGAGTTGAAGGCGCTGGGAGTCGGTTTGGGTGAGGAGGGCGCGGCCGCCCGCCTCTCCTACGCGGAAATCCAATGGCTGACGCAGGTCGTTGAGCTGGTCACCCAGCGGAAGGCCTCCACCCGCGAGCTGCTCGACCCAGCGAGTTGGGATCGACTCGGTCCCGACATCGAGTCGGCCCTTGAGTTGGGCCGGACGCGTGATCGGGATCGAGCCGACCTGCGGTCGCGCTGGCAGCCCACGTTCCTGACTCTCGCCCATGTACCGCTGCGGGCGAAGGCCGATGCGGCCGAGGCCGCGGGGGGCATGGTTCGATGGTGGCGGCGACGAAAACTGCGAGCCGAGCTCGCGATTCATGAACTTCCGTCGGCAAAGAGCGCTCGTGGGGCGCTGCTGCAAGAGGATCTCTCCAAGGCCGATCGCGTCAAGCTTGCCACTTTTAAGCTCGCGAGCCCGGACTCCGTACCGGCGCGGGTTCTGGGGAGCGCTTGGGCGGGTGGCCAGGGCGACTGGGACGATCTGAGCCAGACGGTTGCCTGGGCCTCCCGAGTGCGGGCCGCGTTGGCGCACGTGCCTCCGCCGCGCGGACTGGTGCCTGAAGCGGCAAGCCGCCTGGCGGCGCACGCGTGCGTCGGCGGGGACTCCGGCTCGCTCGCGGCGGCCCAGCGTGTGCGGGATGCACTAAAGGAACTGTGCAGCTCTCTCGACCAACTGGCTGCGGCGACCGCCCTGCAGCGCGAGCTGATCGCTGGCGAAAGCGATCCGGGATTCCTCAGCAAGCTGCTCCAGGTGTTGGAGGGCTGGATCAACGGGACCGACCACCTCGCGGAATGGTGCACCTGGCGCCGGCAAGCGGCCGGGCTTGCCAAATCGCCCCTCAGTCCGTTGGTGCAGGCACTCGAATCGGGTGGGCTGTCGCCTCGCGACGTCATCCATGCATTCGAGCGTGCGTACGCCACGGCCTGGCTCAGTGCGATGTGGGCTGCCGAGCCCGAGCTTCGCGACTTTGCTCATTCGGCACAGGTCCAGCGCGTGGAGGAGTTCCGTCGGCGAGATCGCTCGGTGATTCGTATGAGCCGCCAAGTCATCTCCGCCCGAGCGTCTCAGGTCGTTCCGCCGCCCAGCGGGTCGGGTTCGAATCCCGACTCGGAGGTTGGCATCCTCAAACGCCAGTTGTCGATGAAGGCCCGACACATGCCGGTGCGCCGACTTGTCCAGAAACTGCCCAATCTGCTCCCCCGACTTAAGCCCTGCTGGCTCATGAGTCCGCTCTCGGTGGCGCAGTACCTCGATCCATCATTGCCGCCGTTTGATCTGGTGGTCTTCGATGAGGCATCACAGATCCCGGCCTGGGACGCAGTCGGAGCCCTGGCCCGCGGGGCGGACGCGCTGATCGTGGGGGACTCGAAGCAGCTCCCGCCCACGAGCTTCTTTGCCAAACAGAGCGATGGCGAGGTTGACGACGAGTCGGACTTCGAGGAGCTTGAAAGCGTCTTGGACGAGGCGGTGGCTTCGGGTTTGCCATCCATGGATCTGAGGTGGCATTACCGCAGTCGCCACGAGAGCCTGATCGCGTTCAGCAATCATCACTATTACCAGAATCGACTGCTTACCTTTCCATCGCCCCAGGAGCGCATGCCCGGGCTGGGGGTGTGCCTCAAGTACATCCCGGAGGGCAGGTATGACCGGGGCAAATCCAAGACCAATCGCGTGGAGGCGGAGGCAGTTCGGGATGAGGTCGTCCGCCGTCTCACGGCCGCCGGCGATAAGCATGTGAGCTTGGGCATCGTGACTTTCAGTATGGCCCAGCAGCAATTGGTGGAGGATCTGCTGGATCAGGAGCGGAGGCGTCGGCCCCAGCTGGAGCGGTTCTTCACCGACGAGTCACCAGAACCGGTGTTCATCAAGAACCTGGAAAATGTTCAGGGAGATGAGCGCGATGCCATCCTGTTCTCCATCTGCTACGGGCCGGATGAGAATGGCCGAGTGTCGGTGGTCATGGGTCCGCTCAATCGCGATGGCGGCGAACGTCGTCTCAATGTGGCGATCACGCGGGCCCGGCGTGAGGTGCTGGTGTTCACGTCGGTTCGTCCGGATCAGATCGATCTCTCCAGGACCAGAGCTATTGGCATCGCCCATCTGCGTGAGTTTTTGGATTACGCCGAGCGAGGTCCGCGAGCACTCTTGGAAGCGGCCGCGCCGACTGGGGGCGAGTGTGAGAGCCCGTTCGAAGAATCGGTCCGAGACGCGATCGTCGCATTGGGGTATCGCGTGGACACCCAGGTCGGGTGCTCGGGGTACCGCATCGATCTAGCGGTCCGTCATCCGAAGAAGGCCGGAATGTACATGTTGGGCATCGAGTGCGATGGCGCGACGTATCACCGCGCCGCGAGCGCCCGCGACCGCGATCGGCTGCGCGAACAAGTGCTGCGGGACCTCGGGTGGCAGATCCATCGTGTCTGGTCCACGGACTGGATTCAGAGCCGCAGGCGGGCTTTGGACCGCATCCGGGAAGCGATCGAGTGCGCGAAAAAGCTTGCGGACCAAGGCGAGGCAACCGTGACTGAATCTCTCTATATCGAGGTGCCAACTCAAAGAGCCGAGCGGACACCCGAGCCGGCGACATTCATCGCTTCGGCCCTCGCCTCGCCGGCTGTAGCAGCAACGCCGGTGACAGGCTCCTCAGGGGGTGGCCAGCCGTATCTTCGGCACGTGTTCGAAGACGCGATACGGACCTCAGACTACTTCTACATGCTCGGCACCACTAACCATCTGGCTGCAGACATCGCCGCGGTGGTCGAGACCGAGTCCCCGATTCACCGCGAACTGCTGCTGCATCGGATCGCCGACGCATGGGGTGTCCAACGGGTTACCGCACGATGCCGTGAGCGGTTCGACAGCATTCTTGATCAGCTGACGCGGCGTGAGGAGTTCACCGTACTGGACGATGTGGTCTGGCGCAAGTCGCAGACTCCCGAAACTTATTCGGGGTTTCGCGTGCCCAACGGGGAGCAGTTGAATGTCCGCGATGTCGAGTTGATGCCCGTGCGAGAGCTTGCCAACGCGGTGGCCGACGTGCTTGCCGGGGAGATCAGTCTGCCGCGCAGCGCGCTGTGTCGGGAGGTTTGCCGCAGGCTAGGAATCCAGCGGGTATCCAGCCGGCATGAGTCGGCGATTGATCGGGGTGTGCGGGATCTCGTCGGACGAGGGGGGTGCAAAGCAGACCAGGAGACGGTCAGTTTGCAGTCGTGATGCGGGGGGACTGGAGCGCTTCGCGCATCATCTCTTTGTCGCGTGCTGCGGGCAGTGCCCGTCCCTCGGAATCTTGGATGACTTTCGAGCCGTCGCCTCGGGTCGCTCATCGGCTCGGGCTGGCTTTGACCATCTGTTGCTGCGCCCACTCCCGCCATGTGGGTGAATCGCCCTCCAGCGCGATCGTCGCCAGCCGCTCGTCGGTGTGCTCGTCGCGTCGGCCATGGCGGAGTTGCAGGCGCGTGAGGGCCTGCATCGTCGGAATGTGCCCCGGGTAGACCTCGAGCGCCGAGGCGTACGTGCGGGCCGCGTCGTCATACCGGCCGGCGCGTTCAAGTGTGAGGGCGAGGTTCATCCGAGGGTCTGGATGCCCTGGCATCAATTTCTTGGCCCACTCGAATTCTGACGCAGCTTCATAGAGTTTGCTCTGCTTCAGATAGACCACGCCCAGGTCGTTGTGGGCGGGGCCATGGTAGAGGTCGGCTGCGAGGGCTTCGCGAAGGAGTTTCTCGGCGACGTCGAGCTTCGGGGGCCGCGCGTCGAGTGCATCGGCGGCCCTCAGCGTCAGCCGCTGGGATTCCAGCGGGTTGCGGGCGGCTTCGCTCTGGGCCGCGTAGGGGCTTCCGCTGGATCGACACCCGCCGAGCGCGAGCAGCGCCGTCATCATCACCGCCATGCAGCAACGTGTGACGGTCGTCAATGTACGGATACGGGTGCGACTGTTCATGTGCGAGCAGTGGGTCAACGAACACCTCCAGAACGTTCCAGCGAGATCGATTCAAGTGTGAGGACAGCCCGCAGGGGCAGATCGCCGCCCGTACTGGCGACCGAGGTCTTGGCGGCGAGATTCCCGCCCTCTGGGCTGACATCCAGCGCCGAAATCGTCCAGCCCGGCTGTCGCTCACGCCATGCTGCACAGAACGCGCCGAGCTGGGGGAGCGTGAGCGAGGTGAGTACGAGCGTCCCGCGGCGTGTGCGGGCCTGGATCGCTCCCGTGCCCGAGCTCCCTTGTCCCGCAGACGAATCCGGATCGGCCGAGAGTGAGTTCATCACCGATGGCGGGAGCCCCGTCCCGGCGAGCGTCGCGCTCACCTCGGGGGCCAATGAACCGGCAGGTCTGGGCCCGCTCGCCCACGCCGGCAGCGACTTGCCCAGCTCTGTGATGGTCGTGGCGTGGCGCGTCAGGCGCTCCAACCGCTGAGTCTCGCGCCGCTCCGTCCGGAGAGATCGCGACCACTGCCAGGTGGTTGTGCCGAGCGGGATCGCACTGAGCCCGATGACGGCGATCCAGATGGTGCGTGTGGAGAGAGCCATCACTTGGACCCTCCGTTTGCAGGATGCGCGTGCAGGGTCAACCGAGTGGTGGGGGCGGAGAGTGAGCCAGTGGTGTTGATCCGGGGCTCGTCGAGGACGAACCCGTCCGGGGCCTTCAGCGCTTGTAGGAACGGTGCAGGATCGCCATCAACGACCACACCGAACGAAAGTCCGTCCGCCGCCACCGAGATCGAGAGGGGCTTGGCGGGGATGCTCGCGGGCCAGACCCTTAATAAGGACTCCAGCCCGGCTGCAGCGTCGACTGGAGGTCTGGCTCGTCCCGCCACTTCCGCGATCGTTTGCATCGCCTTGGCGTGCTGGGCAAGGATCTCCTCTTTCCGATCGGTGGTAAAGTCGGCAAGGAGTGTGTTGGCGGATCTCGCGGCTTGGGCCGCGACGGCATCGGCGTGCCGGGATCGCCGGATCAGGCCGAACGAGATGGCCGTGCAGCAGAGCACGAGCGTCGCGGCCAGGAGCAGGTGGCGGGAGCGCTTCGCGACCCGGATGGCTATGGGCTCGAACTCTCCGACCAGCAGATTTAGTGAGGCGAGGTCGACCGTGCTATCAAAGCCCGGGGGAAGCGCCGCCGGTTTGAGCTCGACGCAGCTCGGATCGAGGTCCGCCAGCCGATCGCGTGGGCAGGCGCAGATGAGCACTCGACCGCCCGAGCCAGGCGTAGCCACAGCATGGACCGACTCGATGGCAACCGGCAGCTCATCGGCGAGCGATGGGAGCATTCCCGGCGGGAGCGTTCCTGACCCGGACCACCCCATCCCGTCGATCTCGGCCCAGTAGAACTGGTCCGCGGGCCAGGCCAGCGTGGCCGGGATTGCGTGAGCGGCCGAAAGGATGGAGGCTGCGGCGTCGGTGGGAGCTCGAGTGGTCATGGGACACCCCCTGGCCCATCAGCTCGGAGGGCGAGGATGCGCTCACCGGAACCGTCGCGGATATGGACCTTGGCCTGGGAGATCTTCTCGATGGTGCGTCCTTGCAGCGAGTCCCCCTCGTGCACGGTGAAGAGTTTGTCCTGGTCCGGGTCGTACAGCAGGGCCGCCTGCTTGGGGTGCGCAGTATCGGCGCTGATGATGGCGATGAGCTGGAGTTTGAGTGGCGGGGGTGGCGCTGGCGCGGCAGGGGGCGGTGGGGGGGGTGGCGGCACGACCCAGAGCGGGGCGCGGAACGCCGCGAGATCGAGCGAGCGCCGAGGCATGAGCTTTAACGTGGCGTCGGCCACGACCGGCTTTGTGGTGGATGTGGCGATGGCCTCACCCAGAGGCCAGCAGGCCCAGGTCATGCATCCGATGAAAAGCGCAACACACAAAGAGCGCAGCCTAATCGAAGGGAATGCCGCCCTGGCAATACGCGCAGGACCAAATTCCGCGCCGGCCGGTCCTGCGACAACGTCAGGGCAGGTCGGTTCGACCAGGGCCGGGGTGACAGCTGGTACGTGCTCGGTCGTCACGTCTCGAGTTCCTCCAAGGTCTCGATGACGCGGGCGACTTCCTCGGCCGTGGTAACTCCATCACGTACGAGCTTCGATCCGGCCTCTCGGAGCGCGACCATGCCCTTGGTCTGAGCCAATGACTTGACCTCCATGGCTGAAGAGCGCTTGATCACCAGATCGCGCAGCTCCGCGTCCATGACTAACAGTTCAAACACTCCCGTACGGCCCTTGTAGCCAGTCCCAAGGCAGCGCTCGCAGCCCGCGCCCTGGCACTCAGAATGGACTTTCCTCACCAGACGCTGCGCCAAGACAGCCGCCAGAGACGACGCGACCAGGAACGGCTCGACGCCCAGGTCCAAAAGCCGGGCGACCGCCGCGGCCGCGTCGTTGGTATGGAGAGTCGACAGCACCAGGTGCCCGGTGAGCGAGGCCTGCACGGCGATTCGGGCGGTCTCCTCGTCGCGGATCTCGCCGACCATGATGACATCCGGATCTTGGCGGAGGATGTGCCGCAGGCCCGTGGCGAAGGTGACGTTCTTCTTGGGGTCCACCTGAGTCTGGCTGATGGCGAGCCCGCTGGAGGCCGCGCCCTCAACGCCGCTTCCGCCTGCGAGGTCGTACTCCACAGGATCTTCGATCGTCATCATGTTCAACTCGCACCCCCATCCCCCTCCGCGACCGAAGGCGCTCGATCGATTTGAAGAGATTGGCGCGCCCTGTCCCGCCGCTCCAACACTTCGCTCTCCCCCATTGGTGGCACTGATCCAGGCGAGGGTTGTATAAAGGGTGGTGGTCTTCCCCGAGCCTGTGGGGCCGGTGGATAGGACGATCCCGGTCGTGCGGCTGACTTGAGAGAGATACTGCTTCTCCAATGTCTGCGGCATGCCGAGAGTGGAGAAGTTCAGGAGATACGCCGAGCGGGCCGGATCGAGCAGCCGCAGCACCACGCGCTCGCCGTACGTGGAGGGAAGTGTGCTTACACGCAGGTCGATCCTGCGGGATGATTGTCCCGAGCGTCCGCCCCCACCGCCCCCGCCGCCCGCCCCGTTTCCCCCGCCCCCTCCGCCCCCAATGCTTACCGCAGCGCGACCGTCCTGCGGGGCCCGGTGCTCCGCCACATCCAGCCGCGCCATGACCTTGATGCGGCTAACGACGGATGCGGCCAGGGAGCCGGGGAGTTCGCGCACGGTGTGGAGCGCACCATCCAGCCGGTACCGCACGAGCGTCTTGTCCCGCACCGGCTGCACATGCACATCGCTGGCGTCGCGTTGCAACGCCTCGAACAAGATGAGATCGACCAGCCGGACGCTCGGGGCCTTGCCGTCCAGGTTCAGCAGGTCACCTTCTGCGTCATGCACGGCGGCGGCGAGCTCCGCCTCCACATCGCTCGATGCCGGAATGAACTCGATGGGACCGTCGGTATGTCCATTGGACGAGGCGCAGCCGCCATTGGCGCCGTCGGCGTGCTTTGCCTCGGTATACGCGGCGTCGATCGCCGTCGCGATTCTCTCGGCCGCGCCGATGGTCGTTTGGACGGGACGTCCCAAGCGGACGCCGACGTTGAACGCCGTGGCTGGGCGGGTTCGGTCCGAGATGAGGAGCAGTTCGGTTCCCTCGTGATTCCCGGTACTGAGGATCAGATGTCTTCGGGCGTACTCGTGGGGGATCTGTCGCAGGAACTCAGAACTGGGAGCGTTTGCCAGGGTTGCGCAGGTGTTCGGGTCGGGGATCGCGCCCATAGCTTTGGGCTCCACCGCATCCGCCCCCGCCAACAGAGTTGACTCTTCCACCACGCTCATCGGATCACCCGGGGCTCGACAGTGGGCCAACCGTCTGGGATCGCCGCGGCGTTAGCGTCCACATCGGAGAGGTACTTCAGGTCTTCCAGGTTGGTTTGCCTGAGCACGCCTGCTTTCAAGAAGACATAGAACCGCTGCCGCCCCACGCTCTTGCTGCGATTCTTGAAGAGTTCGCCGACGAGGGGAATATCTCCGATGATGGGAATTTGCGTCGTGTCGTTGCCGTCGGTATTGAGTTCCAGACCACCGACCACCACGGTGTACCCGTCCGGAATGGTCGCGGTGGACTGCACTGAGTTCTGCTGGCGCGGCGGGGGAAGATTGGAACTCGATGCTGCTCCCACGAACGAACTCAGCGACACCGAGTAGGTCAGTACCAGATGGTCGCCCTCGGCAATCTGTGGCTTGACGCTGATGGTGGTGCCGGCGTCCTGGGTGCCACCGAAGGCGGTGGTTGAAACGGTCGTTGAGGCGTTGGTTGTGGCGAAGGGCTGCTGCAGGACGGAGTTGAACGTCGCCTGCTGATTGTTGTTCACCAGGATCTTGGGATTCGAGAGCGAGCGGCCCTTGGTGATCGACTGCAAGGCACGCACGACGACGCTGAAGTCGCCGGGATCGAGCACCGTACCCGTGAAGCCCGCGCCATCCCCGATCGCCCTCGATGCTCCTCCCGCGCCGGCCGCGGCAGTGGAGAGCCCGAAGAGACTCGACAGCCGGATCATGGTGTCTCCCGAGACACGCAGATGCTCCAGTTCCATCCCGAAACTCACCGACTGTGAGTCATTCAGCGAAACCAGAATGGCTTCCAGCATGACTTGGGGCTGGCGAACGTCGAGCGTGGGAAGGAGGTGTTCGAGTTGGGCCAGCAGACGCGGCTCGCCGATGGCGATAAGCGTGTTGGTCGCCTCGTCGCTCGTGAGCGTGAGCGCGGCGTTGCCGCCGATGGTACTGCTGCGATTTCGAGATTCACCTCTTCCGAGGTTGGAGAGTAGAGGTGAGCCGCCCGACGTCGAGGTCGGCGCCGACACGGATGTGCCGCCCGGCTCGAAGGCGCGCGCAGTGGTCTGCGGTGCGCCTGTGCCAGACCCAAGGCCGGGAGGAGATCCACCTACAGAGCTCTCGCTTGACGCTTGGGCATCCAGCACGCCGGCGCGGAGCAGATCTTCGATGACTTGCTGGACCTCTTTCACGCCGCGATTGCGGACCTTGAAGCTCCGGACCGGGCGACGGGACTCCGCCGGAACACTTGCCAGCCGCACCATGAGCTCCGTGATCTGGTCGTGCTGGCTCGGGGTGGCCGTGATGATGAGCGAGCCCGTAAGATCATCTTGGATAACTTTCCAGCGGTCGTCGGCTGCGGTGGAGCCAGCGGCGGAGTTGGTTCCACCTCGGACGGTCTGCTCGATGAGCCCCGCGACATCCTTGAGCCCGAACGAGCCGGGCTGATAGATTCTCCGCTCCACACTCTCGCGCTGATCCACCGCAGCGATGATCGATTGCCAGGTTTCAATGAAGGCGGGGGGGGCGATGAGAAGCACCCCCGTGCCACCCGCCGCGGGCAATATCTCGCCCCGAATCTCTCGGCCTCCAACGGATTTGCGCTTGTCGGCGAGCTGTTTGGCCTGGGTGGCCAAGCGGGTGGGATCGACGTTGTGGGTGAGAATCTCTCGTACCACAGCTCCGCCGTCAGCACCGTCGAGTTGCTCAACGAGCTTGAGCGCGACATCCAAATACGGGGTCAGATCGGCAATGATGACCAGGCCCGCTTGCTCCGACTCTGTGACAGCACCGCCCGGCTTGGACAAGACGACTTGAACGGCCGCAACAATGTCCTTGCTCGCGGCTCGTTGCAGCGGCACGAGCACGCGTCGGAATCCGGGAACCACGGTCTTTTCGCCGCCAACAGATGGGGCCGTTCCGACTCGCACCTGCTCAACCTTTTCCACGCGGGCGACTTGCGCCGCGGTCGCGATCTTTACGACGGCAAAGGTGTCGTCGTCCCCAGCCCGCACGGTGGTGAACCCTTGTTCAGCCAGAAGCCGGCTGGTGAGTTGCCAAAGCTCGACATCCGAGATGGGCTTGTCCTGCCGGAGCGTCACGCGGGATTTCAGGGCCGTGTCGTCGTAGCTCACGCGAAGACCGAGACGCTGCGCACACAGGTCCACCAAGCGGGCGAGGTCGGTTTGGCCGCTCAGACTCGTCTGACCCAAGGCCGGTAGGGCCCAAAATCCAACGATTGCCGCGCAGACTAAGGGCAGCGCCCACCGAATATTCAGAGCCCATCGAATCGCTACGAAATGCCGGGTTCGCATCGTTCCATGCTACCCGACGTCGGGGCGGAGCGACGGATCCGGTAGTTTTCTTGTCGCGCGGATTGTGTCCGTAAGCGGATTGTGTCCGTAACTGGAACGTCCCGCTCGACTCAGGCGAGGAGCGGAACGGAACCCCAAACGCCTGAGTGCAACCGACAGCAAATGCACCTTTGCGGTTTCTTGTTGTCGCTCTATGGCGCCGTGGAAACGTACGCAGGTTCTAGACGGTAATCTCATGCCGTGACGAGTTCGGAGGAGCCAATACGCGCCTTCGACGCATGCTCAACGGATCCGGTTGCTGATCCATCCCGCCGTGCTGCGATTGCCTTGATCGCACGATTGCGAACAACCTCGCCTCCAAATCTCGCAGATTCTGGTTACATTCAGGTACGACCGTTGGTCCGCACAGACACCACACCCGCTTCAACCCGAGATTCACGCCATGAACAGCAAGCGCCTCGCTCTTGTAGTCCTTAGCGCATGCGGATTTGTTCCAAATGCTCTGGCACAAACATCGTGTGGTCCGACGGATCCATCATGCGCCTATCAAGGACAGCTTTCGCTGCCGTGGCCAACAGGGACGTCTTCGCCCTGTACGGGCGCGACGCCCGCGCAATCGATGTGCTGGTACCTGAATAGTGGCATAGCGTGCGGAGATCCAACATCCAGCACTTCGACTCCCCAACTTACCGCCGCATTTGTCGGTTTTCCCCTCAACATGTCGCTCTGGGTGGGGCCGGGCACGCCCGGGGACTATCCGCCAGTCTCCACCGACTCTGTCCGAGGTTCCCTGCCGATCGTGCCAGCGGAGTCGTCATATTATCGAGGAATGTGGACAATTCCCGAACGGCCGACTGCCGATAGCGTGGTTGACCTGATCTCGGGATCGCCACTGCTTCAGGACGTGGATCTGGAACTCCCTTTCGGCGGCGCGGTATTTCGTCACCTTCGCACGTATGGTGAGATTGCACGCATTGGCATGCACGAGGATCGTCGGGTGTACCCCTATGTCGGCAGGCAAGCCTTCCAGCGAGTCGGGGCTGTACGCCCGATCGATCAGATGTGGGATTGGGCCGGGCAGGGATGGGCGATCGGGCAGAATCCAATGTTCCTCTTCGAAGCCCAATATGCCGGCATCGTGGCCATGCCCGACGTGAACGGCCAGCCGAACTCGGAGAACTCTCCGATGCGGTGCTACTTCATCCCGGATGCGCACCACTCGATCCCCTTCGAGCGGCAGATGAACACGACGACGGGCCTTCCCGACTACGTCGCTCCCCCGGAGTACGACGCGAAACTGAGCTACGACACGTCGGGCGGCGTGCAATGGAACTCCTCCAACTCGACTTGGACCACTCGCCCGACCACGTTCCACGTATGGTTGAACCGGGCCCGCGTGCACTACACGATCCAGCTCGCCTCGGGCGACATGCCCACGCTTCCATCGGGCCATCCGGCGTCCGACCGGCCGACCCAGTACTCGGACCCGAACGGATTCGGGCTTCCGCGGTGGGGCCGCGTCACGCGGATTGAGGATCGCGTCGGCAACTATGTTCTCCAGGACTACTGCTCTGATCGACTGCGCTCGTCGCCATTGCAGTTCTACGGAACCAACTGCGAGACGTGCTTGCAGAACTGCCAGGAACGCGGACAGTTGGTGCGCACTCGCCTCTACGCGGCGGGCGCTTCCGAGTCCTCGCCGACGTGGACGCTGTTGTATACATATCGCCCCTACGAAATGAATCCCGCGTCTACTTCCGACAATCAGGGAGCGGACGGGACGTACGGCCGTGCGGTGCTGAGGCAGAACGTGCTATTTGCTACGTTCGCTTACGTCGGCAATGTGGTCATCCCTAGCGACTCGACCGGCCCAAAGTGCCTGACGATGCCGTTGGACTATTTCGAGGTGCTGCCGAACGCAGCGTTCACTGCGACTGACGAAAATGGCCGACTCTACCGATACCTAGTCGACAACAATCACTGGGGCAACCAGACGTCGAAGTACGCGATGAAGTACATCGACCAGATCGTTGATCCCGTGTCCGAATTCCAACTTCCGGCAAATTGGGTCCATCAGGTTCGCTACCTGCACTCTTCAGACGCATTCAGCTGTTTGGCACCTTACCGACACCAGCCGTGGGCGCAGGTCAGCCGTATTGGCTTTCAGGACACGAACAATGGTGGCGTGAACTTCGCCGGAGCGTTTGAAGCGCCACGTCTGGTTAAGGCGATGGTCCGAACGAGGCCCCACCCGGACGACTCAGATCCTTCGAAAGGGGAAACGTCACGTCGCAAGGTCTTCATCTACGACTATCCCAAGGACTTGCAGATGGCGCCGGGCGACACGGCGACACTGCGCGCCGTGTACGAGGATCAAACGCTCTGTGCCCTTGAGAAGGGGATTATGTCGCAATCCGGCGATAACCATGTCGATGCCGTCGATGACTACGACATCATCCTCAACGAAAACCCCGCTACCGGCCACAACTTTCTGTACGATGCCTCGCCGACACCTTCGCGAACCATCGACCACTTGGCGACGACCAACTTTGACCAGATTGGCGGCGTGCTGGTTGACGGGTGCCAAAACGATAATTCCATGCGAGCCGTCATGGATCAGACCACGGGGCAGGAAGGGGGTCTGCGCGGCGACATCGACAACTACATCGCGGATCTTGGCTCCGAGGACATTACCGTTGCCAATACCTACTGGGTCGGCAGTGGGGTGCGTGCGATCGTGCACCGCGGCGAGAATAGTGTGATCGGCAGTGCCACGCGCATGTATCGGTTTGTGAACCTGCCGGGAGTATCCCTACCTACCGAAGTGACGCAATACCGAACATTCGAGCGTAGCCGTCAAGGATTTCTGCGGAGTCTCTACCACTATCCGTTCAGATTCATCCCGTTCAACCACACATTGGTTCTCGATGGAGACGGGTGCGACCAGGTGCCGGACAGCCACAGCTATCTGCCCGACGCGGTAACCCCATTTTGGATTACGGTGATCGACGAGTTCAAGCCTGGCGAGCTTGGTAGCTCCGACCCCGTTTCGGGTGCAGGCGGAGCAGTGTACGACGGTTCGCAGCGATCTGCGCGGCGCATCGTGGTCATGAACCGGGCAGGATGGGTCCTCCGCGAGAAGATCTGGCGATCCGATGGAAAGGTGCTCACGCACGGCACGCAGGCCACGCTCATTCGGGACAACAAGGGTCGCCTCATCGAAAAGCGCAGCTTGGGGTGGGGATCGACAGCAAATCAGGCCAACAACCCCGGGACTCACGGTCTGGTGGAAATCTATGAATATCCACCACCGGCCAGCCCACCTGACCCGACTGCAGTTGTCTCCGCAGCACCCATCCGTGTCGGTGTTCGTCAAGGGTCACAGGGTGCTTCTGACCACTCCGACGTTGTGTGGACGCATGCCTGGGAGTATGGGATCACGCAGCGTCCGGACCTCCTGGCCCGCGAGGTGAAGTTTGTCCAACCGACCACTGGCACGTTCACGATCGACAGTCTCGCCTCGACCCAGGCCGAAGTGACAAAGTACATCTATCAGTTTGGCAACTCGCCGAACAATGATCCAGTGATGACAGCCCAGGCTGTCGTCCAGCCAGCGGCCCAGAAAGGCTTCGACACCGGGTATTTCCTCGGCGTGCAGGTCACATTGAGCGACACCACGGGTCGGGTAACGGCCAAGGGGTACGGCGATCTCCGATCCATCAGCAACCAGTTGACGACCGATGCCGATGCCAGCTTGGGTGATCGCTTCTACTGGGATACCTACGCCTACGAAGCAGAGACCTCCACTTATCACCGACACCGACTAGTGCAAGAGGTCGTGGACGACGGAACTTCAACGAGCGCAACAAACAGTAGTTTCGTTCCGTGCGGCCGCATTGCGCCCACGTCCACGCCTCCCCTGAATTTGACTACGAGCTATGCATACGACGCGGAAGGCGTTACGTCCGTCACGCATACTTCGGGCGCGGTGGATTTTACGGTGCGGCGCACCAACGCCACCACCGGCCAGCGCGAGCAACTAGTCTATTCGAACTGCACGTCCCAGGGCGGCAACTACACCTGCAACGGTACCGTGACCATTGCGCAAATCGGTCTAGGAAACTCTGGCTCGACGGGCGGGGGCGGCGCGGTGCAGCAGGCCACCGAATACCGATGCACGGCGTCCTTCGGTAGTGCACCCACCGGTGAAGAAGCTCTGACACCAATTGCCAAAACCACACCGCAATACGGTGCGGGGGGCGCTCTGACCGGCGTGAAGGTCGAGGATCCGAACGACTCAAGTATCGCTGTGAGCGCAGCTCTCGACTACGACGGTTGGGGGAATGTTATCCGTGAGGTCACGCCGTCATTGTCGATCCTGCGCCGCCAGTACAACGCCCTAGGCCAGCTCGAGCGCGTCTACCGCGGAACGAACGACCAACATGAGATCTGGGGCACGGCCGCCCCGGTTGGTGGGACGTGTGTCGATGATTCCATGTACCAATCGAACCTGATCCTCTCGGAGAAGCGGACCTACGGCGATGGCGCTACCGACGCGAACAAGCTCGTGTGCATTCGCCACTACCGTACAAAGGTTGACAACCCGTACGGTCTGGTTGTGCCGTTGGGGTCCGGCTGCACAATCTTCCCCCCCCCCAACAACGAGGATAAATCGGGTGATGTCGAGGGATTCCAGTTCGATGTGCGAATGCGCCCAGTCTGGCACGAGCACCGGTCGACAGCGACATCGGATCAGCCCGACGGCGTTCTCGTGTCGGCCGAGGCGACGTATTTCGACCATGCGGGCCGAGCGAGGTTCGTTGCGACGTACGGTCCCAATGGCAGTGTCGGAACGCTCGATCCCCGATCGCGGGACACGTCCCTCGATGTCCCCTCCGCGGCGAGCATTCTGGCCACGGCCCCGCTCATGCTACGCGAAACCCGTTACAGCGGACGCGGCGATGCACAGGAGCAGCGGGAGTACGACGTCTTGGTTACCGACGCATCCGCCTACATCGCCACCGCGACCTACTACGACCGTGACGGCCGAACGGTCTGGTCGCAATCGCCGAACCAAGGCTCGGTCGTCTGCGAGTACGACGCGCAGGGCCGACTGGTATCGAGCGCAACGCGTGCTGGTTCACGCGAGTTGGAAAAGACCGTTAACTCGTTCGACGCCAACCGCAACGTGGTGATCGAGACTGTGCACTGGGAGCGAACGGACAACGCTTCGGGTGCTGGGGATGCCCTCGACAGCACGAACGCCGTCGGGAGCCGCTCGTTCTCATGGTACGACGCCCTGAATCGTCCGATCGCCAGTGCGCAGCTCGGCACGGAACGTACCGACGACACGTACCAGCAGAGTTCTTTTCACGTATCGCGCCCGACCACCATCGATCGGACGTTCAACTCTACTGGGATGCTCACGGCGTTCACGCGGCCGTCCACGCTACCCACCGCGATCATCACCGCGACGGCGTACGACTTGCGGGGACAGGTTGTCGGCACGTGCGGCCCACGTGGCGCGGTGACCTGGAACACTTACGACGCTTTGGGCCGCGTCATCCTCAAGGTTGAGAACGCAACCGATACGGCGACCAAGAACCGACGGGCCACTGCTTACAAGTATGAGAACGGCCAGCTGGTCGCAATGGCAGCGGTTCGCAGCGGGGCCACAACCCCGGTCACGAACTGGTTGGACAGCAACCTCGATCTGCAGATCACACGCGTGGCCTACGGCGACGCGCAGCTCTACTACACCGATGGCACTCCGGCGACCAAAAGCAACGACCTCCCCAAGTCGATTCGATTCTCTCGCATCCCCTGCGGCGCGGACTACAACAATAACGGCATTGTCGAGACCCAGGACATCTTCGACTTCCTCGCCGACTGGTTCAACGTGTGCACAGGGCAGTCGGGCGACCCGTGCAATGGGAGGAGCGCCGACTTCAATCACGACGGCGTTCTCAGCCCGCAAGACATCTTCGACTTTCTCAACTTCTGGTTCGCGCCCCCAGTGGACTGCCTCGGAGGAGCCGATGGAGGCGATCTCGCGTTCACGTACACGGCCGACGGCCGGCTCCGTTCCCGGGAGAATCCGAGCGGCGCTATGTTCACGTACTCGTACGATGCGCTGGCCCGTCTCGGTTCGATCGAGGTTTCCGGGTCCGGCCAATACTCAGGTCCCGATGCACCGGTCAACGCTCTCTCGCACATCGACTACTCCTACGACGATGCGAGTCGCCTGCAGCGATCCGACGCGTACGCCCAAGCGGCGTCCGGCGCATCCGGTCGCCATCTCGTGGCGTCCAGTCTTTTCGAATACGACGGCATGGGCCGATTGACAAGGGAGCACATGGCGCTCGGGGCTTCCGCCACGACCGGCAGTCCTGCGACCGTGTATGGGTGGCAGACTGTGCCGCCCAGTTCCAGCAACATCTCGGGCGCTAGCCGACTCGCGAGCATCACGTATCCCCTGCAGCACTTGATGAGTACGCCCTCGGCGGGTGTAGACCGTCTGCTCTCTCTTTCGTACGGATCGAGCGGCTCATTGGACGACACGCTCTCCCGAATCACGCAGTTGACCGATTCCAACGCGGGGACGGCCGTCGCCAAGTACGGGTATGTCGGTGCGAGCCGGCGCGTCACCGAAAGGCGCGGTGTTCCCACGACCGGCACGGCCTCGATCACGCAGACGTATTTTGATGACGCGTCGCCGACAGCGCTGACGGGCCTGGATTCGTTCGGCCGCGTGAAGTCGCTGAAGTATCTCGGCCACAACATCGACGCGGGTGCAAGTCCCCTCACGATCTTCCAGGCCGACCACGGCTACGACATGTCGAGCAATCGAACCAAAGATACGGCCACGCGCTCGGACCTCAGCGGGGGCTCGCTCTATGGAACCAACCAGGCGACGTCCTGGGTGTATGGCTACGACAAGTTGGACCGGCTGATCACGGCCAAGACTGGCCATCCAACCACAAGTTCTCCAGGCATCGTGGCCGACGCGACGCGCGTGGACCACGCGTGGGCGATGGACGAACTGGGCAACTGGGGACAGCGGAACAGCGATCATCAGATGATCGGTGGATACTCCGTCAAGGGCTACGACCCCTCCGGGGCTCTTGATCCCGCCGCCGCCACCAACGAACTCCATCGGACAAGCGAGCGCAATGAGTTGGCCGTGGCCACGCGGAGCGTCACCGTGTGGGATGAACCCTCGCAGGACTACATCACCACGGACACAGACTCTCACTTTGGATATGACAAGCCCGGGCGCCTGATCTACGACATGAAGATGGTGCACCGTTACGACGCGTGGGGCCGTCTAGTGGAGCTTCGTGCCGCGACGCTCTCGTTCAACGGCGACGGAACCATCAACTGGAGCGCGTCGAACCCGTCTGGCGTGGGGCAACTGGCAGCGCACTACACCTACGACGGTCTGGGCCGCCTCGTGGCAACACAGAAACCCGCGACCTACGCCACGGGCTCGGGCAATGTGGTCTCCTCGATCAAGCTGACAAAGCACTTCTACGACGGCTCACGCCGAATCCAGGATGTTGCGAGCAGCGCGATTCCCGTCAGCGGCCCGGTGACGATGGACACGAGCAGATGGCCGGACCCGGATGGTGCCGGGCCGCAAACGGGTGCCTCGATGGCTGCGGCCACGACGTTCCTGCCAAGCCGGGAGTACATCTACGAACCCGACGGCGATGTGGATGCGCAGGTCGCCCAGTACGGATACACGTACCCAGCCGCACCGACGTCTCTCAACGACTCAGGCACGCTGCTGTATGTGCTGCAGGATGTGAACCTGAACGTGGTGGCGCTGACGGACTCCAATGGCGTGCCAGCGGCCCAGATCGCGTACACCCCCTACGGGCAGCCCGTCCTGTTTGATAACCAGCAGTCGAGCTCCGCCGCCGGTGCGGTCGCGGCCACCAGTCCGATCGGGCACCAGGGGCTGTTCTACGACCGGTTCGACGTGGGTGCGGCCGCATCTACAGCGGCGATCCTCGATGCAGGCGAGACGAAGCTCGGCTACTACCACAACCGCAATCGGACGTACGCGCCCCGGCTGGGGCGGTTTGTGCAGCGGGATCCGAATGCGAGCGGGCAAGTGGGAGAGGAATCCTTGTTCAGGTGCGGCGGCACGCCATCTAACCCTGCCGCGGATGCCCCAGAGGTTCGCTCAATGTGTGGCAATGGGCTCAGCCTGCACCAATATGCATATAGCGCTCCAACGGGAATCATTGATCCTACAGGCCTGTTCGGCATCTTGGACATCGGCATCGGATCCACGACAATGGAGGATCTCTATCAGGATCAGGCCAATCGCGATATGGAAATCGGCCAGACTATGAAGGCTGTGGCGGATGCTTTCTTGTCTACTGCCGCGATCAATCAGCTATTCGACTTGGATTGGGCCAGCAATTGGAACGCGCCTGATTCGTGGAACACCAGATCAGGCATCGACGACGCAGCTTATTACGCGATGAGCGGAGGTGGGGGCGGGGTCGAAATTGCAAACGGGACAATGATGGCCGGGGCCTTCGACGGGCAGACCGCGATGTTGGGTTTGGGAGGACGCGTGCACGGAGGGGACTGGCACAACGCCATGCTCCACGCCAATGCAGAGTACTACGCGACCAAGTTCGGGGCAGAGAACGTTCGCTTCAACCAAGGTGTCAAGCTTGCCGATGGAACGGCCATCCGTCCAGACCTTCTGGTGTATGATCCGAGAAAGCAGGAGTACAAACTGGTGGAGGTGATGGACAAATCACCACTATCTAGAAGTCAAATGGCAGAACGAGTGGATCAGGTTTCTCATGCTCTTGGTGGGGCGGAAGTCAAAGGAATTGCTGTGAAGAAAGGAGAGCAAGTGGGCGAAGAGATCAGCCGGCTCTACAAGCAGTTCACGCGGCGACGGATCCCATAGGTGTGTTATGTCGAAGGGTACAAAACGTAAGATGCTCCGCAAACGTCCCAAGGAAGACGACGTTGATCGTATTCCGCAGATCAATTTGGTAGGGTATTTCGCGGAGCCGCTCGGTAGCCCTGTGGAGATGTATCGAGAGATGCTCCGCATTGCTCTCTCGCGATTTGGCGATCACGAGGTCAACTTTGCCATTCATGCCGCCCACATACCCAAGACCGCACCCGTGAAAGTGTTTCACTCGAGCCCGTCGCTCTTGGACTTGGAAAAATCAATCCAGAGCGAGATTAGTGTGTATCTTGGACGGTGCGGCCGTAATCTCGGACTTCTCGACATCACCGTAGATGGACGATGGTCGGCCCATTTTGTGAATCAGATCTCTCGCTATTTTGCCAATGCGGAACAACCTCATTTTCATTTCAGTTGCTACATGGACGGAGATACCATGGGCTATTTGGTCGAGGATACCCGGCTGCTTTCCTTTACGCGAGATATTATCGCTGCGCTAGATCGAACCGGCAAGTGCTACTACGCCTTCGTGGATGCGGACGAGTCCGCGCGGGTGGACAACGGGCACTATTTCGGCTCCGGCTTTGAGGGTTATGCTCCTTGGCGATACCAAGTCAACAAGGTAGACTGGCTCAGAGATTTCCAGGAGCGTCGTGAGAGAGTCCGTTTTCCGTCTTGGGGTATCTATCTCGGTCCCCAGCTTGCGGCGAAGGCCAACACGATCGGCGATCTCTATGGGCAGTACGCGGCCCGGAAGAAAGAGGATCCTGATCAGTACGCTGAGCGGTTCGATTCCGGTGGCCTTTTTCTCACTGTCGGCGAGCATCCGATTGATACCGTGTATTTGCTCCCCGATCGGAGCGACAGCGCTCCAGTGCAAAACGCCGCGTGGTTATGGTCGTGGTTCCGGAGAGCTGGCATGATCTGAACCTGTTGTGTGTGCCAAAACCTGTCCGTGCCAGAAACCCCCTGGACGCTTCCAAATGGCCTCATGCAGCCCTCCGGTACCGATGATGCAGACCTCCCGCCATCACTTCGCCAATGACTGGTCCGCTTCCGGCCTCCACGGCTCGCCCGTTGGGAGAGTCACGCGCAAGACCCTGATGGGGGGGGCAGCGTGGTAGTAGTCGAGGTATTCGCCGACCACCCGGAGCAGCTGGGCTTCGTTCAAGACGATCACATGGTCCAAGCACTCCCGCCGCAGCGTCCCGATGAATTGCTCGGCGTACGCATTTTGCCAGGGCGACCCTGACCTGCCCCCCAAATCCTGATCCAGGCCTATGAGAGTCCCGACGGACCCCAGAAGGGTCCAGGAGACTCTCGAAGATGAAGCGGACAAGACACACGGCGGAACAGATTGTGGCGAAGTTGCGGGAGGCGGATGCGATGCAGGCGGCTGGGCGGACGGTCGCGCAGATCGTGCAGCAGCTTGGGGTGAGCGAGCAGACGTACAACCGGTGGCGGGCGCAGTACGGTGGGATGAAGGAGGGGGAGGCGCGGCGGCTGAAGGAACTGGAAGTCGAGAACGCGCGGCTCAAGCGGTTGGTGGCGGACCAGGCGATCGACATATGATCCTGAAGGAGGCGAACGACTACCTGGGAAAACCGCGAGCCCCACGCGCCGGAGGTGCGTTGTGACGCACGTGCGGGCTCAACTGAACCAGTCGGAGCGTCGGGTCTGCCGCGTGCTGGACCAGCCGCGATCGACGCAGCGGTACACGCCGGTTGAGCGCGAGGGCGAGGAACGGATCGTGACGCGGCTGCACGAACTGGTGCGGACGCACCCGCGTCGCGGCTACCGGATGATGTGCGGGATGCTGCGGCTGGAGGGTTATCGAGTGAACTTCAAGCGGGTGCACCGGCTGTGGCGTCGGGAGGGGTTCAAGGTGCCATCCAAGCAGCATAAACGCAGGCGATTGGGGGGGGTGGGGCACAGCGTCAATGGGATCCTGCGTCGCCGGGCCGAGCGCAAGGACCATGTGTGGTGCGTGGACTTCATCCACGACACCGACGAGCGGGACCGGCCCTTGAAGTGGCTGAGCGTGGTGGACGAGTACACACGCGAGTGCCTGGCGCTGGAAGTCGATCGGAGCATCACGGCCGCGGACGTGGTGGAGGTGCTGACGGAGCTATTCATGATCCGGGGGAGGGGGGGCGTGCCGACGCACATCCGCAGCGACAACGGGCCGGAGTTCGTGGCCGCGGCGATCAAGCGTCTGGCGGAGATCACGGGCGTGGAGAACCTGTACGTCGCACCGGGCAGCCCGTGGGAGAACGGCTACGTGGAGAGCTTCCACGGGCGGCTGCGTGACGAGCTCTTGAACGCGGAACTCTTCGCCGACGTGCGCGAGGCCAAGGCGATGGCGGCGGCGTGGAAGAACGAGTACAACCACCGTCGGCCGCACTCGTCGCTGGGGTACGTGCCCCCGGCGATGTTCGCCGCGACGCTGGCCGTGCCTCCGGTCGGGGCTGCGCCCCTCCCTCCGGCCCGGCCAGCGTGTACCCCCTGCACCCCTACCCTCGAACCAAGACTCTCACAGACACTGGTACAGAAAATGGGGGCAGGTCAGATGAGATTCGGCGACGCGATCGGCAGCCGGAGGGGCGTGATCCGGTGGGTCTTGAGCGCCGCACCGAAGCCGATCCCGAACTTCCAGACCACTGGTCAAAGGAGTCGCGGACACGAGAATCACCGAGGAATCTGGGGCGCGCAGCGACTGCGCCGGAGTTTGCGATGCCTCGACTTGAGAACCCCCGAATTCCTCGAAGAAGTCGCGATTAGTTCGAATCCCATCGGGGTCATTGCCTCTATTTCCACCGGATCACACCCGACGCCAACCCCCACAAAATCCGCAGAGTTTTGGGGGTGTTGTGTTTCGGCTTCGGTCGCCGTGGGGTCGCTTTCGTGTGACTTCACGATGTGAGTGCGTGCCGGCGTGTTCGAGAACATCATGCGTGACGCGGGGCAGCTCGTCGAGGAGCGCGGCGAGTACCGGCTCTACGAGTGCTTCGTGGACGCGACGTTCAGCAAGGCCCGGGGCGGGGGCGACGGCGTGGGGCTCACCAAGGCCGGAAAAGGCGTGAAAATCATGGTCCTCGTCGATGCACGCGGCCTGCCGGTGGCCGTGACCACGGGCAGCGCCGGCCCGCACGAGAGCACGCTGGTGCAGGGTCTGTTCGAGTTCATGCTCACCCTCGACGCGCCCGAGCGGATCATCGGCGACAAGGCCTACGACAGCGATGCGCTGGACGATGAGCTCGACGACGAGTGCATCGAGATGATCGCCCCGCACCGCAAGAATCGCAAGCCCGAGAACGTGAACCAGGACGGGCGCAAGCTCCGCCGCTACAAACGCCGCTGGACGGTCGAACGCACCATCTCCTGGTTCCAGAACTTCCGCCGCCTTGCATCCGATACGAAAAGTCCACCCTGCTCTTCCAGGGCTTCCTGCACTTCGGGTGCTCAATTATCCTGCTCAAACAGGTAAGCTCTAATCTACCAAGTCTGCCACTCCGAACGGACCGCGCCAGAAAACCAAGTCACATATTTGGGCAGCGATCAGTAGACCGCATGAGCCAACGCCCGAACGGGCCGGTGGCCATATCACTCTCAAGCGCTCATACCGACGGACTTTGTCGCACCCTACAAGGCGCGTACCGACCGTCACGGATTCTTCGGCTGAGTCTCGACCTTCTTTTCCGTCGTCTCGGTCGTCTTCTTAACGCCCTCTGGCGTAACCGTGGTCTTGGTCGTGGTGGTCTTGCTGGAGTTTTCGTCGTTGTTGCAGGCCGCCAGTGCGCAGGGCGTGGCCAGCATGGCCGTACCGAGCGCGCCGCTCAAAAGACGACGCGAAAGTTGTGGCTTCAGTTGAAGAATCATGGTCAACTCCTTTGGCTCTGATATTGGTTTGGGGCTTTGTCCTGCTTTCTAAACGCCAACACCGAGGTCATCGCGGGTACACCTTGGTGTCCTTCTCGTGGGTCTCGGTAACGGTGGTCTTCTCCGTCGGGGTGTCGATGGTCTGCTTGGTGGTGGTCTTTGAATGCCCGACTGGCTCGTCCGCCTGGCACCCCGTGATGACGAACAGGCCGGCGCACAGCAGGCCGACGGATGCGATCAGGGCTCGCTGCTTGGCGGTCGTCCGGAGTTGCGCGGCAATACGTGGGTGCATTCGAGAGCTCCTTGTTGTGAGCGGCTGATAAGCCAGCCGCGGAAGTCACTTGCAAGATGCGGCCGACACATCCGGCGGTCATGAAGCCGTGGTGAGCGTTGCTTTAAGTTCACTCGTAAGGGGAATCGCGGGCTCAGGCAGGGATCAATTTGAGGGGTGAAGCCATTTGGAATGCCCCTTTAATTGGGCTTCACATGGGCGATGCATCGGCGGGGAGGGCTGGGAGGGGGTAGCTGGAAAGGAACGCACTCATGTCATCGCTGCTGCGCCTCGTGCTCATCATTCTTGTCGTGCTGCTGATCATTGGGCTGCTGCCGACGTGGCCGTATTCCACGGGGTGGGGATGGGGGTGGTATCCCAGCAGCGGGCTGGGACTTCTGCTGATCATCGTGCTGGTCGTGGTGGCATTGGGGAGCGGCAAGAACGGGCCGCGGGTGTAGGTCCGACCATCGACCATCAGAGAGAATGAGGATCGCATGGACCGAAATCTCCGTGGAAAGTCCAGAGGGATGTCGTCCACACTGGCGGTGCTCATGGTTGTGGGTGCCGGGCTGTACATTGCGCGGCAGATACTGATCCCGGTGGCGCTGACAATGCTGGTAATGTTCCTGCTGGCGCCGATCGTGCGTCGGGTGGAGCGACTGGGCATTGGGCGTGTGGGTGCGGTGCTGCTGGTGGTGGGTCTGGGCGTGGGATGCCTCGGGGCGGTTGGATGGGTAGTGGAGGATCAGGCGTATCAAGTTGCGTCGCAGCTTCCGGAGTACAAAGAGAACATCCAAGCAAAGTTGAAGGCGCTGCGGCTGTCGCGTGGCTCGGTTCTCGACAGGGCGAGCACCACGCTCGCGGAGCTGGGGCGCGAGATGGCGGCGTCCGGGGCGGAGAAGGATCTCCCCCGGCTGGGGCAGGGCGGCACGCGGACCGATCCTGTGGCCGTAAAGGTGGTGGAAACGCCGCCGACGCCTTTTGAGTATGCACGCTCGCTCATCGGGCCTGCGATTGGGCCTGCGACCACAGCCGCGATCGTGGTGGTGCTCTCCGCGTTCACGCTGGCGCGTCGAGAGGATCTGCGGGATCGCCTCGTGATATTGATGGGGGAGCGGACCATGCACCTGTCAACGCCCGCCCTGGACGATGCGGCGCAGCGCGTCAGTCAGTATCTGTTTCTGCAGACAGCGGTGAACAGCTCGGTGGGACTGATCGTCGGGCTGGGCCTGCTGGCGATCGGTGTTCCGGGGGCGCTGCTCTGGGGATTCCTGACGGCCGTGCTTCGGTTCGTCCCGTATGTCGGAACGTGGATCGCGGGAGCGTTTCCCTTCGTGATTACTCTGGCGGTGTCTCCGGATTGGAAACAGCCGATGCTGACGTTGGGGATGATCGCCGCGGTGGAACTGCTGGCGGGGCAGTTGGTCGAGCCGCTGCTGTTCTCGTCGCGCACGGGGCTGTCGTCCGTGGCGATCCTGGCCTCCACCTTGTTCTGGACGTGGCTGTGGGGGCCGGTGGGGCTGTTGCTTTCCACGCCGCTGACCGTCTGCGTGGCCGTTCTGGGCAGGCACATTCCGCGTCTGGGCTTTCTGGAGGTCCTGCTGGCGGATCGTATTGAGTTGCCGTTGCAATCGCGTCTGTACCAGCGTCTGCTGGCGGGGGATCAGGAGGAGGGCGTGCAGATCGTCCAGACTTACTCAGTGGGCAAGACGCTCGCGGAGGTCTACGACTCACTGGTGCTGCCCACGATGCGACTTGCGGAGGGAGACCGGCACCGCAACGAACTTGGCGAAGACCGGGCGGAAGAGTTGCGCGAGGCGCTGGGAGTGATCGTTGCGGATCAGGACCACCGCGGGAATGGAGCGCGCCAAGGTGCCGCAGCGCCGCCGCAGGGGCGCGTGCGGGCGGTGTGCGTTCCCGCGCGGGATGCGATGGATGGGCTCTCGGCGGAAATGCTGGCGCAGGTGCTGAGGGAGAGCGGAACGGAGGCCCGCGCTCTGTCGAGCGACTATCTGACGGGGGAAGTGCTGGAGTACATCGTGGCCGAGTCGCCGGAGGTGGTGTGCGTGTGCGCAGTGCCGCCGGATGCATCGGTGCATGCGAGGGTGCTGTGCAAGCGGATTCGCGCGGTATTCCCGAAAGTCGCGCTGGTGGTGGGCCTGTGGAACAGCCAGGCGGAGATGAAAGACGCCGTGAGGCGGTTGGGAGATGTGGGGACCGAGTACATCGCAACGACGCTGGCGCAGGCCGCGGCCACAGTTCCACAGCTCGCGACGACCGACGCTGCGGCGGCGGCCGCGCCGAAAGCGGCGTAAAGGCATTGGAGTGCAGGCAAAAACAGACCGCTCGCCGCGACGGGGGTCTTGTTTCATACAAGACGCCCGGTTGCAGCGAGCGGTCCTCTCATAAGCGTCGGCTCAGGCGCGGGCAGAGCGACGTCCGCGAGCTGGCATGTCATTGGCGGATTCAGGGGACCGATCTGCGGCGGGAAGGACTTCGCCGGTGGAAATGCCCGAGAGCTTCTCATCGGCGGCCTTTTCCTCGTCAAGGGTCTGCTGCAGGAGCTTGATGATCCGGGGCTCGCCAAGCTGCTCGGCCATAGCGCGGGCGCTGCCGTAGGCGGCGATTTCGTAGTGCTCGACCCGTTGTGCGGCGGCAATGAGGGCGGAGTCGATCACCGCGTCGTCGCCCACTTCCTCAAGAACTTCCTTGCCCTCTTCGATAAGGCCCTGCATGGCCTTGCAGGTCTTTCCCCCCGGCTTGGTGTCGAGAAGTTGCGCGACAGCTGCAAGACGCTCGACGTGGGTGCGGGTCTGCTCCAGATGGCTCTCGAAGGCCGCCCGGAGATTCTCGCTGGTGGCTTTCTTTGCCATCTTCGGGAGGGCCTTCACGAGCTGGTTTTCCGCGTTGTACAGGTCTTTGACCTGGTCTTCAAGAAGGGACTTGAGCGTGTCGAGCATGTCAGAAACTCCTTTGTAAATAGGTCTCACTTGCGGGCGCGCGGGCACCGCCGCTCTGGGGGCGGTCCCGAGATAAAAAGTGGATTAGGGGGTGGGCGGCAGGATGCAGTGGCTACATGCACCCGCGGATCAGAAGGAACAAGAGAATGAGGGGGATCGGCACGCCCAGGGCCCAGAGCAGAACGGCACCGCGCACTTTGCCTGGGCGCGACCAGCGACGCGAGGGCGCGAGTGCGGGCGGATGGGCGGGAACGGAAGTGATGTGTGAGTTCATGCGTCTGGAATGCGAGAGCTGGCTAAGCGCAGGGAGACGGAGCGGATGAAAGCGCAGTCATGTACGGGAGCGTGCCGCAGTTGGGCTAGAGGATGGGTGCGAAGAGGCGGCAAAGGCGGGAGGCGAAGCGAATCCTCCAGGGCATGGCGTTGAGGGCCTCAGGGGTGACGAGGCGCGAGTGTTCCATGTCGCGTTCGAGCATCCGCTGCATCGTGGCGGCAAACTCAGCGTCGGCGACGACGGCGCCGACCTCGAAGTTGATGCGAAAGGACCGGTTGTCCAGATTGGCGGTGCTGACGACGGCGAGATCGTCGCTCAGGGCGACTTTCTGGTGCATGAAGCCGCTCTCGAAACGGTAGACCTTGACGCCGACTTGCAGGAGCTCCTCGAAGAAGGAGAGGAGCGCGAAGCGGACCATCTGGCTGTCGCTCCGCTCGGGAACGATGAGGCGGACGTCCACGCCGCGAAGCGCGGCCAGTTGGATTGCCCCGAGGACCTGCTCATCGGGAACGAAGTAAGGTGTCGCGAGCCAAAGCCGGCGCGTGGCGGAGTTGGCGATCTGCGTGTACAGCATGGCGCAGGTGTCGATGCTGTCGGCCGGCCCGCTCGAGACGATGAGGACGCTGGCCCCGCTCTCGGCGTCGGCGGCGACATCGGGTTTCCAGCGCAGGGTGGGGATGGTTCGATTGGCCCAGTACCAGTCCTCAAGGAAGGCCAGTTGCAGGCAGAGGGCCGAGGGTCCGTCGAGCTCAAGGTGTGTGTCGCGCCAGGGTCCATGACCGGGATCGAGCCCCAGGTATTCGATGCCGACGTTGTGGCCGCCGACGAACGCGCGGACGCCATCGACAACGACGATCTTTCGATGGTTGCGAAAGTTCAGGCGGAAAGACCACTGCCTGCGGCGCTTGGTGCGAAAGCCGCTGCACTGGCACCCGGCGGCGCGCAGGCGATCGAGGTACTCGCGCGGCAGGCCGTAGGAGCCGATTTCGTCGTAGAGGAGCATGACGCGGACGCCGCGGGAGCGCGCCGCGCAGAGTGCCGTCTCAAGCCGGCGGCCGAGTGCGTCGTCGCGGAAAATGTAGAACTGAACGAGGACGTAGTCCGCAGCGCCGTCGATGGCGCGGAAGATGGCGTCGAAGGTGGCCTCGCCATCGATGAGCAGGGTCGGGCGATTGCCCCACGTGAATGGCAGTCGGGCGAGCCGGCTGAGCGCGGTGTGTTCCTGAAGGAGGCCGTCGGGGGGCGCGGCGAGCCCGCGCAGCTCTTCGTGGAATGACGCGGCGGCTTGGTCGATCTGGCGGACACCGTTGCGGCGGGCCCGGATATATCCCTGGAAGCGCCGCTCTCCGAACACGAGGTAGAGCGGGAGCGCGACGATGGGCAGGAAGATGAGCGCGAGGGCCCAGGCGGTGGTGCCCTGCGCGGTGCGGCCCCTGAATACAACATCCACAGCGCCCCAGAAGCCGAGCCCCTGGAGAACGATCGCGCTGGCTGTCCAGAAACTAAGGGTCATGCTCGCGCGATCTCCGGATGTGTGACGCGGGTGGGGAGAACGGGGGGAGTGGGGGGGAGGGGGGGCGCGAGGGCGTGTGACAGGGAGTTCATTCTAGGTTTATCACCGGGCCACACGGGGCGTTCATGCTTATGTGTTCCGCGTTGCGTTCGACGCGGGAGGCACAAGGAGTGGAGCATGCCTCCGGGCGATAAGTCGAGCTCTACGAGCAAACAGCACCGTCAGGCGTCCCGCATCGAGAAGTCGTGCGAACCGCGCGGGTTGGGGACGAGGCGGTCCGAGCGGATCGCCTGGGGAACCCTGAACAAGCGGAATGACGGTGAACTCGGCCGGAATAGAGAGTGTGACGGCAAATACGCCTAAGCGTTCCGGCGCGGCCCGGAGGAAGTCATCCGGACTTGATCGGCGGAACCGAACTGTGAGGACTCAATCATCATGAGCATTTCCCCAACGAACAGATCGTCCGGTGTGTATTCAACTCCTGCGGCAGTTCGCGTGGACGTCGCAGCAGAACCGAACGGTGCCGACATGCCCGTATCGATGCCCGCGGAGCCGGAGCAAGCGGCTCGCGATATCGCGAATGTCGGCGTGGAGGGGAGGCCCGCCGATGCGCGCTCGGGGCCGGGGTTGTTGAGATTGGAAATGCTGGCGATGCTCGCCGCGCTCGTGCTGGTTGCGGCGGGCGTGGGGATGTGGCTGGGATGGGGCGTTGGCTTGACGATGCTTGGGGTGGGCGCATTGGCGTTGATCTTCAACCCCGTGCTCGGAGCGACGGCGATGCGGACCGCGGATCGAAAGCAGGCCGCGGATATGGAGCGGGAAGGGTCCGGAAGTTTGGGGGGGATTCCCCAGGGTCGTGCGCGTCCGCGGTGAGCGAAGAAGTTGGAGAGTTTCCGATGAGCGAAGATAGCGAGATTGAGGATCGGGTCGGCAAGGCGACTGTTCATTCGGTGCGTCCGGGCGAAGACTGTTCGGAGCCGCGGGGCTGGGCGATGGGGGAGGACCGTCAAAGTCGCCGGTATCCGCCCCGGGCGTGGAGGGGGTTTCCGCTGATGGAGCGATCGTGGGCGATGGATGTGTTCGCGGCTGTGTCGCCCGATGAGGCGGATGCGATTCAGCGGCTGATCACCCTGAACGTGGTAAGCTCCCGCGCGTGGGGGCGGATCGCCGAGCGGGCGGCGGATGTGGATCTGCAATGGCGCTGTGCGGCGCTCGCGCAGTGGCGAGACGAGTGCGCGAATGAACTGCAAGAGCTTTTGTGCGAAGCCGGGGAGCATGCCGCGTGTTTGTATGTGTCGCCGCGGAGGGTGGGAGTGAACGGGGCCCCGGGAATCCTGGAAGGGGCTGCGCTCCCCAAGGCGCTGTCTGATCTGGTGGAGCAGGATGCCTGCGTGGAGCGCGAGTATCAGGAACTACTGGGGAAAGTCTCGGCGATGTTCGACGAGGTCATCACGCGCCAATGGAAGCGATCCAGGGAACTCTTTAAAGAAGATGGACCGTTGTGGCCAGCTCATAGTCAGCGCGGACAACGCGTGTAATCGCGGTCGGTATTATGGACCGATGCGTCTGATTGGCAGCGCAAATCGGATGTTTCTGAGGGCAATCACCGAGGTGCCCTGAGAGCAAGGAATTTGCGCCCCCGACCGAATGCCTTTCGGGATTCGTGACACGTTCGGCTGACGACAATCAATTTACGAACACGCCTCCGGGTGGTATTATTGCGGCTCGACCACTCCGGAGGTTGGCTGCAATGGGTTCCCGAGCGATTCGTGTGATGTGCGTGGAGGACAACGAGCTGGTGGCCGAAGCCATCGGCCGCAAGCTGTCCCGGGATGCGCGTTTCGAGTGGCTCGGATGGGTGAACAATCAGACATCGCTGCTGAACGAGGCGCGGCAAACGTGCCCGGACGTGGTGTGCATGGATCTGGACATTCCGGGGCAGGACGCGATCAGCATGATTCGCGCGATGAAGGAAGCGTGTCCGCAAAGCCGGGTGCTGATTCTCACGGGTCATGTGCGAGAGGAATACGTGAACCGAACCGTGGATGCGGGCGCCTGGGGGTATCTGTCGAAAGCGGAGGAGTCGCGGGTGATCGTGGAATCGATTCGCCGCATCGCCTTGGGCGAGTTCGTGCTTGGAAAGCTGACGGTGGCCGAGTGCGAAGAGCCGGTGCGTCGACCGGAAGTTCGCGTGAACGGGGCGCGGCGGCCGGCGGGGGCGTGATAGTCAGCTTTGTGGCGGGAGCGTGGCACGCTCGTGGAACGCGCTGGAGAGCGCGACACGTTTGAGGAGGTCGCGCACGTCGCTGGTATTCGGAGAAGAGCCGGAGGCGAGAATCCGATCGGGAACTCCCCCGGCCGGGGCGGGACCGATGAGAGCGATGCGTCGATGCGGGTGGCTGCGGGCAAGCTGATGAAGCGCGGTCTCGTCGGACTCATCGGTGACGAGGATGTGCCCTTCGTGCCCCGGGGCCTCGGGGCGGACCTCGAACTCAAGTCGATCCAGCTCCGCGGCGACAAGGGCCCGCAGCCGTTGGTCTCGAATGACGATGGAAGCGATTGGACGGGAGGATCCGCCGGAGCGGGGCGCGAAGCGTGCTACCGGGAGCGTGAGAATGAACGAAGTGCCGACGCCCGGCTCGCTCTCGATCCGCACGGACCCGCCGAACTGCTTGACGAGGCCGTAGACGAGGACGAGGCCGAGGCCGGTGGATATTTCCCTTGGGCGCGTGGTAAAGAAGGGTTCCACGCAACGCCTTCGGACTTCTTCGGTCATTCCGGGGCCGTCGTCGGAGACACGCAGTTGCACGGCGGACTCTGCCCGCTCAACGCAGACGCGAACAAGACCGGAGGCACGCTCCTTCATGGCGTTGCCGGCGTTCTGCACGAGATTGAAGACGATTTGCGTGAGGGATGTGTCGTCGATCCCAATCCAGCATTCGCCGGGGGGAAACTCCGACCGGATCGCGATCGGCTGGGGAACGGCGTTGCGGACCATCGGCAGTGCGTCGTTCCACCACGCGTGGAGTTCCACGGTGCCGTGGGGCCGGGCCCGTTTGGGATCGAGTACCAGCAGGCGAAGGCCATCGGCGAGGCGCTCCAGGTAGTCCACCGAGGCGCGGATGCCGGCGATCTCCGCGGCGCTCTCCTCGGAGGTTTCCAGGGATTCAAGGGCCTCCAGCCGCATGCGGAGCGGGAGCAGGAGGTTGCCCATGTCGTGGCCGAGCCCCGCGGCCAGCGTGCCGATGGAGGCCATCCGATCGGCGAGGCGGAGCTGCTCGTGGGTGGCCTCGAGCTCGGCGGTGCGATCACGGACGAGCTGCTCGAGGTGCTCGCGGTGGTGCCGCAGGTCCTGCTCGGCCTGCTTGCGGGCGCTGATGTCTTCCACTACGGACATGAGCCAATGCACGCGCCCGTGCTCATCCAGGAGCGGCGAGGTGGTGACGTTGACCCAGACCCAGGAACCATCGGCGCGGCGGTAGCGTTTCTCCAGCGAGCATTCCGGGCGGGATCCGGCGACAACTTCGGCGAGGCGGCTGCGGGTGAGGGGCTAATCCTCAGGATGAGTGATCTGCTCACAGGTATGAGAACACAGATCGGCGGAGGTGCGTCCCACAATCTGGCACATGCGCTCGTTGACCTGCATCCATGCCCCGTCCAGACCGAAGGTCACGATGCCGACCGCCGCCTGGCCGAACATGGCTCGCAGTCGGCTCTCCCGCTCGTTCAGCGCGCTCTCTGCCTCCTTCCGCTCGGTCACGTCGCGGGTGGTTCCGGCAACAGCCTCAACGTTGCCGTCCGCGCCGAAGACGGGGACGAAGATGTAGTCATAAATACGACGCCCGAAAGCACCGTTGAAAGGGACCTCGCCGCGGATCGGCTGCTTGGTGGCCACGACCTGGTCGATCTCGCGGCTGTGCAGTTCGGCATGCCAGGGTTCATAGCCGATTTCGACAAGGTCTTTTCCAAGGGCCTCTTCTGCTGTGCGGCCAAACATCTTGAGCAGGATGTCGTTGGCGTACGAAAAACGGTGATTCAGATCAAAGACGTATGCGAAATCAGGGGTGTTGTTGAGAATGGCCGCGTACACGCGACGCTGCCGCTCGGACTGCTGCTGGCTCTCACGGAGGGCTTCCTGGGCGAGCTTCCGCTCCGTGATGTCAATCCCTGT
This sequence comes from Phycisphaerales bacterium, assembly GCA_038225655.1. GTDB lineage: Bacteria > Planctomycetota > Phycisphaerae > Phycisphaerales > UBA1924 > UBA4658. The sequence continues at coordinate 443,733 of JBBRQY010000001.1, read as the reverse complement.
CGGAGCGACATACAGGATCCGCCCCTGGTCATCGGTGACCGGCGCCAGCATGAGGTGCACGGTCCGCTCAGAGCCGTCGGCGACGAAGTACGGCATTTCTGTCTGAAAAACCTTCCCGGTCGCTGCCTGCCCGCAGGCCGCCTTGATCGTCTCGCGTATCTGGGCCGAGCGATTCCACCATCCGCACTCCCAGAAGGGTTTGCCGATGATCTCGTCCCGGGTGAAGCCGCAGGCATCCAGGCAGAGACGATTGGCGTCCAGCACCGTTCCATCCAATGCAAGAATCGCAGCGAACTGCGCCGCCTGCTCGAACATCGTGCGAAACTTGGCGTTGGTCTCCGAGATGCGCTGCGCCTGCTCGGCCGCTCGTTGCCGCTGAGTGACGTCCGCCGCCGTGCCGACAATACGCCGCACCTGACCATCGGCGCCGCGTTGGGCAAGCCCAGTGAGCTCAAGCCAGCGCAGTTCGCCATCCGGCCTTCGAAAGCGACCGACAAAGAGGAGCCCGGCGTCGGTCTGCACGGCTTTGGCAACGGCCGCCTCAAACGACGGGAGATCATCCTTGTGCAGGAACTCTGAAGCAAACCGGGCTGCGCTTACGGGCTCGGCATCTTTGGGGAGTCCGAAGATCTCGTATGGTCGTTCGTTTTCCCACGTCACGTCGCCGTCGAGGAGGTCCCAGACCCAGACGCCCAAGTCCGCCGCTTTGGTCGCCATGCGGAGGCGCTCCTGGCCGGCCCGCAACGCCTGCTCGGCGCATTTGCGCTCGGTGATGTCGCTCGCAATCAGCGATAAGGACTCCACCCCTCCGACGTCGTTCTTGTGCGCGAGTATGACGAGCGAAACCGGAATCTCGACCCCGTCAGCGCGCAGAAGCGCGGCCTCGCCGATCCACACACCATCCCGCACTGCCGCAGGAAAGCCCTGCGTCGCCACCAAGTCAGAGGCCCATCTGGGCTGGATGAAGCTCAGATCGGCGGGAATGGAATCCTGATCGGTGCGCCCGATGATCCGGCGACCAGCTGCGTTGACGTGGATAATGCGTCCCGCTGCGTCAGTCTGACCGACGAAGTCCGCGGCATTTTCGAGCACGGCCGCGAGGCGGGCCTGCTCTGTGCGGGCTTGGGCGAGCTGCCAATCGGCCTGTTCCCTGGCTTGCCGGTTGAGTCGGAACAGATCGACGAAGACGCGGACCTTGGTGCGGAGAATGTCGGGGACGACAGGCGTGAGTATGTAGTCCGCCGCTCCAAAGTCGTAGCCGTGCAGGGCATGCAGTTCGTCGGCGTTGGCGGTAACGAAGAGAATGGGCGTGGAGGCGGAGCGTTCGCGGGAGCGAATCAGTGCCGCGGCCTCGAACCCGTCCATCCCGGGCATTCCGACGTCCAGCAGAATGACAGCGAAGTCGTTGGCAAGGACATGGCTCAGGGCCTCGGCCCCCGAGCCGGCCGCGACAATCTCGATCTCGGGCGCCTTAAGGACAGAGCGATAGAACTCAATCTTCTCGGGAAGATCATCCACCATGAGGATCTTGATCGGATCAGTCTGGTTCATGGAAGTATGGAACGTGCGTGCTTGAAACGAATGAACACGGGCTCTTCGAGGACAATCTTTAACAGTGCAGCCAGGCGCGGAGAACCGTCAGGCGCTGCTCGGTATCCATGACCTTGGCGATGTACTCCCACGCGCCGACCTCGATGCATTTCTCGCGTTCGTGCTTCATGGCCCTGGATCTCACCGCGAAGATGGGCAAGTGCTAAAACTTGGGAAAAATACGGGTCTTCGCATTCTATGGATGTCGCCCATCTCGGGCATCATGACGTCAATGAGGACGATATTCATGCCCGATTGCTCCTCGGGCATGCGTCTAGCCACTTTCCGTACGAAACCTCACGACTTGGACACTGCGACGGCCAAAGTGGAGCCGGCTCTCGATGTAGATGGTGCGTCTATCGCTACGCACGTCATTGCAGATGCCGAAAACAGGAGGGGTCGCTGGACCGGTGCAGCGACCCCTCCGGGGGTAAGCTCCCGAATCTACTATTGGTCGTTCCTTTGTCCTGCGGCCTGACGAGCGTTCATTCCGGCGTTTGCCCCGCCCTGGACTTCCCCGAGCGGTTTGAAGGTAAACTGCTGACCACCGACGGATGCTTCCGCCATGAGGCCCCCACGGGATCGCACGAAGACGATGACGCCCTTGGAGTGATCCGCGGCCGCAGCGGCCCCGGAGGTGATCGCGACTGCGGAGAGATTGGCGCTGATCGCAAACTGATTGGCACGGAACTTGGCCATCTGCTCATCGGTCAGGAAGAGGATCAGCTCGTCGTAGTTCTGTACCCCGATCTGCAATCCCACGGTGCCCTGGGCAAGATCGGCGTATCCCACGAGCATCCCACGGTCGTATACCTCGCCGCGGCCGTACGCGCCGCCGGCAATGAATCCCGCCTTGCCCACGTCCGGGAAAACGGCGTATCCGCGGGACTGGTTCACGAGTTCATTGAGGGTGGGATCGGTGGCGATGAAGCTGGCCACTGTTCCCTTGGCGTCGGAGGTGAGTGCGGCCCGACCTTGCTCGGACTTGGGTGCGGTGTCGCAACCGGATGCCAGGATCATGACGCTTGCAAGCCAGACGGCGGAACGATTCATGGTTGGACTCCTTTGATGCGTACTTATGGACTAACGAGCGGAGAGATGCGTATTGAAGCTTGTGGGGCTCACGGTGTCTTTGCGGGCTGCACACTGATGAGATCGTCGACGCGAATGACGGTGGGTATTCGACTGGCCTTGGCGTGGATGATCTCCCGATCGCTCTGCGCAGGCACGTCTCCCTTAAGCGTGACCACACCGTTCAGGGTCGAGACGGAAACCTTGCGGGCTTGCTCGGAGAGTGCCGCGTCGGTCTTGATCGCATCGAGCACCTGATCGGTGATGTCACCATCGCGGATGGCCCCTTCGCGAGCGGTGGTCGGGGGGATCACGGCGGGATTGACACTCGGTGGAGGGGTTTGCGCCCTCCCCGCCTGCGAGTCCGCCTGCGAGACTGAGACCGGAACGGGCTCGGATTTTCGCTCGCAACCGGACGCGCCAAGTCCGACGGAGATAACAACGACTGCATGGAGGCATGGTTTCATGGATGGTCGTCCTCTATCGCTATGCGTGGCGGCGACGTGGGTGTGCCTTACTGTGCGGCCTTGCCTGCGGCGTATCCCGTAACGGCCCCGGCCGCGCCGCCGGCGAGGACAGCGCCCCCGCTTGTCCAAAGCGCGATAATCAGCAATGCGGCCAGCATCGCAGCGCATTGCAGGCGAGCGGGGCGCGGGTTGACATTCGAATGAAAATCATGTGCGTTCATGGGGCCTGCTCCATTCAGAGCGTCCGACGAGGGCCGCTCGACTCCCGGCAAGTGCATCCGGACTCTGGCGCTGGTCGCGCCTTTTGATCAGTTCTCCCGGGCAAGGGGGAGACTTTGAGGCCGAAGCACGATTGAATGTGGAGTCGGCAAGTGAGTCACAAACTGCAAAAGGCATGAGGTGCGAATCATTTGACGCAGAACTGCTGTTGCGGAAGAGTTCTCGTTCTACCGCGCCGTGTCATCACGACAAAGAAAGGGCCACAACGCGCCCCTGCGGAGCAGCGTCGCGACCCTCATGATGGCCAACCCGATTGCCCGACGACCGCTACCAGTGGCCGAGCAAGTAATAGACGATGATGAAGAGGATGATGGCTCCGAAGAGGCCACCTCCCCATTTCCATGCAGCGAAACCCGCGATCCCCGTGCGAATGAGATTGTTCATGGTCCGTCTCCGTACTGAAGGGTCGGTGAAGGCAATGTGAATAAGCCCCCCGAATGGCGACATCCGCCACGATGTCGCCATCCGGGCCGTTGCCACGACGATTGCACGCGGCGCGCAGCAGATGCGACGGGCGCCGAGGCAATCGGGGCCGGCGACTCAGGCGCGAGAGATGGTTTCCGCGCCGCATTCCTTGAAGATCGTCTGCGCAACTGCCCGACGGTCGCCCTCTGCGTTCACACCAACGAGCACGCCGCCTTTCTGAATTACGCCCTCGTAGTACTTCGCCTCGTGCTCGGGGATTCCCAGGCCGATCAGCCCGCCGACAAGCCCGCCAGCAGCAGCCCCAGCGCCCGCGCCCGCCAGAGCCGCGACAATCGGCCCCGCGGCGACAAGACCCAGTCCCCCGCTGGCAACGACGCCGACGGCCGTAAGACCAACAACCAGCGCGGTAATCGCCCCGCCCAGCCCGGCGCCGATCGCCGCGCCCTCGCCGATCTTCGACCCGGTCTTCACGGCGAAGGCGTGGTCGCTGGTGGATTCGGAAGTGAGCACGCTGATCTCGCTGGAGGAGAAGCCGGCGGCATGCAGCCGGTCAATGGCCTGCGTGGCCTTGTACGATTCGTGAAAAACTCCGGTGATCAGATTTGCCATTGTGGATACTCCAAGGTTTGGAATGCATGAGGCACATGGAAGGCCGACCGGAACGATGGTCGGCCCATTCCCATGGTCTGCATACGCGGATGGAGCGACGGACTGAACGGAGGGTGAATCGATGCTCACTTTCGTGGCGTGCGGCCTTGGCCGCTGAAAGAATCTTTGTTTTCGGAATTGTCGGCGCTTTCGAAGGTCGTGGCCGCCTTGCGAACGAGGATGATCAGGATGATCCCGAGAAAGACCGCAACCGAAACGCCGAAGACTACGTCCAAAAGCACGCTGCCGCGACCCCCTCCCGCGCGCGCAAATACCGCCAGGCCGCTGAGAACTGCCGCTATGAGAGATATGAAGACGATTGCGAGCACAGGTGTGCCCTTTCTCCGACAAAGACTCCACAGTCGAGAGCGAGCAACGAGGGCTCAACACGATGACAATCTCGTGTACCAGAATGTGTTGGAGGTGAAGTCCAAGTGAAATGCGAACGAAAATTTATTCGCTTATCGGACGGGCCGCCCCCGCCAGCTCGGTCGGGCCTCAGTTCGCGTGCTGGAGTGGAGGAGTGCAGTCAGTGGCGGGATCGATCGGCAGGGAGATGGTGAACTCGCATCCACCGTCTTCGCAGTTGGCGGCGCTGATGGTGCCGCCGTGGAGCTCGGTGATTCCAAGGGCGATCTCAAGGCCCAGTCCGTGGCCGCGTCCGCGGCGCTGCTCATCGGTGGACTGCGCGAAACGATCGAAGATGCGCGGGAGGAGCGCGGTGGGAATTCCCGGCCCCTGGTCTCGCACCCTGATCAGGAGCCGATCGTCGACGACCTCGCCCCGAACATGAACGACGTGATCCTTGGGATTGAATCGGATTGCGTTGCGGATGAGATTATCGAGGACGCTTCGGAGCAGATCGCAGTTTCCGCGGACCGCGACGTCCATGTGGGGCTCCTCCGGCAGACGGATGGCGATGCGGCAGCCGTGCTGCGCGGCCATCGGAGCACATCCCTCATAGGAATAAACCATGATGTCCCTGACAAGGCAGGATTCCTGGTTCGGCACGGTGGCCTTGCCGTGGCGCACGCGGGTGAGGAGCAGGAAGCTGTCCACCATGCGGCCCAGCTTGTAAAGCTCGTCGAGGGTGCTCTCAACGAAGGCGCGGACTTCTTTGGGTGACTGATCCAGCTTCAGGGTCTGGGCTTCGGTCATCAGCACGGCGATGGGCGTCTTCAGCTCGTGCGAAACGTTGGACATGAATCGCTCTTGCGCGCCGAAGGCCGCTTCCAGCTTCAGCCGCGTGCCCTCGAGACTCTGTTGAAGCTCGGCAAGCTCCGTGCCGGACCCGGTGAGCTTGACACGCTCGCCCAGGAACTCCGGCTCCAGGCCGCGGGCCATGTGGCCCATCGCGCGGATCGGGCGAACGGCTATGCCCGAAATGGCGTACGCGCTGATGGCGACGGCGGCGACGCCGATGGGGATGCTGAAGAACAGAACGCCCGAGAGGAGGCGGAGCATCTCCTGGGCATACATGTCGCTCCACGCGATCAGCACCACGAATCGACGCCCGTCGGGGCCCGGCACCCACTTGGCCGCAGCGCGGGCCGCACCAGAGTCCTTGGGAATGGAGAGGGGAAGCGGAACACTGATGGGCCCACTGCTCCCCAGCAGGGAGCTCAAGACCGCGGGAGGAAGCGGGGCCGCCGGGGCCTCGCTGGAGGCCACAGGCACGCCGGACTCGTCGAAGACCTGAATCAGAAAAAACTTCTGGAAGAGAAGTTCTCGGTTGCGGTCGGCCTGGGAATACAGGTCGACGTTCTGCACCGCCGGGAGCAGTGGGACGACGGCCTCAGCGACCTGATCTAGGCGGGCCTTGAGGCGGGCGTCAAAGAACTCGTTGATGGAGCGGCGCTGGTAGAGCTCGAAGACAAAGCCAAGGGAGAGCTGAACGACCAGAAAGATGACGACCATCCAGAGCGTGAGCTTGGCACGCAGTGAGATGCTGCGGGGACGGGATTGCGCTTCGGGTCGGAGCATTCGTGCTCAGTCCATGACGCCGAATCGGTATCCGGCGTTCTTGATCGTGTGGATGAGGGGGCGCAGGCCTTGGCGGTCGATCTTCTTGCGGAGCGCGGAGATGTAGACGTCGATCACGTTGCTCGATGGCTCGAAGTCAAGGTGCCAGACGTGCTCGCCGATCTGTGTGCGCGAGAGCACACGATTCTGGTTTCGAAGGAGGTACTCGAGCAGCGCGTACTCGCGCGATGGCAGATCCCATTGCTCGCCGGCGCGCTGGGCCCGACGCGTGTACAGGTCCAGCTCCAAGTCGTCGCACCGAAGAACCTTGCCTTCGGTCGCCTGCCCGCGCCGGAGAATTGCTCGGATGCGGGCGAGCAGCTCCTCGAACTTGAAGGGCTTGGGAAGAAAGTCGTCCGCGCCCGCGTCCAGCCCGTTGACCTTATCTTCGGTCGAGCCGAGCGCGGTCAGCATGATGAGCGGGGTCGCCACTTTTCTGCGGCGCAGATTCCGGCAGATCTCGATGCCGTCGCGATCGGGCAGCATGAGATCCAGCACGATCACGTCGTACTGCTGGCCCGCGGCCATGTCCTCGCCTTCGAAGCCGGTGTTCGAGACGTCGGTCGCAAAGCCCGCCTCTTCCAGCCCGGTCTGAATGCCGCGGGCCATCTTGGGATTGTCTTCGATCACGAGGGCTCTCATGCCTGTGTCCTTTGAGAAGCGGTTGGGAGCGTGTTGGTCGAGTGTACCACGGTGTGGGCTATTCGTCGGCCCATTGGCGCAAAGTTCCACGCCCAATCCGGATCATCACCCATCTTCTCAAGATGATCCCCCCTTCACGGCAACGTCACGGACAGCTTGGAGCGCCGGCGCAACCTTCCCTGTGTACCGATCCCGGACACCGCCGAGGATCGCTCACGCAGGAGCATCAAACATGCGACCCCTCCACCATTCAAACAATAACGAGACGGACGTGGATCCCCGTCGCCTGATCGCCGCCGCCGACACGATTCTGGCCGCGGAAATCACGGGAGGAAGCGTCTCGATGTGGCGGGATGATGCTCGCCCCAGCAGAGAGGGCTTCTCCTCGCTCGAGCTCGTGCAAGCCATGATTTTTCTTCGCCGGCTCGGGCTGGTGGAGGATCCGCGGCAAGCGTCCTCCACGTCCGAGGGGCGCCCGCCGAAATGATGCACTCTTCATGCCGACCTCACTCGCACCTTAGTGCAGAATATCTGGGACGCTCCCCACGGCTCCCATCGACCTGGCTCGCACGTCTTCAAACAAGTTTCGAACATTGCACAAGATCCAAATCGCAAGGAGTCCAACACATGCACAAGCCAATAAACACGCTCTCTTCGGCCCTGATGTCGCTGACGCTTGCGGCGATTCCCGTGGGTGCCGCGTACACGATGGATCCACCCGATTCCTCGCGTGACAATCGCAAGGCCATGCGCGAGGATGGCCAGCCCTCGATCGACTCGAAGAACCTCGTCTTTGTTTCGGGCGCGAAGGTCCGCGGCATGACCGTCAAGAACGGCGAGGACAAGACCCTGGGCACCATCGACGATCTGATCATCGACCGCGGATCCGGGCGCATCCGTCATATCGTCATGAAGAGCGGCGCGACGATGGGGCTTGGTGGAAAGCTCGTCACCGTGCCATACCAGCAGTTTGGATGGGACAGCGCGGACAAGCACGTCACCCTCAACGCGACTCCCGAAGACATCAAGGCCTGGCCCGAGTTCAACAAGGATCGCTGGGTCGAGGGCGCTCGCACCGACGAGTCCTTCATACGCACGCTCGGCAGGGACTACTACGACACGGCCAGCTCTCCCTGGCCGGTAGACAGCCAGACGGAACGAGAGTCCGCGCGGCGGGTGAAGGGAACCGTCAAGAGCATCTCGCGTCAAGATGTGGGTGGTCGCGAAGAGTTGACCGTGGTGATCTCCACACCCGGTTCCCCCGATCAGGAGGTGGTGCTGGGCCCCTCGTGGTATTTGGGCGGGAACAACTCCATCTCCTTCTACCGCGATGCGCCGATCGATATCGATGTCTTCCACACAACGCGCGATGGGCGGGCCGTGACGGTCGCGCGGAGCGCCTCGATCAACAGCCAGAATCTCGCGTTCTATGACGAGCATGGCCGGGCACGTTGGGCCCCCAACAGCGCGGCCACCAGCGGCGACCCGTTTGTGGCCGCCCCCTTCGTGCTCTTCACCGATGTGAAGGGCAAGCCCGTGGATTGCCGCGGCGAAACCTGCGGGAAAGTCAAGGACCTGGTGATGGAATGCACCACCGGTCGAATCGCCTTCCTTTCAATCGATCCGGACAAGGCCTTCCTGGGTATCGGCGACCAGAACCGGCTCGTGCCGTGGTCGGTCATGACGCGATCTCTCGATGGCAAGGTTCACTTGGACGCCAACAAGTCCATGATCACCTCCGCGCCCACGACGCCCTCGGATCTCAAGACGCTCTCGGGCAATGACGAGTATAAGCGGATCTACGGGCTCTTCGATACGCAGCCGATGTCCTTCGGCAACCGCCGGTAGCTCGAACTCTTTCGTATCTCTCTCGCCGGGCGGCGCGCTTTCCAGAGCGCCGCCCGTTTTATTTCCTTCCAGAATGAGCCGGGGTTCATCAGATCGTCACGGGCCGATCACAAGAAGGGGGACAATGAAGAGCGAAGACAGTCGGGACCGCGCCACCAGCGCCGCCCCAAAGGAGAAACCCATGATCGCATTCACTGAAGTCCAAAGCCCCCCGGAGGAGATGGCGGCTTCGCAGGATAACTCGCCCACACCTTCACGGGCACGCCTATCGGTCGAAGACGAGCAGCGCCTCGCCCGCGCGTGGCGCGAGGATGGCGACGTCGCCGCCCGTGAGAGACTTGTGACCGCGAACCTCGGACTCGTCGTAGCCATCGCCCAGCGGTATCGCAATAGCGGCGTGCCCCTGGAAGAGCTGATCGCCGAGGGCAACCTCGGCCTCTTGAATGCCGTGGACGGTTTCGACCCGGATTGCGGATCGCGGCTCAGCACATACGCCGCGTACTGGATCCGCCAGGGAATCGGACGGGCGTTCGCGGCCAACAGCCCGCGCGGGCGGCTGACTTCGCGCGATCGGCAGGATCTGGCCGCGCTCGAGCGCGCATCACGAGAGCACTACTCCCGCACCTGCGAGATGCCGACGGTTGCGGAGCTCGCATCGGATCTGGGCTGGAGCACGGAGCGCGTGGGCGAGTGCCGATCGATGTTCGTGGCATTTGCTCGTCCCCATTCCCTTGATCAGCCGCAGGGAGCCTCGCCGATGCCGCGTGGCCACGCGGCCGATGAGGGAGCGCCGTTTGAGTTGGCCGACGCCGGCACGCGCGAGCAGGTGCAGCGACTTCTGTCCGGGCTGACTCCGCTGGAGCGCGAGGCGGTTGAGTTTCGCTTCGGGCTGCACGGGGGAGAGCCGCAGAACGTTCAGGCCATCGCCCGCGCCCTCGACCGTCCTTCCGGCGAAGTGCGGCTGGCGCTCCGCACGGCGATGGCCAAACTGCTGAGGGACGGCCGACGCGTGCGCCCTGCTCATCCCAATGGCGATGAACCATCGCAGGAACGCGGCCCCCGATAAGCGCCTGTCACCTCCAAGAGGTGACGCATGGTTCTGCAAAGAGATGAGCCACCATTCACGGCGCTTTCACTATTCCCTGTGGGGGTCGGTGCACACTCAACACAGCGGAATACGCCCTCCGGGCTGACTGGAGCGGCACATATTGATTGATCGCTTGCGGCACGACAAAGGAGTTGACCCAATGACCATTCGCATTTACTTGCGTCGCCTGCGCAGCTCGCTCGTTCTCTTCTCCATCATGGCTCTGCTCACGGGTGTTGCTTCTTTGACGGCGTGCAACACAACCGAGGGCGTGGGGAAGGACATCAAGGCGGCCGGCAACGGCCTTGAAAACGCCGCCGCAAAGGCGAAATAGTCGCACGGATTCCTCAAGTGCTATCCGTGTTTATTTGACTTGTATTAAGGAGAACAGTCATGCTGTACTGGGCACTGGTCTTTTTCATCGTCGCGCTCGTGGCCGCGCTGTTTGGTTTCGGCGGCATCGCCGCCGGTGCCGCGTCCATCGCGCAGATTCTCTTCGTTCTGTTCCTGATTCTCTTCCTCGTCTCGCTGGTCATGGGGCTGGTGCGGCGCGGCGGCCCGGCAACGAAGATCTGAGTACCGCACTTTTCTCACTCCCTCGACGCAACAGAGGAATCCACACATGTCACACGCACACACCCGCGCTCATTCCGCCCACGCCGATGGAAAGCTTTCCACCGTGGCCAATGAAGTCTCCGATCTCAACGAGACGCTGCAATCCTCCGTCCGCGACATCACGACGCATGGCAAACGCACAGCGCAGGCCGCAGGAGTGGCGACCAAGGACGCGGTCACCATTCTCCGCGATTCCGCCCTGGACGTGCGAGACCGCGTCGGTAAGTCAGTGGCGGAGCGCCCGTTCACCTCGATCGCCGTTGCCGCTGCGGCGGGTGCGGCCGTCATGGGACTGGCGATGATGTGGCGCCGTCGGGGCTAGCCGAATCGAACACGCTCGACCGTTCAACCGAACCGACCCGGCCCCGCTGTTGCCGCCCTTCATTCGTTCTCGAAGGCGGCCGCGTGGGGCCGGGCGGTTTGCTGTCTGTGCTCGCACGTTCCCTGCTGCGAAACCGATCTGAGCAATTCATCGACCATTCACGGACCCCTAAATCTCCCTCAGCAGATCCACCACGATGAACGCTTCGACGGACGAAGCGAGCACACCACACGTTATTCAGCAGATTCTTTTCACCAAGGAGTACAGACAATGGGACAAGAGCAATCCAAATCCGGCACGCCTTCCACGCAGCAGCGCAACGACCAGGCCGGGCGTCGCGACCCCAATGATCAGAAGCAGGCCGCGATGGGCAACGAACGAAGCTCAACGGGGCAGACGAAGAACGACCGCAAGCCGTCCGATCGTCCCGGCGCAGATGCCGCAAACAACAAGGAGCGGAAGGGCGCCGATGGCAATGTCGATTCGGACGGCGGCTGCGGGTGCGATGCCAAGGCAACTCCCAGGAGCAACTCGTCGGCAGGTCGGGACGGAGATCAGGGCGACGGCTCGAACGAGTGATTGATTTCCTCACACCGCGGTGCGCCGCCGTTGCGTTGGCGGCGCACCGTGCTTTTTTTCATCAACTATCACCACGAAGGAGCACGCACATGAACTGGGATCGAATCGAAGGAAACTGGAAAGAAGTCAAGGGCCAGGTCCGCGAGAAGTGGGGCCGCCTGACCAACGACGAGAACGACGTGATCGCCGGTCGCCGCGAGCAACTCGAGGGCACCCTGCAGCGTGTGTACGGCAAGAGCAAGGACGAGGTCCGCAAAGAGGTAGACGACTTCTGCACCTCCTGCCAGGACAAGAACTGAGTTGGACCGTTCCGAGCGCGGTCCCTCGACGGGGACGGCGCTTCTTTGCACTCGCGATCCACCAAGTTCCCGGGGCTGAGCGCATGCGCCACATGCATGGTGATCGGGAACCTACAGATGCAATAATCCGCCTTTCTTCCCGAGATCAGCCATTTCACCCATCGGACCGGCGCGGTGCGGCCCACCCTCTCCCAGTGGAGGTGCGATGGCCCCAAGAAGTTCCCGTACGAGCAGCAGCGCCACTACCGTGATCGCTATCCACAGCAGCGGACGTTCAAGGCGGCTCATGACGCGTCCTCACAATCAATGACGGCGGCCACAAGCCGATCCAATCCACGCCGATGAAGATGACTCTGCTGGCGCAGCATCGACTCCGCGGGCATGACCTCAATGCGGTGTTTCGCTCCGCAGTTCCCACATGTCCAATGCAGCTGCCTCTCCCCAGAACGGGCCATTGCCCTTCCGCAATCCGGACAAATGGCCGTCAGTTGGCCAGTTTCGATTGAGACGACTGTCTGACAATGGCTTTGCGTGTTCATCAGGACGCCTTTCACAAATCGGGTTGTGGATACGAACATGATTTATGAGGCGCAAGACTCTGTCCGCGATGAAGCCGGGATGAAGTTCACAGAATCGCAACACGATTCCGCCGTTCGCTCAACTTCGCGCAATTTTTGCCGAAGGAGACCCCGTGCGGTATGCCGCTTGGATGTGAGACGGGATCTCCCGCGGGCCGCCTGAGCGTCATCGAAATTCCGATCCGGCGCACTGGGGCAGGATCTCAAGCGTTTTACGCAAGCACTACCGCTGGCGACTATCCGCCTTGTCCATCGCTTTATTTGCCGAACGATTCACGCCTTCCTGAACGTCACCCACTTTTTTCTGCACGGCACCCTTGGCTTTATCCAGCTTCCCGCTGGCGCGCATACCCGCGTCGTTGGTGGCACGCCCGACGACGTCCTTGATCTCGCCTTTAACCTGGTTCCCCACGCCCTTGATCTGATTCTTGTTCATGTTGTCTGCTCCGGGCCTTCTTGGAGGCCATTGAACTCGTGAACTTTTCCATCGCTGTACGTCTTACGACTCGAACCGAACGCCCACCGCTTGGAAACGCCAACCAGCACAGTGAAGTGGTAGCCGGCGTTCAACGCCATCAGGATGTTTTTCCTGACGGACCTCCGACAACTCGGTGCCATGCGTCTCTGACGGCTTCCTTGGCCTTCTCCCAAGAGGTGGTGCTATCCCCTTTTACGCTGTCCCATTTTTGCCTCAGTATGCCTTCTGATTCCTCGAATGACCGGCCCTTGTTGGTGGGACTTGCGGCAGACTCCCACCCATAGCGATACGCAGGAGCCAGCTCGTCGTAGGACTTGAACTGCTTGGCGTACGGCCGAGAGGAGTAGTTGGCACGCCAATAAGTTTCATGTTCGGTGGGGTTGATGGATTCTCCGGCGGCCTTTCCGGCATATCCACCGGCGACCGCGCCGATGGCCGCGCCGGCCATTGTGCCGGCAGGTCCGGCCATGGATCCGATGGCGGCCCCCGCAAGCCCACCGGCTGCGGCACCAGCACCTGTGCCAACTGGATGGGCACCCGGCTCGCCGGTGATCGGGTCGCGATTGTCATGGTTCGGGTCCGGGACACGCGTTGTGTATTGGGTATTCATGACATGCTTAGTGCGGAGGCTGGTTGCAAGTGGGGTGAGGGGGAGGTGAAAGTGCTTTGCATACACACGACCCACAGGCCGTTGGACCGACCCGCCAGCTCGACTCAGAACGCCGGGCAGCGGCGGTCGCCAGATGCCTATCGCCGACCTTTTTCAGTAATTTCATCACCTCGCGACGGACAAGGGAGGGTCTGGTCATAGCGATCAAGTTCAGCCAGCCGTGTTCCTGGAAACCCTGCTCAGGACCTGCATTCCTTTTGATTGCGTCGGAGCTTGCGCCGTCTCGATCTAGAAAACGCGAGATGTTGAGGAAGAGCGAAAATGGTTCTCAAGCCCACAGGGCCGCACTCGTGTTTGGCCCTGATCTGCATGCACGGTATGGAGCGGCGTAAGTCACGATATTGTAAGGACATAGAGCTTCATCGGCAGCCGGGTGCAGCTCCTCACGACGGGTTGGTACACCGAGTTTCGGCACTGCGCGCATGGATTAATCGAGCCGCGAGACCACTGTAAAATGACTGCAACGAAGCGATGGCGCCGGGTGTATACTCGCTGCGCTGAGAGTAGTCTCAGACTCATCTCCTAAATCCAGTTTTTCTTTCGGAGCCACACATGTCGAGCCCTCGTTCCGTCGCCCGAGTTCTTTGCCTCGCCGGGCTTTTTGGGTGTACGCCTTGGGCCGCATTGGCCCAGTCTGACCCGAAGCCCGCCCCCGCGAGCGGGGAAAAGCCCAAGAGCGCTCCGATGATCGGGATCGGCGGCGGCATGAAGCCCGCAAAGCACAAGGACTCGGCTCCCCCTCAGATCGTCGGCGATGGCAAGGCCGAGACGACTCTGAAGATGGACCTCAGGAAGTACGACTTCGCCGGGACCAAAGCCGAGAACCGGATGTACATGCCCTCGGGCGTCAAACTGTCCACGAACAAGCCAGAGGGCCTGACCAAGGAGCCGCAGTACAGCGGCAAGCCGAAGTACGGCGTCATCACGGTCGGAAACGGAACGCCCAGCCGATTCGTGATCGCTCTGGATGAAGTCAACGGTAAAGAGCCGCAGATCTATCTGGATCTGAACGGCGATGGAGACCTCACCAACGACGGCACTGGCGAGTGGCAGACGAAGATGGAATCCAAGGACGGCGGCCTGCCGAACTACCAGGGAACATGGGCCTTCAAGGCGGGGTGGAAGAACGCCGACGGCGGGAACACCCCCGGCGAGTATGCCCTGAACTTCTACTGGCAACCCGGGCGCGAGAGTCTGAACTTCTACAACGCCTCGGCCCGAGTCGGTAAGCTCGGCATCGGTGGCAAGGAGTACGAGGTCACGCTCATCGAGAACGATGGCGACGGTCTGTACAACAAGCTCTTCGACCCCAGCAAGCCCATCGTTGTCGGCGAGCAGATGACCAAGCCCGTCTGGCTGCTGCTCGACGGCGACCAGTTCGACATCCGCGGCACCTTCCCCTTCGGAGAGATGAACTATCTCGCCACGGTCTCCGACGACGGCTCCACGCTCAGCATGGCCCCCACGATGAAGGTCGTGCGTGTGCCCCGCGGGGCTCCGGAGAAGGTCGAGCTCCTTCCCGCCGGCGTTGAGGCCCCCGATTTCGAGGCCCTCGCCTGGAAGCCCGGACAAACCACGCTGGACACCACCAACCGCTTCAAGCTCTCCGACTACCGGGGCAAGAAGATCGTTGTTCTGGACATGTGGGCGACCTGGTGCGGTCCCTGCATGAAGGGCATCCCGCACATGAGCAAGATCGCTGAGGCCGTGAGCGGGCAGGACGTGGTGGTGATCGCGATGAATACATCCGACGACGTCGTGCCGTTCGAGAAGTTCGCGACGGGTAAGGGCAAGGACTACAAGTTCATGCTCGCCCGCGATCCCGCCGGACGCGATGCCAACGGCAACACCATCGCGCGAAAGCTCTACAAGGTCACGGGCATCCCCGCCACGTTCGTCATCGACAAGACCGGCAAGATCGCCGGCGTTGTTTCCGGCTACAGCGAAGGCGACACCAAGGTCGAGCAGATTCTCAAGGGCATGGGCGTGAAGGTCGAGTGAGGCGCCCACGGGCCCAGTTGGCCTGATGAGGAACAAACAACGAGCCACCTACAGGGGTGCTGGACGAACGTCCGGTGCCCTTGTTTCTTTTTGTACGTGGGCTCGTGAAAGCTCGCCTTGCCGAGGACCCTCTTCACCTGGCCACCGCGATTATGGCTTGGGCTCGTCAAGCTTTTCACCCTTGAGCAGCTTCTCGATCTCGGCGGCGAGCATCTTCTCCTCCCCGGGGCCGTAGCCGACGTGTACGGCCCGAACGACGCCCGCCTTGTCGATCAGGATCAGCGCGGGGATCGCGGTGATCTTGTAGGACTTTGCGATCGCACCCGGCGTGTCCATCGCCTGGAAGAAGCTCAGCTCCTTGCGCTCGATCGTCTTTCGCACCTTGGATTCGTCGCCGGCCTTGTCGCGGTTGACACCGATGATCGCCACCGGTTGATCCTTGAACTGCTCGCTCAGCCGCTGCACCGCGGGAATCGCCTGCATGCACGGGCCGCACCACGTCGCCCAGAAGTCCAGCATCACCACCTTGCCCTTGAAGTCCGCCAGCGCGATCTCCTTATCGTCCGGGGTTTTCGTGGCAAACGCGGGCGCGGGTTGGTCCAGCAGCTTGGAGCGAAGTGTCTCGCCGGCCGTGATGGTCTCGCCCGGCTCCACGCCGGCCTCGCTGGCCGCGGCCGCTTTGGCGCCCGCCGGCTTGGCGGGAGTCAGTGTTCCACCCATGCCCGCGGGAGTCGCCGGCTTCATGGCCGGCATCATGCCTCCGGCCGAGGGCCCCTTTCCGCCCATGCCCGCGGCGGGCATCGACTCTCGCTCCAGCCGCGCCCCGCGCGGCGCATCCGGTGAGTAGACAAACAGCGATTCGTCCTGCGGTTCATTGATCGAAACGCCATTGATTTTCACGGTGACCGCGGCTTCCGCCGTGCCGCCGCCCCCGTGACGCGCGCCGAAGTTCTCCGCCGCGCCAAGGGCCCAGGATGTTCGCGAGATGTCGTAACGAATCTCGCGGAGCAGCCCCGTCTTCGCGCTGAACCACGCGCGGATCGGTGTGACGTCCTGTCCGCCACCGGTGCTGCCGAACGTATACGGACAGACTCCCTTGCCGATCACCCAGGTTCCCGGGCGCTCGTCGAGGTCCCCCGGCTGGACCTCGCTGGCTTCGAGAAAGAGCTCCAGCCCCGCACTCGGGCCCGTCATCAGCAGGCCATGTACGGGCGTCGGCTGAAGCATCGAGGCCATTGTGCCCATGCAGTCGGCCCAATCCACCGGCCCCTCCGGAGAGAGCTTGATGATCTCGCGTTCCTCGGTCGGCTGCCCCTTCTCGTCACGCCCGGTTCGAATCTGATTCGTGAAAGTCGCATCGTGACCGTACACCGCGCCAAACTCGCCGCGCAGCGTGAACCGGCGCGGCCCCGCGTACGCGAACCGAGTCGTCTTTCGCGAGGGCATGCGGCTCGATTCGCCAGACGCGCTCTTCACGGTGAAAAGCGTCTCGACTTCGGTAAGGTCCTCGTATGTTTTCAGCGCGTGGTACGCCCCCGCAGCACGATCAAGCACCGCCTTGGCTTTATCGTCGAGTTTGATCGGACGGCCGGCAACAGCCCCCGGCTGTGCGCCCGCGACGGCGGCCGGTGGCGGTTCGGCGATCGCGATCTGGCCCGCGCCAACCAAACCGGCCGCGGCGATGAGCGATGCGATAGTCAGTGAACTCTTCATGGAGGCGATTCCTTGGAGGTGGTGTTCGGGAGTTGGCGAGCGGGGACTTGGTCCTACGCGATTCAACGCGGGACAGAAAAACCTTCGCCGGCCACACAGCAACTGCGGCGCGGAACCGTCGGGGACATATCAACGTGCAACAACAACGCACGTTTCGATTATTTCGGGCTGTTAATCCAACCGAAGCAGTAGTCGGGGCGGGGCAGTCCGCCGGTCGCAACTCCGTTGTTGAGGAGAACCCACTGGGTCTTCCGACGCTCCAGAGGTATCCAGCCAGACGCGGAGTTGACGAACAAATCGTCCGCCTCCAGGTCGTTCGCCTCACGAATATTGGGGTCTACGCCATGCGGAGCGTTGAACACTTCCGCGTGTCCCTGCATGAATGAAATCACGCCGGAGCCGTTGTGTCGGGTGGTGACCTGATCGCCGCCGAGTGCACCTCGCGACCCTCCCCAAAGGCCCCACCAGAAGTTGTCCGGATCGGGATCCTGCGACTCCTGAGTGATGCCATTATTGAACTGAGTGCTTTCCTCGATGAAGAGCGGCAGTCCGCTGAAGTTCTTCAGGTGGGTCGGATCGATCGTCGGGCCGGGCCGCACACCCACCGCGAACTCGCTGGGGTTCTTGAGATACGCGCAGTGCGTGTCCCCGTACGTATGTGCTCCCTCGACGCGCTCCACCATCGTGTAGTCCCAGAGAATCTGGCTCGTACTGCCCAGAAAGTTCCGGTCGTCATTGTTGTGATCGACGGCGGTTGCAGTGCCATCGTTTGAACGACGCTTGTTCGTCGGGCACTCCGCGATTTTGTCCACGTCCTGGCAATACTGAAAAAGCATGCCGTGCTCGTACTGAACCAGCGCGTTTGGTCCATCTGCGATCGGCCGGCCGTACTTTCCCCAGCCCTTGGCAGCCCAGATTGTGTCGTTGTTGTCCAAGGCGTAGTGGTTGGCCGCCGTCACCATCTGCTTCTGATTGGAGGCGCAAACGACCTGGCGCGCCGACTCACGGGCCTTGCTCAAGGCAGGAAGAAGCAGTCCGACAAGAAGAGCGATGATCGCGATCACGACCAGCAGCTCGATCAGCGTGAAGGCCCAACGCACCGCCAGATGGGCGGGAGTGCGGCTGGGATTGCGGCGAACCTTCATGGCCATCTCCTTGCGGGCGTGCGGGAAGTTGCAAAAAACCGCTTGTGCGCGTCACGGCGCAGGCGGTAAGTCGAACCAGAATGCAACAGTGACCAATGGCACCGGATATTGAACACGACACCGGTACCCCCGAAATCTCCCGGCGTCCCAGCCGGCCCGGTCAAAGGCCGTATGCAGAAGTTCGGGGTATCGGGGCACATCGCGCGTGGCCGCACCGCTCAGACCCGTACCGAGCGATTCGACCGGAAGCGAAAGATCCACGCGATCCAACTGAAAACGAGGGTTGTCCGGGCGCTCCACGCCCTTGGCCAGGCCGTGAAGCGTTGAGGTGAACGCAGGAGACGCCCCGCCAAAGACGTCGTCGCGAACGTAGACGTCCAGCACCATCACCTTGGCGGGCATGCGCGGCGTAAGGCCATCCGTGCTGTGCGCCATCAGATCTGTCCGGTAGCGAAGCGCGGCGTTTCGGACCATCTGGGCGCTCACGTACGTCGCGGGAGTGTTGATCCCCAACGCATTTTCCGGGAGCGTGTACAGCGAGGTGCCCTCGCTTGCGAACATGTTCAGCTTGGGCAGGTTGCTCGAGCAGAACTCCGGGAGCAGGTAGTCGCCCGCGTCTCGCGGCGCGACATCACCGCGCAGGTTTTCCACCCGCGGCATGTTCGTGCTGGTGGGGTCCAGAGGAAAATCCTGCCGCCCGAACACCGTGATCGGCGCACTGGCGCGAAGCCGACGGATGTTGTACTTCCCCATCACGTACATCCGGTCCAGCGACTTGCCGTCGGCCGAGGGCTGGTGCGCGATCGAGAGGAGCATCGTGTCCACCTGATATCCCAGCAGGCACGACATCGACTTGTGCATCGCCTGCTTGGCGGCCCGCTCCGTGCGCTGTCGCATTGCCGGGTCCCACTCGGCCAGCGCCACATCCAGCGCGGAGCGACCTCCGGGGAACTCGTCAATCAACTGCTCGAACATCTGGACTTGCTCAATGGCGCGAGCCCGCAACCGCGGGTCCACACCCACCCGTGCCGCGGCCTCAAGAAAAATCCGCAACCCGTTCGGCGCGGGAATCTCCTGGAGCACCTGCACGGTGTCGTCTGCACGGATGGCGCGGAGCACGCGAGCGGCAAGGGTTCGATCGATATCGAGCCCGCGCGAGAGCGCCGCCGGCCGACCGCCTCCGCCCACAACTTTTCTGACAATCGGCTCCAAACTGTCCCTGAGCCCGACCGCGATCGACTTGCTGCGTTCGTCCAGACTGATGCGAAGGTCGGCAATTGGAGCCATAGCGGATGCGCCATCGGCGACATCCGGGAAAACCTCTGCAATCGTAACTGGCGCCAACTCCATCCGAACCCTCCAAGACGAGGTCGAAAAAAGGGCGAAAACCGGTCTGGAAGTGGCTTGGGAACGAAAGTTGTCCAAGTACTCCCACAATGGTTTACCACACCTGTACAAAAAGTCAAGATGGGGCTTGCATGAATCTCAGACTCATGTCAGACTAGGGCTCGGCGATTCCGGACTTGGGATTTGATCTCCCGAACGGGCTCGCTTCAACTTGGCTGGCACATTGAAACCGGCGGTGAATGGTTGTTCACCGACGGGGAAGGAGAGATGCGCGTGCGGATACTGAGAATTCAGCGGTTGCTCATGGCGGCGGGTCTGTTTGCAGGCGTTTCGTCCGCGGCTTTCGCCTTGCCCCCGGAAACCGTGTCGCTGCTCTACCAGTCCGGCCAGAACGTGTCGAACGTCGGGCCCATTAACCACCCCCTGAATGGCGGCCAGTACGGTGGCAGCGGCATTCTTGGGTTTGCTGTGAATAACTCCGGTTCCGCGTATGTGAACGTCTCGACGTACAACCCGCCGCCATTTGTGATTGGTGCCGCACAGACGAATCAGGCCGTCCTCTTCTCTGGTACTGGCCTTATCCCCTATCTGGGTGGCGGCGTCGAGTGGGACATGTCGAATCCGCCTGGAAGTGTCACGCTTCCCACCACGGACTACATCTACGTCCGCTCGTATGCGACCGCGCTGAACAACAACGGTGCGGGGATCTTTTCGCTGCTGGTAGGGGCAAACACGTTCACATCTGTTCCACCCGTTTCGGGGTTGTATTTTAACAAGAGCGCCATGCCGCTGCGAGAAGGCGATCCTGTGAGCGCGTCCGGCGTTGCTCCGGGCACGGTCATCGGAACGGCACGAAGCGCCCTGCGCGTCAACGACAACAACGTTGTGCTCGCGGGCTGCACCATCGTCGAGAGCGGGCAGACCAAGAACGCACTGCTGAAGATCGCACTGGATTCCAATGGAGTTGTGCTTTCTGAAACGCTCGTTGCCAAGCAAGGCGGGCCGGTGGGAAGCGGTCCGGCGACGTGGACGTCGCTCTCCATCGCTCCCAACACCTGCGCCATCAACAACTCCGGCCAGGTGGTCTTTTCCGGCACGACGAGCGGCGGGATCGACGGCATCTACCGCACCAGCGGACCCAGCGGTTCATTCGTAGCGGTCGCTGGCGGGCCCACCCCCAACGGCAGCGCCTGGGGCTCTCTCACAGGCGCGCCGGTGGACATCAACAGCGGCGGCCACTTTGCATTCCGCGGCATCCCCGGCGGCAACGGTCTCTGGAACGAAGTGGGGGATGCGGGCGAAACCTTCGGAAGCCCCGCGGGCTTCTTCACCCCCACGACGAACGTTACCAGCGGCGGTGGCCCGCTGCGCCTTATCTCCGGTTCGCTCTCCAACGACTTTGATGTGGATGTGTACCAGATTCTGATTGGTGATCCCACACTCGCCACGCAGGAGTCCTTCTCGGCGACCACCGTGCCGGATCCCGCGAGCGGCTTCGCCGGCGCGAACTTCGATACGGTGCTCTACCTCTTTGCATTCAACACCTTCAATAACAACGGCAGCTCTCGCCAGGGTGTGGGTCGGTGCGACGATGCTGCCCCCGGCGTCATGCAATCCACGCTCACGACGGCGAGTCTTCCGCCAACACACGCACCCGGCCAGACATATTTCCTCGCAGTCGCCACGCCCAAAGCCCGCGCAGTAACATCCGGCAACTTCACGACCAGCGGACTCTCCGCCGAGCCGTATTCCGAGATGTGGCAGCAGGATCCCGGCCAAGTCGCGGTTGCCGGCGGCATCGCGTACTGGGTTGATCCCAGCAACGGCCAGATCGGGCGCATCGACGCCGCCACCGGGACGGCCCTTTCGCCCCTGCAAGTAGGAATCGTGCCGCGCCAACTCTCCGGCGTTCAGAGCGCCGATCCGAACTCGGCTCTGCTCGACGCGAAGCTTGCGGTGTACGACGCGGGCGCAAGTTCCAGGATCATCTTCCAGCAGCACGGTTGGGGTCAGGAGACGTTCCGGGCCTGCAATCTCGATGGCAGCGCCGCCCCCGCTCCCTTCCTGCCAACTGGCTTCAGTTCCACAGGAACCACGGCGATGACCGTGGACAGCGTGCATGCGAAGTTCTACTGGGCCAAGGCCGTTGTTGACGGGTCGGCCGCCTCTGGATCCGCGGCGATCTACCGCTGCGATCTGGACGGAAGCAATGCCGAGACGGTCGTCACCATCACCGATCCGCTGAACTCCGGAGAGAGCTATGTCATCGAGTCGATCTCCATCGACACGTCGGGGACCGGCAAGGTGTACTGGGTGCAGTCCGTCTTCACGCTCCCGGTTTCGACGACGTACTTTCCGGGCTTCTATCTCCGGCGCGCCAATCTCGACGGCACAACAGTTCAGACTGTGACGAGCAACATCAGCGCGTCGAATATCTCGATCGATTCCGTGGGCCGCCGCTTGTACTACACCTCCAGCGCCCTCAACAAGGTCGGCGTTATCAATCTGACGACCCTCGCCAACTCGCTCCTGGTTACGACGACCAAACCCCTGGGAGTTTCCGTCGACGCCAGCGCAGGGAAGGTGTATTGGACCAACCCATTCGATCGCATTATCCGGCGCAGCTCGACCACGGTCGGTAGCGTGGAGAACTGGTACCCGCTAGGCGCCGATATCGGAGAAGTCCCCGCCGACGGCACCGAGTTCGACAGTTACTTCTCCAGCTTCGTGCGAAGTGGCACCGCCGGCTCCACCGCGCTCCCCTACCAGATCAAGCTGACGGGCGCGGCCTTCGCCCGCCAGACCGCCATGATCTGCAAGGACAACACCACCAAAGTGGTCCTTGTCGGAGACGTGATCGCGGAGAACGCCGTAACGGCCGCCGGTTCGACCACCAGCCCCGTCCGGATCAGCGATCGCGGCCTGGTCGGCTGGTCGGGAACGACCAATCGCAATGGCGTATTCCTGAACACCGACACCGTCTTGGATGAAACCACCGTGCCCGTGAATGGTTCGGTCCAGGTTGGCAACATCGCATCGTTTGAGATGAGCGCCAGCGGCCAGTATTTTCTCGCCAACGGCACCTACCTGCCTTTCTCCGGATTCGGCGGAAGCACCGCTGTTCAGGCGAACTTCGCCTCGGTCCCCGGCTGTGCCGCGGACTTTAACGCCGATGGCGCGCTCTCCGTGCAGGACATCTTCGATTTCCTCGCAGCGTGGTTCTCCGGAGCCCCGAGCGCGGACTTCAACGGAGTCGGCGGAATATCCGTGCAGGACATCTTCGACTTCCTCGCCGCCTGGTTCGCGGGCTGCTGAGTGTGCCGGGAAGTGCTACGAGAAGGAGACTCAAACGTGACCGAACTGCTTCCAGCCCAGTGGGCTGAACCCTGAAGACCCCCTTGCTTCACCGCCCTGCGATGACGATCCGTCTCGAGTGGACCGGCATGGCGGGGCAGACAGGGCGGACGTGTGATCCGCCCAATAGATTGGATATGTTCCATTTAGGAGAGATGAGATGAATCGAATGAAACTTCTGCCGGTCGCGATGTTGCTCGCGGCGGCGGGCCCCGCCTTCGCGAGCGATCAGCTCGGCACGGCGGCCGATCGCTGGAAAGAAGAGCACACCGCGGGCAGCACCGTCAATGGCACCATCGACGCCGGGCATGTAATCGCGACCGCGAACATGACCCGCGGCGCCGGACCGCTCAACACGATCACCGGATCGTGCTCTGCTGCCGCCAATGTGTCGCTCGACGCCGATCTGTACTGCATCACGATCACCGATCCGACCAACTTCTCCGCGGTGGTCGCCGGCGGCACGGACTCGTGCCTTGCGCTGTTCGACTCGGCTGGACACGGAATCGTGTTCAATGACAATCGCACCGACAGCTTGACCTCCAACGGCGCGCTGCTCACGAGTCTCTTCACTTCCGGCCTCACCCCCGGCGGCACCTACTACCTCGGGATCGGGCGTACCAACGGCAACACCAACGCCACCATCCAATACACCCGTCCGCTCGACGCGGCCGGCAATCTCATGTTCCCCGGCGATCCCGGATTGCAGGCCCCGGACGATCTCGTCCGTCGCGCGGAGTACGGCCCCACCTCGCCGACCTCCGTTCTGACCAGTTGGGAAGCGTTCGCGGGAAGCTCCCTCCCCTTCAACTTCAGCTACACCATCACGCTGACCGGCGCCGGCTACTCCACGACGCCCGCCCCCGGAGCCGCAGGCCTCCTTGGCCTCGGCGCGCTGGCGGCGTTCCGCCGTCGTCGCTGATCGCGACGAAACCCCGCGTTTGCAAAGAAAGCGATCGCGGTTGAAATGTCCCCCGCAGCTCCGCCCGGATACGGGCGGGGCTGTCTTTGCTCAGGTTCAGACCGTCGCGCCCCCCGACGCGACAGACCGTGCCGATTTCGGGAATGGAGGACAAGGCGATGCGTGCATTCCGGCAGCGAGATTTTCGGCCAAGCGTCGGTGCAGCGGCCATTTGCTGCGCAGCCGCGATGCTCGCAACGTCCACGCGCGCTCAGACCGTGCATTTTTCGGACCAGACGGCCGCGGCGGGCGTGACCTGCTCCCACGCCTTGGACATGAGCAACTTCGGCACGCAGTCCATGGCCGCAGGTGGCGCGGCGGGCGATTTCAACAATGACGGTTGGCAGGACCTGTTCGTACTCGGCGGTTGGGGCAATCCCGACAAGCTTTTCATCAACAATCATGACGGCACGTTTACCGATCGAGCCGCGGCTTGGGGCGTGGCTCGCGTGCATCGCGGCATGGGCGTCGCAGTGGGGGACTTCGACGGCGACGGCTGGCTGGATATCTTCGTCACCAGCGAGCCGGACTCTGGCGGCCCGACCACCAATGTGCTTTATCACAACAACCACAACGGCACGTTCACGGACGTTGCCGTCGCCGCGGGAGTGGCGTTTGCGCCGGGGCTCAGCGTTGGCGGGGGCTGGGGTGCGGCTTGGGGCGACTATGACCTGGACGGTCGGCTCGACCTGGCCGTTGCGGACTGGACGCGCACAGCAGGGGGAAATCGCCTGTACCACAACAACGGGAATGGCACATTTACCAACGTGACCGCGACGGCACTCAACCCGGCGTGGATGGATGTCCAGGGGTTTTCGCCGCGCTTCGTGGACATGAACGGAGATCGCGCCCCCGAGTTGCTTTGGGTCAGCGATTTCGGCCAGAGCAGGTACTTTGTGAACAACGGCAACGGGACATTCGCGAATGCCACGGCGAGCGCGGGCGTGGGCCTCGATGGCAACGGAATGGGCACGGCGGTTGCGGACTTCAACGGCGACGGCCGCCCCGATTGGTTTGTGTCGTCGATCTACAGCGCAACTGCCTATCCGAACCAGCCCGGCACGGGAAACATGTTGTATATGAACCAAGGCACGAACCATTTCACCGAGACGAGCCAGGCCGCAGGCGTGAAGCAGGGTGGCTGGGGATGGGGCGCCGTCGCTGAGGATCTCGACAACGACGGGCTGATGGACCTCGCGCATACCAACGGCTTTTACTACAGCGGCGCGGATTTTGAGAATGACCAGACTTGTGTGTTCAAAAATCTCGGTCCCGGCGCGTTCGCTGAAACGGCGCCCGCCTGCGGCGTAACGCACACGGGCCAGGGGCGGGGCATGATCGCCTTCGACTACAACAATGACGGCAAGGTCGATCTGGTGATTTTCACTAACGGCGGGCCGCTTGTTCTGTATCGCAATGACACTGCTGGGCCGGGAACCAACTACCTGCGCGTCTTCCTGAACACACACGCCTCCCACGGCATCGCCCCGAACGGGTACGGCACGCACCTTGTCGCCACGGTCAACGGCATACCCCAGCACCGGTGGATCACGGGTGGATCCAACTACCTGAGCCAGAGCGAGCTCTCCGCCCACTTCGGATTGGGTTCGGCCGCCGTCGTCTCGCAACTTCGCGTGGAGTGGCCCGACGGATCGGTCACTCTGCGGGCCAACATCCCCGCCAACCAGACCATCACGCTCAGTTCCTGTCCGGGAGATTGGAATGCCGACGGGAGCGTGAACTTGCAGGACATCTTCGATTTTCTCAGCGGCTGGTTCGGCGGCGCGGGAGACTTCAATGCATCCGGCGCGTCCAACGTACAGGATATTTTCGATTTTCTCGCGACCTGGTTCTCGGGGTGCTGACCATCCCTGCCTCGACGACGGAACCGTTTCGATTTGAGACATCAACCTCGCCACGCGGAACTCGACGTCCCCTCAATCGGAGACTCTCAGTGAACACACTCTCTTCTCGATCGGCATTGCTTGCCGCAGCGCTCGCAGGATTCGCAATCGCGCGTGCGGGGGCCACTCCGCCTCCGTTCACAATCACCTCTCTGGCAATGACCGGCAACTCCGTCACCGGTACGAGCTCCACGATCAACAGCGGCACGATCTTTCCGCCCTATGGGGGGCGCGGCTTCTTCAACGGCGTCGTGAACAACTCCGGCTCGTGGCTCCTTGATGCCGATACCCAGTGGAACCACAACCTCGGTTCCACAACGCACGAGTCCATTCTGCGGACCCAAGCCGTGCAGGGGCCCTTCACACCATACATTCTGCAAGGGACGGAGGGGTTCCTGAGCGTTCCCACCACGACCGCCGTGGCGATGTCCTTCATCCAGATGGCCATGAACGACGCGGGCGATGCCGTTCTCGCCATGTCCTGGGCCCCGGACGATTTTTCCGCTGTCGCGGGCACCGGCGTCTTCTTCAACAGTAATAAAGTCATCTTCCTGGCTGGCGATGCGGTGCTTGTGAGCGGGCTGGCGGCGGGAACAATCTGGAACGCGCCCGACTCCGATACGCGCCTCTCGTTCAACGATGCCAATCAGCTTCTGGTCGTCTCAACCGTGACCGAGAGCGGCGTGAGCCGGCGTGCGGCGATTGTGATCCAACTCGACGCTGCCGGAAATGTTCTGACACGCACCCTGGTCGCCAAGGAGAGCGGGCCTGTCGGCGCGGGACCCGGTACCTGGACGACCATCGCCCCCGGACCGCACGCCGCGGCCATGAACAACTCCGGCGTCGTCGTGTTTTCCGGAACCACCTCCACCGGTGTAGATGGAATCTGCTCGACGGCTGGCGGTGGGGGGGGAGGTGGCTTCGTCGCGGTCGCCGGTGGCCCTTCGCCAGACGCCGGTGTGCCCTGGGGCTCGCTCGTCGGATCTTCTCTTGATGTGAACAACTTGGGCGTCGTTGCCTTCAGGGGTGCGACCGGCAATGGCACGGGAACCTACACCGAGTCCACGCCCGATGCCGGTGAGGTGATGGACTCCGAGGATCATACTTATGGCAACGGTCCGCTGAATCTCATCATCGGCAACCTGACCAACGATCAGGATGCCGATCTGTACCGCATCACGGTGACGGATGCGAACGCCTTCAGCGCCACGACGGTTCCCGACCCGGCCAACGGCTTTCCCGGCGCGAACTTCGATACCGTGCTCTCGTTGATCTCCGATCCGGGCGAAACAAGCTCGGCCGGCGGCCGCACGCAGTGCGACAATGTTTCCCCCACGATTCTGCAATCCACCATCACCGGCGGCGGTGGGCGCGCGATCTCGGGCCGCTCGTACTTTCTGGCGATCTCGACGCCAAAGGCCCGCATCGGGAAAGTCATCTGGCATTACGCCACCAACACGAACCAGGTCATGGACGCCTGGTATGCCGATCCCTCCGCTGTCGCATACAGCGCCGGGAAGGTGTATTGGCCGGACCCCAGCGCCGAGACGATTCGCAGCGCCACCACCTCGGGCGCGATCCAGCCCGATCTGGCCGTGCCGTCCGTCTTCGGGCACATCGCGATCGACAGCGTCGCCGGCAAGATCTACTGGTTTGATTTCAATCCCGGGCGGATACGCAGGTCGAACCTGGACGGCAGCGTCGCCGAGGACATAATCCCCAGCAGCGGCGTGGTGCCCTCCAACAGCTCCGGCACGCTCTACGGCGACGCCGTCACCGGTATGACGCTGGACACCGTGCACGGCAAGCTGTATTGGACCCGCAGCGTGTTTGGAGAGATCAACGTCGCAAACCTGGACGGCTCGAACGCGGCCCGTGTCCGCTGGGACTCCCACTTCGGCAGCGATAACTTCCCCGCCACCATCGCGATCTCCGACACTTTCGCTCCGGGATCAATCGCCATCGACACGAGCGCGGGCAACAGCGGCAAGGTCTTTTACACGAACACGGTCTTCAACCGGATCGAACGCTGCGACCTTGGCGGAAGTGGACGGGTGACGATCGTGCCCAATGTCGCCGCGAGCGCCATCGCCATCGACAACACCGCCGGCAAGCTGTACTGGACCAACGCATCCGCCGGGAAGATCCAGCGCGCCAACCTGAATGGAACCGGCATCGAGGACGTCGCGCTGTCACCCACCCCCGCTGCGATAACGCTGGATACTGCGGGTGGGTTCGTGTACTGGACGAACACGATCGACCGCGTTGTTCGACGCGCGTCGATCACGGGATCTTTCCCCGCGGCGGCGTCGGATGTGGTGTCCGTTGGCCCGGATACCGGGGAGCGCGCCCCGGACGGCCCCAGCAGGGACTACTCGGGGTACATCAACGGTTGGACTCGTTTCGGTACTCCGGGCACGACGGTGCTCCCGTATCAGATCAAGCTCACCGGAGCGACATTTCAGTTCTCCCGAACGATCATCGCCAAGGGCAATCAGAAGGTTGCCGCGGTCGGCGATGCGGTTCCGGGCGTGGCCAACAGTGTGATTACCCAGATCGCGCCCTCCGGTTCACCGATCAAACTCAGTGATCGCGGCGATGTGCTTTGGAAGGGAAGCTACTACCCGGTGTACGCGCAGAACGTTCCCGGACAGGCGCTCTTTCTCAACACGGCCCCGCTCATCACCGCCAATCAGGTACCGTCGGGGACCAACCTCTCCAGTCAGAAGCTGGTCGACATCTACAACGGCGAGAACACGCTGCACATGAGCGCCAGCGGGGTCTACGCCGTCGTGCAGGTGAACATGCAGGATTCGCCGTACAACTTCACGTTGCAACGCGACAACGCCCTGCTCTTCCAGTTCTCGTTCCCCTCGGCCACCGGAGCGTGCTGCGCGGGCACCGCCTGCACCATCATCACGCAGGCCGCCTGCACCGGCGCGTACAAGGGCGACTCCACCACCTGCGACGCGCCCGGCAACCCCATTACCTGCTGCCCCGCGAACTTCAACCACGCCAACGGGCTCTCCGTTCAGGATATTTTCGACTTCCTTGCCGCGTGGTTCAGCGGCGCGTCCACGGCCGACTTCAACCACATCGGCGGCATCACCGTACAGGACATCTTCGACTTCCTCGCCGCGTGGTTTGCTGGATGCTGACGATGTCGGCCTTTTGCCCGCCGCGAACAGTTCGCGTCCGGCTTCCGTGATCGAACGGCTACGCCGACAGACCGCCAGCACATCGCGCCGATCTCAAATCCCTTGATTCATTGGCATTGTGTGCAGTGTTCGAATCGTTCCGAATCATTCTTCTCGGTTGGAACCGACCCGAAGCACAGTTCGTCCGCGCGTTGCCCTATGTCCGCACACGCCACGCTCGAACGCCCTGTCCCGGCCCGACGACGACGACCACCGAGCACTGCGGCGATACCCCGCGTCCGAACTTCTGCCGCAGGAAGACGCCCTCATCTTTGTCCGCCGGCACGACGAACTCGGCAAAGTCCGAGCGTCGATCCAAGAGCGTGCCCCGGTCCACAGCGCTGTTCTGAATGCCGAGTTTGACCTCGACGGTGCCGCTGCGATCGACGAAGACCGTGAAGAACTTCATCGTGTGACCCTCGCTTTGTCCATTCGTCACCAACGCTCCGCGGCGGAATGCCCGGGCCGGTCGGCACTGCAATGCCGCGCCCAACACATCGGCCTAGAGGTGACACCCGCTGGAAAAGCGTCTCGCGGCCGCCTGAAATGCCTTCGCCGCGAGAGCGTGAAGGGTGGACAAGCCCGAAAACGCCGGATTGGCTCCCGACCTCCCCCGTCTGGACGAAATAGTGCCCCCTGCACCGCGCAAGTCGGGAACTCCGCGGCCGCGTGCGAGTCCAAGTGAGCAGGGGCCGCTCAGATGCTGCCGGGCAGGCGTGCCAGGCCACAGTAGAAGTGGCAACGGGCGCGGTTCGACTTCAAGGAAACACCAAATGAAAATGACCAACCTGGTATCCGGCTCCTTGTTCGCACTCATGGCGGCCGTCCCCGCGCTGGCAGACTGCCCCGGCGGCTCGCTTCCCACTCAGCTTCAGGTCAGCAACTGGTCAGCCAGTTCCCCGGTTGGCTCCTCCAGAGTCGCCGCCGACGACGGCATCATCGTGACCGAGCATCGGGTGGCCACTGGAAACGATGTCCTGATTTTCCGACCCTCCGCCTCGGGGTGGGCGCTGGACCGGTCGATCTTCCTGGCCTCCACCGACGGCCCCTTTGCCGTGAGTGGAGACATCATTGCCGTTTCATCTCAGGTGACGACCAACGGAACTGCGACCGGAACTCTCAAGATCTTCAAGCGAGACTCCGTGACCGGTGAGTGGAGCAACACCAGCACCGTTTCCGCGCCGGGTGTGGTCACGAGCGTTGTTGCCGGACCTTCAACACTCGTCGCGGTCTGGAGCTCGTTCATCACACCGCTCTTCACCGCCGCGTATACGGTGCGCCCCGACGGAACACTCCAGAACAGATCTGGCCCGACCGATCCCAGCCCGGACGCGGGCAACGACGGCTTCGGCATATCCATGTCGCTCGACGGCGACATGCTCGCCGTCGGAGCGTTCGCAGACAACGAGGCCGGTCAATATGTCGGTGCGGCGTACATCTATCGGCGGGTCAGCAACGCCTGGATGCTGGTCCAGAAGATCATGCCCGACGCCGCGACGGCCTCTCCCGGGTTCGGCATCTCTGTCGCCCTGAACGGCGGCCACTTGGCGGTTGGATCCGTCCACGCGTCGCGGGTCATCGGCGATGTGTCGTCTGTCTCCTTTGCCAACGGCTTTGTGAATGTCTATGAATGGAACGGCACGTCTTTCGTGCTGAATGCTCACCTCACACATCCGCGATTGCCCAGCTCTACTCCCGCTGCGTTTGGAACGTCCGTTGCGATCCGCGGCACGCGGGTGCTCGTCGGCGCGTACCAGGACCGCTACTCGGGCCTTGATTCGGGCGCGGGATACGTCTTCGACTTCGATGGTTCGACGTGGCGTTCCACAGGCGCGATCGCGCTCCCATCGAGCGCGGGCGCCTGGCTCGGATCGAGCGTCGCATTCGCCGGAACCTCCGCTGTCGCCGTCGCACCCTTCCACGATCAGGGGCACCTCGCCGCCGCCGTCTTCGATGCGTGCAGTCTTCCCGATCCTACGTCCAGCACGCCGCAGTGCCTCCCGGGGATCGGCGGGCTGATGTCCTACTTGCTGCGATGGTTCCAGTCGGATCCCTGGGCCGACTTCGATCAGAACGGCACCGTCACCGTTGCGGATCTCATGGCATTCCTTACCGCGTGGTTCGCGGGATGCTGAGTTGCGGGCGAGGCGGGACGGTAGTGGGGGGGGGGGGGGTGAGGGGACGAACTCGGGAGTGCTGGCCGGTGCGACGAATAAGTTCCGCCCGGCCTAGCTCTCCATCGCTTCCGCACCGCTCGCGCCCGCGCTTTGGGTCGGACCTGCCGACCCATTCACCACTCGCACCAAGCCGTTCGTTTCCTGCTCCGTCACGCCCAGCTCACCGAGCGCATTGAGCGCGGCCTGCTGCTCGGCCTGTTTCTTGCTTGCGCCCCAGCAACTGGGGAACTTCCTCCCGTCGATCTCCACGCCCACCTCGAAACACTTGGCGTGGTCCGGGCCCTTCTCGTCGAGCACGTGGTACGACGGAGACTTGCCGAACTTCTGCTGCGCGTACTGCTGCAAGACGCTCTTGAAGTTTTCCTGGTGTCCGCTATCCGCGGCCCGGTGTATCAGGGGCTCCAGCAGCGGGATCAGGAACCCGCGAGCCGTCTCCAGCCCGGCGTCGAAATAGATCGCCGCGACGATGCTCTCCAACGTCGCCGCCGCCAGTGACTGCGGGAGCGCACGGAACCCCTGCATCCCCTTGCCGAGCACCAGCGACTTGTCCAGCCCCATCTCTCTGGCAATGGTCGCGCACGTTTGGCGCGACACCACCGTACTTTTGATCTTCGTCATCTCGCCTTCGAGAAACTCGGGATAGAGGGAGTAGATCAGCTCGCAGCAGATCAACCCCAGCACCGCGTCGCCGAGGAACTCGAGCCGCTCGTTGGAGTCCTTCCGCTGGTCGGTGACGGAGGCGTGCGTCATCGCCCGCACGAGCAGATCGCGATCGGCGAAGCGGTGCCCGATGCGTTGCTGGAGATCTTCGATTTCTTCCGGAGACATGGCGCGCCCTTCGTCCCCCGTGCGGCGCGTCGTGCGCACGCCCGCAACAAGGGAGCCCGACTCATTCAGGCGGGCGCGCCTGCTCAGCCGTCGAAAGTCGCCGCGCCCCAGCACTCCGCGGCCATTGTTCTTTCGGCGGGCGAGCAATCGCACCCATCCAACCACGCCAAGGCCCGCACGCGGCCTCGATCCCCCAATATACCCCGAGATTCGGTTCTGTCCCGCCCTTTCGCCTTGCAGGCCCTCTTGTTCGATCCCTGTACGGACTGGTAACGCTCCAATTTGGCATCGCCCTCGATCCCTCCTAGTATCCCGACCCACGGGAGCCCCGAGGCGCCCGCTTCTTTTATCGACTTGCACCTGTTACCCGAGATCATCCCATGGGAATGGCCTATCCGAAGCGTTGGAGCCGCAAGACCCGCAAGCGCCGGCACGGTTTCCGCAATCGCATGAAGACCCGCACCGGCCGCAACATGATCCGGCGCAAGCGCGCCGCTGGGCGTCGCCTCAGCGCGGAATAGGTCCATGGCATGGGCGTTCTCGCCCGTGCTTCACCTCAGTCGTTGATACTTGTACTTGTTCATTCAAAGCGCCCTCCAACCCCAGGTCGGAGGGCGTTTTTTATGCGCCCGACCCTATCCCCACCAGCGCCAGGGACTGATCGTCGATCTGCGCCCCGTGCGCATCCACGCGTTCCATAATCCGCCGACGCATCTCTTCGAGCGTCCCTCCAGAGCTCGCCCGCACCACCGCTCGCAACGCATCCATCCCCAGCTCACGCCCGTCGCGCCCTTGCACCTCCATCAGTCCGTCGGTGAGCAGGGCCAGTACGTCGCCGTCCTTCGCCGCCGTCCTTCCCGCGGCGAACTCCTCGCCCGGTTCGATTCCCAGCGGCAGACTTCCATTGGGAAGATCTCGCACGGTTCCATCGGCGGACAGATGCAGAATCGGCAGATGCCCCGCCAGCGCGTATTCCACATCCGCGCCGCCATCGGCCCGGGCCCGCACTCTCACGCACGCCAGTGTCGCGAACATCGAGGGATCCGTCAGGTCTCCAAGCACGCGGTTCACATCACGCAAGATTTCCCCCAATGCGCCCCCGGCAGCCAGCCGCGTCCGCACCGCCGCCTTCAGCATCGCCATCACGATCCCCGCCTTCACGCCATGCCCGGAAACGTCCGCCACGAAGACGTCGACCTCTCCATCGCGCCGCACCACGTCGATCAAGTCGCCGCCCATCGTGCTGCTCGCCCGCGAACGCGCCACAATCCGGACACCAGGCAGCGTCATCTCGATCGGCGGCACGAGCGACTCATGCACCCGCCGCGCCACGTCCAGTTCCGCCCGCGCCGACTGGCGAGCCCGGTACGCGCCGATTGCGTTGTGCATCAGCAGCGCGAACCCCATGCTGAGCGTCGCGATCGACAGCACAACGCACGTCACCATGGTGTCGTAACGCGACATCGTTGCCATGTCGTACAGCCCGGTGCGCCCGATCAGCGTCATTATGACCGGAAACACCACCATCGGCGCGGCCGCCCACAGCGGCATCGCCCACCACATTCGGAACGTCCCGAGCAGCGTCCACCCCACCGAGATCGTCCCGCACAAGATTGCGTTGATAAGTCCGCGCGTCCAGTTCAGCGGCTCGTTCTGCAAGAGTTCCACCTGGAACCCCACCGGCATGAACATCAGCTGCACGCCCAGCAGCGTCCACCCCAGTCGATCCGGCCACTCCCGACGCGGAAACATCCATTGCGTCCACCGCGATCGTCCTATCCAGGAAGTTTCGCCCACGCCAAGAGTATTCCCGGCCCCGTGCCCGGCACGCCTGAAAGCCGGTGCTTACTTTCTGAACTGCTTCACAGCCGCGCCAACCGCACCGTCGAACGCCGGCAACACGCATCGGTCGTTGAAGTTCTCCAGAATCCAGTCCAGCTCTCCGCGCTCATACAGCCCGGCGAAAGCCTCAACGCTCGCGGCGCAGTACCTCGACCCGACGCCCGCGCGCAGTTCCCGTACCGCCGCTCGTGCCGCATCGTGCCCCACATCGTGTCGGTACGGGCGCACGCTTGTCATGGCGTCGAACGAATCCACCACCGCGAAGTACCGCGCCCACCCCGAGATCGCCGCCCCGCTCAGCCCGTCGGGATACCCCAGACCGTCGTATCGCTCGTGGTGATGACGCACCAGTTCAAGCGCCATCGCATCATCCACGCCCATCCGGAGCAGACGCGCGTGCCCCAGCGTTGTGTGCGTCTTCACGATCTCATATTCTTCAGCCGTCAGCTTTCCCGGCTTCTGCAGGATGCTCCCGGGAATATCGAGCTTTCCCACATCATGCAGCGCGGCCGCCACGCTCGCACGATCCACCTGCTCGTGCCCGGCGCCGAAGTGCTCCAGAAGCACGCGCGTATAGAGCACCACCCGCCACGTGTGCGCGGCCGTCACCAGATCCGTTTCTTCGATCTCGTGCACCAATCCGCGAACTGTTTCTGGTTCGATCATCGCCCGCCCCTGAATGCCCTTCAGCCTCGCCCCTTTTCGATCAGCGCGTCCATCGTGGTCCGCGTCCGCCGATCGATATCCGTCAGCATGTCCGCCTGATCGTCCGCGTGATAGCTCGAGCGCACCAGCGGCCCGCTCTGCACCACTTTGAAGCCACGCCTCAGGCCCTCTTCGCGATACATCGCAAACTGCGCCGGCGTCACCCAGCGATCGATCGGCAGATGGTTCCGCGTCGGCTGCAAGTACTGCCCGATCGTGAGAATGTCGCAGGAGTCGGGCGATGCCGGAGGTGCGATGTCGGATGCCGGATGTTCAGCGTTCGATGTCGTCTTCCCGGATCCGACACCGGACTTCGTGGCCCGCTGCACTTCCTCCATCAACCCCAGCACCTCATCATCGTGCTCCCCGATCCCCACCATAATCCCCGTCTTGGCCACCCGTCCCGCTTCTTTCACACGCCGCAGCAGTTCCAGCGACCGCTCGAACTTCGCGCTCGGGCGAACCGCCGGATACATCCGGCGCACGGTTTCCAAGTTATGGTTGATGATGTGCGGGCGCGCGTCGATCACGCGCTGCAGAGCATCCCAGTTCCCCTCAAAGTCCGGGATCAGCACCTCGATCGACATCGTCGGGCATGCCTCGCGCGATCGTTCGATCGTCTCGGCCCAGACCGCCGCGCCGCCGTCGGTGAGTTCATCCCGGTTCACGCTCGTGATCACGATGTGCTTCAGCCCGGCGCCCTCGTTCATCAGGCGCAGCGACTCCGCCACCCGCCGCGGTTCGTCCAAATCGAGCGTCGCCGGCCTTCCCGTTTTTACGTTACAGAACCCACAAGCCCGGGTGCAGGTGTCCCCCAGGATCATGATCGTGGCCACCCCTCTTGCCCAGCACTCCCCCATATTGGGGCATCCGGCTTCCTGGCAGACGGTGTGGAGACGATGCTGATCCACGATCCCCTTGAGGCGCTCATATCCCGCCCCGCCGGGCACCTTCGCGCGTAGCCAGTCGGGTTTCTTCTTATTCGCCAACTGCTGCGGGGAAGCATCCTGATTGTTCAACACCATCCCGGAGAGGGAGATTACGGGCAGATCCACTCGTTTGAGGGGGTCTCCGCCGAGCGGGCGCGGGTGACGCGCCAACGTTTTGGCGATTCCGGGGTTGATGGTTCCATCCGGCGTGCTCATGTGCTGGCCCACTTCCCAATCGGCGTGCCGGGCGAGTCGGGCACGCTCGGGGTGGAAGCTTAGGCGTGCAGGGACAATCGGCGTTCACGCGCAACTCTTGCCGCTCGGACAGGATCGCTGTGATTTGGTACTCTGACCTTCAATGCGTGAGCATTCTCACGCTCTGCCGATTGTCAGCCGATCCTAAGGGCCGAGAATTGCTGCTCTTTCGCTTGGCAAAGCGGGGGCAGCACGGTTGGGACGATTCGAAGGGCGTGGTCTACCCTCCGGCCGTCAATGGAAAGGAATCTGTTTGCGAGGGCAAACTTCCGCCCCGCCAAAGGTCGTACCACAGGTCCGCCGGGTGTTCTCCTCGCGGTTCGGACCTTCAAGAAGGAGCGTCGCGTGCGAATGTCTGGCCCCTCCACTTTCTCAACCACCCGTGTTCGCGCGATGCGGACGGGCGCAACAGCGCTGCTCGTCGGCGCGATGCTCACATCGTTGGGGTGCAGCACGGACTCGTTCCTCGATCCGAGCAAGGTTGGGCGTTGGAAGCCCACATCCACGATCGTTCCCGTGCTGGATCGTCTCAGCGCGATCGAGGATGAACCGACTGAGTTTGTCGCAACATCTCCCGTAATGCCCGGCGACCTCATTCCGGAGGTCGACCAGTACCGGCTCGCCCCCGGCGATTCGATGGAAATCCACATTCAAGACTTCTTCCAGATCGGTCTGGAGGCCATGTTCGACCGGCTCGTCGATCAGCGCGGAAACATCGATATTCCCAAGCTTGGCCCCGTGCGAGCCCAGGGACGCACAGTTGCCGAGTTCACCACGAATGTCGAGCAGGCCGTCCGCGACAAGCAGATCAACGATCGCCCCGTCGTTGGCGTCAACGTCAAGACACAGCGCAAGCAGACATTCGCCGTCATGGGCGGTGTGCAGAATCCCGGTACTTTCTTCATCCCCGGCCCCGACTATCGCCTGCTTGAGGGACTCGGCTCCGCGGGATCCTTCAACGAGAGCATTCCCTACATCTACGTTGTGCGGCAGGTGTCGCTGACCGACGCCGCGGCGGGCAAACTTGCCGAGCCGGAGCCCTCCAAGAAGCGTGGCATCATCCGCCCGCCGACGGACGCTCGCCCGGCAACGCCCCCCGGTGAGGAGCCCCGCAAGGGCAACGATCTGATCGATCTCATCGACACGCTTTCGAAGCCGAAGACGCCCGATCCGAAATCTCCGGGCGCGTTCGGCGGCGATGTTCCCGGCTCTCCCGTTCGTGTCACCGGCAACGAGCCCCCCGCGATTGATCTGCCCGACCCAAATCGTCCGCAGCTCCCCACGCCCAACTCCGGCGGCGGTGGCTGGATATATGCCGACGGCAAGTGGGTGAAGGCCCCGCACGGAGGGGGCGAGACGACCGCCTCGCAGCAGAATCTCGTGACGCAGCGTGTCATCAAGATTCCTACCGGTCCGCTCCTTGCCGGGGCCGCGGATGTGAACATTGTGCTCAGGCCCGGCGACGTCATTCGCGCGCCGATTCCCAAGTCCGGGCTCGTGTATGTCACCGGCGAGGTTGTTCGTCCCGGGCCGTACAACATTCCCAACGACGGCAAGCTCACCCTGCTGCGTGCCCTGGACGCCGCCGGCGGATTGGGAAGCATCGCGATTCCGGAGAAGGTCGATCTGATGCGCATGGTCGGCAACGACCGCCAGGCGACGATCCGGCTGGATGTGCGGGCGATTTCCGAGCAGAGCCAGCCGGACATCTATCTGAAACCGGACGATCGGATTAACGTCGGAACGAACTTCTGGGCCCAGCCGCTGGCGGTCTTCCGCAATGGGTTCCGGGCTTCGTACGGGTTCGGATTTATCCTGGACCGTAACTTCCAGGGGGACGTTTTCGGCACTGACAACGCCATTGTCCGCTGATGCCGGCCTCGCCCGGAGGGCGTCGCAGGTCCTGAAATCAGGTGTTTACGCCCCGATGCATGCGTTCTGCGCTCGGGGGTGGCCATCACGTCCCCTGTGTGAACAACCGATCTTCCCCTGCGTAATCAGAGCATTCGCCCCGATTGGGGCGCTTTCCGGAGGAGCCAGCTTTGTCGTCCGTGCCCGCAACCAGCACCGTTCAGTCTCGCCGCGCCCCGGAGGGTGCGATGGCGTTGCCGGACATGCTGCTGCGCCCCGGCACGATTGCCATGATCCTGATCCTGCTCGGCGGCATCGGGGCCCTCTTCTGGCGCTGGTTCCTGGCGCAGAACGAGCACTCATGGGGCAACCCGGACTGGTCGCACGCCTACTTTGTGCCGCTCATCAGCGGTTACATCGTCTGGCAGAACCGCGTGGGGTTGGAGCGATCGCGACTGACGATCTTCTGGCCCGGCCTCGTGCCGCTGATCTCGGGCGTTTGGACGTACGTGTATTTCATCGCCGGCGTTCCCAACCACTTCGGCCAGGGGCTCGCGCTGGTGCTGGTCGTCTTCGGTCTCACGCTCCTGCTGCTCGGGCCCCGCGCCATGCAGCATTGCTTCACGGCTGTTGCGTTTCTGATCTTCGGCATCACGGTGCCGGAGATTCTCATGAACTACCTCACCTATCCGTTGCAGGACTGGGCCGCCACCGGCGGGCACTTCATCCTGAGACTCTTCGGCGTTGAGGCCGACCGGGCCGGAAACTCCATCACCGTCTACAACTCGATCACCCGCGCGCCCGTTCCCCTGAACATTGCCGAGCAGTGCTCGGGAATGCGCACCGTCATCGCCTTCGCGGCGCTGAGCGTGACCATCGCCCTCGTCGCCTCGCGGCAGTGGTGGAAGCGCGTGGTGCTGATCGGCATCGCGCCGGTGGTGGCCGTGATCCTGAACGCCGCGCGCATCGCCGTTCTCGGCGCCCTCTCGCAGCGAGACGCGCGATTTTCCGAGGGAGAGGCCCACATGCTGATCGGCACGCTGCTGCTGGTTCCGGGGTTCTTCGCGTACCTTGGCGTGCTGTGGATGCTCAACATGGCCGCCCCTGAAGCCACCGCGCCCGCCAAGCCCCGCAAGCCCTCCACCCCCAGCGCGAGGGCCGCATGAGCCAGACCCCCCGGCGATTCTCCGCCCGCTCTTCGCGCACGGCCGCGTTCATTGTCGGCGCGGGGATTCTGTTCCTGTCGGGCGCGGGGCTTTCTGCCGCGATCGTCGGCCTGAAGTGGTACACGCACAAGCTCCCCATCAACGTCGATTTCAAGTGTCCCTCCATACCGACGCGCACGCCCCACTGGGAGCAGGTCGGCAGCGACGCGATCATGACCGAGGCGATTCTGGAAACCCTCGGCACGCACAACTATGTCGACCGCGTGTACATCGAGCGCGAGCCCGCCGATCCCAAGAACCCGCGCGCCGTTCAGGTGCACCTCGCGTACTACACGGGCTCCGTGGACACCGTTCCGCACGTGCCCGAGCGGTGCTTCGTCGCGGGTGGGGCCAGCATCTCGGGCAGTTCGCAGGTGGTGCCGATCGCGCTGCATCGCGACGCGTGGCTTCCCGACGAGGCCGCCAGCGCGGACACTCGCGCTGCCCTCGGACTGAAGGATGTCACCATCTACTCGGCCCGCCTCGGCCCGGACTCCCGCGCCCCGGGCAATCGGGTGCGTCTGCCGCGCGGCGTGGAGTCCCTGGACCTGCGCGTCTCGGAGTACACCCACCCGGGCTCGGACGAGAAGCAGTATGCCGGGTACTTCTTCATCGCCAACGGCGGCCTGACGAGCTCTGCCCAGAATGTCCGCCTGCTTTCGTTCGATCTTCGCAGCGACTACGCCTGCTATTTGAAGGTTCAGTTCACGGCCACCCACATCAAGGGTGCCGATGAGCTCGCGTCCATCGCCGCTTCAATACTTGACGACATGCTTCCGGACATCATGCTCGTCGTTCCAGACTGGACAGACGTCATTCGGGGGGAATATCCCGCCGATAACCCCCGACGAAAGAAGAACCCCGCCGAACCCGCGGGCCGGTAGACGCATACCCACGGGGACGACGCCGATCTCAACTCCGGCGCGGCCCGCACACCCACCAGGAAAGAGCAGGACATGGCCTCGAAAGTCAACACCAAGTTCGTCATCATCGCCGGCATCATCATCGTTGCCGTCGTCGGCGGCGTCGCCGCCATCGGGCTGAAGATGATGAACAGCGGCGGCGACCAGAACATCACGCGCGGCGACGACGCCCTCAAGGCCGGCGACATCAAAAAAGCCGTGCAGGAGTATGGCCGTGCCGTCAACAAGGATCGCGGCAATGCCGACTGGATCCGCAAGTGGCTTGGCGCCATCGAGAAGTCCACGCCCAACTCACGGCAGGCGTACAACGACTCGTACAACGGCGAGTACCTGACGGCCTTGCGGGCCTTGTGCGATGCCGATCGCAACAACCTGGAGCCCTTCCGGCGGTACTTCGAGGAGCGGTACCAGGCCATTCTTCGAGGCGGGGCTTCGCTGGGCGCATGGGAAAGTCTGGAAACCCAGTACCGCGACATTGCCGAGAAGAACTTCCGGGGCGATCAGAAAGGCAAGGACATTCTGCGACGCTACCGGGGGCTTGCCCGGGCCGGCATGATCTCCTTCAACTCCGAACTCGACCAGGCCAAGATCGATCAGGCCCTGCTGGACCTGAACACCGCCTACGCCGCGGACCCGAACGACTCGGACTCCGTGATCTCCGCCGTCTCGCTCATGCGAACGACCGCGGAGCGGCTGGCCAAGGTGGGCAAGCAGGTCGAGGCCGACAAGCTCGAAGCCGACGGCCACGAGAAGCTCGTGGCGTTCCTGAAGCAGCATCCCGAGTCGCAGCGCGTGCGATTCTCGCTGCTTACGGAGGAGATGACCGAGGCCGTTCGTTTGAAGCGCGTCACCGGCACCGTGCTGGATGTGCTCAAGGCGAGCAAGGACAGCATCGCCGCGGTGGTGAACTCCATCAACCAGGCATCCCCAGCGGACGCCGACCCGATCGTTGCGCTCGCCGTTTCGCCGTGGGCGGGCGTCGTTCTGCCGGAGGGACGCACCGTGTCTCGTGAGATGCTCGACCACGTTCAGAAGGGACACTCGGACGATCCCATGTTCCTTCTCGGCGCGGCCAGACTCGCAATGCAGACCCAGGAACTCGATCGCTGCATCGAGCTGGCCAAGACGGTCGCCGCCCTCCCCGACCGTCCGGTGAGTCTCAACGGCGCGCTGCTGTTTCAGTACCGTCCTGAGGCCGTCCGTGTGCAGGTCGACGCGTCCTTCATTAACTGGGAACTCGAGAAAGATCCCGCCAAGAAGGATGAGTTGGTCAAGCAGATCAGGGTTCTGCGGGATGATCTCAAAGCTCGCATCGGCGAGTCCGACCCACGCGTGCTCTCCGTCGACGGCCGCCTTGACCTTATCTCCGGCGACTTCGCGGGGGCCCGAACACGCATCAGTCTGTACAACGACCAGACGCAACGCACCGACCCACTGATGCTTTCCATCGAGGCCGACTTGCTGATGAAGCTCGGGCAGAAGGGTGCGGCCAAGGCCGTCTACGAGCGCATCTTGTCTCTTGACCGCCAGAACCTCCGCGCCCTCCGCGCCCTGGGTGTCATCGAGGCGGACATGAGCGACTATAAGTCCGCATATCAGCATCTTTCGCTCGCCCTTGCCATGCTCCCCGACAACCCTGAGTTGAAGGAGATGGTGACCAACGCGGAAATGCTCGCCACCGAAAACTACGACAAGGACCCGGTTCTCAAATGCCTCAAGGCCGCGATCAAGGCGGGATCGGGCCTCACCGGGGATCAGCCCGCGGCCATCCGCATTCTGCGAGATTGCCTGAAGGACCATCCCGGCGATGTACGTCTGTCGATGCAGATCTCCCAGCACCTCTTCGCGAACAAGGACACCGAGGGCGCCTTGGCCGCGCTCGACGCGGGCATCGCGGTCAATCCGGCCAACACGGCCATCAAGACCATGCGGAAGCAGATGGAGAAGGACCCGCTCACGACCATCCTCCAGCAAATTAATGATTCGAACGCTAATGAGACGCAGAAAAATCTCGCACGCTGGGCTGTGTACATGCGAGCGGGCAAGCCGGAGGAGGCCAAGGAGCCCCTCGCCTTGGCCGTGAAAAAAGATCCGGATCTGCCGCAGGTCATCGACTCGCAGTTTGAGGACGCGATGTTCCGGAAGGACCAGGCCACGCTCGACGTGATCGTCGCGAAGGCGCAGAGCTCGAACCTGGACAAGGTCGGCGGGCTGCTGTACCGGGCACGGTCCCTCGCCCTAAGTGGAAAATCTCAGGAGGCCATCGGCATTCTGCGCGAAGTGACGTCGAAGGACAAGCTCAACCTGCTCGCCTGGCGATTGCTGGGCATAGCTCTGTACGACACCCAGCGCCCGGCAGAAGCCGTGGATGCGCTGCAACGCGCACTGGATATCAAGCCCGATGACATCATCTCCATCGACGCGTATATCCTCGCAAAGATGGGTAGCGATCAGGCCGGTGATGCTCTGATTTTCGCGAGAAAGAACCGGGATGTGGCCTCCGGCGATGGCCAGTTTGCCGAAATGCTCATGACCCTTGAAGCGAACGCCCCGGGCGGCGACAAGTCGTGGGCGATCGAGGCGAGAACGAAAATCGCCGAGCGTGCCCCCGGCAACCGCCCCAACCGCACCAAGCTCGCCGCCCTGCTTGTGAACACCAACCGGAAGGACGAGGCCGCCCCGCTGATCGCCGCGCTCCGCAAGGAGGAGCCCGAAGATCAGATCGGCGTCCAGTTGGAAGCGTCGTTCATGGCCCGAAACGGTGACACTCCCGGTGCGGTGAAGCTGATGCAGGACTTCATCGCCGGACTTCCGAAGGAAAAGCGGAACGACGAGCTCTACATCAACAGCGCGCGCCTGCTCCAGCAGATCGGCGCGAACGCCGAAGCCCGCAAGATGCTCGAGGATGGGCGTGCGTATCAGGATCCCAAGAAGACGCTCGTCGATCGCGAACTGGGCGACATGCTCTTCAACCAGAACCAGTGGGTCGACGCCAACGTCGCCTACCAGCGCGTTGTCGATGCCGGCGGCGACGAGGATGAAACTCCTGGCGCCTCCCGATTCGCCGTCCGCAAACGCATCCTCGAAGGCCACCTCAAGCTCAAGGACTTCGCCGAGGTGATCAAGCTCGCCGGCAAGCTCCCCGCCGTTGCGCAGGGCGATCCCACCGTGCTACTGCTCGAAGCAGAGGCCGCCGTCGGCATGAACGACAACGCACTGGCGCTCAAGCTCTACGGCCAGGCGGTCGCCGCCGATCCGAAGAGCCCGATCGGCTACATCAAGCGCGGCGACTGGGAGATGTCCGATCCCGCCCGCCTGAAGGACGCCGAGTCGGACTTTGATCAGGCCATCCGTGTTGATCCCTCCAGCGCCATCGCCAGGATCCGGCTCGTCGGTCTGTACCGTCAATCCGGACGCGACGAACTCGCACTGACCAAGCTGCGCGAGACCATCGGGATCGAGACCTCCAACCAGCAGTTCCGGCTTGCGCTCGTGAACATGTGCACAGAGCTCGGCCGGCCGCGCGATGCGGCGCAGGCCTGCGACGACGCCGTCAAGCAGTTCGGTGGAGCCTCCGCCCCCATCGGCTGGCGCATGAGGGCGAGCCAGTGTTGGAGCCACGTTCCGGACTGGGGCAAAACGGTGGACTACATCGCCTCGGTCTGGAGCGAGCGCAAGACACCGGAGATCGCCGTCGCGCTCATCGAGGCGCTCCTGAACAACAACGACGTGCGACAGGCCTACAACGTCTTCCAGCTCCCCGAAGTGAAACTCGATCAATCACTGGCGCTTCGAATGCTCCACGCCCGCGTGCAGGCCAAGCAGGGGCTCACGGCCCAGGCCGCTGAGGAGATCAACAAGTCTCTCCCCACTGTGAACCAGGATTCGCTGGAGGAGTCATCGCTGTTCATGTCCGGCATCGCGGGCATCTATCCCAAGCTTTCCGATCAGTTGGCGGTGCTGGGGCGCATCGAGGCTGGTCATCCCTTCACCGGCTACCTTGGCATCAAGGTCAACGAGATGCGAGCCAAGGACGATGCACTCAAACCCGCCGCGTACGCCGCGCTGGAGGCCCTGGCCAACAACTCCAAGGATGACAAGGTCCGTGCCTCCTGCTGGTCGCTGCTGGGCAACTACTCGTATGTTGCGGGCAACTGGGAAGAGGCCCGCGTGCGATTCGCCAAGGGCATCGAGCTGGACAAGGACAACATCGAGTTGAACAACAACCTGGCGTACGTGCTGGCCAACAAGCTCGACAAGGGCGCCGAGGCCCTTCCCTTCGCCGAGAAGGCCGCGCGTGGTGCCCCCCTGAATTCGGGCTTCCTCGACACGCTCGGCAGTTGCCAGCTCGCGGTGAAGGATTACCCCAAGGCCGCCGTTACGCTTCGAAACGCGCTCAACTCGGCCGTGAACGATGTGGAACGCACCCCCGTCTACATCCATCTTGGCTGGCTCCGCCTGAAGCAGGGGGACAAAATCGAGGCCAAGCGACTCTCCACGCAGGCCCATGACTTGATGTTGAGCACCCCGACCGCCCGGGATGCGTTCCAAGCCGATCTCCAGGTGCTGGACAAGGCCATTGATGGCAGGTAACCGTTCCGTCGATACCCAACCGATCAACCCCAGACGTTTCAACCATCCCGATCGCCACGCAGTCCGATAACGCGAAACGGCCCCATGCGCGAACCCGCGCCAAGGAACGCCCAATGTCCACCGCAGCATCCGTCCGACCTTCCGCGACCTCTTTTCAGCCCCGCTCGCCCGCGCCGGTGGCTGGCGTCGCCATCGATCCCATTCGCCTGCTCAAGAAGTACTACCTGCTGCTGATCGCCGCGGGCGTCGCCGGGGCGGTGGTGGGCGCGGCCGGGCAGATCATTCTGTCGCGCGTGTACCCCATGTACACGTCGTCGGCCACGTTCGCCTGCTATC
The DNA here is from genome assembly GCA_038225655.1 of Phycisphaerales bacterium. Lineage (GTDB taxonomy): Bacteria > Planctomycetota > Phycisphaerae > Phycisphaerales > UBA1924 > UBA4658. The sequence goes on along the minus strand of JBBRQY010000001.1, from coordinate 398,846 downwards.
CGCAGTCGCTCGACACCAAGAACATGAGCACGGTGACGATGGGGCAGGACGAGCTGCTCCGCTTCATGGGCACCCAGATCGTCACCATGACCTCCCCGCCAATCCTGAACAAGGTGCTTGAAGAGACGGACGTTCAGCAGACCAAGTGGGCGAGCCAGTTCATCTACAAGGGCACGCTGCAGAAGCAGTACGCCGAGCCCGAGCTCGAAAAGGTGCTCGCGGCCCGCATGGTGACGCAGACCAATCTTCTCCGCCTCTCCATGACGTGGCGCAACCCCGACGACGTCCGGACGATCGTCGATGCCGCCACCCGCATCTACCAGGCCGACCTCCGGGCCGTGGCCTCCAATGAGTCCGTGGGTCGCCGCCAGGTTCTTGCCGACCAGATTAACACTCTGGACCAGCAGTTGAAGGAACTCAACGACAAGCGCGACCGCCTTCTGGTGCGCGAGCATGTGACGGATATCAACTCCGGCATCGCCGAGGAAGACATCAAGACCAAGGAACTCTCCGAGCGCTACGTCAACACGGTTTCAGCGCTCGCGTCCATCAAGTCGCAGTACGACCGCTACCGCGATATGCAGCACCAGGCCAACATTGTCGACTACCCCGACGATATTCGCCAGTCGGTCAACCACGACCCCATTATCCAGCAGCTCGACCAGCAGATCTCGAACTATCGCACCGACTACGCCTCCCTCAAAATGCAGGGCTTCGGCGAGGAGCACCCCACCGTCATCGCTTCCAAGAAGCGCATCGACGCGGCCAACCAGGAGCGTCAGGAGGCCTTCGATCGCACGCTGCGCAAGGCCTTCGACGCCAACGTCGATCAGTTGCTCAGCCAGCAGCTCTCGCTTGAGGCCACCAAGAAGCAGGTGGACGAATCACTCGAAAAAGTCTCGCAGCGCAAGCAGGACCTTACCCGCCTCCGCATCCAGCTCAAGGACATCGAGGACGAGGTGAAGTCCAAGACCGAGGATCGCGTCGCCCAGGACACCGCACGCAAGCAACTCGAAGTCCTCCTCTCCAACCCGGTCTTCGACCGCCTCCGCCTTGTCATCCAGGCGCAGAAGCCCGACACCATGTCCTTCCCGCAGTGGAAGATCATGATCCCGCTGGGCATCGTTCTGATCACCGGCCTCACCGCGGGGCTTGTGGTGCTTCGCGAGGTGCTTGACCAGCGCGTTCGCGGCCCGGCTGATCTGGCCACCATGGCCCGCATCCGCGTGCTTGGCCTGGTTTCCGACGCGCAGGAAGATCCCGCTCGCCCTTCCAATCTGGCTACGGCCTTCCGAGATGCTCCCACCGGCGTTACGGCCGAGTCCTTCCGGCTTCTCCGGGCTCCCGTCGTCAAGGCGATGGACCAGCAGGGGCACAAAACGCTCCTGGTTCTCGCCGGCATGCCCGGCTCGGGCGCGACGACCGTTGCTACGAATCTCGGGCTGGCGTGTGCCGGGGCCGACGAGCGTGTTCTCATCATCGACGCCAATCTTCGCCGGCCGGGCATCCAGAAGGCCTTCGGCCTTGCCGACGGCCCGGGCCTTGGCGATGTGCTCAGCGGGGCCTCCAAGTTCGACGACGCGGTTCGTTCCACCAGCGCACCGAATCTCTTCGTGCTGACCGTCGGGTCCGCTTCCAACAGGCCCCTTCCCGAGCGGCTCGCTTCCGAGTCGATCTCCCGCGTGCTCAACGAGGCCAAGGCCAAGTTTGATCGCGTGATCATTGATTCCGCACCGGCCATCGTCTCCGGCGACGGCCTTGCGTTGGCCAACCGGGTTGACTCGGTCGCTCTGGTCGTGCGTGCTCTCAACGAGAAACGCGGCTTGGTCGCTCGTCTTCGAAACCAGCTCGGCGAGTGCCGTGGCGAGTTCCTCGGAGTTGTCGTCAACGCTGTTCGTGCCTCCGCGGGCGGCTACCTCCGCGGCAACATCAAGGCCACCCACGAGTACCAGCACGGCTCGCAGGCCGCATAACTCAGTGGGCTTGGGCCCCTCGCCCATCAGCATTGCTCTTCTACTCTTCCCACCCGTGGACTCAACCCCTTCCCAGAACCGTTCACCAAGCGCCGGACCCAACGGGTCCGGCGCTTCTCCGCGCCCACAAACGCGGACGCTGGTGACCGGCGGAAGCGGCTTCATCGGGTCCCATCTTGTGACCCTGCTTCTCTCCCGTGGCGACCAGGTCACCGTCATCGACGATCTTTCCACCGGTCGCCGGTCAAATCTGCCCTCGTCGCACGAGGGGTTGCGGTTCATCGAGGCCGATCTGGCCATCGCCCTTGGTGCCCTCGGCCCCGGGGAGCGGTTCGACGAGATCTACCACCTTGCGGCCGCCGTCGGCGTGAAGCTCGTCGTTGAGGACCCGGCCCGCTGCATTCATACCAACATCGCACTCACCTCCCGGCTGATCGAGTTCGCGCTGACCCACGGCCCCGGCGGGGCACCCGCGCCCACGCTGTTTGCGTCTTCCTCCGAGGTCTACGGCAAGGCGGACAAGTCCCCCTTCTCCGAGGAGGACGACGTGGTGTACGGGCCGACCTCGCGGACACGCTGGTCATACGGCATGACCAAGGCCATCGACGAATATCTCGCCCTCGACGCCTTCAAGCGGTTGGCGCTTCCCGCCGTCGTCGTTCGGTTCTTCAACACCACCGGCCCGCGTCAGCTCGGCTCGTACGGCATGGTTCTCCCCGCATTCGTCTCCAGCGCGCTCCGGGGTGAGGACCTCTCAATCTACGGCGATGGCAAGCAAACACGCTGCTTCGTCGATGCGCGCGATGTGGCCGACGCCCTTCCCAAGCTCATTGCCCAGCCCGCCGGGCATGGACGCGTCATGAATCTCGGCTCCGATCAGTCCCTCTCCATCGAGCAACTCGCCGATCTGGTCATCAGGACGCTCGGCTCCCGGTCCGGAAAGCGGTTCGTTCCCTATGACGCGGCGTACTCGGCCGGCTTCGAGGATCTCCGCAAGCGCGTTCCCGATCTTGCCCGCATCCGCGCTGCCATCGGGTTCGCTCCGCGCATTCCGCTGGAGCAGACCATCCACGACATCGCTGCCGAAATGCGCGGCTCGCCCGACGGGCGTGCGGTTTCAGCTTCCTCTGCTGCACGCAGTGGGGGGGTGAAACGATGACACACCTCTCTTCCCTTCTCGCCCTTTCGCCTCCCTCGATCTCCGGTCCGCAAACGGGCGCGACGGCGACCCCGGACTTTGTGGAGCTGGCCCGCCAGTCTGCCCTGCTCAACGACAAGATCCAGGCCCTCGTCCCCAAGGCGGAGGTCGCCAACTCCCGGCTGGAGATCTTCCACGGGTACATGGGCATCTTCCTTGTTTCGTTCCTTGTCGCCCTGCTGATCACCCCGATCATGCGCCGCATTGCCATCGCCCAGGGCATTGTGGATCGCCCGAGCGAAGCGCGCAAGATCCATCGCACCCCCATCGCCTACCTCGGCGGGGTGGCCGTCTACTTCGGCATTCTCGCCGGAATTCTCTTTGCGTATACCGCCCCCAAGCACAACCTCATCACCTTCCACACCACCAAGTTCGAGCTCTCCGGCCTTCCCGGGGGCGTCCCTCTTTCCGTGCTTATCGGCATGACGGTGATCATGCTCGCGGGGCTTTGGGATGATGTCGTGGGGACCTACCCACGACTTAAGATCGCGTGGATGCTCATCGCCGCCGGCGCGCTTGCCACCGAGGATGTCGGCGTCAAGGTCGCCGCGGGGGTTCTGATTCCCATCGCCAAAGCTCTCGGCATCCACACCGTGATGCAGGCCGCGGCCAGCGGCGACACGGCCCCGATCGAGACCATCGCTTTCCACATCCCCCTCCAGTTCACGACGCTGAACATCGACGTGGTCTACTGGGTTGGCACGGCCGTTATCGCGATCTTTGTCCTTGGTGCGTGCAACGCTTCGAATCTCATCGACGGCCTCGACGGTCTGCTCTCCGGCACCACCGCCATCGCCAACGCCGGTCTGCTCGTCATCGCCCTCGGCCTCGCTCTTGTCGACGACGGCCCGCGCGATGCCTCCCGCATCGTGCTTGGGCTGGCCGTGCTCGGGGCCTGCCTCGGGTTTCTGCCGCATAACTTCAATCCGGCCACCATTTTCCTTGGCGACGCCGGCTCGTTGATGCTCGGCTATTGCACCATCGTTTTGGTGCTCATGCTTGGTGACACCGGCAAGACGCATCTTGTGCTCGCTGGGCTGATCATCTACGCCATACCCATCATCGACACCACGCTTGCCATCGTCCGGCGCAAGATGTCCGGACGAAGCATCTCCTCCGCCGACGACCAGCACCTTCACCACATCCTCAAGCGAGCCCTCGGCGTTAAGGGTGCGGTCTTCGTCCTGTACGGCATCGGGATCGGATTCGCGGGCCTTGGCTATCTGCTCTCCGAGGGCCGCCAGCGGGTCATCTACGCCCTTGTGGTCGTATTTGCTGCGTTCATCGCCGTGACCGCCCTGAAGGTTGGCCGCCGAGATCAGCTCGAACGCCAGATGCACGATGCCGAGGCCCGGCGCAACAATCAGAAGCCCTCAGACCCCAGCGCACCCGCCTCCCGAATCTCCGGGGACGCCTTCAGCCCCGACCCGTCTGCAATCCCGGAACCTGCTTCCGCAAAGCGTTCCGCCTGATTCCCGGCGGCCCGAGGCCCATCGGCCCTTATACTCCGGCCGATGCCCGCCCCAGCCCAATCTTCCGCCCACCAGCCCCGCACCATCGCCCTCATGAACCAGAAGGGCGGCGTCGGCAAGACGACCACCACTGTGAACCTTGCGGCGGGCATTGCCGAAAGCGGTAAGCGCGTTCTGGTCATTGATCTGGATCCGCAATCCCACGCCTCTCTCCACCTCGGCGTCGATCCCGAGGCCCTTCCCGCCCGATCCGAGACTCGCGCCCGCTCCATCTACGACCTACTCGCCGATCCCTCGCTCGATCCCACCCCCGCCCTGCACGCCATCAATCCTAATCTCTCCGTGCTTCCCGCCGAGACCGATCTCGCCGCGCTGGAGACCGAACTCGCCGAGATCGAGCCCGCCCTCCGTACCACCCGCCTCCGCGCCGTGATCGAAAAGGTCGCAGGACGGTTCGACTACATCCTTCTGGATTGCCCCCCCTCGCTCGGCGTGCTCACGCTCAACGGCCTTGCCGCCGCGGGCGAAGTCCTCATCCCGATGCAGGCGCACTTTCTCGCCCTCCAGGGCATGAGCAAGCTCCTCGAAACCGTCAAGCTCGTCGGGCGCACGGTGAACCCGAACCTCCGCATCTCCGGCGTCGTTCTCTGCATGCACGACCCCGCCTCCAGCCATGTCAAGGAAGTTGTCCAGGAGGTTGTCTCCTTCTTCGACCAGGCCCGCACATCCGCGGCCGATGTTCCCTGGAAGAACGCTCAGGTCTTTCAGCCGCCCATTCGGCGCAACATTAAACTCGCCGAGTGCCCCAGCTTCGGTCAGACTATTTTTCAGTACGCCCCGTTCTGTCCCGGCGCGCTCGACTACAAAGCCCTCGCCGCGAACTTCATGCTCGTTCCCGGTGCACCCGCATCAGCGCCCACCGAAGCGCCCTCTGCGGCCGCCGTCAACACGGCCGCGCTCGCCGCGCCGGCTCCCGAGGCCCCCAAGCCCGCCGTGACCACCCGTCGGGCTCCCAAGCCCGCCGCGTCGAAACCAGGCGCCATCGCGGGTTCATGAGCGATTGTTCCGGCTGACGCCCGGTTTCATGCGAGCGGCGTTGCAGGTTGGGGTATGCTGCAAGAGATCATGGAGAGTGGTGTTGCAGGCACTCGTGGCGATTAAGGATCATCGCGCAAGACGGATAAAGCGTTCATAGTTGCCGCCGTCTTCGCGATTGCCGTCCAGCCGGCCGACGCTGCGATCATTTACCTCCAGTTCGCACGTCGGCGTCTCCCCGGTTTCTGACTCCGCGACCGCACGCCGATGTCTTTTGCGCCATACTGTGCCCCCCCGCGCGGCATGGCAACACACACACACCCAACCCACGGTCATCGTTCCTTCCGCGGCCCAAAGTGCTGGATCACCAGCATGCTCGCCGGCGCACTCCTCGGCGCAGTCCTTTCGTTCGTTGTTCCCGCCGCGCCCGCCTCCGTGCCCCACGCGATCCCGGACGCTCCCCAAGTCATCCAGCACAACCCCGATGGGACTCATGTCGAGCGGTTGGCCGATGGCACGACCCAACCGGTCTCAGCTCTCTCGCCTTCCACTCCAATCGCGTCTGCGCAGCCGTCGTCTCCCACGCACGTGTCCCCTGCCCTGTGGCTGATCGTCCCTTTCGTTCTCCTCCTGGGCTCCATCGCGCTGATGCCCTTTGTCAGCGCGAAGTTCTGGCACCACCATTACCCAGACTTCGCCTTCTTTCTCGGCGCGCTCGTTCTCGCCTATCAACTGCTCGCCGGAGATGCCCACGCTCGCCATGACATGCTGCACGCGGGGATCGAGTACTACTCCTTCATCGCTCTTGTCGGGGGGCTGTACATCGCTTCCGGCGGGATCCTTATTGATATCCGCGATCGCGCCTCGCCCGCGCGCAACACGCTCCTTCTTGCCGCGGGCTGCATTCTCGCCAACATACTCGGCACCACCGGGGCCAGCGTCCTGCTCATTCGCCCATTCTTGCGGATGAACAAAGGGCGGCTGCGCCCAATTCACATCGTTTTTTTCATACTCACCGTCTCCAACTGCGCCGGTGCTCTCACTCCAGTCGGCGATCCGCCTCTCTACCTCGGCTACCTCAAGGGAGTCCCTTTCTTCTGGACGCTCCAGCACATGTGGCCAATGTGGCTGCTCGTCAACGGACTCCTCCTCTTCCTCTTCTTCGTGACCGACCTGCGCTTCACCCGGTCGGAAAAGAGCGGCCCGAACCCCTACGCCGCAGCCGATTCCAAACGCGTCTTTGATCCCCAGGACCGAACGCCCCTCATCACCGGCTGGCCCGCTCTCGTCTTCCTCTTTCTCCTCGTCTGTGGCGTATTCATTGACCCAGCCATCAAGCAGTGGGGGGGGCCTTCCCTCTCCGCGCTGCAGAACCTCCCCATCGGCGCCACGTTTCAGATCCTCATGGCTGTAGCCGCGTACTTCGTGGCGCGTCCCTCCATCCGCCACTCCAATCAGTTCACCTTTGAGCCGGTGAAGGAAGTCGGCTTCCTCTTTGTCGGCATCTTCCTCACCATGGCCCCTGCCCTCGCCCTCCTCAGCACGCGGGCTTCTTCTCTCGGCCTCGAATCGCCGACCCAGTACTACTTCCTCACGGGCTCCCTCTCGGCCGTGCTCGATAACGCCCCGACCTACGTCTCCTTTCTTCAGGTGGCCCTCGGCACGCTACACATTCCCATGTCCCCCGAGGGCATCCGCGAGTTCATCAATGCCACGTTCGACCTGAAACACGCGGCCGCGCCCACAATCCACTTCCACGGGCAGGTGCTCCTCGAATCGATCGCCCTCGGCTCCGTCTTCTTCGGCGCGCTCACCTACATTGGCAACGGTCCGAACTTCATGGTGAAGTCCATCGTCGACGCCGCCCACGCCCAGGCCCAACGTGCCGACGCCGCCCCCGGCCAGCAACTGCTGGGTGCGGCCATGCCCTCGTTCTTCGCATTTTTCGCCTATGCCGTGGCCATTCTCGGGCCGATTCTCGTACTCAACTGGTTCCTCTTCATCCGATGAACCTTCCCACACGCCCGGGATAAGCGACGCTCTGGTTGGGGGAGCGAATCCCGCGGGTCCTTCCACCTCCCCGCATTTGCATGCCAGACTCCCACGCCACCCGCCACGCCTCCCTCTCCAGAGCCGTTCGTGCCACGTCACTGATGACGCTCGGCTCCCGCGTCGGCGGACTCGTGCGCGACGTCGTCATCGGGCGCATCTTCGGCGCGACGATGCTCGGCTCCGCCTTTGCCGCCGCGTTCGCCATCCCCAACATGTTCCGCCGGCTCTTCGGGGAGGGCGCGCTCTCGGCGGCATTTATCCCGGCGTATACCGAGGCGACCCGTACTTCAAAGCATGACGCCGACGCCCTCGCCTCACTCACGATCACCGCACTCGGCCTGATCACCACCGCCCTCACCGTTCTTGTGGAACTCATCCTTGTCGCGGTTCTTCTTCTCGCGCCGCACTCTGAGGAGCGTGCTCTTTCCCTCAAGCTGATTCTTGTCATGCTTCCCTTCATGCCCCTGATCTGCATCGTGGCGATTCAGGCGGGCATCCTGCAGGTTCACGGCCGCTACGGTCCCGCCGCCAGCGGGCCCATCATCCTCAACGCCTTCATCGTCGCTACCGGCCTGTACTTCATCCTCACCAAGCAGCTCGGCGGCGAGCTGACCGCCTACGTCCTTGGTGCTGCGACCGTCCTCAGCGGCCTGACGCAGATGCTCTGGTTTTTCCTCCTGCTCCGTCCGCACATCGCGTGGACGCGCGAGTGGCAAAGCGCACGCCCCCGCGCCCGTGTCATGTTCACCAAGTTCGTCCCCGTCGCCGTCGGGCTGGGCACGCTCCAACTCAACACCTTCCTCGACACACTGATCGCGATGTGGCCCATCTGGATCGGTCCCACACTTCTCGGTCACGCCTACCCACTCGACAAAAGCTCAAACGTCATTCTCTCTCTCACCGCCCGACTCTATCAGTTCCCCTTGGGCGTGTTCGGCATCTCCATCGCCTCGGCCATCTTCCCGCTCCTCTCCCGCCACGCGAAGGAGCCCGACCACTTCGTGGACACCCTCCGCCGCGGCCTGCGCCTCGCCCTCTACATAGGTCTCCCGGCCACGCTCGGACTCATCCTCGTCCGGCATGAAGCGATTGAGGTGCTGTATGGGTCCGGGCGCACGGGATGGACGCCCGAGGCCGTCGCGCGAGCCGCCAATGTCCTCGCCGCGTTTTCCGTCGGCATCTGGGCGTATTCGCTCAATCAAGTTCTTACCCGCGCCTTCTACGCACAGGGCGACATGAGGACGCCCATGAGCGTTTCGTTCGCGATGATCGCCGTGAACGTCGCTCTCAACTTCACGTTGATCTGGATTCCGGGCGTGCGCGAGTCCGGCCTCGCCTGGGCCACCGCCATCAGCGCGATCCTGCAAACCCTCATCCTCGCAGCGCTTTGCAAGAAGATGCTCACCAATCTCGGGGCTCAGCACCAACTCGCCGACCCGCACGCGAGAACCGCCGCAATGAAGATCGGCGCAGCCACGCTCACCATGGCGATGCTGGTCTACGCCCTGCTCACCATATTGCCAACCACTTCGCCGTTCGCATCACCCGCTCTTCCCAGTTGGCTCGCCACCGCTTGGTCCTGGCAACTCACCCGCCTCGCACTTGCATCTGTCCTGGGCGGCCTCACCTATCTCGTGCTCTCCCGCCTCCTCAAGATCCCCGAAATGAACTGGCTGCTCCACAGGGCGCCCGCCGCCGCGTCTTCATCCGCGACTTGAGCCGCGAAACAGGTACATCACAAAGTCAAAGACCCCTGCGAACCTGTACCGCGGATCCACATACTTCTCGATCACGTAGAACATGAAGTAGTACCCTCGCGCGCTCGACCAGATGACTAGCCCCAGCATCCCCGCCACGCCCCAATCCCGCGTCCAGAGCACAATCACCGCGCACGACACCAGCAGGATCGCCCCGAACATGAACCCCTTGGCATAGATCAGCTTCGGATTCTTCAGGTCCACGAAACCTGATACGCCCGCTTCCGCCGCCCGTTCCCCCGATCCCCATTCCCGCGGCCACCTCACCCGCCAAACGATCTTTCGATCTCCTTCTTCAACTCCTGCAACTGTCCGGGCTCGTACAGCGGAAACGCCCACGTCCGGTCCGCCACGATCTCCGCCTCCGCCCGCCGCGCCGCCGCGTGTACGGCCGCCTCCGCCAGCCGCCCAAGCTCCACGGAATGCCGCTTCCGGACATCCTCCAGCGCGCCGTGCAGCGATCGAAACGCTTCCAGCTTCACCCGCCGCGACTCCACATCTTTTTTGTACTTCAAACGCACCAGCGTCGCCACCGCGCCCTCGCGTACACGCTCTCCCTCAGCATCCTTCAGCAGCGCGGGCCGATGCCGCGCCGCGTGCGCTGTCCACCGAGCCAGCGCAATCTGCTCCGGGGTGATCATCGGCTCGGTCGAGGAAATCTCCAGCCGCACCGTCGCCGTCACCATCGCCGTCGGCGCGATCTCCACCCCCAGCCACTCCCGCAGCCATTCCGTCGTGATCGCGTCGTATCCGCTTGCGCCATCCTCTCCGGCCCCGCCCGTGCCGTGCACGAACAGCTCACACCCCGCCCACCGCAGCATGCCTGTCATTAACAGCGCACGCGGAGCAAGCTCCCCGACCGGCGTCGAGTCCAGCATCGATACGGTCACCCGCTTTCGCGCCGCGCCCGACTTTCGTGGAATGTGCCAGAGCGGCAACTCCCCCTCCGCGAGTTCCGCCATCCGCGCCCCCGGATGCCGCCGCACGGCCGCGTTGTACGTCGCGATCACCCGCGTCGCATCCGCCCGCATCCGCTTCACCAGCTCTGCAAAGAGCGTCGTCCTCCCCAGATCGGTCCCCGCAAAGGTCTGCATCTCTCCGCAGGAGCAGTGTGCCAGCTCGCACGCCGCCTTTCCCAACTGCCCTGCCGCGCCCCGCTCTTTCTCCCCGCTCCATTTCTCCATCGCCCCCGCGATCCCGCGCAGCCCGCTCTCCACACCCGGCGCGCCGAACCGCTCTCCCGCGCCAAGCGCAGGCGCTCGCACCCCGCGCACCGCCAGCCGGTTCACCACCGGCACATGCTCTCCACCCCCCGCCGCTCGCGACTCCCCATCCATTCGCCATACCCGCGCTTCCAGCCGCCCATCCGCCCGCCGCACCGGATATCGCACGCCCCACGGATCATGGTCATCCTGATCCACCACCACCCACGCCGCTTGCGAGCCGATCGCCCGCCCCGCCGCGCCGATCGCGATTGTTTTGGCCAATATCCCCGGATGCCAGATCTGCGGCTGGTGCCCCGCCATCACCACGGCCCGATCCGCGGCCAACCCCAACTCCCCGCGAAATGTCCGCGCTTCCGCTCCGATCCCCGCCCACCGAGAGCGCACAACCCCCGTCCACTCTCCCGCCTCCGACCGCACAGTGACTTCAACTCCACCCATCAAGCCCATTCCTTCCGCTCCCCTTGCTGCCTTGTCCCACTCCCCACTCACCACTGCCTCCTCACTTCTTCCCCCCACATCCCGCATCCACACCCTCCACCGCCACCGGCGGCAGCTTCTCGGCCCACTTCTCCAGCTCACAGTGCAGCACGCGCCGGTAGTGCTTGATGCGAATCGAAGGATCATCCATCGGCCCGCCGAACGTCCGGTTCGGGTCGTTGTAAATCAGCTTCACAGGAATCTCCTGGATCCGCAGCCCCTGCGCCACGGCCTGCACCCAGAACTGCATCGGGAACGCGTACCCGTGCTCGGTCAGCCGCAGCCGCCGCAGAGCTTCCACCCGATACGCCTTGAAGCCGCAGAACGAGTCCGTGAGATTCAGCCCCAGCCGCGCGTTGATCTCCCGCGTAATCTCCGTGTTGATCTTGCGGCGATCCGGCGGCGGACTCCCGATCTGCTCGCCATTCACCACCGTCCCGTTCTGGGCCGGGTATCGCGAGCCGCTGATGACGTCAGCCCGATTCTCCCTCGCCGCGGCCAGAAACATCGGAATCGCCGCCGGCTCGTGCTGCTCATCGCAATCCATCGTGATGACCCAGTCGTACCCGTCGATCTCCGCCCACGCGAACGCATCGCGCATCGCCCGCCCATACCCGCGATTCACGCTGTGCCGAATGACCTCGACGGGCAGCTTGGGGAGCAGCCGCACGGTATCGTCGCTGGACCCATCATCAATCACCAGCACGTCCTTGGCGTACTCCAGCACGCGCGTGAGCACCGGGCAGACGTACTTCTCTTCGTTGTACACCGGAATCGCAATCAAAGTACGCATCGCAAACTCCGTGGCGCGGACTTCGGGCCCGCGCTCTTACCCCACCCATTGTATAGACCAATGTCGATACAATCTCCACTCCCCCGTTTCCGCCTTCACTTGATGCTTCGCGGCATGATCCCTCGATGCCGGTTTCCTATTCGCCCATCCCCTCCACATCCCGTACCGCCGTCTCCCGCTTCGGCAACGCCGCGAACGCCGCGAGGCCGAACGGCCGCTGCTCCGCATCCTCGTCGCCCAGACCCTCCGCCTCGGCCTCGGCCACCTTCTGCAACTGGTCGATCAACTCCGCCGTCAACGTGTGTACGGCGCGAACCTCGTGGACTGGCACCGTGAAAACCTCCCCCTCGGGCGTCTGCACCTGAAACACCGTGCACTGCACCGCCGCGCTCGCATCCCGCTCCCCCTGCGTCCCCGGGATCGAACAGGCAAACAACGGATGCACCTGCCCGATCGGAATTCGCTCCCCCCGCCGCATCAGCAGCCCGAATCGCCCATCGAAGAGTTCCGGCTGCTGCTGAAAGAGCACGCTGAGCCCATTGAGCATGTCCCGCACGACGTTGCACCAGAACAGGTCGCGCATGGCGTTCATCTGGGTTGGCGACATCTGCTCGGATTGCTCCTGCGCCTGCGTAACCCGAACCCTCTGGATACCCCGGCCGATTTTGCCGGTCCCGTTCTTCTTTCCCTTCCGCTTCACCTTCTGCTTCAAAGTGCGTGCCATACCCCAATCGTGGGCGCGCCGCCAACCCCCGGCCACCACGTCCCACCCTCCCCTTCCGGCTTCCAACCTCGTTCTACCCTTCCCCCCCATGTCCCACGGCCCCATCATCACCCGCTTCGCCCCTTCCCCCACCGGCCACCTGCACATCGGCGGTGCCCGTTCCGCACTCTTCTGCTGGGCCTTCGCCAAGCGTGCCGAGTTGGAGCACATCGCCCGCGGCGGAACACCCGGCCAGGGTGGCCGCTTCATGATCCGCATCGAGGACACCGATCAGGCCCGCTCCTCCGATGAGTCAGCACGGGGCATTCTCGAAGACCTTGCCTGGCTTGGCATCGCGTGGGACGATGGCCCCCGCCTGCCCGGCACGGACATCGGTGCCCACGCCCGGGATGTCGGCTCCTACTTTCAGGCCCAGCGAGCCGCGGCCGGAATCTACAACGCCTACATCGAGTCTCTCGTCAAGTCCGGCCGCGCCTACCCCGCATTCGAGACCAATGAAGAAGTCGAAGCGATGCGAAAGGCCTGCGTCGCCGAGAAACGCACATTTAAATACCCTCGTCCCGACGACGTCCAACTCGGTGTCTTCAACGAAGCCCGCTGGGCCCGCGCGCAGAAAGGCGATCGCCACGTCATCCGGTTCGCCATGGATGCCGACGCCGTCGTCGTCCACGATCAGGTTCTCGGAGACGTCAAGATCGCTCCCGGCGAGGTGGACGATTTCGTCATCCGCAAGGCCGACAACTTCCCCACCTACCACTTCGCGGTCGTCATCGACGATGAGCTCATGGGCGTGACGCACATCCTCCGTGCCCAGGAGCATCTTGCCAACACGCCGCGCCACGTTGCCATGCAGCGAGCCCTGAAGCGGCTGGAGCCCAGGCACGAGGGCGTTTCGTTCCGAACCCCCGTCTACGCCCACATGCCGCTCATCTTCAACATGGACGGCACCAAGATGTCCAAACGCGACAAGGCCAAGACCGCGCGGAAGGCGCTGAAGGAGGCCCTCGCCAAGGACAAGTCCATCACTCCCGCAACGCTCGCCCCCAAACTCAACCTCGCCGAGAAACTCCTCGCCGATTTCATCGCTGGCGAGAACGACAACGTCGACATCGCCGCCGCAATCGCCAAGCACTTCAATATCGCCCTTCCCGAGATTGAGGTCTACGACTACCGCGCCGCTGGCTACCTCCCCGAAGCCATCACCAACTTCCTCTCCCTCCTTGGCTGGAATCCGGGCATGAAGCAGCCCGATGGCAAGGATCTTGAGAAGTTCGACAACAGCTTCCTCGCGCAGCACTTTGCCATCGACCGCATCGGCAAGACCAACGCGAAGTTCGATCGGGCCAAGCTCCTCTCCTTCAACGCCGACGCGATCGGCAAGCTCTCCGACGCCGAGTTCGCCTCCCGCTGGCGCGCCTACCTCGCCGAGTACGACCCCGCCTCCCTCGCCGCCCTCGATGCGAGAGGCCCCGCCGCCGCGCTGATCCTCGCCGCCATCATCAAGCCCCGCGCCAAGACCCTCCGCGACGCCCTGACCGCCGCCCGCTTCGCCCTCACCTCGGACACCGACTACCCCTTCGACCCCAAAGCCCTCGACAAACTTCGCGCCCCCGCCATTCCTCCGGTGCCATCCGGCCTTGAGCTCCTTGCTACCACGCGCACCACCCTCGCAATTCTTCCCGCGGATCAGTGGATCCCGCCCGGTATCCACACGGCCTTGGAATCCCTCGCCAAAGAGCTCAACCTCGGCACGGACAACGCCGCCGTTGGAAAGCTCGCCCAGCCCCTCCGCATCGCGGTCACCGGCACCGGGGTCTCCCCCGGAATCGCTGAAACTCTCGCCATTCTTGGCCGCACGTCCACGCTCGCCCGAATCGACCGCTGCCTTGCGGCCGTCGGGCCCTGAACCGGCCGACCCATGGCGGTTTTCCTACACTCTCGGGAACGGATTGCCACGCCCCGCCACGGAAGCCGCCCATGCACATTTTGCGTTTGCTCGCCGCCGCGTTCGCTGCCCTTCTTGCGATGGCTCCCGTCGCGCTCTCGCAACCAGAAACTTCCTCTCCCTCGCAACCCGTCCCGACAAAGGACCCGGCTCCCCCAGCGCCCGCGCAGCCGAAAAAGACGGAGCCCGTGAAGCCCGCACTCCCGCCCGCTCCCAGGCCCGTCGCAGAGATCACACTCAAAGTCGGCGACAAGGCCCCGCCTCTCAAGCCCGAAACCTGGGTCAAGCCCTTCGAATCCGCGGCTCCGTCCACTCCGTCCGCCCCTCCCGTTTCCACCGCCCCCCTCGCTCTTTCGGCTCCCATCTCATTCGAACTCGGTAAGGTCTACGTCGTGGAGTTCTGGGCCACCTGGTGCCCCACCTGCCGCGACGCCATGCCCGCACTCGCCAAGCTCGCACGCGATCACAAAGAGCTGACAATCATCGCCGTCGCCTCCAGCGAGCGCAAGCTGAAGAAAGATGTGCCCGATACGCGTCTGGAGACCGTTCGCGCGTTCGTCAGAGAGCACGACGAGCAGATGCCCTATCCCGTCCTCTTCGACGGCGCGCGAGCCATGGCCAGCACGTACATTGTTCCCGCCGGCCGCGTGTACGTTCCCACCGCGTTCGTCATTGACGCAACGAACACCATCACCTTCATCGGAGACCCGCACGAGGCGGGCTTTTTGAATGCCCTCACCGTCGCCCTCAAAGCCGTCGCGCCCCCGCCTCCCCCGAAGCCGACCACTCCGGAGCCGATCAAGAAGCCGGTGAAGAGCAAGCCAAAAAACTGATGGCGCCATCGGTTCTGTCCTGTTTCCTCGCGCCGTCCGAATAATCCCATTTCCGCGAAGTTGCTCGGGTGTTCGCTCATGAGTCCATCGTGGGTGCAATCTCACGCCCGCACAGTCCGCATCTCTTCCCATTCCCTGCAATTCATTGATTTTCGTCATCAATAGGCCGATGCGATCTCTCGCGTCCGCGGCGGTCGACTTCTGCCGCGGATCTCTCGTGCGGGGTATTTGCGAGGGGTCTCATGGCAAGCGTTCTGCGCAGGCACCGGCATTCTGTCTCTCCGATCCACACCGAACTCGAGCATCTCGAGCAGCGATGCCTGTTCGTGGCTGATCCTGTTTCAACAAACCACCCCACGTGGTTCGCCAACTACGGGACGGTCGTCGTCGATGGCCACATCGATCCCACCGAGTGGGCCGGCGCGATTCCTGTGACCCGCGCCCAGGCCAATCGTCCCGATTCCGCTGTGACGATGTGGTTCAAGTACACCGAGCTTGGCCTGTACATCGCCGCGGATGTGCGCGATCAGTATCTCTGGGCCGACGGCAGCGGCGGGGGGTCCGGCTCGCGCAGCGCCTGGTTCGACGACGACTCCCTCGCCCTCTTCTTCGACGCCTCCGTCACGCGCAAGCGGCTTCTCACGCCTGCCGGGCGCGCGCTGGCGTTCAACCTTGGTTCTCCCACGGGGCCCACTTCGGGTTCCGGAGTTGTTTCGCGCTTCAACTACATCGCGGGAAACTACGACCTCAGCGGCGTGCAGGTGAACCCCGGCGGCGCGCTCACGCCCGGAATGACGTGGCGCACCATCCTCAACGGCACGCCGAACAACAACTCCGATCTTGACGTCGGCTGGACCACCGAGGTCTTCCTCCCCTGGACCACCATCGGCATGGGCTCCATGCCCGTCAACGGCCAGGACATCACATTCAACTTCCAGGTTCTCTTCGACGACAACAACGGCGTCCACAACATCGCCCCGCGCGACACCAGCGCGAACACCAACCTCCGCTTCGGTCCGCGCGTCGCCGACGATCAGATCAACGGCGTCGACTCCAGCTTCAACCTGCTGACTCCCGGCATGGAAGGCCCCATCAACTACGCGTGGCTCACCTTCAGCGACCCGCGCGTGAACGACAGGCCAAACCCCGTCATCAATCTCTCCGTCGCGTCCATCGACGGCTACGGCGCGCGGCTCAATCTCCTCGCACCGGCCGCATCCAACACCGTCATGGCTCTGGGACCCATGAAGCGCGGCCACGTGTACCAGTACGAGATTCGCTGGTCCAGCTACCCCATCCAGGACGAACTCGATTGGGACAGCTCCACCGAAATTCCCAATGCCTTCGTACCGCACCCTCGCGGGCAGGCGGACTCCCTCCACATCGCGGGCCTTGAGCCCGGGGCGGAGTACTACGTCGCAGTTCGCGCCGTCGATGGCGTCGGCCGCCTGAGCGACATTCGCCAGGTCCACTTCAACACGCTCACCGATGTGCAGGATCTTTCCAATGGTGAGCGCCTTATGACCTCCGCCTCCGGTGGTTCCCTCATCACCGAAGCCGGTGAGCCATTCACGATGATCGGCTCGGCCGCGAATCCGAACAATCTGTACGTTCGCAATCTCTACCCCGCCAACGTCTGGAGCGCCAGCGCCAATCAGATGGTCAACTTCGCGCAGACTCCCGGTCCGGAGGGCGACGCCGCGGGCTACTTTGACTCCCTCGCCTCCTATGGCGTGAACACGCTCAAGGTCCCTCTTGAGATGCTCGCAACCGCGGCCCCCGGGGGCACGGTGAACGGCGCGTACTGGCTTGAGTCCACACCCGGCCACTTCAATCCTGCGATGCAGCAGTTCCTCTGGAACATGATGGCCGAGGCCAATCGCGTCAACATCCGGCTGATCCTTGTTCCGTTCGACACGGCCAACTACCGCACCAACTTCAACCTCACGCCCTACTCCACGCAGAACGGTGGCCCGATCTCCACCATCAACGACTTCTTCCAGTATGCGTCCGTCAAGGACATGGCGATCAACCGCATCAACACGATTATCAACTGGGTGCACCAGAGCCCCGACGATGTCAGCGTCCTTGGCGTCGAACTTCCCAGCGACTGGGACGATCTCTCGTGGACCACCAACCCACGCGGCGACGGCGACCCCGCCCGCATGCAGGAGTTCCGCGATCGTTCGAAGACGCTGCAACGCATCGCCACGGCCGTCCACGCCTACGACCCCAACATGCTTCTCGTCGCCAGCACCACCACCCTCGTCCCCCGAGGCCCGGTCGCACGCACGATGTTCCTTGGCGACAACGTCGACATCCTCGCTCCGCACTGGTACACCGCCTCCACATCCGAGCCCGTCAACTCTCCGGACGCGAATCCTTCCATCCGTCCCGTTACAGACTACGGCGCGCTCGCGGGCTACTGGATCTCCTCGAAGCGTGACCAGCGCGTTGTCAACAACGGCGAGTGGGGCCTCGTGAAGTCGCGCTGGCCCGGACAAACCGTCGCCTACGCCGATCTGTCGCCCAGCCCCTCCCCCGCGAACAACTTCACGCTGCAGGACGACGTTGATCTCTACCGCACCACCACCTGGACGCAGATCGCCCTCGGCCTCGGCGGCAGCGGCATCCGCCTCGCCGGTGCGGAGGCCCGCGATCTGATCCCCACCGACCTCTCCCCTGAAACCACGGGCTATATGCCCACGCCACTTCCCATGGGCATGCGTGAGATCCAGCAGAGCGTCGGATACTTCGCGACCGATGGAACCATCGGCTTCGATGTTGCGGGCTACAACCCCGTTCCGCTTGCCGGCCGCATTGCTTTCTCCGGCACCTCCCATCGACTCATCGGCGTGGGCTCGGCGGATACCCATCAGGGCATGGTCTATGTCACGCAGGATCTCAACCGCACTTCCGGCAGCGTGGATTCCGCCACGCTCGCTATCGACGGTCTGGGAAGTGCTCTCTCCGCTTCCGTGGAGTTCTGGTCCACCGGCGCAGACGCCCAGCAACTTGATGTGAACTGGGAGGCCGCGATCGTCCATGGCCGTCTTGCGATCACACTCCCCAGCTTTTCCCAGGATGTGATGGTCCGCTACCGCATCAATGACTTCTAAACCGGGATTTCATTCGCATTGGCCGATCGGCAGTTGCGGCCCGGGACGCATGAAATCGCGTATTTCATGGTTCACCCTGCGCTCCCCTATACTCCGGGGACCACTTTTCACCCCACCCGAAAGGCCCCGAATGTCCCCACGTCTCCTGCTCCTCCCCGTCGCTCTCCTCGCCGCGGCCGGTGTTGCCATTGCGCAGCCCACCGTCGGTGGCCAGCCCAGCAAGCCAGCCACGAAGGCCGAGCCCAAGAAGGAGACGAAACCATCCGACGCGACCCTGAAGGTCGGCTCGGTGGCCCCCGCCATCAGCGTGAGCAACTGGGTTAAGGGTTCGGAGGTCAAGTCCTTCGAGGCCGGCAAGGTCTACGTCGTGGAGTTCTGGGCCACCTGGTGCCCCCCCTGCAAGAAATCCATCCCCCTCCTCAATGAGCTTGCCAAGTCCCACAAGGATGTCACCGTCATTGGCGTCTCCGTCTGGGAAGAGAGCCACAAGAAGACGCTCAAGGATGTGCAGGAGTTCGTCACCGCCAAGGGTGATGAGATGGCCTACACCGTCGCCTTCGATGGCGGCAAGGTCATGGAGAAGTCCTGGCTCGCCGCTGCCGGCGTCCGCGGCATTCCCAGCGCGTTCGTCATCGGCGGCGATGGCAAGGTCGCCTGGAACGGCAACCCCCTCAGCCACGAAGAAATGGTCGCCGCGATCGATGCCGCTCTGAAGGCCGCAAAGCCCGCGACGCCGGTCGTCAAGCCCGAATCCAAGTCTCCCACGGAAAGCAAGCCCCAACAGCCCAAGCCCAAGTCCTGATGCTTCGGCCCGAAGCTTCGTGATCTCTTCAACCGCCGGGCCAAAAGCCCGGCGGTTGTCTTTTCCGCCTCCATCCGCCATCGTCCATCCAATATCCCACATCGCCCCCATACCCTCCCACCCCATGTCCGACCCAACAAACACGCCGCTTGTCCCTCCCGTCCGTCCCCTGAACTTCATCGAGCAGATCGTGAAGCAGGACAACGCCGCGCTCAAGTGGGGGGCGTGGGCCGATCCCGTCGACGCAGGTATCCCCGGTGTTCTGGACCACGGCAAGGAAAAGGCCGCGATCAAGGGCCCCGCCCGGCGCATCGGCAAACCCCGCGTACACACGCGCTTCCCACCCGAGCCCAACGGGTGGCTGCACATCGGCCATGCCAAGTCCATTCTCCTGAACGCCGGCCTTGCCGCGAAATACGACGGCAAGTTCAACCTCCGCTTCGACGATACCAACCCCACCAAAGAGGAAATGGAATACGTCGAGGCCATCAAGCGCGACGTCAAGTGGCTGGGCGCGGACTATGAGAATCCCGATTGGTCGGGCGCGGGTGATGGTGATGGTGGGGGTGGGGGTGGCGGCGGCATCTTCTGGGCATCCGACTACTTCGATCACATGTACGAGTTCGCCAAGGAACTGATTCTCAAGGGCCACGCTTACGTCTGCGAGCTTTCCGGCGAAGAGGTCTCCAAACGCCGCGGCACGCCCTCCATCCCCGCCACCTCCCCCTTCCGCGATCGCCCCGCCGCGGAATCCATGAAACTCTTCCGGGAAATGAAACTCGGCAAGCATGCCGACGGCTCGATGACGCTCCGTGCCAAGATCGACCTGGCGAGCCCGAACTTCAATCTTCGCGACCCCATGATGTACCGCATCATGCACGCTCCGCACCACAATACCGGAACCAAGTGGTGCATCTACCCCATGTACGACTGGGCCCACGGCATTGAGGACTCTCTCGAAGGCGTCACACACTCCATCTGCACCCTTGAGTTCGAGAACCACCGCCCCCTTTACGATTGGTTCATCAACGCCATCAACGAGGGCCGCTCCCCCGAGGATCATCTCAACCGCCCCATCTGGCACTCGCAGCAGATCGAGTTCGCCAAGCTCATCCCCACCTACACCATCCTCTCCAAGCGCAACCTTCTCAAACTCGTCCAGGACAGAACCGTCTCCGGCTGGGACGACCCGCGCATGCCCACGATCGCCGGAGTCCGCCGCCGCGGCTACACACCCGTGGCGCTGCGCGCCTTCTGTGATGACCTTGGCGCCACCAAGACCGAATCCCTTATCGATTTCGGTCGTCTCGAAAACGCCGTCCGCGACCACCTGAACAAAGTCGCCCCGCGCTACATGGCCGTTCTCCGCCCCCTCAAGCTCATTATCGACAACTATCCCCAGGGCCAGACCGAACTCCTCGACTGCGTGAACAACCCCGAGGACCCCGGCGCGGGCTCGCGCAAGGTCCCCTTCTCCCGCGAACTCTTCATCGAGCGTGACGACTTCATGGAGTCCCCGCCGAATCCCAAGAAGTTCTTCCGGCTGACTCCCGGTCAGGAAGTGCGTTTCCGCTGGGCGTATTTCCTCAAATGCGTTGATTGCGACAAGGACGCCGCAGGCAATGTCACCGCCGTCCACTGCACCTACGACCCCGCGACCAAGGGTGGCGATTGTCCGCCGGGCCCAAACGGCGAGCCGCCGCGCAAGGTGAAGGGCACGATCCACTGGGTCTCGGCGGCCCACGCAGTTAAGGCCGAAGTCCGCCTCTTCGACCGTCTCTTCAAAGCCGAAGAGCCCGGCAAGAGTGGGGGGGCGATTGGCAACTTCATGGACGATTTCAACGCCAACTCACTCGAAGTCATTGAGGCCCACCTCGAACCCGCCCTCGATGCGCTGAAATACGCCTCCGACTGCGCTGACGGCTTCACGCCAGGGGCCTTTCGCACGCCCCGAGTGCAGTTCGAACGTCTCGGCTACTTCACGCTCGATCCGGATTCCACGGGCACGAAGCAGGTGTGGAACCGTACCGTCACGCTCAAGGACGCCTGGGCCAAAGAAGCCGCCAAGATCTGATCCACGCATCGCGGACGGAATCGCCTTTGTACATCTACGTCGGCGCGGTACACTGCATTGGGGCGGCCAACACCCGGAGTCTCCCATGCGTTTCGCACCATCCCTCGCCCATCTCGCGAGCGTCTGTCTCGCGCTGGCCCTCCTCGCCCAAACGGCCAGCGCCCAGAACTTCACCCTCATCGACACCTTCGGCGCAGGCAACACCTTTACCAGCGCCGGCACCGTCGGCGGTGGCTCCGCCATCGTCAACGCCGTCCGCATCTCCGTCCCCGCGGGTTCGGATGTCAGCGTCGTCAGCATCGACATGGCCCTCGCCATCTCCGGCGCCATCTCCTCCCTGCAGGTCGGTGTCTTCAACGAGTCCGCCGGCCTCCCCGTCGGCATGCCGATCATCAGCGGCGTCGTCCCCGGCCCCATCACAGGCGTGCTCTCATTCCAGTCCACCCCCATCACCAGCACCACACCGCTTCTCGCCGGCCACAACTACTGGGTCGGTCCGTTCATCAGCGGCACCGGATCAGTCTTCTGGGGCGCCGGGCTCTCGGGATCCACCGCCGCCGCGTTCTTCAACGGCTCCGTCTGGGCGTCCCAGACGCTCCCCAATCCCCTGGCCATCCGCGTCACCGTCCGCTCGGTCGTCGCCCCCTGCTGCAACGCCCGCGGCACCGGCGGCTGTCTCCTCCTCAACCCCATCGACTGCACCACCGTCGGCGGCGTCCCCAACACCGCCGTCTCCACCTGCGCCGCCGCGAACTGCACCACCTTCGCCCCCGGGGCCTGCTGCCGCGGCCCCACCTGCTCAGCCACCACCACCCTCGGATGCATCGCCGCCGCGCCCACGGCCCGCTTCCTCGGTGTCGGCACCTCCTGCACCCCCCTCCCCGGCGGCGCCAACCCCTGTTGCCCCGCCGACTTCAACAACTCCGGCTCCCTCGGTGCCCAGGACATCTTCGATTTCCTCGCCGCCTGGTTCTCCGGCTGCCCGTGATCTGATCCGCCCTCACGGCCGGCTCATCTCATACACCGCCCACTGCGCCGACCGATACACCACGCGCCACGCACCGCTCCCCTCCAGATTGCGTTGCGCCCCTTCGCTCGTTACCACCGCATACACCGCCCGCCCCGGAAACTCCCCGCGCAGGGAACCCGCACCCGCGCGAGCCGCCCCGATATCGCTCCCCACGAGCACCTCCCGCTGCACGCCCTCGCGCTGCGCCAGCATCTCTCGCGAGTGCCCCACGACCGCGAGCGTCACCTTGTACGTTCCCATCGACCACCCGTCCCCTGCCACCGTGCCCAGTTTCCGCGGCAGCAGGTACAGCGATCGCTCGCCGACGACCGGCACCAGCGGCTCCTCGGCCAGCACTACCGCATCGCGCGGCGTTCGATCACGCAGAAACCCGAGCATCGCGTCGCGCTCCGGGTCGTTCGCGCGGGCGTGGCCCGCTTCGACATGGATCGGCAGCCGCCAGTCCAGAGAGAAGCGGATCAACTCCCGGTCCGCAGCACCGAGGGAGAACATGGCGAGCAACAACCCCGCCAGCCACCATTTCGTCCGCGCCAGCCCGGCGATCGGCGCTGCAAGCAGACACGCCATCGGCATGGCCGTCTGCGCTAGGAACTTGTACTCGCACCCAAGCGGAATGAACAGAGCGAGGTACGCCGCGCCGAGAGCCAGTGCGGCCCCGATGAGCAAGGCCCGCCCGTCGCGCGGTTCAGCAGACTCTCTGTGTTCGCCCCATTGGCCCTTCCCGGCGGCGAGCAGAATGGCAATCGCGGGTCCTGCAACGGCGCACAGCACCGCCACCTTGCCCACAATGTCGCCCGCTGGAGTGGCCGTGATCTGCCCATCCGGCCCGCGGCCGGAGTCATACGCCAGCATCCACGGAAGCGCCGCAACCCCTCCGAGCGCCGCCGCCAGAGCGCATCGGAGCATCCCCGTGTGAACGAGCTTGCGCCGCACAATCGCCAGCGCGAACGAGGCGCCCGCAATCGCGACGACGAGACCGACGTATGACACCGGATACAGCGCCGCGCACCCGAACGCAGCGCCGAATAGAAGACCCGTCCACACCCACACACGCCGCGCACGTACAACAATGTGAACCACGCACAGCATCGCCAGCGAACTGAGCGCGAGCCCGATCGGGTTGTTGTTGGGATTGAAGAACTTGTCCGCGGGAACCATGCGCATGCACGGACGGATCGCGCTGTGCAAGTGCGAGAGCGACTGGATGTATCCATCGTCGGTGATGAGCACGCCCGTCCATGCGAGAAACGCGGCCACGAGGCCCGCCCCGCGGTCGCCCGTCAGGATCACCGCCGACTTTGCCGCGGCCAGCAGCATGATCGCCAGCCATAGCACATCCGAAGCAGCCAGCACGGCGATCGGCGACACATGCAAAGCTCGCCCGATATGGGCGTAGAACCAGTGCGCCGTCCATGGATACATCAGCGGCTGGCCCGCGAAGGTCGGATCCTCCGGCGGCGACGAACGGAGACTGGCGAGCGAGAAGGCCCAGTGCATCTGCCCGTGAAAGCCCCATTTCCAGACGACCGGCGTCGCGAGCATCACAGCGACTATGCCCGCGACAAGGACGGCCGCGAAAGCCCACGGCGGCACGCGTTTCCGCACGCCCAGCACGACGCACGCGGCCAGGGCCACGGCAAAAACTGTGCGATTCTCGATCGTGTCGATCCACATGGGCGAACCATGGTACCGCGCGGGCCGCGGCTACCGTGTGGGCGATGCTCACGCTTTCAACCGATCGACTCCGCCTTTCCATCGCGCCCGAGATGGGCGCCGGCATCGCGGATTTCTCGCTCAAAGGGCCCGGCGGCTACTTCTTTCCGTTGATGCGAAGGTCGGCGCCGGATGAGCCGAACGCCTCCCACCTGGGCTCGTTCTTCATGGCTCCCTGGGTTAACCGCATTCGCGCCGGGAGATTCGGGTTTGAGTGGCGCGAGCAGGTCGTCAAAACGAATACCGCCGATGGGATGGCCCAGCACGGGGATGTGCGGAAGCGGGCGTGGAAAGTGGTCGAGCAGTCGGCAACTTTCGCGGCACTCGAGTTCGACAGTCGCGCGTTCGAAGATGTCAACTGGCCGTGGTCGTTCGTCTGTCGCGCTTCGTACGCTTTGGCGGAGTCTCCCGCATCGCTGCGCATCGATCTCTCCCTGCGCAACACGGATCGCACTCCATTCCCCGCCGGTTGCGGCCATCACCCATACTTCATGCGCCGGCTCTGGAACGACTCGGACGACCTGCACCTGCGCGTTCCGGTGCGAGGTCGCTATCCGCTGGAGTCTGGATGCGCCATCGGCCCCGCGACCGCCGACGCCCTGACGCATCATCTCCGTCAATCCGCGCCGCTGCCCGCTGAGCCGATCGACGCGGTGTTTACCGCCGATCCAGCGCAGCCGAACATCGCCGAGCTGCACTGGCCGGCCAGCAGCGTCAAGCTTCGCATCAATGCCTCGGCAAACATGGGGCACTGGGTGGTGTACGCGCCGCACGAGGATCCGAATCGCATCTCACCCCTCGCGTTTATCGCCGTGGAACCGCAGACCCAGGTGAACGATGCGATGAATCTGGCTTCTCGCGGGGTGGAGGGAACGGGAACGGTAGTGCTGGTGCCCGGGGAGATGCTGGAGACGACGTGTGTGTTCGAGTTGGGGGCGGCCTAGGGGTCGAATGGGACGAAAGCGTCCAACGCAGGGCGGCGGTCGAGCCATCGAGTTGGGCGCGTACACTCCGCCCCTATGTCCAAATCAGCCAACCTCATCGTCACGGGTACCGTCGGCATTGATTCGATCATCGCGCCCACGGGCACGGCGGAGTCGGTGCTTGGGGGTTCGTGCACGTACTTCTCAGCAGCGGCGTCCTTCTATGGGCCGGTGCGGATGGTGGCGGCGGTCGGCGATGATTTTCCCAACGAACACCTGAAGGCGCTGGCGAAGTTCAGGGCGATCGATACGGCCGGGCTGGAAGTGCGGAAGGGGTCCAAGACATTCCGCTGGACGGGGAAATACCACGAAAACATGGACCATCGGGACTCGCTGGAGACGCAGCTCAACATCCTCATGGAGGCCCCGCCCCCCGTTCCCGCCAAGTTCCGCGATAGCCAGTACGTCTTCCTCGCCAACATGCATCCGGGCCTGCAGGCCGGGATGCTCGCGCAGTTTCCCAGGCACAAGCTCGCCGTTGCGGACACCATGGACCTCTGGATCAAGGTGGCGCGGCCGGAGTTGGAGAAGCTGCTGGGAATGATCGATGGCCTCGTGCTGAACTATGACGAAGCCGAGCTTTTAACGGGAATGCGGAACCCTGTAGCGGCCGCACGGAAGATTCTTGAGATGGGCCCGCGATTCGTGGTCGTGAAAAAGGGGGAGCATGGGGCTCTCTTGATCCACCGCGATGGGCTGGGCGCGCTGCCGGCGTATCCGGCCGAGAAGGTGATCGATCCGACGGGCGCGGGGGATACGTTCGCGGGCGGAATGATGGGGGCCATCGCGAGCGGCGCGGCGGGCGGGTCGCCGGGATCGTTCGGTCAGGTGCTGCGAGCGCTGGCGCACGGAACGGTGATCGCCTCGTTCAACATCGAGGAGTTCTCGCTGGATCGGTTGAAATCGCTGAAGGGGTCGGAACTTCGGAAGCGGTACGCCGAGTATCTGAAGATGATCCATGTGCACGAGAAGGCGGTGGGCGGCGGCGCGAAGAAGGCGAAGGGTGGCGGCAGGGGCTCGAAGAAAAAGGTCGCGAAGAAGAAGGGGAAGAGGTAGTCGAAGAAGTAGTCAAGGGAGGGCGCGGCCGCATTCTGGGCAGCGTGGGGGGTTGGTAAGGCCCGCGAGGTCGTAGAGGCATTGGGGGCATCGCCCGCGTGAGCGGAGGCGATGGTGGCGTCGCATCGCGATCGCGGCGGCGAATACGAGGAATGCGGCGGGGATAAGGAGGGGGATGTTGATGCACCGCACGGCGGGGCTCATGTGGTGGTAGGGCGTGCGCCACCATTCCCACATGGCGTCGAAGCGATGGGTATGGAAGCCGTTACCCAGGATTTGCATCGAAGGTCGCTCGAATCCCCAGCGATAAGAGAGTTGCCCGTGCAGGACGCCGAGGTAGCTGTCCGAGTGCGTGAACCACAGGTGGATCCAGATGCTGACGATTATGAGCGCCAGCAGCAACCCGGCGGCGAGGGCGAGGATGCAAGCGAACAGGCGGGCGCGGCGGATGGCAGGTTGCTGGGCGGGAGGCATCCGCAGAGAGTAGTGGAAGAGAGATGGGCGGGCTCTTGCGGTATCATGCGGGCATGGCGATCATCATTCTTCAGCATGGCGAGGACGGCGGACCGGGGCGGCTTGGGGTTGCGCTGCGCGACCATGGGTACAAACTGGATCTACGCCGGGCGGATCTGCCGGTTTCCGCGGCCAATCGCGGTGTGCCGCGGGATCTGGACGACGTGAGCGGGATCGTTATCCTCGGCGGCGAGCAGAACGTGACGGACATCTCGCGGTACCCGTGGATGCAGGATGAAGCCGCGCTGATCCGCAAAGCGCACGCGGCCCAGGTGCCGTTGGTGGGAATCTGTCTCGGGGCGCAGCTGATCGCGCACGCACTGGGCGGGGTAGTGGGGCCGAAGGATGCCCCTGAGTGCGGGTTTGCGATGATGGATGTCACCGTGCCGGGGCAGACGGAGACGATGATGGCGGGCGTGCCGTGGAAGTCGCCGCAGTTGTTCTTCTGCGGACAGGAAGTGACGACTCTACCGGTGGGTGCGATGACGCTGGCGACGACCGCGAGCATGAAAGTTGCGGCGTACAAGGTGGGCCTGCGGACGTATGGGTTCCTATGTCATTTTGAGCATGACCGGGCGGCCGCGGAGAGTTCGGCGGCGCACGTATGCGGTGCGAGCCGGGGCGTTTCGCCCCGAGCCGACATGCAGACGCAACTCGCGGAGCACTACGAGACGTTTGCGCGGGTGTCGGAGCGGCTGTGCGGGAACATCGCGGCGTATCTGCTGCCGGAGAGCCGGCGGCTCGTGGCGTAGGAGGAGAGTTCAAAAATTGAATTTGCAAAGTTCAAATCTGGCGGGAAGCACCGTGGCGGACGCTTTATTTGAACTTTGAACCTTGCCGCTTTGGACTTTCGTGAGATGCCATGAGCACCTTTCGCATCCCAGTTCCCACCGACTTCGTGCTGGCACGCGACGTCTGTTCGTACGGCTATTTTCTGCTGGAGCCGAACCACTGGGATCCCGCGGGCATGGTGTTTCGAACGACGATGGACTTGGGGCGGGCGGGTGGCCAGGCGGTCACGGTGCGAATGACGCAGGGGAAGCGTGATGACCGGCCTCACTCATACGCGTCGCTCAAGCGGTTCGCAGGTCTTCCGCTGGTGGTGCGGGCCGATCGCTCGCTCGACGCGGCCGAGAAGAAGGGTGTACGCGCTGCGCTCTCTCGGATGTTGAACCTCAGCGAAGCGCGAGAGCGAATCGGAGAGTTCCATCGCCTCGATAAGCGGTTCAGGAAGTCCGGGCGCGGCCGGCTGATGCGTTCGCCAACGCTCTTTGAGGATGTGCTCAAGACGGTGACATCCTGCAACGTCCAGTGGCCGAGCACCATTATCATGAACCGGCGGCTGTGCGAGGTGGTGGGACGCGAATCGGCAAGCGGGCTGTTTGCGTTTCCCACGGCCGAGCGGCTGGCGAAGATGCGTGCAGCGAGTCTGCGGGCGCGGTGCCGCGTGGGGTATCGCGATGCGCGAATGATCGAACTGGCCAGAATGTTTGCCAAGGGCGAGATTGATGTGGCGTGGATCGAGGACCCGGCAACGCCCGATGAGGAGCTCTGGGACGCGATGCTCGAATGGCCAGGGATCGGCCCGTACGCCGCGGCGAACATCATGCAACTTCTGGGCCGGTATCACCGCCTGCCGCTGGACACCGAGAGCGTGCGCCACGGACGGGATTTGCTTGGTTTCAAGGGGTCGAGCGCGAAGATCATGAAGCGGGTGTTTAAGCACTTCGAGCCGTTCGGCACCCATCGGTTTCGCAGCTACTGGTTCGAGCTCTGGGAGTTCTACGAGCGGAAGCGCGGCCCGGCCTGGACTTGGGAGCGGGAGACGACGGGGAAGACCTTCACGGCCAGCCAGTTGGCGGAGTGAGGTGGGGGAAGCGGGGCAATGATGGGGGATGGAGTTGCCCGTATGGCAGAAGTTGGCCGAGCCCAAGCACGAGGAACTGGTGCGCGCGGCGATGGGGGTGGAACGGGGTGATGTGCAGGGGATCGCCGGGCTGCGGAAAATGTGCCCGGATGCGGAAGTGGTGCGGGCAGCCCTTGTGCTCGGTGAGGCGCGCCGGAAGGCCGTGGGAAAGTTCGGAGCTGAAGTTGCGGGGCGATTGTGGGCGGATGTTGCCGGCGTCGAGATGGCGAGTTCGGCGCTCGTTGCGGACCGCAAGGCGAGTTTCTTTGCGATCCTCTGCCCGGATATGCCAGTGACCGATCTGTGCTGCGGAATTGGCGGGGATGCCATGGCATTTGCGGCATCTGCGGGCGGGGCCATCGCCGTGGACATCGATCCGGTGCGGGCGTGGATGGCCGGGATGAATGCGGGGTGCGAGACGCGGGCCGCGGATGTGACGACGATGGAAGTTCCCCACGGCCCGTTCCACATTGATCCGGCGCGCAGGGATGGATCCGGCCGGCGGACATGGGGCTTGGCGGAGATGCAGCCGCCGATAGAGACGATTCGTGCGATCGCCGCGCGGGATGTGCAATGGGGCGCGGTAAAGCTCGGCCCCGGGGTGGACTTGGCGGAAGTGGAGCGTGAACTGCCGGGTGCGTTCGTGGAAGTGTGCTCCGAGAACGGGAGATTGGTGCAAGCTGTGGCGTGGGTTCGCGGGGTGTACACCGGAGCGACTGTCCGACGGGCCACGCTGCTGCTCGGCTCGGCGGATGGTCCGATGGAGACCTGGAGATCACACACCATCTCCGGAACTGCGGACGCGGCCGCCGGTGGGTTGCCCCTGCACGCCGCGGAGTTTCGGTCGGGCCGATATATCTACGAGCCGGATGACTCCGTGGAGCGGGCGGGCCTGCTGGGAACACTGTGCGCCAAACTCCTCGCCCCGATGCTGCACACGCGCGTCGGGCTGCTGACATCCGACGTGTTGATCCGCAGCCCGTGGGTGAGCGGGTTTGAAGTGCTCGAGGTGATGGCCTTCAACGAACGGCGTGTGAAGGCCGTTCTGGAATCCCACTGTGCCGGTATCGTCGAGGTGAAGACTCGTGGCGGTGTTGTGGAAACGGACGCATTGCAGGGCCGCCTGCGCGGGAAGGGCGATGTGCCGATGGTCGTCTTCGTGCTCCGGCTGGGGCGCGAGGTGCGAGCGATCGTCGCGAAGCGGGTTGATCGATCACTCTTGAACGAATGACCACGTGGAATCGGGGTTGTATTCCGTCATCTGGCCGGCAATATCCGGGGTTCTGTCGCCCAGATCTTTCTGAAGCACTTTGCCGTTCGCGCCGACGATGAACGTCATGATCCCCGACTTGTTGTAGTTGGCCGGGTATGCGACGAGCGCGAAGCCGGCGATCATGTGGTTATTGATGATGTAATCATGCCGCCCGCCGGGGGCATTGGCGCCCTGGCGGGTGAGGATCTGAAAGTAGTAGCCGTGGTAGGGCTTCGGTGCGTCGAGGTTGTGAACATTGCCCTTGAGGTAGCCGCTGGCGCGGGCCTGTGCGACGAGGGGCCCGAGAGGGCTTTCGGGCTCCGCGTCCCCGGTGTGCCAGTAGAGCCCATCGTGCTGGCCCTTGGTGGAGCCGAGCTGCTGGGCGTACTCAAGCACATCATCGTTGTTGCGGTCCTCCGCGTAATACTCGTACTGGGCCTGGACATAGGCGCGGCAGACGCCGATGACGGCGAGTTCATTCTCGCCGATATATCGCGTAATCAACTCTTCCTTGCCCCCTGCGGAATCGAAGAACCAGGCGCCGTTCTGCTTCTCCAGTGGAGAGGCGATCGCAAGATTGTCCTTGCCGATGAACAGCCGGGCGCGCGAGTCGCCATCGGGAACAACTTTGTGGTACTCGTTGTAATGCGTGGCAAAGAATTCGGCGATGGAGGCGTTCTTCGCCGCATCGGTCGTGATGAGGTCGGACTCGGGCAGGCCGACGATGCGAGCGATCGCGGGGAGGTCCTTGGCTGTGGAAGCCGCGTACAGGGCCTGCACGGCCTCGTCGGTCGAACTGAAAGAGGGCTGGTTGGGAAGAAGGTGTGGGGACTCCGCAGGGGTGGTATGCCGGGCCGAAGTCTGGGCGCCGGAACTGGCGTCTGTGTGGATGGCGTGGATCTGCGAGCTTGAAGAACATCCGGCAGCGAGTGCGACGAGCGGGAGGAGAATCGAGAGTTTCATGGGGTTGGTCCTGCGAGAGTGGGAAACACCACGAGAGAGTTGGGAGAATGTGGGGGTTCGAATGTATCGCCCAGGCGAAAGGGAAACTGGTTCACTACTTGTGGAGGCCGCGCTTGGTGTTGTCGTCGCGCTGCGGGGGCTGGACGTACGCGGGAGTGGCGGGCCTGGTAGCCGCGGCGGGCGGAGGAGCGATGTGAACGGGCGGTGTATTGATGTGCGCGGGGGGGGCGGCAATGGGCTTCGGCGCGGGAGCATGGTTGGCGCGAACGGGCGGCATCGGCTGCACATCACGGGGCGTGGGCGAAGGAGAGGGTCGATTGTCGCGCGGGGGCGCAGCGATGGGGGCGGGCTTTGCCTGGCGGGGCGCCACGGGCAGCGTGGTGATGGGCGGTGACGACACCGGGCCATCGTGGGTCAGCTCGCTGCGCCGGCTGGATTGGCCGCGCTCCAAGCCGCGCTGGGTGTGGTCCGTGGCGGGGGGCGGAATGGAGTGCGTGGGGGTCGAAGGGTTGCGCCCCCGATCCATGGGCTCTGAACGGGGAGTGGGCACCTGAACCGGTCGACGAGTGGGAGCGTCGCCTCGGTTACGGTCGTTGAAATGTGTGCTATCGCGGTTGTTGTCGCGGCCGCGGAACTGATCGAACTGGGAGGGACGGGTGAGTCGATGGCCGGGGAATGTAAGAGGGCGATCGTTGTCGCGACGCCAGACGGTGGGGTTGCGATCGCCGCGGTGTGGCTCAAAGTCATGGCGCGGACGTATGAAGCGGTCGCGATCGATGATGAAGTTGTCGTGCCAATGGTTCCACGTCCAACCGGGGCGGTAGAACCAGTGGTTGTTCCAATCGCAGTCGAGGTCGAGCCAGGCGCCGCAGGGCAGGCCGAACCCGAAAGAGACGTAGCTGGAATAGACGGGCGCGGGCTGGTAGTACACGACGGAGGGCTGGTACACCGGGACGTAGATGACGTCGGGATTGGCGGGAATGATGCGGACGGCGGAATCTTCCAGGAAGATCTGCTGCTGGGAGTTGGTGGCGAGGTTGCCCAGGTTCTGGGCCTGCAGGCGAAGGCGCTGGATGGACTGCATGACATCGTCGGGCTGGGCGATGAATGCCTGTCCCAGCTGCTGCGTCCAATCGATGTTGTCGTCCATCATCTGCAGAACGGTCGGGTAATGGGAGATCGCCTTGACGCTCGGGTCCCAGGATTGCTGGTCCAGCTGGTCCGATGTGGCGCCTGAGCGGACAAGGCGCGCGGCGCGGACGATGTCGATGGGGTACGTGGAAGCGGGGAGAATCTGCGCGATGAGCGGATCGGGGTACAGGGCGATCGCTCCGACGAGCGTGTCCAGCTGATCGGGGGCGAGCGTTGCGAAGGACTCGGGTTGGAGTGCGCCCTGCGCCCCCTGCGGGGCATACGACGCCTCCTGGGCGACGGCCGCGCTGGAAGCGAGGCCGCAGAAGAGCAGGATGGCCGCGAGGGCTGGTCGAATCTGGGTTGTGTAGGTCTGGACCACTGAAAGACTCCTTGCCTGAAAACCTCTGCGTTGAGAGGGTCTCTGCAAAGGACCGCGTCAAAGAAGAGTGTGGACCGCGAATGAAGCGTAGATGCAGGAAAGGTCGACACTGGCTTGGCAATAGATGCGAATCAAATCCGAACGTAAAACGACCCGCCTGAGCAGGCGGGTCGTTGATCGGGCGGGACGTGTTGGAAAAGCTTGACTCAGGAACTCGGCGTGCGAGCAAGTGGCTCGCGGCCCTTTCTCGCGACGATGTTGGCGTGGGAGCTCTTGGTCGTCGCTGCGCGCCGCGCAGGGTGGTTGGCGGGGAGCATGTCGCGATAGTCCTGCAAGGCGGTGACCGTCCATCCGGAGCCGGAAGAGTGGCCATTGGAGGCCGCACCAACGAGCGCGGCAATGGCACGTGCGGCGGCAGCCGCGGCGGTAGCGGTGGTAATGAGGGGAACCCCAAGGCGGATGGCCCCAGCCCGAATCTTGCCCTCGTCGGTCTTCCAACCGGTCTTGGTGGGCGTGTTGATGATGAGTTGGAGCTTTCCGTCGGCCATGAGGTCGAGCACGTGGCCGCGCTGGCCGCTGGCGATCTTGGGGAGGATGGTGCAGGGAATGCCGCTGGCGCGGAGATGGTCGCCGGTGCCCTGCGAGGCGAAGATAGTGAAGCCAAGGGCCTGGAGTTGTCGCGCCGGTGCATGGACTTTCTTGCGGTCGGCCTCGCGCACGGAGATGAAGACGTTGCCCGCGACAGGGAGTGATGCGCCCGAGGAGATTTGGGACTTGGCGAAGGCGATTTCAAAGATGCGATCCGCGCCCATCACCTCGCCGGTGGAACGCATCTCTGGGCCGAGCACAACATCGACCCCGGGGAACTTGGAGAAGGGGAAGACGACTTCCTTCACGGAGTAGTAGGGGAGGAGGGACTTGCCGTTCTTCGTGGCCACTTCAACCGCTTCAAGCTCGGCAAGCGACTTGCCCATCATCACCTTCGCGGCGATGCGGGCCCAGGGCATCTGCGTGGCCTTGGCAACGAAGGGCACGGTGCGGCTGGCGCGGGGATTCACTTCGAGGACGAATATCTGGTCGTCCTTGATGGCGAGTTGGGCGTTCATGAGGCCGTTGATGTTCAGGGCCTTGGCCAATGCGCGGCCCATTTCCTCGATGCGGGCGATCATGGACTCGGAGAGGGAGTAGGGAGGGATGGAGCAGCAGGAATCGCCGGAGTGGATGCCTGCTTCTTCGATGTGCTCCATGACGCCGCAGATGAGGGCGGATGATTTCGAGAGGGAAGAAGGCATCGAGGCAGGAGGCATCAAGGCATGCGGGGAGGAGGGGGGGAAGTCGGCGATGACGTCCACGTCTACTTCGGTGGCGTCGGAGAGGAATCGATCAATGAGCACCGGCGCGGCATCGAGGTCGCTTGCGGCGAGGCAGGTGGTCATGTAGTGGCGGAGGGCCTTTTCGTCGGAGCAGATTTCCATGCCACGGCCGCCGAGAACGTAAGAGGGACGGACGAGCACGGGGTAGCCGATGCGGGAGGCGATCTCGACGGCCTGATCTTTGGAGCGAGCGATTCCGCTGGGGGGTTTATGGAGGCCGAGCTGCGTGAGGAGGGCATCGAAGCGGTCGCGGTCCTCGGCGAGGTCGATGGAGTCGACGGAAGTGCCGATGATGGGGACGCCGGCTTTTTGCAGGCCATGGGCGAGGTTGAGGGGGGTTTGGCCGCCGAACTGGACGATGGCGCCGTGGACAAGGTTGCTTCCCTGGAGCAACGGGGCCGCAGCATCGCGCACATCATCCTCCAGCTCAATGAAGTGCAGTTTCCCGTCCTCCACGCGTTCAAGAACAGTCGAGGACTTGTTCCTGAACCAGAAGTCCAATGGGCCAGACTTAGTAGCGATGGTGTAGGCGCGGCCCCATCGGGGAAGGATCTGATCGGAGACCAGCACAACTACGCCCCGCTCGATGCCGCGGCGAACGAGCTCTTGCTCAATCTGCTGCCGCACTGGCGCAGGCATGTTGACCAAGGACTGCGATTGGCGTGTGTTTGACGACTCAACAAGGACTCCGAGCGGTGCGCCGTTGAGGCGTTCGATCACATTGAGTGTGTCTTCCAACGTCAGCGGCTCGAAGAAGAGCAGATCGCTGGTGTCGTAGTCCGTGGAGACGGTTTCAGGGTTGGAGTTGATCATCACCGACTCAAAACCGAGTTCATCCGCGGCGAAGGCCGCGTGGCAGCAGCAGTAGTCGAACTCGATGCCCTGGCCGATGCGGTTGGGGCCGCCGCCGATGATGATGACCTTCGGGGTCTGCGTGATGCGGATTTCGTCTTCAGGTTTGTCGGGGCCGTTGGCGCTCTCGTACGTGGAGTAGAAGTACGGCGTCACGGCCTCGAACTCGGCGGCGCACGTGTCCACGAGCTTGTAGACGGGCTCGATGGCGAGGGACTTGCGGTGGGCCCGGACCTTGAGAATGGTGTCTGGGCTGATCGTGCCCAGATAGATGTTGGCGAGCTGGGCGTCGGAGTAGCCAAGCCGCTTGGCCTCGAAGAAAGTCTCGCGGGGGAGAGCTTCGAGAGTCTTGACGGCGAGAAGCTTGTCCTCGAATTCCACGAGCCGCGCGAGCTGATCGATGAACCACGGGTCGATATTGGTGATCTCGTGGATGCGCTGAGCGCTCCAGCCAAGCTTCATCGCATAACGGATGTAGTAGAGCCGCGCCTGACCGGGAACGGCGAGCTTGAGGGAGAGCTTCTCGTCGGGGATGGGCCACTCGACGGCCTCACCGTCGGCGGTGCGGACGGGGCCCTGACCGTCTACGTCGACCGTTGCCGTGCCGCCGGCTCGCTGCGCGGCGAGCCACTTGTCGTTGCGATCAAGCCCGTAGCCGAAACGCTTCACTTCCATGGAGCGGATGGCTTTCTGGAAACTCTCGGCGAACGTGCGTCCGATGGCCATGGCTTCGCCGACGGACTTCATCTGCGTCGTAAGGGTCTCGTCTGCCTCGGGGAACTTCTCGAATGTCCAGCGCGGCATCTTGGTGACGATGTAATCAATCGCCGGCTCGAAGCAGGCGCTGGTCGTGCCGGTGATGTCGTTGCGCAGCTCGTCGAGGGTGTAGCCGATGGCAAGTTTGGCGGCGATCTTGGCGATGGGAAAGCCGGTGGCCTTGGAGGCGAGAGCGGAGGAGCGAGAGACGCGCGGGTTCATCTCCACGACGACCATGTGAAACTTGCCGTCCTTGGGCTTGGGATCGACGGCGAACTGCACGTTGGAGCCGCCGGTTTCCACGCCGACAGCGCGCATGATGGCGAGCGACGCGTCGCGCATCGCCTGGTATTCCTTGTCGGTGAGCGTGAGGATCGGGGCGACGGTGATGGAGTCGCCGGTGTGGACGCCCATGGGATCGATGTTCTCGATGCCGCAGACAATAATGCAGTTGTCCTTCTTGTCGCGGACGACCTCGAGCTCGTACTCCTTCCAGCCGAGGACGGACTGGTCGAGCTGGATCTGGCCGATCATGCTGGCGCGGAGGCCGCGGGTGCAGATCTCGTCGAACTCTTCGGTGTTGTAGGCGATGCCGCCGCCGGTTCCGCCGAGGGTGAAGGCGGGGCGGATGATGGCGGGGAGGCCGATCTCCTTGAGGAAGGCGCGGGCGTCGTCGAGGGTCTTGACGGTCTTGGCCTTGGGCATTTCCAGGCCGAGCCCCTCGCAGATTTCCTTGAACTCCTGGCGGTCTTCGGCGCGATGGATGACCTTGCGGTTGGCGCCGATCATCTCGACGTTGAACTCCTGCAGGATGCCGTCGTCCCAGAGTTTGCAGGCGCAGTTGAGGGCGGTCTGGCCCCCGAGAGTCGGGAGCAGGGCGTGGATGGGGTCGCCAAGCTCTTGCTGGCGCGCGAGAATCTTCCGGACGGATTCTGGCGTGATCGGCTCGATGTACGTGCGATCCGAGAGCTCCGGGTCCGTCATGATCGTGGCGGGATTGGAGTTCACCAGCACGACGCGGAAGCCCTCGTCCTTCAGGGCCTTGCAGGCCTGGGTGCCGGAGTAGTCGAACTCGCACCCCTGCCCGATGACGATGGGACCGGAGCCGAGGATGAGGATGGTGTTGATGTCGGTGCGTTTGGGCATGTGTTGGCAGTGCGAGGCGGGGCGGGTTGTTCGGAGAGCTTGAACGGGCGCAAACTCGGGAAGCGTAGGGCTGATAACCGACGGTTCCAGTCCGCTTGGGGGGGTGGGCCGCGGATTGTGTGGGGGATTGTCGGTTGGCATGCAGTGCCAGCCCAAGCTGCAGGAAGTCGGGTCCAGGCGGCTCCGATAAGGTCTGTATGGGCATTCTGGGCTTGAACAACAACGTTTCGGAGCGGATCGGCCTGCGGGCGCTGGCCGCGCATCAGCGCGAGATCGCCACGTCGCTGGAGCGGCTCTCAACCGGGAAGAAGATCAACCGCGCCTCGGACGACGCCGCGGGATTGATCAGCTCCGAGGCGTTGAAATCGGATCAGAGCGCTGTGCTCGCAAGGATCCGGGCCAATGTTCAGGGAGAGGCGCGGTATGGGGCGATCGACGGGGGGCTTTCGGCCGTGCAGGATCTGGTCAGCGACCTGCACGCCAACTTGGTGCAGGCGGCGAGCACGGGCGGACTCTCCGACGACGAGCGGGCCGCGCTCCAGGTCTCGACGAACGGAATCATCGACGGAATCGAGCATCTGGCGGGGTTGCAGTACAACGGCGAATCCATTCTGCAGCCCTACATCGGCGCGAGTGCGAGCGCGACGGTGCAGTTGCAGGCGGGGCAGCCGGCGACGACTTCGAACCTCGCCGGCGCGCTCGATGCGCTGCGCACGGGCGGAACGTTGAACCTGGTCAACGGGTATCTGGATGGGGCGGACAAGTTTGTGAGCGACCTTGAGAGTTCGATCGTCGGCAACCGCGCCGCGGCGGGGGCCGTTCAAAACGGCCTGGAATCTGAGACTCGCGCGCTGATGACGCAGAACGAGAATCTCTCGTCGGCTATCTCGCAGATCGTGGATACGGACTACGCGAGCGAGGTGGGTTCGCTGGTGCGAAGCCAGGCGCTGGCGGAAGCGGCTCAATACTCGGTGCAGACGGCGCGGGATATGCAGGCTAAGACAGTGCTGGCCCTGATCAAGGGCGGGGCGATCGGATTGGCCGGGGACAATCCTATCGGCTCCGGTGCGAAGGGCGGGGGGCTGGCGGGTACAGTCAGTTCCGGCCGATAGCGCAGGGATCTGAGAGCCGACCACGCACCGGCAGAAAGACCTAGACAACAGACGATGCTCGTCTCGCAAGCCCACTCGTTCACGCAGCAGGCCCGGTTGGCGATCACGCTGGCGTGGGTGGCGGGGTATACGAACATTCTGACGATCCTTACCTGCGGCGAGGTCACGAGCCACGTCTCGGGGCGGGTCTCGCAGTGGGGGCTTGATCTGGTGGAGCGGCGCTGGGATGTGATGGTGTTCACATCGTTCGTGCTGGGGGCATTCATCGCAGGCGCGATGCTCTCGGCGTTCTGCACGGAGACGGGGCGGCGGCGCGGGTGGGAGTCGATCTACGTGCTGCCGATCACGGTGCAGGCCGCGCTGCTGGCGGCGTTCGCGGTGGCGGTGTCGGCGCACGATGTGTCCAGGATCGAAAGCGGGGCGCGGTTGTACACGATGACGGGGCTGGCATCGCTGGCCATGGGTTTGCAGAACGCAACGATCACGCGGATCTCCGGTGGTGTGGTGCGGACCACGCACATGACAGGGGTCTTCACCGATCTCGGCCTCGAAACAGTGCAGTTCCTGTACTGGCTGCGCGATCGGCGGAAGGACAGCCCGCCGCTGCCGACCGAGACGCTGATCCACAGCGTGCAGGTGCATCCAACGGCGCGTCGGCTGGCGCTGCTGGGATCCGTGGTGGGATCGTTTGCTCTCGGGGCGGGGCTCGGCGCGGCGGCCTTCGACCGGTTTCCGAACTGGGCGATGATTCCACCTGTGGCGTTCCTGCTTTGGATCATCATTCACGACATCCGTATACCGATCTGTGAAATTGAGTCATCCGAGGTGTTTGGTGGAGAGAATGGGATGGCGCTGCCGGAGTCGATCGCGGTCTACCACGTGCGGCGGGATCGGGACCGGAAGGGAAAAGTGCATCGATTGCCGGATCTGCTCGGGTGGTGCGAGCGATTGCCCGCAAAGCGACGGGTGGTGATTTTGGACCTTGGGGAAGTGACGGAGCTGGACGCGAACGCCGCGTTGGAGTTGCGGGCGTTGATGAAGCAGTCGTCGGCGAGGGGGCGGCGGGTGGTGATCGCGGGCATCAGCGGGGAGCAATACCGGGCGATGCGACAATCGGGGGCGGGTGATGCGCTGGACCCGATGAACGTCTGCGCGGACCTGGAACTGGCGATTGCGCGGGGCTTGATGCTCGCGGAGAGCCCTTCAGAGCGGGATTGAACGGCAACGGGCAGGGTCTCGGGCTTGTATGATTGAAGAGCTTCACCCACTCCCACCTCCCGAGGATGGCCCATGAACAACGTGCGTTTCGGCAGATTGCTCGGACTTCTGGCGATCGGCGGGCTGATGGCGGATTCTGTGTCGGCTCAGCCGCCGACGACTGGGCCCACGCCAGAAGTGAAGCCGGCGGCCGCGCCGCAGCCAGCTCCTGAGGCGGAGCCCAAGCCAATCCCTGGCGTGCGCCCGCTGCAGAACATGGAGTATGCGCGGCCCGACGGCAAGCCGGTGAAGCTGGACCTGTATCTACCCGAGAAGACGGAAGGTACGAAGCCCCTGCCGCTTGTGATCTGGATCCATGGTGGCGGGTGGCAGGGCGGCAGCAAGGAGTTCTGTCCTGCACTGCCGCTGGTGCGCGAGGGGTTCGCGGTGGCGAGCGTGGAGTATCGGTTGACGGACCGGGCGGCGTTTCCAGCGCAGATTCAGGATTGCAAAGCGGCGGTGCGATATCTGCGGGCCCATGCGAAGGAGCACAACATCGATCCGGAGCGGTTCGGGTGCTGGGGAGCTTCGGCGGGTGGGCACTTGGTTGCACTGCTCGGAGTGACGTGCGGAAACAAGGAATGCGAGGGGGCGGAGTTGGGGAACGCAGATCAGTCGTCTGCGGTGCAGTGCGTCTGCGATTGGTTCGGGCCGACGGACTTCACCGAGTTCAAGTCGCCCAGCGCGGACGTGGCGCCGATGCTGGTGAAGTTGTTCGGCGGTCCGATGAGCGAGAAGCAGGAACTCGTGAAGCTTGCGAGCCCCGCCCTGCACGTGAAAAAGGGTGCAATGACCAAGTGTCCCCCCTTCCTGATCGTGCAGGGGGATGAGGACCCGCTGGTGCCGTGGCAGCAGAGCCAGGAACTGGCGGACAAGTTGAAAGAGGTAGGGGTGGATACGGAACTGGTGATCGTGAAGGGAGGCGGGCATGGGACCTTCGGCGCGCAGGGGCCGAAGGAGAACATGCGGGTCCGGGAGTTCTTTGTGAAGCGGCTCAAAGGCGAGAGCGGGAGCGCTGAACCGAAGAAAGTGGATGCAAAGCTGGGCTGATAGGGGTAAGAAGGGGTATCGGACCTACTGTTTTTCGACCGTTGGCGCGATCCCCTTACCGGGCGGGGGCGTAGGAGCGGGGCTGCCGATAAAGGGGTGCCGATCGGCCGGTGTTTGGTCTTCTTCCCGCGGCCGTCGAGTTCACCTGGAGCGCTCCTATGTGCGGAATTGTCGCGTATCTCGGCACCAAGCAGGCCCAGCCGCTGCTGATTGAAGGTTTGAAGCGTCTGGAATATCGCGGGTACGACTCGGCGGGCATCGCCGTGATGGGTGCCGATGGGAAGATCCAGACGGTGAAAAAAGCGGGGCGGGTGGCGAATCTTGAGGAAGAGCTGGAGCAGCACGGAGAGCTGCGCGGCACGATGGGAATGGGGCACACGCGCTGGGCAACGCATGGCGGCGTGACGGACTTGAACGCCCATCCGCACCGGAACGAAAAGGCCGGGATCGTCGTGATCCACAATGGAATCATCGAGAACTACGCCTCGTTGAAGACTTACCTGAAGGAGAAGGGACATCGGTTCGTCTCCGAGACGGATACGGAAGTGCTGGCCGCGCTCATCGGAGAGTTGTACGAAGGTGACCTGGAAATGGCGGTGCAGGCGGCGCTGCGCGAGGTGACGGGCGCGTACGCGATCTGCGTGATGTGCGAAAAAGAGCCAGAGACGCTGGTGGTGGCACGCAAGGGCGCGCCGCTGATGGTGGGGATCGGCAACGGCGAGTACATCGTGGCCTCGGACGGCTCGGCGATCGTGGCGCACACGACCCAGGCATTCCCGCTGGACGACTACAACGTCGTGAAGATCACGCGCAGCGGCTTCCGCACATCCACGACGATGAACGTCGCCGTGAACCCGAAGATCATGCAGTTGGAGCTCGATCTGGCACAGATCGAACTTGGGCACTACGAGCACTACATGCTCAAGGAGATTTTCGAGCAGCCGCAGTCGATCCGCAACTGCATCTCCGGGCGCGTGGACATCGCCGGGGGAAAAGTGGTGCTTGGCGGCCTGACGACATTCGCGAAGGAGCTGACGCGGGCGAAGAAGGTCATTCTGACCGCTCAGGGCACGGCCCTGCACGCGGCCATGATCGGCCGGTACCTGCTCGAGGACCTCGCCAAGGTGCAGGCCCAGACCGAGTACGCGAGCGAGTTCCGCTACCGTAATCCGATTATTGAGGATGGCACGGTGGTTATCGCCGTGAGCCAGAGCGGTGAGACGGCGGATACGCTGGCCGCGCTGCATGAGGCAAGGGAGCGGGGCGCGCTCTCGCTGGGCGTGGTGAACGTGGTGGGCTCATCGATCGCACGGGAGACGGACGCGGGGGTGTACCTGCGCGTGGGGCCGGAGATCGGCGTGGCGAGCACGAAGGCGTTCACAGGTCAGGTGGCTGTGCTCACGCTTATCGCGCTGTTCATGGCTCGTCGGCGGCTCATGAGCGCGGATCAGTGCGCGGACCTGTTGAGCGCGATGGAGACGCTCCCGGCCAAGATCGAACGGATCCTGGAGCAGGCCGCGCGGATCAAGCGCGTGACGGAGAAGTACGTCGAGCGGGAGAACTGGCTCTTCCTCGGACGCGGGTACAACTATCCGACGGCCCTGGAGGGCGCGCTGAAGCTCAAGGAAATCTCGTACATCCACGCCGAGGGCATGCCCGCGGCCGAGATGAAGCACGGGCCAATCGCGCTGATCAACGAGGGCATGCCAGCCGTCTTCATCGCCAACAAGGGCCGCCAGTACGACAAGGTCGTCAGCAATATCCACGAGGTCCGCGCCCGTGGCGGACACGTCATCGCGGTGGCCACAGAGGGCGACGAGCAGATCAAGCAGTCCGCCCACGATGTGCTCTACATCCCGGACATCCCCGAACCGCTGAGCCCCATTCTTGCGGCCGTACCCCTGCAGTTGATGGCCTATTACGCCGCACTGGCGCGCGGGCATGACGTGGATAAGCCGCGGAATCTGGCGAAGAGTGTGACGGTGGAGTGAGGGGGCGACGGGTCAGGCGGAGTTCTGATCGTTCCGACTCAGGGATCGGAACCGGAACCAGGTCAGTACCGCAGCCAGGGCCGTGGCTACTCCCGCAACAGGGAGCAACACAGGCCGCGCCGTGAGGCCGTGTTCGGAAACCTGGGATGCGCCCATCGCCAGCAGGAGCAGCGCTAAGCCGACCGAGAAGGCGAGGCCGCTTCGGTATGTGCGTTTGATGGCGGGGTTCATGCGGGGATGGTATGGGTGCGGACGGACCACCGTTTCGATATGATGGGCGCATGGCTATTCCCACATACGACATTAGCCGGATCGAAGTGATCGACGACGCAACAGCGGAAATCTGCCGGCGCATCGGACCCGAGGGGCGACTTCGTGTCAGCTCATTGATGACTGGCGTTGCAGGTCGCGTCGCGGCGGAGAAAGTTGATCGACTATTTCCGAATCTCATGCCAAACCAACGAGCGTGGAAGCTCAGTGCGTTCCGGTCGCATGCGTCGGCGCCAGATATTCGCCTGCACAATCTGGGCAAGCTTGCCGAGAGCGTTGGGATGACTGAGGAATGGTTGAAGCTGAAGCGAGAACTTCAGTTGGACGATGCGTTGCCTGAAGCAAGCGCTGAAGCGAACGGACAGTAAGGGACTCGGGAATCCAACGGCTTCCGCCGCTACGGTTGGCCCGATGGCGATGGGCGATACACACAAAGCGAATGGCGCGGACGGGGTGGTCGTGTTCTGCCCGATGCGGATCGAGCGGTCGCACGTGGAGCGGGCGCTGCGCCTGGCGGGGCTCGGCAGCGTGCGGGCGGTGCAGACGGGGATTGGGAAGGACGCGGTTGTGCGGGCTTTGGCGCGGGAGGAGGGAAAACTGTTCATTCTGGCGGGGGCCTGCGGGGGGCTCGTGGAGTGCGGGGATGTGCCGGGGATTGCACGGGTGGTGGATGAGGGTGGGCGATCGTGGACGCCGTGGGGCGCGTATGCGAGTGGTGTAACCCTGGCCGCGGTGGATCGAATCGTGTCCACGCCCGGGGAAAAGCGGGCGCTGGCGGGGAGCACGGGGGCGGTGATCGTGGACATGGAATCCCACGCATTCGCGGCGGCGTGCGAAGCTCGCGGCGTGGCGTGGACGGTGGTGCGCGGCGTGAGCGACACGCCGGAGCAGACGCTGCCGGGCGAGGTGATGGGCTGGATTACGCCGGAGGGAGAAACGCGGATGGGGCGGGCGGTGTGGGACATGCTTCGCCGGCCGTGGCTGGTTGCGCACATCATGGGCATAGTGAAGCGTTCCAACCAAGTGCTGCCGCAGGTGGGGCGGCGTGTGGCGGAAGTGGTGCGGGCTTGGGAGGCGAGCGGTATGAGAGGGACGATATGAGCGAACACGAAACAACGCCGATGCCATTTGCCGATGCGGGGCAGCCGGAATTGCCATCCATGCCTCGCCTCGTCGTGCTGTTCGGCGGCACGTTCGATCCCCCGCACCTCGGGCACGTTGAGCTGCCGGTCAAGGTGCGCGACGAACTGGAGCGGCGCGGGGAGTGTGTGGGACAAGGGTGGCTGGTGTACTTCCCCGCGGCTCGCTCGCCTCACAAGGAAAGAGGCCCCGTGGTGAGCGACGCGGATCGGGTGGAGATGCTGCGCTTAGGGATCGCAGGCGTGCCTCGCGCGGCGGTCTGGACCGAGGAGATTGATCGAGCGCATGGCGCCGACGAGCCGAGCTACACGGTGGAGACGGTGCGCCGGGCCCGGGCGTGGTTGGATGAGAACGGGATGGCGGAGGTGCCGCTCCGTCTGCTGATCGGCGCGGATCAGGCAGTGGGTTTCCACCGGTGGAAGGAACCGCTCTCGATCGCGCGAATGGCGAACCCCGCGGTGATGGTTCGCGGCGAGGTGGCGGATTCGGAGGACCTGGTCAGCCGTCTGAAGCAGAATCGCTTTTGGAGGCGAGAGGACCTCGAGGCATGGCGCGCGGGCATGGTGGAGGTGGGCCGGATGGATGTCAGCGCGACGCGGGTACGTGATGCCCTGCGCAGCGGAGACGCGGCGGAGGTCGAACGATGGCTTGCACCCGGCGTGGCGGCGTACATCCGCGAGCGCGGGCTCTACCAACAAGACACAGTGCTCTAAATCCTGTAGGCCAGGTCCTGTCATGGACATCCGGCAAACCAGGTCGTCAGGAACGTGAAGATGTCTCCGACATCGAGCGCGTTCGATCCATTGAAGTCGGCGGCGCAACAGGGGTTGGGCTGGCAGCCCGTATTGGTGATCCACTTGCCGGCACACTGGCTGAGCGTTGACAGTGTGCAGCGCGAGTCGCCCGAGGCGCAGCATGAGCCCGTCAAGACCCTGCAGTTGGCGGGCTGACAGATGATCCCGTTGCCAAGCCAACTGAGTGCCTGCTGATCGCAGGATTGACGCGCGGAGATGACGCATGTCGCGCTGATGGCGTTGCAGCAG
The DNA here is from genome assembly GCA_038225655.1 of Phycisphaerales bacterium. Classification (GTDB taxonomy): domain Bacteria; phylum Planctomycetota; class Phycisphaerae; order Phycisphaerales; family UBA1924; genus UBA4658. The sequence goes on along the minus strand of JBBRQY010000001.1, from coordinate 354,447 downwards.
GCCCCTTTCTGGCAGGGGTCGGGGGAGCATGCGGCCTTTGCATACCACGCGCCCGAGCATTGCAACGAGGTGGTGGTGGAGCAGGTTCCCGCGACCGAGCAGCACGCGCCGGTATTGGCGCATGGCGTCGGAGAGCACGTGGCGGCCGCGTACCACGCACCGGGGCAGTTGGCGAGTGTGGTATTCCCGCATCCGCCCGTCACGGAGCAGCAGGCGCCGGTGGGTGGACAGAGGTCGTCTGTGCAGGCCTGCGCGGGGAAGAAGCTGCCCGAGCAGGCGGCCATGGAAGTCGCCACCGCGCAGCCGGCGCCGGTGCAGCAAGCGCCCTGGGTGTTGGGGCAGGGGTCGGGAAGGCATGGCGTGCTGGGGCTGAAGGAGGAGCCGCTGGGGCAGTCATACTTCGCAAGAAATGCGCATCCACCGCCCAGACCTGGGATGCAGCACGCGCCGAGTGGGCCCGGGCAAGGGTTCGGGCTGCAGCTCGAGCCGGGGGTGAAGAAACCGCCGATGGAGGCGCACTCGGTACTCGAGGTTTCGGTGCAGAAGTTGTTGCGTGTGCAGCACGCACCCTTCGGCTGGCACGGTGAGGCGGCGCAGGTCGCGTTCACGATGAACTGGCTCGTGGGCGGGCAGTTGGCCGCGGTGGTGTTGGAGCAGACGTTGGTCTGAAGGTTGCAGCACGCCCCGGCGGGGCCACAGTTCGCCGCCGCGCAGGTGGAGTTTGGATACCAGGTTCCCGAGCATCCTGATTTCACGGTAGACGCGCATGCCGCGCTGGTGCAGCACGCGCCCATGGGCAGGCAGGGGCTGCTGGAGCACGAGACGCTGGAAGACCACGAACTTCCGAACGCGCAGTTGTTCTGAAGCACGGAGGTGCAGATGCCCGAGACGCTGCAGCACGACCCGGTGAGGATCGCGCTGGCGCACGGAGTTGCGGTGCACGAGCCGCCAAAGTACTGGCCGTGGTTTGCGGCGCATGTGGCGGGAGAGGTCGTGGTGCAGCCGGCGCCGGCGCAGCACGCGCCAGTCTGAACGCACGCCGAGCAGGTCTGGCCGTCGAGAAGTGTGCCCCCGGCTTGCTGGCATGCCGCCACGGAGGCGACGGTGATGCATTGCCCCGTCGTGGAAATGCAGCATGCTCCCGCTCCGGTTTGTGCCAGCGTGGAAGGAGCAAAGCCGAGCGCGGCCGCACAACAGAACAGTGCGGCGATGATTCGGAAAGCGGGGGTGCGTGCGGTCATGTAATCACCTCGAAGTGACAATCGATCTCCGGCCTTGACAGATGATTATGCGATGTGTGTGAGCGAAGTGGAGAGGACAAAGGCGGAATCGGCGTTAAGTTCGTGCTTCGTTCGCGGTCCAACTTGGGTTTGATCGACACCAGCATGGCCAAGCAAAGCCGGCCCGGGCATCAAAGCCCGGGCCGGCGGAACGAAATGGGTTGAACAGTCAAGTCTGCAAGCTCATGGGCAACCGGCAAACCAGGCGGAGAGGAAGTCGAAGATATCGCCGATGCCAAGCACACCGCTTCCGGTGTAGTTCGGCGGGCAGCAAGGGTTCGGTGCGCAGGGGTGGTTGGCGTGCCATGTGCCGGTGCAGTTGCTGGCGGTGGTGATGGTGCAAATCGCCGATCCGGTGACGCAGCATGCCCCGCGACGCGGAACGCAGTTGTTGGGCGTGCAGGGAACCCCGCTGCCGAGCCATAGGAGGTTGTGGGCATGGCACTGCGCCTGGGTGGCAATCACGCACAATCCGTTGTCCGGGTTGCAGCAGCCGCCGCGGGGGCAGGGGTTTGGTGTGCAGGGCGTGCTTGCCGTCCACTGGCCGGAGCACTGCGTGGCCACCGTGGCAGAGCAGATGCCGTCGATGGTGCAGCACGCGCCGGTGACGTTGCAGGGCGTGGGGTTGCACGTGGTGTTGGGGAAGTACTGGCCAGGGCAGTTGGTCAGGGAGGTGTACACGCACCCGGCCGCGGCTGTGCAGCAGGCGCCCAGCACTGGGCAAGGATTCGGCACGCACGGGGTGTTGGCGATGTAAAGCGACGTGGTGGGGCACTGTCCCGCCGCCACAACGATGCAGCCCGCTGTGGCCGTGCAGCACGCGCCATGGCTATTCGGGCAGGGGTTGGGCGTGCAGGTCTGGCCGGGGAAGAACGGTGAGCCGGTGGGGCACTGGGTTTGCAGAATGAATGCGCAGTTGCCGGCGACGCCGGGGATGCAGCACGCCCCGCGCGGCACCTGTGGGCAGGGATTCGGTGTGCATGGAGTATTTGCGAGGAACGTGCCGCCAAGGGACGCGCACTCGGCCTTCACCGTAGCGATGCACTGGTAGCTGTTTGTGGAGGGGTTCAGATAGCAGCACGCTCCGTGCGGCTGGCAGGGAATGGTGGAGCAAGTTGCGCCGGGAAAGAACGTGCCCGCGGTGGTCGGGCAGTTGGCCGCCGAGCTGGAGATGCACGCGCCCGTCGCGGTGATGCAGCAGACGCCCGCCGGGGAGCAGGGAGCGGTGACAGGGCAGGGCGAGTTGGCCGTCCACGTGCCGTTGCACCCGGCCTGCACGGTCTGGGTGCAGCCGCCGCCGACGTTGCAGCATGCACCGAGATTGCCGCATGGGAACGGGTTGCAGGTGATCGGGCTGGCATACCAGATGGCTGGCGCGGCGCATTGGGTCGCCGGCCCGCTAAAGCACCCGCCGGTGACGGGGTTGCAGCAGACGCCGGGCACGGTGGTGCTGGGGCAGGGGCTGGGCTGGCACGTGCCGCCAAAATACTGGGCCTGGATGGCCGCGCACTGAGCCGGATTCGTGGTGGTGCAAACACTGCCGCGGCAGCACGCCCCGGCCTGGTCGCAGGCCGAGCAGGCCTGCCCATCAAGGAACGTGCCGCCAAGGGACTGGCACTGTGTGGAAGCGGCGTTAGAGATGCATGCGCCGGTGGGGAGGCAGCAGGCGCCGAGGCCGGATTGGGCATGGGCCGCGCCAGCAAGGGCGATCGTCGCGACGAGGGATGCGAGCATGGAACGGAGGAAAGTTTGACAACAGGTGAAACGGAACATGCGAGACTCCTTTTGTGGTTCGCGTGAGGCCGGCACACCGTCGGCCGCCATGAAGAGCATGCGACGAGGCACTCAAAAACGGATAGCCAAAGAGACCGTTTTCCCGGAGTTCGCGGTTCGTTGGTGACCCAGGTAGGGCGGACGTGGGCATTGAAAATCGCAGAACGCTGCGAGACGACCACGAACTCTTGAATGATTCAACCAATTGAGAACGCCCTCGCGAGTTGCGAGGGCGTTCTGAGAACAGGTAGAATGAGATGGAGAGAATCAGGCGGTTTGCGGGGCACGCCGTTCCGCGCTCATCAGAAGCAGAGCTTTTTGAGGACAGCGGCCTTGTCCGTCTTCTCCCACGTAAATGTCTCGTACTTCTTTCCCTTGTACGTGATGGTGCCGGGTTCGCGGCCGAAGTGGCCGTGGCGGGCGGTGGGGGAGTAGATGGGATTGCGGAGCTTGAGGGCCTCGATGATGCCGCGGGGAGTGAGCTTGAACGTCTTGCGGATCGCGTCGGAGATCGCCTGCTCGCTGGTTCCCTCGGCGGTGGTGCCAAAGCAATCAACGTACACGCTGGTCGGCTCGGCGACGCCGATGGCGTAGGAGAGCTGGATCTCGCAGCGATCCGCGAGCTTGGCGGCCACGACGTTCTTGGCGATGTAGCGGGCCATGTACGCGGCGGAGCGATCGACCTTGGTCGGATCCTTGCCGGAGAACGCGCCGCCGCCGTGGCGGCCCATGCCGCCGTAAGTGTCCACGATGATCTTGCGCCCGGTCAGGCCGGTATCGCCGTGCGGGCCGCCGATCTCAAAGCGACCGGTCGGGTTGACGTGGACCTTGATCTTGTTGTTCCAGAGCTTGCCGAGCACGGGCTTGATGATCTGAGCGATCACGGCCTTGTGCAGCGCGGGCTGCTTGTTGTTCCACGACGCGTCGTGCTGCGTGCTGAGCACGACGGTGTCCACGCGGATCGGGCGGCCGATGCCGTCGTACTCGACGGTCACCTGGCTCTTGGCGTCGGGGCGCAGACCCTTGATCTTGTTGGTGCGGCGGACGAGGGCCTGCCGCTCGACGAGCTTGTGTGAGAGCTGGATCGGCAGCGGCATCAACTCCGGGGTGTCGTTGCAGGCGTAGCCGAACATCATCCCCTGGTCGCCCGCGCCTTCCTTGTTCACGCCCATGGCGATGTCGTGGGACTGTTTATTGAGGGCGACCATCACGCCCGCGCTATCCGCGTCGAAGCGCATTTCGCCGGAGGTGTACCCGATCTCGCGGACGGTGTCGCGGACAAGGTCCGGGATGCTCACGTACGTGTTCGTGGTGATCTCGCCGGCCACGACGACCAACCCGGTGCAGCAGAGCGTTTCGCAGGCGACGCGGCTCATCGGGTCATCCGCGAGCATGGCGTCGAGAATGGCGTCGGAGATCTGGTCCGAAACCTTGTCGGGGTGGCCCATCGAGACGGATTCGGAGGTGAACAGGCGGGTCATGGGGACTCCAAAGAGGGAGAAAATGCGATCGACGGCCGAAGCGGAATAGAGACAAGATATCGGCCGGAAGGGGGAGAGAATATACCTCGCGAGCAACGCGGGACTGGGTTTGGCGGCTTGAGGCCCCGGGGGGCGGAAATAGGGGTTTTGCGGCAGCGCGGGGCGCTCAATCCCCCGCCCCGGCTCGCTATCCTCCGGCACCATGGGAACATCGACGGGCGCGAGCGGCGGAACGAAGAACGCGAACAAGAACGGCGCGGGCCTGACCTATGCCGCCTCGGGTGTGAATCTGCACGAGAAGGATACCTTCACCGAATCCCTTGGCTCGATCATGCGCCGAACGCACGGGCCGCGGGTCATTGATAATCCCGGCGGGTTTGCCGGCCTCTTCCGCCTGGACTTCAACCAGAAGCTCTTCCAACGGAACTACAAGGATCCGGTCCTGGTCGCCTGCACCGACGGGTGCGGCACGAAGGTAAAACTCGCCTCCCAGGTCGGCAAGTTCGACACCATCGGTATCGATCTGGTTGCGATGAGCGTAAACGACATGGCTGTTCAGGGGGCCGAGCCGCTCTTCTTTCTGGACTACATCGCGGTCCCGAAGGTCAATTCGAAGATGCTTACGGATGTAGTGAAAGGTGTGGCGGAAGGGTGCCGCATGGCGGGGTGCGCCCTGATCGGCGGGGAGACGGCCGAAATGCCCGACGTCTACGCCCCGGGCGAGTTCGATCTGGCGGGATTCGCCGTTGGCGTGGTGGAACTGGCGCGGGCGAGCGACACGGAACGCGTGGAGCAGGGGGACATCATCCTCGGCCTTGCCAGCAGCGGCGTACACAGCAACGGATACTCACTGGTGCGCCGGATCGTGCAAACGGCGGGGTTGGATATGAAGGGTGTGTACGAGGAACTGGTTGGGGGAGGCGGAAATCGGAAATCGGGAGTTGGGAATCGGGTCAAGAGGAAGACCCGCTCCTCCACCCGACTCCCAACTCCCGATTCACGACTCCCGTCCCTCGGCGAGGTGTTGCTCACCCCCACCCGCATCTACGCCGACACGATCACGAAACTTTTGCGGCAATACAAGGTGAAGAAGGTCATTACCGGCATGGCCCACATCACCGGCAGCGGCATGGGCGGCAACCTCTGCCGCGCCCTGCACAACAAGGTGGACGCCGTCGTTGAACGCGGCTCCTGGCCCATGCCCCCGCTCTTCGCATTCCTGCAGCAGCACGGCAAGGTGGAGACCGAGGAGATGTACCGCGTCTTCAACATGGGCATCGGCTACACCCTCATCGTGCGCCCGGCCTTCGCCGAGAGCGTGAAGGAGCGGTTGGAGAAGCTTGGGGAGACGGTGTATGTGATCGGGAAGGTGGTGAAGGGGAAGGGGAACGTGCAGGAGGTTGGGTGATGCGGCGGCTTTCCGCTACGCCCCCTCAATCTCATGCGACTCCACCGTCGCCCCCTTGTCGCCAAGCACGAGTGATCTGGCCGCGCGTTGCAGGGCCTTCGGATCGACGGGCTCGAGGTCCAGCCGCGTGCTCCAGCCGTGGAGCTTCTTCTTGGGGAGGAAAAGCCAGCGGGTAAGCAGGGCGATGGTGTCGATGCATTCGGGGTTGAGCAACAGAGTGGGCGCGGCCCGGAGGAGGTCGTCGGCGGTTTGGCACGCGCGGGCGACCTCGGTTGTGTTGGAAGGATCGACATCGGCGATGTGCCAGAGGTGGCCGCGGTGTGCGAGGACAATGCGGGCCTGTGCGGGGATCGGGGAGCCGAGGGCGAGGAGGAGGGCCCAGTCGGAGAGGTTGGCGATGTGGGCGAACGCGGGCTTGTGCAGCGGGAGGAATCGCTCGGATTGTTTGCGGAGGGCGCGGGCGTGCTCGGGGTCCTTGGCGATCATGGCGTCGCCGAGCGCTCGCTTGGATTCGTGGATCATTCCTTCGATGCGCCGGCGGGCAACGAGTTCAACGGCCTCTCGTGTGCGACGGCGATAGTCGGTCATGGCCTCGGTGCCGTCGCAGGGCGCGGGGCAACGGCCCATTTCCTTGTACGCGCACGCCGCGCCCTTGGGGGCCTGCACCAGAATGTTATGAAAGCGGCACAGATCAAAGACATCGATCATGGCCTCGATGAAACGCCCCGCGGCGTCCTTGTCCGAGAGTGGACCCAGCAGCACGCCCGGCGGCAGATTTCCTCCCCCAATCGCTGTGCTCGCGGAGCGCTTGCCGACAAGCCCGATGATCAGATTGGTCTTGGCCCACTGTGGAAACTCGGCATCGGGATCGACGTGAACGAACCAGGCACGCCAGCGTTCGGCCACGACCTTCGCCAGATGCGGCAGTTTCTCGCGTGCCTGATGCAGATAGACCGCGTCAGCTTCAAGCGACGAACCTACTCGAATGGCATGCACCCGCCCGCCGGCGCAGAGCGGGCGAAGATCGGCGCGGGCGGTGCGAGTTTCTTCGGGCGTGGGGGCGAGGCGCCGGCGGGCGAGATCGCGCGCGCTCGCGGTGGTGGCCAGCAAGATCGTGCGGGTGTCTTCGGATTCAAAGATGCAGACCGCGGGTGCGTCGGGCAGCGCGAGATAGTCCGGCTCAACGTGGGCCGGAACCGCCATGGTGTGGGAGATGGGCGCGTGAGCGAGGGGACGCGGCGGGCTGGGAGCGAGGAACGGCGTAGGTGGGGAGGGTGGGGGCATCAGAGAACTGCGAACGCCCGGCTCTGGAAAGCCCGGCCACCGAATCCACTACACCGCCAGACCCTGAATCTCCGCCTCGAAAGCCAGCTTCTGGTTCACAACACCCTGCACCTGGCAGGTAAAGCCGCGCCGCGACCACTTCACTTCCTGGCAGAGCACGTACAGATCGTCGCCGGGAACGACCATGTTGCGGAAGGAGCAGTGCTCCAGACGGGTGAACGCCGCACTCATGGGCTCGGTGAGGCGGCGGTTGTAGAGAATCACCGCAAGCTGGGCCGCGGCCTCAACCTGCAGCACCCCCGGCAAAATGGGTCGTCCCGGGAAGTGTCCGGACACCCAGAACTCGTCTTCCTTCACATGCTTGACGCCGACTCCCCGCTTGAAGTCATCGGAGTGCCAGATGACAGCGTCAAGCTGCAGCATGTGGTCCCGGTGCGGAAGCCAGTGCAGCATGGGCTTGCCGGAGATCACGCGGGCGGAAAGATCGATCGGTGCGAGATCGAACAGCAGGCCCTTGGGCCAGCCGGACGCACCGCGAGGTCCGGCAGGGCCAGCGGAGCCGGGGGCGGTGGGAGCAGAAGATTGCGCAGGCGCAGTAGTCATCGTGATACCGGCAAGGGTGCGGATGCCGGGCGAATGGGTGTATCAGTCCTTCTTGGGTTCGTCGCGGGCGCCGAGCATGCCCACCCGAACTTCCTGGGCGGCTTCCTTCACGTCCTGCATGGCTTTACGAACGCGGGTCTGGGCGGCCTTGTTGCCGCCGAGGGCCTTGGCCACGTCTTCCTCAACGGAGGCGAGGATCTGCTTGATTTTGTCAAATGCTTCCATGTGTGCCCTTTCTGAACGGGAATCGTCCTTGAACGGCGGAAGTATACGCACCAAACGCTGGAAACGGGTTCGGTTAATGATAGGTATGCAAAAAAGTGCCGCTCAGCGTCCCACCAGTGGCAGCAGGCGTTCCAGATGCTCCAACGCCGCGTGGACGTACTTTGGGTGCCCCTCATGCAGCAGAAACGCGGGAACGCTGGCCGCCATCAGGATCCGCCGGATGTTGGCAAGCGTTGCGTAGTCCTCCTGGCCAAGATTTCCCTGCTCGCGGCGGAGTCGGGCGATCTCCGTGACTGGCTTCACGCCGCAGAGGAGTTGCGGCTTGGCCCAGTACAGCCGTTCAAGGTAGATCGCGTCCTCAACCCAATGGCCGGGATGGACCAATGCAAGATCGATAAGCACGCATGGCGCGTCTGAAAGGGCGATTCCGGCGCGTGCGACCCTGCGCATGGCATTGCCGAAATGCAGATCGCCATGGCACCACGTGTTGATGGGCCGTGCCCGCCAGCGATCGATCAGCCGCGGCAGGATGCGCTGCGTCGCCTTGATCGCCTGATTCCACCGTTGCTCCTCGGCGATGCCGTGCTGGTGGATGATGTCGCGCCCCTTAGCCAGAAGTGTGGCCCAGTCCTTGGGGGTAGGGGCCTCGTGGTCGGTTAGGGGCCGGGCGATGGCGGCGGCGCGGTAAAACTCTGCCGCGGCGGAGAGCAGGCCGCGAACATCGTGTTCTTCGGGATGTGCCAGTTTGGGGGAGCCCTCCAGCTTCTCCACGACGAGCCAGCCAAGGTCGTATCCGCCAAGCTCTGTGCCGGAGGCCAGCACTCGGGGGGTGCAATGGCACAGGGGCTCACAGGCGGGATCGGCCGGACCATGCTCGCCGACGGGGCCGCCACCCAGAGCGACCGTCCAGCGATGCTCGGAGGGGCCGACGGGGAGTTTGACGACGACGGGCGATGAGGAACCGTCCGCTTGCGAGAAACTGGCGCGCCCGGTGGAGGCCCCGCCGGCCTGCCAGTCGGACTTAAACCACTCGATGCGCGAGAGGCGACCCTTGCAGGCGTCGATCAATCGGGGTTCAAGTGCGGCGGCAAGGGAGCCGGGAGCGGCGGAAGAGCCGTGGGAGGACGGGCTCGGCGACAACGACTCAGGCATTGTGCGGGGGTTCCCTCGTGCGGCCGCTTCACGCGTCCACTTGCACACAAGGTACCAGCGCGAGAGGGCCGTGTCGATGGGGACTGCGCGGATTTTGCGAGATTGGTGCGGCTGGAATGGGCCCTCCGGGGAGAACCACTCCGGACAGTTCAGAGTCCGACGTTCAACTGCCCGAACTCGGCCGGTGGGTCCGCACCAAAAACGGCGAAAAATCAGCCAGTTTGCATCGACTCGTGGGGAATGGCTCGCTGCAGCGCGATGATTTGCTGAGACGAGAGTTGTTCCGCCCGGACCGTCGGGACGATTCCCTCGCACCCGGGTGATTTTCCGACTGCGGCCCAATCCACCCCCTTGCCCAGCAGCGAACCAAGCTGCTTGCGGCGCTGGGCGAAAATGATGCGGCAAAAATCGCTAAGTGATTTGGGATTGTCGGTGAGGGGAACCGCCAGGCGGCGCAAGACGATCATCGCGCTGGTGACATCCGGTCGCGGCCAGAAGCACTCTGGCGGCGCTATGGCCACCTTCTGGATGGTGCAGAGGGATTGGGAGATGACAGCCAGCGGGCCGAAGTCCTTGGTGCCGGGATGGGCCGTGAGACGGTCCGCGACTTCGCGCTGGATCGTCACCGCGAGCGTGTGACAGGTCGGATGATCCACCAGCAGCGTGCTCATCAGCGGCGTCCCCGCGCCGTAGGGAAGGTTGGAAACCAGACAGAAGGGGCGTCCGCCGAGGGCGCGGAGAATCTCCGCATTCACATCGTGCTTTCCCGCGAGACAGTCGCCGTGGATCAGCGTGAAGCGGTCGCCACCGGTGAGTGCGGGAATGCGATCGCGGTTGAGCGCGGCCAAGCCATCGTCGAGCTCGCATGCGATGACATCGCACCCGCGTGCGATCAGCTCTTCGGTCATCGTGCCCGTGCCCGGCCCGACCTCAAGCACCAGCGAGCCCGGGCCGACTTTCGCGGAGTCCACGAGCTTGCGAATCAGGTTGTGGTCGATCAGGAAGTTCTGGCCGAGGGATCGCTTCGGGCGGAGTTGCCGCTCTTCGAGCATGAGCTTGATCTGGGCCAGCGTTTGCAAGACAGGAACATAGCACTGAGCACATCAGGAGGGAGTGCATCCCTTTCGATGTGCTCTGTGCCATGCTCGCAAACGGCGGTCACTTCTTCTTGCAGCAACCCATGCACCCGCCACCCAGCATGATCCCCGCGGCGCCGATGAGCGGGAAGCAGAACCCAACCCAGTTCGTGTCTTTGGATTTCGCTCGCGCCTGCTCCATGACCTCGAACGGCTTCAGGGTTGGGTCGCGTAGTCCGGGCTCGGGCTTGCTCACGTTCATGACCGCAGAGATGAGCCCGAACACCAGGACAGCCCCGGCAAGCACCAGTACCGGAGTGCGCTTGCGGGCGATCAACGAGCAGAGCCATCCGCCGATGAGCGCCGCGATGAGCGAGATCCCCAGCGACGCAAAGTCGACCATGGCCGTGGCCTTGAAGCTCCCCGGCTGGAAGACTCCATCCGCGCCGAGCGAGAATGCCAGCGCGAGGAAGAGCACCATGACCAGAACCGACATGACGATAAAACCTGCGACGACGCCGAGGATGGATCTGAGCATGTGTGGCTCCATTGAAGTTCGCGGTGTATCGGCCCAGCGGCGGGAAACCCCCGAAAATCCGGGAGTTGGATCTCCGGATGGGCCTGCTCAGCCGCTTTGTCGGCATCGCCGCACGTAGATCATGGCCGCCAAGAGACCCAGCAGGGCCCCGACATACCCCCCGGCGTGCAGCCAGGCCACGATCACGAACCCGGGAAGATTTTGCAGGGCGAGTTGCTCGCGCCACGCCTGCCAATCCCTCAGTTCGCCGTGTGAAACGATGTATCCGATGAGCGCACCAATCGCGCCACATGCGCACGCAACGCCCAGAACAATCGCGAAGGCGCGGAGTGCGACGCGGCGGCGCGTTGGTGCGGGAAACTCGTCAAGGCCGGCCCGCGCCAGAAACCAGCCCGCAAACAGTCCCGCCCACCACGTCCCCAGTACACCCACTTCCGATGCGAACAGCCGCGGTGGCAGTCCGACATCTGCCCACTTGAACTGGGCGAACTTCATCCGCGTGAAGTACTCGGGAGAAATGCAGTAGCTGATCTGATCGTGCAGCGCGCCGTACGCACCAGCGATGATCGCGCCCACTGCGGCGAGGGCGAACATCTTCGGGAGTCGCTGTTGCGGGAACGTGGGGTAGAAAAGGCCCATCGGTTGGAATCGTACGAGGTGCGGCCCGTGACGAAGGTTCCGGCGAGTTACGCCGCTCGGCTCTGATCACCATTCGCCCGCGAGGATCATATCGATCGCATGTGCCACACCATCGGCGTCGTTCGCGAGCGTGTGCCGGTCCGCAGCGGCTTGGGCTTCGGGGACGGCATTGCCCATGGCGATACCCAGGGCCGCGCCCTGGAGCATGGCGACATCATTGATGTCGTTGCCGATAGCTGCGATGCGATTGATATCGATGGCGCGGCGCTCGGCCAACCAGCGAATCGCGGCCCACTTGTTCACTCTCTTGTCGAACGCTTCGAGAATCACGATCTGATCTTCCGCCTGCTTCCGATGATCGCCCGGGGCGACGGCGCCGAAGTGGTGGAAGACGACCTCGCCGGCGAAGTCGCGTTGCAGCTCATCGGCCGCGGCCTGCGTGCGGGCTCGCGTGCCGCAGACGCCCACGCGAACCGTGTGGTCCGGATGCTTGTCGTGATCCAGCGACGGAACCACATGGATGCCGATGCGATGTTCTTTGAACCACCAGCGGCTGACAGGGTCGATGGCCTCTTCGCCCCGCGGCGAGACGATGAGGTAGTCATGCCCGGGGCGGAGACCGGGATCCTCCTCACCGGCCGGATCCTTCAGCACCAGCGCGGCGTGTCCATGGGCCGTGAGCGAGCCGACAAGACGCGAAACCAGCCCCCGATCCATGGGAAATCGATGCAGCGTGCGCCCGGTCTGCGCGTGCGAAAGAATCGCCCCGCCCGCGACCACCACCGGCTCGGTGTGCCCGAGCTGAGCCGTGTAGTGCTTGCACTCATTGAACCCGCGCCCCGTGCAGATGCTCACGCGAACCCCGGCCGCGCCTGCCCGTTCGATGGCGAGCCGATTCGTGTCGGAGATGGTGGAGCGCGAGTTGAGCAACGTGCCGTCGAGGTCGATGGCGATGAGGTCGTAGCGGGTAGTAGACATGGGTGGGAACCGTAGTCGGGTGCAGCCGGACATCGGCGGGAATCAGGAGCATCGATCCAGTACCGGCCATATCATTCCTAGAAGTGACCGCCCGGAGCATCACACTTGAACCAGTCGCGCGTTAGCAATTCCAGAACGGTCCAACTTGCGATCGCAGTCGCGTGGATCGTGGGATACTCGTGTGGTTCGGCTGGACTGCTGCTGCGAGAGGGATTCTCTGCGATTCCGGTTTTGTTTGCGGGTGCGACGATCGCGATGACGTTGTTCTTGCTGGCAGTGTACTTCGGCCCGAAGTCTTGGCGCAGCCGGGCACCCTTCCTTCACTGGCCGGTCGATCGCGCGTTGTTCACGCTCTCGATTCTGTACATTGGCGGCGGACTCTTTTTCTTGCGAGGCGGACCGATAGAGATGAAGGCGCCCATGCTGCTCGCTGGCGCCGTGTTTGCGATGCTGTCAATGCGAAGTCGGTTCGGCCGCAGCGAACCACGAGAGAGCGCTCAGGATTCTGAAGAGGCGGCAACTGTCCGTTCGTTGCCTTGAGACGCCGTTCGATGCGCTACCCCTCTACACCCTCTTCCCCGATCTGACACACCCGCGCCGCTCCCGGCCCGAACGTGATCAAGTTCTTGCCGACGCGCTTGCTCTGAATCGCCAACTCATCCGCCCGTGCGAGCAATGCCTCGGGCGTGGTTCCGTCCCATGGAAACGTCGCCAGGCCGCCCGAGATCGTGAGCGTGTCGGGGGCTTCGTCCAGGAGCTTTGGGAAGCGGTGGGCACAGATCTGCTTCTGAAAGCGTGCCGCGATCTGCGCGATCGACTGGGGCGTGGTTGCGCCCCCCGGCTTGCGCGGTCCCTCGGGATCGTGGAAGATCACGGCGAACTCATCCCCGCCGACGCGGCAGACACGATCGGTGGGGCGAATGACGGAGGTCAGCAGTCGCACGGCCTCGATGAGAATCTCATCCCCCGCCGCGTGGGAGTACTTGTCGTTGTACGTCTTGAAGTTGTCAATGTCGAAGACCAGCAGCGTCACGGTGTGGCGGCTCGTGCGGGCCTGATCCAGTGCCGCTGCCAGGAATCTATTGAAGTAGCGACGGTTGAACGCGCCCGTCAGTTCATCGGTGAACGCCGCGCGGCGCAACTGGTCGTGCTGCGCCGCGAGCATGACCCATCCCGCAAGCTTCGCCGCCTCCGTCTCGACGATCGCCCGATCAACGCTGGGCGCGCGAAGCCAGCCGAGCGTCCGGGTGAGGGCGTTGGGGTGAGCCACGCGTACGGACGCCGCGGCGTCGGCGATGGACTGGGCTTCCCCGGGTACAAAATTGCAGGCAACGCCCAGCCGGGCCGAGATGTCGGCCACCGCCGCGGCGATCGGATCTCGCCCAAAGAGCATCGCGGCAAGCGGTCCCGGAGTCTCCTGGGAATCCGGTTCAGCCGTAGCCGCGGGAGGCAAGGATGCCGCCGGCGGCGCGCTCGGTGTCGGCCAGACTGGCGTGGATGGTGGAGTCGTTGGCGGCGATGGCGCGACAGACGCAACCGCCGCGGGTGGCTCCGGCGCGGCGATCGGTGGAACCTCGACGGGTCCCTGGGGCGCGAGCAATCCGCGCAGCGCAGCGACGCTCCCTTGCGCAGGAAGCACGCCGTCGAAGAGCTCGGCCGCGCCGTTCAAGTCTCCCATGCCGATGACACGCACGCTACTGTCAATCTTGCGAAGCGCGTCAATGAACGCGCCCACTTCGGCCAAAGCGATGCTGCCGGGGCCGACGACAACGGTCGCCGCACGAGCGTCCTCGGGCTCGCTTATTTCCGCAAACTCGCCCACGGCATCCAGCGCGGTCCGGGCACGCCCAAGCTCCACGCCGGGCTCGCGGCGCAGATCGTGCTCAAGCCCGGTGCGTCCGACGAGAACGACACGCGACGGTGTGAACGAGGTGGTTGTTGGCGCGCTTACGATGCACCTCCCTGACCGGGGAGCTGGGGCGCTGGCGGAACATAGGGGGAATTGGGAGGGCGTGCCGGGCGGATCGGGAGTGGTCCGCTGTCGAGGGGATCGCCCGAGAGCAACATGCGAAGTTCATCTTCGGTGAGGAGTGAGGAACCGTTGGACGGGCGCGCCGGCCGCGCGATGGGAACGTGGGGCCCGTGGCCGGTGCCGTTGACGAGCTTGGGGATGAACTCACCATTGGGACGCGAGGGCGCAATCGGCATCGGCAGTGTCACAACAGTGGGGGGGCTGGGAGGGGTTGGCAGAGCGAACGCGCTGGTCACATCCTCTTCAACGACGGCGCGGAGCTTCGGGTTCGCGCCACGGTCGTAACACCACAGCGAGATGGAAGGGGCGTACTGGCGAACGGCCTCCACCAACCGAACACCGCCCCCATCGGGGATGTGTCGTGGGTGAACGAGAACCAGCACCGCTCCCGGCCCGGTCCCGCTGCCCGGAGGCAGGTCCGCCCGCTCACGCTGGATCAGGCAGCATTCCGCAAGTGCAGAAAAGATGTCCGCACAGATCGTCATCCGTCCCATCCGCTTACTCAGACTGGTTAGCAACTCCCCCGGCAGCGCGGCGGTCGCAGGGTGACAGATCACGCAGCGCATCGGGGCGCCCGCCGCTGGCGGGGTGGAAGACGGATTCGGAGAAGGGGCGGTCACAGCCCAATTCTAACACCGCGCCGGGGGCGATCCCTTTAACGGCGATTTGCAGGGCCGGATCGCCCCTGGATGCTGTCCAATAACGCTTGTGCAATGCGGGTGGCACCGTCGGCGGGGCCTAGCTTCTCCAGATTCGCGCGCATGGCGGCTCGCCGGGCGGGGTCGGTCAGCAGGGCTTCCAATTCGCTCCCATTGTGCTCCAGATTGAGCTCGGGGTCGATCCAGTCCTTGCGAACCACGGCCCCGTCGCACTCGCTCAATGGTGCGGCGTTGAACTTCTGGTGTTCGTCGTTGTGGTATGGGTAGGGGAGGAGCAGGGCGGGCGTCTTATTCTGCCAGATCTCGGCGATGTTGCCGGCGCCAGCGGTGCAGAGGGCAAGATCCGATGCCCCGTACCAGAGGCCCATCTGGTCAGTGAAGGGAACAACCCGCGCGTCGATGTTCGCCCTTTCATAGGCGGCGCGGATGGCGGCCTCGAACTTCGTGCCGGTCTGGTGGAGGATTTGCCAGCGCTGCTCGCGGAGCGTGCGCTGACCTGCGGGCGAGGCGGCGAACGCAGCGGCAAAATTGTTCAGGGAAGCAAGACCCTGGCTGCCACCGGTGATCATCAGGACCGGGCGCGTGGGATCGAGGCCAAGTTCGCGCCGACACTCGTCGCGGGTGCGAGTCGCTCGCGCCGATGCGCGGACGATGGGGGGAACTTCGATCCAGTCGCGCCCGTCGCGATGCTCCGCTGGCACGCGGGCGGCCGTGAAGATGCGATCGGCGTGGCGGGCGATGTACTTGTTGGCCTTGCCGGGGACGGCGTCGAGATTCACCATGGTGACGCTGAGGCCGAGGCGTTTGGCAACGCGGACGAAGGGCGCGGCGACGAAGCCGCCCATCGCGACGATGTGAACGTCTTCCACTGCCGGCCAGTCCTGAGCTATGCGGAGGATGTAGCGTGCATCACTCTTGGCCGCGAACCAACCGAACGCGAATCGCAGGAGGCCTGCGGGTCGAGCGATCATCGGGCGCGCGGGCGAACGCTCAAAGGAGTGTCCTGCATCCTTCATGATCTTGGCGTCGAGGGGGCGATCGGATACGACGAACAGAGGCCCGTCGGGATTCGGGTTCGGATTCGCACTGAGCCGGCGCAGTTCCTCGGCGATCGCCAATCCGGGATAGATATGTCCGCCGGAGCCGCCACCGGCGAAGATGAAGTTGCCGGGGTCGGTTGTCGATGGGGCGTTAGGGATCGACGGGCTGGATGGGTACGGTGTGCTCACGCCGCGGATTCTTCACCGGTTGGGGTCAGCCAGTTCTTGGCGTGTTCGGTGACGACGATTTCGGGCTTGGGGGCCACGGGAGCGCTCGCCATGTGCGGATCGAAAAGAAGGCCGGTCTGCCCTGGGAGTCCGGGAAAGAGTTGGGGTTCGGACTTGGGCTCGATGATGGGATGGGTCTGAACGATCGCGGGGAGATCGCGCACAGGCGGGGGTTCGGCGATAACCGCGCCCTCGAACATGCTGGCGACGGAGTCTTCGATGGTGATGGCGGGCGGCTCGGCAATGACTGTCTCGGCAATGTCCCGCTCGGCAAGCACCGGTTCAGCGGCAACGGGCTCGGCAATCGCGGGTTCAAGGATCACTTGTTCCGCGATCTCTGGCTCGACGATCTCCAGCTCGGCAATGGGCACCTCGGTCATGGTCATGCCGGCGACGGGTGCATCGAAGGTGAGTTCATCGTCCGGCTCTTCGGCCGTCGTGAGGTCTTCTTCCTCAATCTGCTCTTCGCTCGCCACCGCCACCATGGGCTCGGGTTGCTGCTCCGGCTTGATCTCGGTCATTGTCGCCGTCGCCGCGGCCGCACTCATGGCCATCGCGCCGAGGGCGGGGATGGCATAGCCCTCGGGCTCATCCGCCAGTTCATCGTTAAGCAATGCGGTGCGAGCAGCGGCGCGGAACTGGGCCCGGTCCATCGCAACGACCAGCCCGAGCGCGGCGGCGGTGAGAATCCAACCCGTTCCGCCCGAGGAGATCAGCGGAAGGGCAATGCCCTTGGTCGGGCCAAGGCCCGTTACCACCGCGAGATTGATGGCCGCCTGAATCCCAACCGTGCCCATGACACCGAGGCCGACGAGTTTCAACAGGGCGTTGTTCTCCCGCCGGACGATTCCCCAGACCGACCAGACGAGGGCCCCGAGCAGGAACAGGACGATGGCCGCGCCGGCGATGCCGAGCTCATCGCAGATGATGGCGAAGATGAAGTCGGTAGTGTCCTCGGGGAGGTACCCAAACTTCTGCAGACTGCCGCCGAGGCCGGTCCCGACGACCTTGCCATTGGCGACGCTGACCATGGACTGGATCATGTGGAATCCCTTGCCCTGAGGGTCCAGGAAGGGATTCATGAACGACTCGATGCGGTGCATGCGATAGGGGTTGGTGATGATGGCGAGGAACGCGCCGGCGAGGGGGACGGGGCAGAGGATGGCCAGATGCCAGATCCGGGCCCCCGCAGCGACGAGCACCAGGCAGGCGACCATGACCATCAGCGCCCCGGTGCCCAGGTCCTCGATGACAACGAATCCGGCGACGAGGCCCGTGGCGATCAGCCCGGGAACCAGCCCCAGCCAAAACGATCGCATGCGTCGGGCGGAGAGCGCGGCATACGCGGCGATCAGAATCACCAGACCCCACTTGGCCAGTTCGCTCGGCTGGACGGATTCAAGTCCGGGAAGGTGGAGATTGATCCATCGGTGCGAGCCGTTCTTGGGCGAACGGATACCGGGCATGTACACGGAGGCCAACAGGGCCAGTAGCCCGAATGCCCCGACCCACAGCGGCCAAAGACCCACGTACTCCCGAACCATTGCCCGCAACCATGCAGGAGAGAGGATCGGCTCATCGATGATGGGCTCGACGGGGGCCACGTCTGGGGCTTCCTCGCCCGCCGCGGCAGGAATGAACCGCCGGAGCGGGAGCATCGAGCAGGCGATCAGGGCCAGCATCGCCAGCCCGGCGTACACGGTGGTTCGGGAGAGCAGAATGGACTCAACAGTGAACGGCTCACGCGAGTGGATTGTCATCCCCGCGGAGTTCACCATCACCACCCCGATCGTGAGCAGGGCGAGAACGCAAATAGCGACGGCATGGCCTGGGCGCAGCATCGGTGGTAGATCGGGTTGGCCGTCGGCGGGGCTGGAATTCTTGTGCCGGGCTGGGGAGGGGGGAGGCGGAACGACAAATCACCCTCCGGCCATCACCCGCATCCACCGAACCATGCCGCAAGGAAATCAAAGATGTCCTGGGCGCTCAAACAATCCACCCGGTTGAAGTCCGCCCGCGGATCGCCCGCGAACCACGCGGCGAGATAGCTGAAGATGTCCTGCACCCCCACCACGCCATCGCCGTCAAAGTCCGCAGGGCAGTGCGGCGCGGTATCAAGTGAGGCAACCCACCCCTCGCGCCGTCCGCAGGAATCGGTTCCAGTCCCGACAATCGTCCGCCCGCTGGCGTCCGCGCCCCAGGCCTCCGTCTGCGCCCAGCCTGTCAGGTCGAAGCCGAGCGCGGTAAGCTCCACCATCCCCGTGGCCGCCGTCCACACAAAGGCGCGGCTCCCACCCGCAGAATCGCTCCGTCCCACCACCACGGAGCCATCCCCGCTCACCGCGAATCCGTACGAGTTGTGACCCCCGGGAAGCACCCCGAGACTCACCATGCCTTCAGTGCTCGTCCAGTGGAAGGCACGCTCGCCATCGGACGTATCGCCGAACCCGACCACTACCGAACCATCCCCACTCACTCCGTATGCAAAAGTGTGCGATCCCCCCGGCAGCGTGCCCAAGTCCGTCATGCCTTCCGCGGCCGTCCACCGCGAAGCGCGGTTCGCTCCGCCCATGTAGTCGCTGTAGCCCACGACGGTGGCTCCATCGCTGCTCAGCCCAAGTCCGAACGAGTCGATTCCATCGGGCGGCGTGCCCAGATCCGAGATGCCATCGTCGATCGTCCAGCGAACGGCGTGGTTGCTCGGAAGCAGAACACTCACCCCGGTTCCCGCCACCACAGTTCCATCGCCGCTGACGCCGTTTCCCCAGGAGTAAGTTCCCGTCGAGAGCCCGCCGATGCCCACCATGCCCGTCGCGGCCGTCCAGCGAAAGGCCTGGTAGAACGTGCCCGGGATGGAACTGGTGCCGACCACCACCGAGCCATCCGCGCTCACGCCGATCCCCGCCGATCGCGTGCTTCCCGGCAACGTCCCCAGGTCCGCAATCCCTCCCGCTCTGGTCCAGCGGAAGGCGTGCGTTTGCCCTCCCAGATCGCTCTCGCCCACGACGACTAAGCCATCCGCACTCACGTCGTGCCCATACGAAAACGCGCCACCCGGCAGAACACCCACCCCGACAAACGTCTGCGCAGAACAAGGAGTCACCGCGCCGAGCATTGTCAGGCCAAGTACCGTCGCTCGGATGGCTCGCAGGTTGAACTTCATGGTTCTGTTCGCTCGGGCGATCTCCAAGCGAGCCCAAAGAATACCCGACCATCCGCGATTTGCAGAGAGCTTTCTGTTGCCCGCGCATCAATTGATGGTCAGGAAGTGGGGGGATAGGGGGTTGTCAGTGTTCCATTTCCCCTCACCCGACAGATTCAGGGGCTCAAACGTGTGCAGGCGCGAACGCCCCAGCTCCGAGGTGCGAAAGCAAGTCCCCTTCTAATCGATCTATGCCGTTCGCATCCCGCCGCAGTGTAATCGGCTCACGGCGCTGCCGCACTCAGGACAGACGGCCCCCGGCGCGAGGCCAGTGTGGTCGTAGTTGCATTTCGGGCAAAGGTTCAACCTACTTCGGCGGCGGGCAAGGGTGTCGAGCCGCCAGGCAGCAGTGGACAGCAGGATTGCCGCTGCGGGCGCGGGCCAGATCGGGAGATACACGACCCACAAGTTTCCTGTGATCATCCACGAGAGTCTCCACCCCATCGGATTCCGGTGGGTACCCCATTTCCAACTGCGGGGATGACCTTGGTCCGAACGGAAGAGGGAACCATCAATGATGACAGTTCCGCTGTCGATCCAGAAGTGTGCCCCAGGTTGACTGCTCCATTGCACCCAGTACCAAGCGCTCCAGACCATGACCGCCAGCAGCGCGGCGGAGACGAGCGGCCCGCCCCATTTCACCGTCTTCCGGATGCGCGGGTGCGGCTTCATGCGATGAGCATATCACGGCGCGTGGCGTGCTCGTGCGGCCCCGTTGGCCCCCGCGTGACCGCGGGGGTTCTGTATGCGCAGGTGCGGCTTTACGAGGGCACGCTCGCTTTCCCACACTCCGGGCACATCGCCCCCACCGCAAGCCCGGTGCGGTCGTAGTTGCACTTGGGGCAGAGGTTCAACCGAGCGCGGCGGCGGGCGAGGGTGTCGAGTCGCCATGCGGCGGCGGTGATCGCGATCGTGATGCACGCCGCGGGCCAGATCGGAATTGAGAACAGAATCCAGGTGATGCCGGGCACTCGGGTGCTGAATGGAGAGCCGCTGAACCACCACTCAAAGGAACCGTCAACGGTGCCCATGTTCCATCCCACAATTCTGGGGTTTGTGTTGCCCGGCTCGTGGTAGAGAATGTGGATTCGCCCTGCGGCGCAGGAGACGAAGTTTCCACGTGGACTGAACCAATCCAGACTCCTCCACCCGCTCTCGATCCAAAGCACGAGCAGTGCGATGGAGACCGCCGCGCCGGCCCATTTTACCGTCTGGCGGATGCGTGGGTGGGGGTTCACGGGGGGATTCTACAGCAACGCGACTGCACGTGCCCAAGTGCCCGTCCTGACGGGTGGGCTACTTACTGGCTCGCAGCACCGTCAACCCCAGCTTCTTCTCCAACTCCTCCACCGGGCGGGCGATCAGGTCGTAGCCGTCGCTCGCCACGATCGTGCAGGGGACGAGCTCGCCGGGGCTGAGTTTGCGGGTGGATTGGACGAACGTCATCGCATCAATCTGCGGGGCCTGGAAGTAGGTGCGGCCGCGGTAGAGGGAGCCGCCCTTGCCGACGCCGGTGGTGGCGCGGCCTGCGCTGCTGGTGGCCCCGTCGATCAGGACGTCCAGCCGCACGCCGGTAGACATCGGCTTCTTCTCGTCGAACTGCTCGGCGAGGAACGCGGCCTGCTCGAAGGCGATCTTCTGCTGCAGGGCCATGAGTTCTTCGCGCCGGCGCTTCTTGATCTCGGTGGGAACGGCGAGCTTCGGGTCGTTCTCCATCGTGCCGGCGACAGTGCCCTCTTCGTGCGAGTATTCGAAGACGCCCATTGCGTCGAAGCCGATCTCTTCCACGAACTCCATGAGTTGCTTGTGGTCCGCTTCCGTCTCGCCCGGGAAGCCGGAGATGAACGTGGTCCGGATCGCCATCCCGGGAATGCGATCGCGGAGCTTGAGCATCAGGTCGCGCTGCTGGCTCGCCTTCACGTTGCGGCGCATCGCGGCAAGCATCCGGTCCGAGCCGTGCTGCAGCGGAATATCGATGTACGGCACGACGCGCCCTTTGCGCTGCTTGCCCGTATTCAGCCAGCTCAGCTCAGCAATCGCATCGATCATCGCATCGGAAAAGTTCGTTGGGTAGGCGTACATCAATCGCACCCAGCCATCGACCCCGCCATCCGCAAACGCATCCGAAACGGCCTTGAGCACGGCAGGAAGGCCGCGCGAATATCCCGAGACCCGAGACCCCAGACCCGAATCCCGATCCCCGCCCATCCCCAGCCCGATGTCATCCCCGTAACTCGTCGTGTCCTGCCCGATGAGGTTGATCTCGAACGCGCCGTCGGCGACCAGTTCGCGGGCCTCGGTCGCGATGCGGTCCAGCGGCTTGGAACGCATCTTGCCGCGGATCGAGGGAATCGTGCAGAACGCGCAGTTCTGGTTGCATCCTTCGCTCATGCGGAGATAGGTGAAGTGCCGAGCCGTCAGTCGCAGCCGCGCCGAGTCATCCTCAAAGTACCCGATGCCCGTGCCGTCCTTGCCGTTGACGGTCAGCCCCGTCGTCTTCAGCCCGCGCTCCTTGGCCGCCACAAGCGCGTTGCCGGCGATCCAGTATTTGGGCTGATCGGAGGATTCATTTGCCGAAGTTGGCCGAGCCGCGCGAGCGACAGAGGGCCCTTTCACCGCCTCCACAATGTGGTCCCGATCAAACACCCCGATCATGGCGTCAATCCCGGGAGCCCATTCCAGCATCTTCGCCCGATGCCGCTGCACCAGGCACCCCGCCACCACCACCCGCTTCACTTTCCCCTTCGCTTTGTCCCGGATCGCTTCCTGAATCACCCCTAGCGACTCATCCTTGCTCGCTTCCAGGAAGCCGCATGTGTTCACCACCACCGCATCCGCGGCCACGGTGGATTTCGGCAGCGTCCCATCGGTGTGGTGCTCCCCATCAATCCCCGGCTCCTCGTTCATCGTGCAGGCGTCGTACGAGACGATCGCCAGCCCGCTCTCGGCAAGCAGGCCGAGCATTTTTTCCGAGTCCACAAGGTTCTTCGGGCAGCCCAAGCTGACGAAGGCAACAGATCGGATCTCGTCCGAGCCCTTGGAGGGGCCGGGCTTGGTTGGTGTGGCGGTCTTTGGCATGGTGGGTGGGGCGCGGAGGGAAGTTTAGGCCCGAAGTGGCAGGGGCTTGTCAGCCCCTGTCGCGACCGCGGCCGTCGCGGGCCTTGGTTGTGGTAGCTGGGGTGGGGAATACCAAGACACTTCGGCGAAGCGCCCGAAACATGGGCTGGTCAGCCCATGCCACGAAAACCAGCCACGAAACGCAACAGCCCGCCATCTCGGGCGGGCCGTTCGCGCTTCTGAATCAGGGCTGGGAAGGGCCCACTCCCGAGGGATCTTAACTCGCCCCGCCGCCGCTTCGGGACGTCGCCATCGCCGGGGACAGTTGCGGCACGTTCTCCCCCGCCAGCGACTCAGCGGACATTCCCTCCATGGGATACTGCCGCATCAGCCCCTCGGCGAGTTGGTCCATCTTGGCAAGCACGAAGTAGCAAGTCACAGGAATCTGCCGCGCCGCGAAGTTCATCGCCCGCACAAGCCCCTCCTGCGTCGTGCACACCATGAGTTCGGATCCGTCGTACCCCAGCGGCAGCACGCGGAACTGCCACGCCTGCCGCCGGCTGACCAAGTCGTGTACGGCCGGGTCGCACGGCTCGATGCTCGGGTCCACCCAGCGCGTCGTCTGCGCGTATTGCTCAGACCACGCACGTTCCACATCGCGTGCCTTCACGCCGCACATCTCCTCGGCGATCTCGCCGAACGGGCGGTGCGTGGTCTTCTGCTTCTCAAGGATGGCCTCGAGCTGAACGGCGGTGATTACGCCCTTGTTCACCATCAATGTTCCGATTGGTAGACGCATATGGAAGGCCTCCGTGCAACCCACGTGCCCATTGATGGGCTTGTGGGGGGGATGGGGTGGCCGCCCGTACTGGGTACGCGCCCTTCGAACCGGGCGGCCGCACTGTGCATCGGAGAGGCCTGCCCCCCACTTGGAGGGTGCTGCTTACGCATGTGAAAACACGCACCCCGGGGTGCGTGCCAAATCGGCTGGTTGGTCTGTGCGGGCAACTGCCCGGGCTGGGGGGCGGAATCAACGTCCCATTACAATGCGGGCTCAATCGTGACGGTCAGCCCCTTGCAAGCGAAAAGCTCCTGGTACAGCTCGGCCCGCTCCAAGTGCGTCACGAGGACCGGCGCGGAGCCATGCTCGTGGGCATTGAGCATGATGTCCCGGGCCAGGGGTGCGCTCAGCGGCGTAAGTTCAACAATCGAGCGAACAACGTGCGTCATGTCGATGCGCTCGTCGTCGTGCAGCACCACTCGGAAAGGGGGCAGTTGCGTCAATCGCGGCGGGTTCCGCTTCGCCTTGGACTTTGGCGTGAGCTTCGGCTCAATCTCCCCTGCCGGGGCCACCTGCTCGGCCTGAGCGGCGGGTGCCGGGGCCGGCTCCGCGGGGGAAACGGGGGAGTGGGGGGTGGTTTCGGCCTTGGACTGCTTGGGGGAATCGCTCATGGCCCACCTGTTTTCATGTGTCCGAAGGGCTGTGGCTGCCAGTACAGGGTTTCGGGAGACGCTTTTCCGCACCCGGCCATCCCCATTCGGGTGCCCGGTGCGGCCCGAAAACCCGGGCTCACAATCCCGGAATCTCCACACCAAACATCGGCCGAGGACTTGCCATAAGCACAGGAATCAGTCATACTTTGCACGCAGGGTTGAAAAAGTTGGACCGCCCGCGAGCCGAAACGACAGCGATCGACCATGATCGACAGTCAGCCAGTGAGGGCCGCGACATGTACGAAGTCGTCATTTGCACTTCCGACGGAAAGGCGCTGAAGCGTTTCGACTTGGCTCGCGCCGAACAAACACGGCATCGCGTCATCGTCGGTCGCGCGGAAGATTGCGACATCCGCATCGCCTCCTCGGCCGTCAGCCGACACCACTGCGTCATCGAGCCGGATGAAGGCGACTGGATCATTCGCGATCTCGGCTCCACCCATGGCGTCGAATTTCAAGGCGTGAAGATTGAGCAAACCACCGTGCGCGATGGGCTAGAGATTCGAATCGGCCCCGCCCTGCTGAAGTTCCAGGCAGCTTCCAAGCGGGTCGCCGCGGAAATCGCCCGCGAAATGGGCGAAGCGCCGTAGGCAAGCGTGAGTCGGGTCTGTGAAAGCCGCAGCGGTTGCGCATCGCCACGATTTGCTGGCCGACACATCCGGACACATTCGGCCTACCACTTTCCCCTTCCCACCCAGAACTTTCCCCCTACGCTCTCCCCTTCCACTTCGCACCTTCGGGGCCGGGGACAAGGCCGCGCACCATTATGGGAAACGTCCGCCATTTCCTGACGATCGCCGAGACCCCCGCCGAGACGATCGTGCGAATGCTCGAACTCGCGATCTTCCTGCGCACGCGCCCGCAACCAACCCTGCTGGCCGGCCAGACCCTGCTCTGCCTCTTCGAGAAATCCAGTCTCCGAACGCGCATCTCCTTTGAGCAGGCCATGCGAAAACTCGGCGGCGATGTCATGAGCATGACCGGATCGGAGTTCGGCGTCGGGGGGCGGGAATCAGCCGAGGATATCGCGCGGGTCATCTCCTCCATGGTCGACGGCGTGATGGCCCGCGTGACGGATCATCAGACGCTTGAGAAGTTCGCCTCGGTCTCCACCGTGCCGATCATCAACGGCCTTTCCGACTACGCCCACCCCGCCCAGGCCCTTGCCGACGTCCTGACCGTGATCGATGAGTTCAGCCCCGGACGGGTCGCCGGCGTCCGCGGCCGCACCATCGCGTTCGTCGGCGACGGCAACAACGTCGCCCGTTCGCTCGGGGCCATCTGCGCCAAGCTCGGAATGAACTTCGCGGTCTGCTCCCCGGCGGGGTACGAACTGGAGGAGGCGTGGGTCGCCAAGACCAACGCCGCGGCCAACGGTGGCAAAGTCGAAGTCCTCTCTGATCCCGTCGAGGCCGTGCTGCACGCCGACGCCATCTACTGCGACACCTTCGTCTCCATGGGTCAGGAGGCCGAGCGCACCGAGCGGCTCGCCGCCTTCAAGAAGTACCAGATCAATGCGGAGCTCGTCGAGCAGGCCCCCAGGCACGCCATTGTCCTGCACTGCCTCCCCGCCAGCCGCGGCGTGGAGATCACCGACGAAATGATGGACGGCCCCCGCTCCCGCGTCTTCCCGCAGGCCCGCAACCGCATGGACGCCCAGATGGGCCTTCTGGCCGAGCTGATGGGATAGCTGGCCACAGTTTGATCCATCCCGGCTGGTCCGGCCGATCTTCTGGACGATGTCTACCGACCAAACCCAGATCGATACCGACGCCCTCGTGCTTATTGTTGTCGGCGCGCACCCGAAGGCCGAGCAGGCCGACCGTCCCATCGCCTACGCCCTGCGCACCCGCATCGCCAAATGGCTCGCCAAGCGATTCGACGGCGAAGAGTCTCCCCTGAAGCCGCTGGTCGTGACGGATGTCTGGTATCTGAACGACAACTCCCTGCGCCGCTGCCCCGCGGTAAGCGTCGGCGGCCCCGGCGTGAACGCCCTGAGCGCGTACCTTGGCGACAAGCTCCCCAGCGCGTTCGTCGTCGATGACCAACTTATGGTGCAGATGGATCTGGACCTGAACGACTTGGTCGCCGTCTGCTGGGGCGTGACCCCCGAATCCACGCACAACGCCGTTGAGGCGTTCGCGGATCGTTATCTGGATGAGTTCATGGAGGCGGCCGCCCGCACGCGGACGGCCTGAGTAGACGCGAGCGATTGCCGTCTGTCATGGTCGCACCGTTGAGTGGTTCACTCTTGCAAACTCCGCCGCGAACTCCTGGTTCGTGAACCGATAATCGATTCGATGCATGTGCGCCGCTCGCATGATCGGGCCCCGAAACACGACCAGTCGTAGGAATCCGTACACCACGAGCGGGACACCGACCGTCATGATCCCCAGCCGTTCCCAGGCGAGCGGGCTGTTCAGCGGCCACAGAGCCCATGTCGCCGCGCCCGCGAGGAGGCCGGATACCGCCACCAGTGCGATTTCTGCGGTTCTGCGTCGGTCCAGGCGCCCGCCGCAGATGTAGCACATGCGGAAGTCCGCCGCGGGCACGGATTCAAGATCACCGTCGATCCCAACCCACACCGTCAACGGTTCAAAGGGCCAGCGGCGCGGCGCATCGCGCTTGCCGCACACAACGCATGCGTCGGCGATGACAGGCGACACAGTTCGGGGAAGTTCCACCACGTATCGCATCGGTCAGGTCTCAATCGATTGCCGTCTCAACTGCTTCCCCGCCGCATTCCCTCCAGCCCTTCCGGAAACGGATAGCTCGGAAACACACCGACATTGCCGAATCGCCAGTGCGCCGGCGCGGGATACACATCGCCTCGGAAGCCCGCCTGGTACATCGTCCGCAGCACCGCCTCGAAGCTCGGCTCCTTGCCGTCCGGGCCGAGCAGCTTGTTGGCGCGGGCGTTCAGGAACGAAACGCTCGCCACCGGCAGCCGCTCTTTCCGCCCACGGAGCATCTTCACCACCGTCGCAAAGCCGCGCGACAGATCTTCCAGCGTGAAGTGGTCCCGCCCGTGCGGTCGCAGCAGCGCGAGAATCAGCAGTGAATCCAGGTCGTACTTCAGCACGTACGGCTCGCGATCACGGGCCGCATGGATGCTGACGGAGTCCTGGAACATCTTCGCGAAACTCGTTACGCCGCGGGCCGTCCACTGGCTCGCGGGGATGAGATCCACAAGCTGGGCGACAATGCCGTGCGAGTTGTCCGCATCGTTCACGCCGCAGATCACGGCGCGATACCGCTCATCCAGCATGTCGCGGAGCATGTCCTGCCCCCAGAGAATGCGAACCCGCTCCAGCCCCGGCCCGATCCCCGCGCCGATCGCCCCGGCCGGCAACAACGAGACCCGATCGGGAAACGTCTCCACGCCCATGAGCAGTTCCGCTTCGTCGTCATAGAGGCGGCCCATCGCTCGATTCGTCGGTTGGTCCTTGGCCATCGGCAGACTCCTTCGTTCCGATGGTACCACGCCCAAAGTGGCACGGGCTTACCAGCCCGTGTCTCGACCGCTTCGGTGGAGGACCTTGGTTTTTTGTCGGAGAAATCACCTTCGGCGAAGCGCATGACATGGGCCAGTAGTCCCATGCCACGAGAATCAGTACATCGTCGTGATCCGCGCCCCCGGATAGAACCGCTCGATCATCGTCCGCCAGTCTTCCCCGCGATCCGCAAACCCCTTGGCGCAGTACTGGCAAAGCCCAACGCCATGCCCGAATCCCCGCCCCGTGATTGTGACGCGATCGCCACGGACAGCAACCTCAAAGTCGCTCGAATGCACACGCGTGCGCCGGTCTATGTCAGGAATCACAGTCGCCGCCGCAGGCGCGAGCGCCATGGGCGTGCCGGTCGATCCACCCCCGACAACGCCCCCGAAGCCGAGAATCGGCATCTCCGTCGGCAGCGCAGTTACTTGCACGAGCGGCGCAACCACCGAAGGTGTGCTTGGGGGCAGCAGCGTGATAAGAGACCCATTCGCGTTCGTATTGCACGCCAGCCGCATCTCCTCGGCCGAGAGCATGAACGATGCCCCGCTGCTGTCTGCAATGCGATACCTGCTCGGCCGACCATCCGAGTTCAACAGGGCCACGTCGATCGAACGCAGATCTTTGATTCTCTTGACGGTGTGCCCGTTCCGCTCCCCGTACCACTTGAGCCGCTGTGCCAACTCCGCGCGCGGCCGCTCCACCGTCCACCGAAAAAGCGGCGACTGCTGACAGGCAAAGTCCCGATGATGCTCCTGGATCGGCGCGGCCAGGTTGAACTCAAACCCCGGTCCCGTCGGCCACGTCTCGCGGGCCGCCGCGGTTCGTCCGCCGCAAGTGCTC
The DNA here is from genome assembly GCA_038225655.1 of Phycisphaerales bacterium. Lineage (GTDB taxonomy): Bacteria > Planctomycetota > Phycisphaerae > Phycisphaerales > UBA1924 > UBA4658. The sequence goes on along the minus strand of JBBRQY010000001.1, from coordinate 325,958 downwards.
GAGTAATACGCCCGCAGCAGCCGGTCGCCATCCAGCAGAACAACGCCCCGCGTGGAGCGCACGGCCTCGCGCGCCGTGGCGTTCGTGCTCGCTCCCCCGTACACCTGATCCCGATCGTTTGATTCCACGTCGTACGGTGCCCCCGCGCACCGCTGCCGCTCATGCATCGCATAAGTTCGAGCCGCCACGGCCTGGGCCTGATACGCCCCGAGCGGCCATCCCGTCAGCATCTCCTTGCCGACGACCCCCGGGAGATAGTCTTCTATGCCCACGAAATCGACGGCGTCGAACGAATCGGCCCGAACATCCGTGCGCGAACTGAGGCGGATGACGCCCGGGTACTGCGTGCCGTTCACGCTCAACATCTGCCCCGCCGCGGGGAGAATGACAATCGAGAGATTGGCCGCGAATGTATGAACCAGCGGCTTTGCGCCGGGCGCCGGCGGCGCACCGATGTCGCTGACGAGCCACTGCCCCCCGCGGAGCGCGATGCTCACGCCCGCATGCTGCTCCGTCTTGGCCCCGGGCGAAAGCGTCGTCGCGCCCTTCGGCTCCCCCTGCCCGATCGTCACGCCGCCCGCGCAGGTCAATCGGATCGTGTCCGCGCTGGACAAGATGCGCACCCGCATCTGCGGCTCGCTCGTGGGCAGTGCCGCGGCCATCCCCATCGCCGAGACTGGCGTTGGTGCGCCCGCACTCTGCGAGCGATGCTCCACGCCCGCATCCATCCGCGGCAACTCGGCGCGTGCCACGGACTGCTTCGGCGATTCCCGCCGCGCCGCTCGCGACGACACCTCGCACGACCCCAGCGTCACCGCCACGCCGATCCCCGCGAGGGCGATCAGCCCCGCGAAACCAGCCCCGATCGCGGCCCTCGCCCCGCCTGCTCGTTCAACAACATGTGACATATTCACGCCCACTCCATCGAGCCGTTTTGCGTCCTGCCCGCACAGATTGACGCACTTGATTTCGCAGGCATCCTGCCCGCAACTCCGACGCTTTTTTCGTTCGCTGTTCGTCCGCGTCTACTCCCCCGGGGGCACCCCGATGTCCTCGTTCCAAAGCTCCGGCCGCGCCGCAATAAACTCCCGCATCATGGCCACGCAGCGCTGATCGTCAAGCACGCGCACATCCATTCCCGCCGCTTTCAGCCAGTCTTCGCGCCCCTGAAACGTCTGGTTCTCCCCGATCACCACGCGCGGGATCCTGTGCAGCACGGCCGTTCCGCTGCACATCGCGCATGGGCTCAACGTGCTGGCCAGCGTCAGCGTGTGCCAGTCGCGCCGGCGGCCCGCGTTGCGGATGCACACCGTCTCCGCGTGCGCCGTCGGGTCCCCCTGCTGCACCCGCAGGTTGTGCCCCAGCGCGACGACGACCCCTTCGCGATTCACCAATGCCGAGCCAATGGGAATCCCACCCTCCATCTTGCTCTTCACCGCCTGGGCATACGCCGCTTCCAAGGCGAGTCGATCAATCTGATCCTGAGTCATGCGCAGAGTTTACGGCGGATTTGGGTGCCGTGGTGGAGTCGCCCTGGACTCCGCCACGCTCGGCTGCACGGGTGCGAGGCGCCGCGGGCTCAAAGCCGCTCACCGTTTCATCAGGCATTCCTTACTTCTCTCTCAACACCTCTTGCGTTTCCCCCGCGCTTCCACTACGCTCCAAACAAATGCCGTCCGAAACTTTTGTCCGCGACATCCTCCGTCTCACCCTCGCCCCGGGCCTCGGCCCGATCCTCACCCGTCGCGCCATCGACGCCTTCGGCACTCCCGAAGCCGTGCTCTGCGCTTCCGCGGCAACCCTGAAATTCAAGGTCAGGGGTATCGGAGACGTCCTCGCCGCGCAGATCGCCGCCGCACTCCCCGGTACCGACAAACTTGCCGACGCCGAACTCGCCATCGCCGCCTCACTCGGCGTCCAACTCATCGCCATTGGCACGCCGGAATACCCGCCGCTGCTCGCCCAGACGCCCGATCCGCCGCCCATTCTGTACGTCCGCGGCTCCATCGATCACGCCAATCTCGATCGCTTCCCAGTCGCCATCGTCGGCTCCCGCTCCTGCACGCACTACGGTCGAGAGCAGTCCGACCGGTTCGGGTTTCACCTCGCTGGATCCGGCCTGACCGTCATCTCCGGCGGGGCCCGCGGCGTGGACACCGCAGCTCACAAAGCCGCCCTCCGGGCTCGCGGCCGCACCATCGCCGTCCTCGGTTGCGGCCTGGCCAACTGCTATCCCCCGGATAACAAAGACCTTTTCGATCAGATCGCCGCCGGCGGCGGGGCCGTTGTCTCCGAACTCCCCCTGCACACACCCCCGAACGCCGAGAACTTCCCAGCCCGAAACCGCATTATCTCCGGGCTCTCGCTCGGTGTGCTCGTGGTCGAAGCTGGCCAGCGATCGGGCGCCCTGATCACCGCACGCGTGGCCGCTGAAGATCACGGCCGAGAGGTCTTCGCCCTCCCCGCGCGCGTGGATTCCTCCGCCGCAGATGGCTCGCTCGACCTGATCAAGAAGGGTGGCGCCCTACTCGTCACCCATCCCGACGACATTCTGCAAGCCCTCGAAAGCCCCGCCCGCCACCTCCATGGCGGCACCCACGCCGACCGATACGCCGCCCCGGCCCTCTTTGACGAAGGTTTGACAGCAGAGGGCGGCACGAGCGGCACATCTGCCCATGATGTTGGAGCGGGTACGCCCAGTGCATCGCCCCGCCCGGCGAACCCAATCCGCGACTCGGGGCTCACCGAATCGCAGCAGTTGATCCTGCAAGCGCTCGACAAACCGCAGACGCTGGATCAACTCTCGGTCGAACTCAAACTCGATGCCGCCAAGCTGCGCTCCGACATCACGATGCTCGAGATCCGCCGCCGCGTCGCGCGCTCCGGCTCCCGGTTCGAGCGCGTGAGTTGAAGTGGTGGGGGTTTGCCAACGCGAGTTTTGGTTGCCACGCTCGAAGCGCCTTCGGGTTTCTCCACAACCAAACGGTGCGTTCAACGCAATCACGATCGCGGTTCGAAACGCTAAGTCGCTATCCGACACTCGCCAACAACACAACCAGCCCCGTACCACTTACCCAGCAAAACCCCCAGTGGTACGGTCGATGAACGGAAAATTGTTGGCAAAATCTAACCAAACGGCTTGCAAGTCGGTCGATGATTGGCTATCGTACACCGAACGATATCGGGTTTCGATTTTGGCCTCACTATGACCCACGCGCCGATCAACCCCCGGGCTGATGTCAGCCCAACCTGTCGCGGATCGACAGGCACCAGGCACAACGGGTGGAACCCTGCACCGCTTGTTGACCCGACTCGCGTCTCCTCTACGAGCTCCGCTCTCCGAGGTGATTCGACCGGACTCAACTACCACGGATGGAATCCGGATTGGTCGGCACTCCCGATCAACCACCGGACATGCGGAGTCGCCCATGCCCTTCATCGAATCATCATCTGCGGCCCTTGTTCGCTTCGGTCCCGGCGGGGACTTTGTCACCGATCTGCGCGAGGGGGCCGACGGGCGCCTCACGCGTTCATCGCCAACTCCAATGGAGAACGCCGACGGCTTCGGCGAGGACTCCGACGGGGCTGGAGGGGGCTGGGGTTTCTCGCTCCTGCGTCGGCGGCCTGCGCTCGGGCAACCCGCCCTGGTGCGATCGCGAGCCACGGAGCTCGATCAGGTACACATGTCCGATCTTGCTCTAAAGGCGGGATCGCTGCTTTCGGTCGATCGCTCCCTCTCGCGTCAGGCGGGGGTCTTGGCGGCGACGCTCGCCTCCTGCTCCTCAATTGCCGCGGCGGCCGCGTCCCGGCCCGCACTGGCAGCGGTCATTGTCCGGTCCGTGTCGCCCAGCTCGATCGACCCGCGCATGGCCGAATCGCGGCTGGTCGCCGGTCGGACGGCCTTTGCCCGGTTCGTTCCCGTCTCCACAGCACACTCGGCCGCACTCGCCACCGGGCGATCGGCCTCATCGAACACGTCCGCGCACACGTCCATATCGGAGGGATCGCATCATGAATCTCACCCCCAAGCAACTCAAGATTCTTCAACTGATCCGCGACTGCCGCGTGCGTCATGGCTATTCGCCGACGATGCAGGAGCTCGCCGACCAGATCGGCGTGAGCAAGGTCACCGTGTTCGAGCACGTCGAGGCGCTCATCAAGAAGGGCGCGCTCACACGCGATCCCAACAAGGCACGCTCTTTGTCGATCGCTGACGGCGTGGTCGTTCCCGACGAGGGCCGCCCTCTCCGTTTCCCACTTGTCGGCAAAATCGCCGCCGGATACCCGATCGAGAAGGTCGAGGATCGCGATGAGCTGGATCTCCTGGACATCGTCGGTCCCCGTCCGGGCCGCAATGGAGCCATGTTCGCCCTTCGCGTCCAAGGCGAGTCCATGAAGGATGAGGGCATCCTCGACGGTGACTACATCCTTGTCGAACGGGCCGACACCGCCGGCAACGGCGATCGCGTCGTCGCCCTCCTGCACAACGGCGAGACCACCCTCAAGACCTTCTACCGCGAGGGCGACAAGATCCGCCTGCAGCCGGCCAACCCCGACTTCCAGCCCATCATCGTCAAAGACTGCAAGATCCAGGGCATCGTCCGCTCCGTCCTTCGCAAGTATTGATCGATTCACAGCTGAGGGGTGGATGGGGGTGGGGGGCGTAAGCCCCCGGAAGTCCAGCCCCAGTTGTGTGACGCGACCGAATCTCTCGCACGGATTTCGATACGACTCTCCGGCCTCATACCAAACGCACTTAAACTTCGGGCGGAAATCCGCGGGATTCACTCGCGGACTCGCTCATCCCGGGCGTGTGTTCTTTGTGCGATTGGTATCAGTCGTCCTTCGCGTGCGTCAGCTTTTCTGCCGCTCATTCGGCCGATCCACCCGATGCACCCCATGCTTGCCAAGCCGATTGTCATCCTCGCGATCCTCGCCTTCACCTTCTCTCTCGGCGCATGTGCCTCTTCCCGATCCGCCTCGACCCGGGAACCCGCTCCCATGCCAACCCGCCATGCCACCGGCACATTCGATGTCACTCTCAAACCCATTCCCGCCTACGAATCTTCTCCCGACGCCGCACTCGGCCGCATGTCCATCGACAAGCAGTTCCACGGCGATCTTGAGGGAACATCCAAGGGCGAAATGCTCACGGCCAGCGGCTCCGTAAAGGGCTCCGCGGCGTATGTCGCGGTGGAGCGCGTCACGGGCACGCTCCGCGGCCGCAGCGGATCCTTCAGCTTCGTCCACCGTGGCATCATGACACGCGGCACCCCGCAACTCCTCCTCACCGTCGTCCCAGATTCCGGTTCGGGCCAGTTCGTCGGCCTTGCCGGCTCCCTGACAATCAACATCGCCGAAGGCAAGCACTTCTACGACTTTGAATACTCCCTTCCCGACGCTCCATAAGCGCCGGGCGAGCCGTTTCATCATCCCATTGCCTTGACCAAGCGCCCGCGAGGAACCGCAAGTTCCCGCGGGCGCTCTCCTTGCCGGCGAGCGTTGCTTGCCGGGATCGTGTTTAATTCACACGCCGGGGATGAGCGAGTCCGCGAGCGAATCCCGCGGATTTCCGCCCGTAGTTTAAAGGCTTCTGGCGCTACAGGTGCGGGGTCTTCGGCTCGCTCGCCGCAAATCGGCGCTCCAACTCCGCAACCACCTTCACGGCCATGTCCTGCGCCGTGACGACTTCTTCGATGGTCACGTGGTCCGCACCGCTCTCGTGGGCTGCGATCGCACGCCCGAGATAGCCAGCACGCACGGCGAGGAAGATGTCCGGCCGCGCCCGTCGAATCACGCGGCAGGCCCGGATGGTTCCCTCATCGTCCGGGATCGTCAGCACGACGGCCTCGGCCGATTCCAGCCCGGCGGATTCAAGCACATCCGGGTTCGTCGCGTCGCCGAAAACCGTCGTGCGCCCGAGTTGCAGTTGCCGCGTCACAGTGTCCGGATTGAGCTCAATAACGGTGTACGGAATGTTGCGGGCCCCGAAGTGCTCGGCAAGGTTCCGCCCCACCACGCCGAATCCGGCGATGATCACGTGTCTACGGAGCGGCGCGCCCGCGTTGTCCGTGTCCGTCCACCCGGCGCGGTTGGCCTCTTGCACAGCGTGCGAGACGTGCCGTTCGCGCAGCGCGGGGCTGGCAAGCCAGCGCGCGGGCTTGATGCGTGCGAGCGCCGGCGAGAATCGCTTGGCCAGATTCGCCACGGGCTCGGTGATCGTGAGCGAGATCACCACCAGCGGGATGATGATCCCCTGGGCTTTTGGTTCGATGAGGCCGCGCCGCTCCGCCTCTCCCAGGATCACCAGCGAGAACTCACCCGCCTGTGCCAGCAGCAGGCCGGTGACCCCCGCAACCACGGCCGTCGCTCCGCCCAGCCACACGCTCACACTGATGACCGCGCCCTTGATCCCCATCGTCAGCACGACCGCCGCCAGCACAATCCACCAGTTGCCAAGCGCCGTCAGCACGTTCAGCTTCACGCCCACCGCGGTGAAGAAGACCGCCATGAACAGGTCCCGCATCGGCGCAAGCTGCCCCGCGAGCTGGTACTTGAACGGCGTCGCCGAGAGCATGAATCCAGCGAGAAACGCGCCAAGCGCGGGGCCGAAGCCCAGCGCAGTCGTCAGCACCGCCGCCCCCAGCCCCGCACCGGCGGAGACCACCAGCAACGCCTCCGTGTTCCCGTCGCGGCTGGCCTCGCGCATGAGCGTCGGTAGAAGGTAGTGGGCAAATCCCAGCATCAGGATGATCCCGCCGATGGCCAGGCCTGCGTGCGAGACGAGCCCAAGGATCCGGGCCGCGCGATCGGGGTCGGCCGACTCCATGGGCTTAACGCCCGCCCAGACGGCCAGCACCGGCAGCGACGCCAGCACGCCGATCGAGAGCATGTCCTGCATGATCGAGATGCCGATGCAAAGCCGCCCATGTAGAAGGTGAACTTCCTTCCGCTGTTGCAGCAGCCCGAGCACCACCGCCGTGGACGACATCGATAGCGCCATCGCCACGCCCAGGGCCGCGGGCGAACTGAGCCCAAAGAGCATGCCCAGCGGCCACATGATCAGCGAAGACCCGATCGTTGACGCCGCGCCCACGATCAGGATCGGCACCATCCCCGACCTGATCGCCTCCATCTCCAGGTGCAGGCCGATGGTGAACATCAGCAGGATGATGGCGATTTCCTGGATCTGGCCAACACCCTCCTCGGACCCGATAAGCCCCCACGAGTGCGGCACAGACCCAATGATGGCGCCGACGATGAGGTATCCCGGGATGGAGGCAAGCCGCAGGCGGTGCAGAAGCACCGAGATGACGGCCGCCGCGCCGAGGATCACGAGCATGTCGTGGACCAGCGATGCGCCGGAGGTTTCGGTGGCTGCCAGAAGCAGATTCGGGAGAGTCATTGGGGCGGATGGTAGAGGGCCCGAACCCGGCTGAGGGCTACCCGAGAACGGGCTCGGCCCCGGTGCCTCGGGCGTGCCGCCGGATCATCACCGCCAGCAGGGTGACGTCCGCGGGAGTGATCCCCTCCAGCCGGCCCGCCTGGCCGAGCGTCGTCGGGCGGAAGCGTGCAAGGGCGTCGCGCGCCTCCGTCCGCATGTTGGGGATGGTTCCGAAATCAAACCCCGTGGGAATGCTCCGACGTTCCATCTCGGCGCTGCGCTTCACCTCGGCGTGCTGACGTTCGACAAACGGGGCATAGAGGCGCTCGGTGTGTACAGAGTGCTGCACGGAGAGAAGATCGCTCAGCGGCACAGCCCCCGAAGGGTTCAGGGCGCGAAGATCGCCGGCGAGCCGTTCGCTGGAATAGTCGTGTCGGCGGACGAGGTCACGCAGTGGCGAGCCGTCAACACGGGATTCATCGATGATGCTGTTCAGCGCGGCGATCGCGGCGCGCCGCGTGGCGAAGCGTGTACGGCGCAGCCGACCCAGTTCGGTGTGGCCCAGCAGGCCGACCTCGTCGGCCAGAGGCGTGAGCCGGTCCGCGGAGTTGTCGGCACGCAGCAGCAGCCGGTGTTCGGCCCGGGAGGTGAACATGCGATACGGCTCAACTGGCGTCTTGGTGACAAGGTCGTCCATCATCACGCCGATGTACGCCTGTTCACGCCCCAGCGTGATCGGGCTTTGTCCCAGCACGCGGCGGGCCGCGTTGATCCCGGCGATCAACCCCTGCCCCGCGGCCTCCTCGTACCCGCTCGTGCCGTTGATCTGCCCCGCGAGAAAGAGCCCTTCAACGAGCTTGGTCATCCCGGTGGCGTCGATCTGGTGAGGGCGCACCATGTCGTACTCAACGGCGTAGCCATAGCGCAGGATCTCGGCCCGCTCGCACCCGGGCATGGAGCGAACGAGCGCATCTTGCACGTCGGCCGGGAGCGAAGTTGAGATGCCGTTGCAGTAGATCCAGTCATCCCGCAGCGATTCGGGCTCCAGATACACATGGTGCGAATCGCGATCAGCGAACCGCACAACCTTGTCCTCGATGCTCGGGCAATAGCGAGGCCCAACGGACTCGATCTGCCCGGAATACATCGGGGCCCGGTGCAGGTTGGCGCGGATCAGATCATGAACAGCGGCATTCGTGGATGTGACGCGGCATTCGGCCTGCGGCAGGGCGGGAAAGGGCTGCGAAGGGAAGAAGGCAGCGAAAGAGCGGGGCATCGGGGCATCAAGGCGAGAGAGATCGCTGAACGGCGTGGGGACGGCATCCCCATCGGCGCGGGGAAGCTCGTCCCATCGAATCGAGCCGCGGCGCAACCGCGGCGGCGTGCCGGTCTTCAGTCGGCCCAGCTCAAATCCAAGAGATCGCAGCGCGCCGGAGATTCCAACCGCCGCATGCTCCCCGTGGCGGCCGCCCTCGGTGCGTGCTTCGCCCGTGTGCATCAGGCCGCGCATGAAGGTGCCGGTGGTGAGGATGACCGATGTGGCGAATATGGCACATGGGCCATGACCACCGAGCACATTCGGAATGGGGTTTCGATGTGCTGTGTGCGATGTCGGCACGACCAACGCGCCCCGGATCACCCCGCCTTCTACAACCAACTCCTCCACACTCCCCGCCACCACCTCGATTTCCAGCCGAGCCGCGATCATCCGCTGCACTTGTTCGGCGTATGCGTGCTTGTCGCACTGTGCCCGGGGGCCGTGCACGGCCGCGCCCTTGCTGGTGTTCAGCATCTTGAACTGGATACCCGTGGCGTCGGTGGCAAGCCCCATGAGCCCGGCCATCGCATCGATCTCGCGCACGATCTGGCCCTTGGCCAGGCCGCCGATCGCGGGGTTGCAGCTCATCACACCGATCTTGGATGGGTCCGCCGTCACGAGCGCGACGGTGCGCTCCCCGCCGAGCAGGTTCGCAGCGGCCCACGCGGCCTCAACGCCGGCGTGCCCGCCCCCGATCACAATCACCTGATACTGCTGCGCACTCATACGGGGCGATTGTATGAGGACCGAATTGTGGGGAATCAGCGGGCGGAAATCGGTGCGGTCGTCGGGAGCGTGTTAGTGGCTGCTTGCCTTGATGTAGTCGTATCCCTGCAGGCCGTTCTTGGTCCAGCGGTAGTACCCGCGAACGGTGTCGGAAGGGTTGCCCGAGAGCGTGGGGGGGTCGTATCCGACGAAGCCGGTGGAGGGGTTGTACTGATATACGGTTGGGCCACTGGGGGCGTCGGGATTGAAGCCAACTTGGGCATCGCGCGTGGCAAGGGTGCGCACCGATGCGTCAAAGAAGGCGAGTGGCTGGCGTGCGACCTCGTAGGCGTGGAAGATCATGCGCTTGTAAAGGTGCCGGTCATAGAGATCGAAGAACGCGACCTTTTGCGACGGGTATCCGACGTCCTCGAACTTGCGATTGCCGAGCGCAAGCTGGCTTGGGGATGCGCCGCCCCCGTAGTAGATCTGGTGGCGATCAAGCACCTGCGAAACCGTGCGTCGCGAAGCGGACAGATGGGTGTCCGGAGACCATGAGCAGGGCACGGCTTGATAGGTCGTCCAGTACGGCCGGTAGAACTCATAGCCCACGACACCGGGCTCGGTGGGGATGGTGCCGTTGGAGGTGAGGCCGGCGATGTTGTCCTCGCTCTTCTGCCAGAGCAGGGCGGGCAGATCGTCCGGGCAGACAGCCGCCTGCACAATCGGCCTGCCGTCGCCGAAGTACGCGCCATCGGCCAGAACGAGCTGCCAGTAGTTGCGGGCGAAGAAGCGATTGGTGACGGGAGCGAGGTTGCGGCCGGTCCCCCGGCGCACGATGTCGCAGGATTGCTGACCCTCAACCTGAAGCCAGCTTGAACTCGCGACAGATTGAAGATCGCTGAAGTTGGAGTTGCCCTTCCCCGGCTGCCAGTTGAAGTTCGCGATCAGCCCTTTCGTGTCCGCGGCGTATCCGGCCTGGCCGATGGCAAGCTGGCGCATGTTGGACATGCAGATTGCAAGCTTGGCGGACTTGCGTGCTTTGCCGATCGCGGGGAGAAGAATGGCGATCAGCATTGCGATGATCGCGATCACCACCAACAGCTCGATGAGCGTGAAGGCGGCGCGGCGGAATGGAATGCGTCTTGGCAAGTTGGCGGGCCGGAGCGGGGCACGAATCCGAGAAAAGCACGGTTGGGTGACGAGTGCGAGGGAAGTCTAACGGACGTCGCCGCCGCCATAGTCCACGCCGCGGATGCCATGGCGAGTCCAGCGGAAGTAGGGGTAGTAGAGGTCGAAGGGCTGGCCGCTCAGGGTGAGGGGATCGCCCGAACCTGCGACTGGGTAATACTGATACTGGATGGTGTTGCCGGTGGGGTTCTGCGGATCCCAGCCGATGTTGGCGCCCTGCGGGTCGTGGTACGAGTTGTTGCTGTTGCCGATTTTCCGCACGGAGACGGAGCCATCGAAAAACGCAAGGGGTTGGGCGGAGATGGGGTAGGCGTACCAAATGTCCCGCTTGTAGAAGTGGCGATTGAAGAGGTCGAAGAGCCAGACCTTCTGGGAGGGAAAGATGACGTCGTCCTGACGGCGTGCGAGCACGAAGCTTGTGCCGGGGACGGTGTAGAGCATGTGGTAGCCGGGCGCGCCGGAGGCCTGATAGATCGTGTTGGCCGATGTCGCGCCGTTGGAGCCCGTCTCGGGAGCCCAGGCGTTCGGGACAAACTGGTATGTGGACCAGAATGGGAAGAGGTGCTGGTAGTTCACTTCCGCGGAGGGATCCGGATAGCCGCCGGTCTGGGCAAGAGTGGCCGCGAACTGGGTGTTATCGAGGGCGACCTTCTGCCACGCGAGCGTCTGGCGATCCTCGGGGCAAGCGACCGCAGGTTCCGGGATCTTGTCGGAGAAGTAGCCGCCGTCGACCAGCGGGAGATGGCCGAAGTTGCGATCGAACATGCGGACATAGACGGGGCCGAAGTAGGCATCGTTCCCGGGAAGCTTGCGGCGGGCGATATCGATTCCTTGCGCGGCGTGGGCTTCGTACCAACTGGCGGTGGCGAGAGAGTTCAGATCGGCCCAGTTGCTCTGGTTGAGACCGGGGGTGGTCTTCCAGGTGAAGCCACACATCGCGCCTTTCCAGTCGGTGTTGTAGTTGGTGAGGGCCTTGGAGAACTGCGCCATGTTGCTCTCGCAAATGGCGAGTTTGGCGGACTTGCGGGCCTTGCTGAGTGCAGGGAGCAGGATCGAAACAAGGAGCGCGATGATGGCGATGACGACAAGCAGCTCGATGAGTGTGAACGCGGCGCGGCGGGCGGCTGTGCGATGGGACATTGAATCAAGCCCTCGGCCCCGACCCCGGGAGCATCGAGCAATACCGCGGAGCGGGAATGAACGGCACAGGACAGCATGATCTGTCGGCGTGTCGTGGCCGCTGGCGTGATCGTCAAGTCTGTCTCTCGGCGCGATCAGCGAACTTCGCCGCCGCCGTAGTCCACACCGGCGAGTCCGTGACGCGTCCAGCGGAAGTAGGGGTAGTAAGTATCGAAAGCGGCGCCGGAGAGTGTGGGGGGATCGCCCGACCCAACAACCGGATAGTACTGGTAGCGGGGGGCGTTTGCATTGGGATTGGTCGGATCCCAGCCGGGGTTCGCGCCCTGCGGGTCGTGGTACGCGGAGTTGCTGTTGCCGATCTTGCGGACAGAGACCGATCCGTCAAAGAAGGCGATGGGCTGGGCGGAGATCGGATAGGCGTACCAGATGTCACGCTTGTAGAAATGGCGATTGAAGAGGTCGAAGAGCCAGACTTTCTGTGAGGGGAAGAGCACGTCGTCCTGCCGGCGAGCGATGACGAAGCTGTTGCCCGGGATTGTGTAGAGCATGTGGTAGCCGGGCGCGCCGCTGGCCTGAAAGATGGTGTTTCCCGCAGTGGCTCCGTTGGAGCCAGTTTCGGGGGCCCAAGCGTTTGGAACAAACTGGTAGGTGGACCAGAAGGGAAAGAGATGCTGGTAGTTAATCTCGGCCGAGGGGTCCGGATAGCCGCCCGTTTGGGCAAGGGTGGAAGTAAACGCCGTGGAGTCGAGGGCGACCTTCTGCCAGGAGAGCGTGTCACGATCCTCAGGGCACGCGACGGAGGGCTCGGGAATCTTGTCGGAAAAATACCCACCGTCGATCAGGGGCAGGTGTCCAAAGTTGCGATCGAACATCCGGCCGGTGACTGGGCCGAAATACGTGTCATTGCCGGGGAGTTTGCGCCGTGCGATATCGATTCCCTGCGCGGCGTGCGCTTGGACCCATCCAGTTGTAGCGAGGGAGTTGAGATCGGTGTAGTTGCTGTAGTTCGCGGTGGCCCCTGTTTTCCAGGTGAAGCCGCACATCGCGCCCTTCCAGTCGGTGTTGTAGTTGGTCAGCGCTATGGAGAACTGCGCCATGTTGCTCTCGCAGATCGCGAGCTTCGCAGACTTCCGCGCCTTGCTCAGCGCGGGGAGCAGAATCGAGACCAGGAGCGCGATGATCGCGATAACGACCAGCAGTTCGATGAGCGTGAATGCGAGATTCCGGCGCCTTGCGAGCGTGAGCATGTTCGCTACTCCCTGGACTATGCGATCAACTTCCGAGCGCGATGACGGGCCAAGAACGACGGGCCAAGAAACTGGCCTCGAGGGGGCCGAGAACAGGCCCTGCATCGGTAGAGTATGACAGGATTCCGTGAAACTAGCAAGTAGAAGGGCAACGAACCGGTTCGGATTTTGTACGAACAATCCCCTATTAGGGGTCAAAGCTCACGGAACCAGGGTGATGATCGGTACCTTGAACTCCATCCGCTGGCGGTGCCGGATGACCGTCAGGTCGATCGAATCGCCGGTCGTAAACAGGTCCTGTTGCCGGGTGCAGGCGAGTTCACGGAGCCGTTTGCCGTCCCAGCGAATAACTGCATCCCCGGGGAGAATCCCCACCGATTCAGCGGGGAGTCCTTGAAACACCTTGCCAACCTCCCACGCACCATCCGTGAAATCAAACCCGATCCCGATGCCCCGAATGGGGGGAAAAGCGATCGTGCGATTCTCGGACGTTTCCGAACCGACAAGCGATACCCGCTTGCGGCGGAGATCGAGCGTGACCACAAACGACTTCAGCGCTTCGGCACCGATGAGATCGGAGGCATCCGAACTTTCGATGACCGGTCGGCGGAAAGTCACATCGCCGAGGGTGATGTCTCCCGCGAGGCGGCCGGCCCGGAGCACGTACGAGCCGCCGATGGCGACTCCCTGCGCGATGGTGGCGGGTGGGTTGGCGAAGTCCTGGCGATCAAAGTCGCGGACGGAGATCGCCCCGGCCTTGCCGGTATCCAGCAGAAAACGGCGACGCTTGCCGGCGACGCGGGCTTCGATCATCGGTGCATCCCCCTCGGCCAGTTCGAGCACACGCGAGCCGTCAGGGCGCGGCAGCTCTCCGAGCGACACTCGGACCACCGAGCGCGGGTAGTCGATCGTCAGCAGCACCTCCCCGAACGCGGGCGCGCCGAGAATTCCATCGACCCGGGAGCCGAGGGTGGCCTCGATGCGGGCGAGGTCGAGGGTGATGGCGTCGAAGCCGCGGAGCTCGGCGTCGCCGATGGAGAGAGTGCGGACCGTCAGAATGCGATCGACGTCCTGGCGTTTGCCCTGCGAGCCCTCGGCGTACATGTTGGCGGGACGGGTGTCGACCTTGAGCAGATCGGCGACACGCGGCGTAACGACGGTTTGCGATGCTCCGGTGTCGAGGACCATGGTGAACGGGCCGCGCCCGTTCAGTTTCACATCCAGCAGAAAGTAGTTGGCGCAGCGTCGAGAGGGAAGCGTGACAAAGCCGTCTGTCGCGTTGCGCAGCACCGCCGCGGAAGGAGTGGGACGAGGAGTGGAAGAGCAGCCCGCCAGCAGCGACAGGGCGAGGAGCAGGGCCAGAACTGGGGCGCGAAGGATCGTCATGTGCCGAAGGTGTACCGAGGGAGAGAGGGGCGGCTGCGATGATATCGGCCGAGCGGAGTTCGCGGCACGACTGGGGTGGGGAGACATCTTCGTCGCACCCGAACGACCCGAAACCCATGAGCGCGACGCCCATGCGACCGAGTTCACCGAGCCCATGCCACAGAGTCAGTGCGCGTTGGAATGGACGAAACCGCGGAAGACCGTGAGCCAGAGGATCTTCAGATCAAACGAGAGCGACCAGTGCTTCACGTAGAAGGTGTCGTACTGGATGCGTTTGCGGAGGGAGGAATCGCCGCGGTGGCCATTGATCTGGGCCCACCCCGTCATGCCGGCCTTGACATGGTGGCGCATCATGTAGCCGCGCCAGTCCTCCCGGAAGCGTTCGATCAGTTCCGGGCGCTCGGGGCGCGGGCCGACGAGGGACATCTCGCCGGTAAACACGTTGAGCAGCTGGGGGAGCTCATCGAAGGAGCAACGCCGGAGCCAGCGACCGACGGGGGTGACACGCGGATCGTTGCGCTGCGTCCATTCGGCGATTCCCGCACGGCTCTGGAGAGCCGTGCCATCCAGGGCCTGCTCATCCTCTGCGTGGTGCATGGTGCGGAACTTGTAGATGTCGAAGATCTGGCCGCCGAGGGAGACGCGACGCTGCTTGAAAATCACCGGCCCTGGCCCGGAGATTCGAACGAGCAGCGCCACCAGGAGCATGATGGGGGAGAACAGCACCATGGCCGCGGCCGATCCGACAATATCGAGCACGCGCTTGCTCAGCCCGCCGAGGCCCGTGGTAGGGGACTCTCGATAGCTGAGAATCGGCATCCCGTCGAGTTCGGAGACGGACATGCTCTGCGGCACATACCGCGGCGAGACATCGGGAACGATGCGAACATCAACGGGGAACTTCTCCAGCCGCGCCAGCACTCCGGGGAGTTCCGCGGCGTGGTGGGCCGGAAGCGCCACGTACACGGCGTCGGGCTTGCGCTCGGTCATCAAACGTTCGATGTCGGCCAGCCCGCCGTGGATGGGGCGGCCCTCGCAGTGGTCGCGCCGGGTGTGCGGAAAATGGCTGATGAAGTAGGAGACCTTGATGCCCGTCCAACTGTTTCGCTCGAGGGTGCGCGTCGTAATCTGAGCGACACGCCCCACCCCGATGACGGCAACGTGGCGGAGATTCCAGCCGCGCTTGCGCAGCACGCGCAGTGCGGCCCGAAACGCGGCCCGCTCCACGGCAAGGGCGAAGGGACGGGTGATGGTGAGAAGAATGATCTGCAGACGGCCCGCGTCGAGCGAGATTGTTCGGCTGAAAAGGTGGAGATTCCAGGGCGTGGCCTCCGGGTCCGGAGTCGCCGTGAACATTGAGGAGTCGCTGATAAACAGGGCCGCCAGCACCGCGAGCACAGCGAAGGCCGAAGCACGGAAAATCTGTCCGGTCTCGCTGATGAGGGACCGATCGCGACGCGGCTTGTACAACCCGAAAAACCGGAACGAGAGCAGGGTGATCGGGATCGTCGCCAGCAGCAGCGCGTTCTTGGGGTATGAAAGCGGTGACAGCGGCCAATAGTGCGGATCGTTCAGGATCAGCTTCCGGCCGAACCACGCCGCGAACGAGGCCCCGGCGATAACGGCACCGTCGGCGCAGGCGAGCAACCCCACGAAGAACTGGTGTTGCTGTTTGAGCACGAATAGGTTCCCTGATGTCCCCGCATCTGTCGTCGTGGATCGGCCCGGGTGCGTCCGGTTGCACATTTCCGATCGGTGCGAGGGTTCTCACTGTCGCCTTGCCGGGGTGGGTTGTCAACTCTGGCGGCGACGCGGTGGACGAGCGGAGTGGGCAGAGGGAGAGGCCTTTGCCCGGGTTGGCTTGGGGTTGGCCGCTGTTTTTGGCTGTGGGGAGCCATTCGGTGAGCGGCGCTTTGTGAAAAACGTGTCGTACAACTCGTCGATTTCGGAGATATCCACTTTCCGGGGACCGGGTTTGGCGGCGATGTTGTCCCAGGAATAGTGAGCCGGACCGGGGGGGCGTGGGGGGATGACCTCGGCCGCAAGCGTGCGGTCATAGGCCTTGCGCTTGGCAGGACTGGACAGAACCTCGTACGCCGCGACGAGCTTTGAAAACTTCTTGACGGCGTCGCCGGAGGGGTTGACGTCCGGGTGCAGGGACTTGGCGAGTGTGCGATACGCGCGCCGAATCTGCTCGGCTGTGGCGGTGGGGGGGAGGGAGAGGAGTTGGTAGTGGGTGGGCATGGAGATGGAGATCAGCGTCCGCCGCGCGGGGTTTCGGGACCCCCGTTGGTGGGTGGGGAACCGATCGGTGCGTTGGGGTCGGCGGGAGTGGGGGGGGCTGCGCCGGGATTCGGCGCGGCGTGGGGGTTGATCGTGGTCGTCGGAATCTGCGGCGCGGGGGAGTTGTCGATGCGCAGGCACTCGATGTCGAAGATCAGCGTGGCCTTGGGCGGAATCGGCGCCCGCCCCGTGTCGCCGTACGCGAGTTCTGGTGGGACGATGATCTTGCGCCGCTCACCCCTGGCGATTCCGACGAGTGCTTTGTTCAGGCCGGGAAGGATGTTGCCGGGGATGCGCACCTTGGCGGGCTCATGCCCGGGGGTGCGCGACGTTTCAATGACGAGGCCGGTGGTGAGCCAGGAGGTGTAGTGGAAGACAACCTCCCCGTTGGGTTCGAGCTTGGAGGCGTTGGCGGGGGCGGGGAGGGTGGTGATGGAGACGAGGGATTCGTCGCGGTGGATGATGGGTGCCGAAGCGGATCGAATGAACTCGATGAACGTGCCGATGGGTTGGCCCCAGACTTGTTTGCCGTTGGCGTCAAAGCCCGCGTCGCCCATGCGCATGGATGAAGCTTTTATTTGGACTGCGGACAACATTTCGATGGCGCCGTCACGCGTGGTGGGAAATGGATGTGGCGTGGTGCCAAAGAATGTGTCCGATTCAAGCTTGAGGGGAATCTCGGACGTGGGGATCAGATTCGCCATTTCCTGCTGAGGGCACAGGTCGGGCGCGGCCCAAAGCCCTGCGAGAGCTCTTCTGAGTTCGACGCCGCCCGCAAGATCGATCGAGCGCAGGCGGAGCCCGCCCTGGCGGCGATAGGCGTGAAGAAAGTAGATGCGGAAGGGATCGGCGGGGGAATCGGCGCGGGCGAGTTCGACGAGCAGTGTGTTGGGCAGCGCGGTGATGGAAATGGGAGACGCGTGGAGGATGAGGGCGGGGCGGCTGTCGGTGGGACGCGACTCAAACGTTCCCGAGAGCATCGCGACGATTTTGGTGATCTCCGCGTCGGGTGCTACGGAGTTTAGAACTGCGGTGATCGGTCTGTCCGATGCGGGTTGCGTCGCCGCTTCGAGCGGCGGCGCGAGCTTGTCCTGCGCGAGGGCGGGAACAAGCGGAGAGCACGCGAGCGCGAACGCGAGGAATGGGAGGGTGGTCCTCATGGGTGGATCGTATCGGGGAAAAGTGTGCGAGGACCAAGCGAAAAGCCCCGGCTCGTGGGAGCCGAGGCCTTGGAAAATGCAACACACGGTTCGCCCGGCTCGGAGAGCCGGGGTACCCGGAGATCAGGCGAGTTCGGGGTAGAGCTTCGTGACCACGCCAATCAGGTCCTTCACGTGGCTGATCGATTCGTTCATGAACTTCTGCTCGGTCTCATCCATCTTGAACGAAAGGATCTTTTCTACGCCCTTGGCGCCGAGCACGCAGGGAACGCCGACGAACATGCCCTTGCCCTTGGCCCCGGGGGCCGCGCCATACTCGTCCTCGCAATAGGCGGCGCACGCGATGACACGCTTTTTGTCGCGGACGATGGCCTCGACCATTTCGACGGAGCCCGCGCTGGGGGCGTACCAGGCGCTGGTGCCCATGAGCTTGACGACCTCGCCACCGCCGGCCTTGGCGCGCTCGACGCAGGCATTGATCTTCTCGGCGGAGAGCAACTGCGTGATGGGGATTCCGTTGACGCTGGTGCGGTTGGGGAGGGGGACCATGTCGTCGCCGTGGCCGCCGAGGAGCATGCCCTGGATGTCCTCGACGCTCACGCCGAGTTCCCAAGCGAGAAAGGTCTTGAAGCGGGCCACGTCCAGCGCTCCGGCCTGGCCGAGCACCTTGGTGTGGTGGAAGCCGGTCACCTTCCACATCGTGTACACCATCGCGTCGAGCGGGTTGCTCACGACGATGACGATCGCGTTCGGGGCGTACTTCTTGATGTTCTCGGCGACATTCTTCACGATTCCGGCGTTCACCTGCACCAGATCGTCGCGGCTCATCCCTGGCTTGCGCGGCAGACCAGCGGTGACGACGATGACATCCGAATCGGCGATGTCGGAATACTCAAACGTGCCGGTGATCTTCGCGTCGTACTGCTCGATCGGGCCGCAGCAGGCGAGGTCGAGGGCCTTGCCGCGCGGCATGTGCAACTCGGGCTTGTCCTTGTTGGCAATGTCGAGCAGCACGACGTCGCCGAGTTCCTTGAAGGCGAGGGAGCGGGCACACTCGCCGCCGATGTTTCCGGCGCCGATGACGCTGATCTTGGGACGCTTGAGCATGGGTGAGCGACTCTCTGGGAGGTGGATTGGGTGTGGGAAAACTGGGGGGGCGATGGTAGGGCGGGGGATGGGGGAAGTGCAGGGGTAGAGGGGTTGAGGAGTGGCGGGGAAATGACGCAAACGTGCGCATCGCGATCCTCTTCATCTCCATACCTCCACCCCTCCACGCGGCGCGCAGGTAACAGCCGTTGCGCCCCGGCGAAACGGCACCAAGGAGTCTCAGTTATCGCGAAGTGACCGTCCGCCCAGAGGCCCCCGCACCCGCCGCCGGCACATGCCCATCAACCCAGTCAGCGATCTGGGTATCGAACCACCCGAGTTGCAGAAAGAGTGCCACGTGACCGCCGTCAAGCACCCACCGCTCCGGGCGACCCATCAACTCATATAGCGTCTGGCCCGTCTGCACCGGAACAATGTCATCATCCGCCGCTTGCAACATCAGCGCGGGCGTGTGACGCAGGGTCGATGCGGTGTGGAATGAATCGAGTGTCGCGGTTTTCAGATACGCCGCGCTCAGGCGGTCGAGATGGTCGCCCTTCAGGCGTTCGCCATTGAAGGAGACGCCCAGGCCGAAGTCAGAAAGCGAGCTTGTCTGCGCGATACGGGCAATGTCCACGCCGCCGCCGACGAGAACGATTCCCTTCACCTGCTCGCCCAGCCGCGCGGCCACCGTCGGCGCGCCGATCGCCCCGGCGGAGAAGCCAAGAACGAGTACGGGCTTGCCTTCCAGATGCGGGCGTTCTTCGCGCACCATCTGCACCATCGCCTCGCAGCCATAGGCCCATTCGCTCAGGCGTTCGTTGGTGATTTCGCCGATGCGCGCACCGTAGCGGTCCAGATCGGAGTCGGACCGGGCGTCGCGATCTTCGCCGACACCCGCGACGCCAAACCCGAGGGAGGATTCAACAACCACCCAGCCCCGATCGCGAAGCTCATTGATCACCGAGCGCGTGTACGTTGCCCCCGAGAGCGGACGCAGTGCGAGCACGATGCCGCGCTCCGCGGGCGTGCCGCGCGGATCGGGGCGAAGCCGGAAGATCACACCGTCCAGCGGCGTGCCATCGAGTTCCTCTAGTCCGGGCGCCAGCGGCGCGGGTGGCCCGGGAGAGCGATCCGCCGTCATGACGGGCGACTGCGATGTGTAGAACATGAAGACGCGCGGGTCATACCACGCGGGCTCCTGGTCATACCGGCGAACTTCGCAGAGCAACCCGAGCCCGGCGCGGCGGCGTGCGAGCACATTCACCTCGCCGGACCAGATATACGGATGCACCTTGCCGCGCAGATCATCAAGGCCCGCGACAAAGAGCCGCTGCTTGCCGGGGTGCATCCAGATCCGTTTGTCCACGAGCCGTGTGTCCCGGGCCGGCCACTTGAAGTTGGCGGGTGGATCGGAAACCGCGCGGGTGTCCCGCGCGGGGTCCGCGGCCTGCTTGGTGGCGCACCCGGTGAGAAGCAGGAGCGCAGCACCCACCATTGCAGCGCGCAAGCAGAGTCGAACGAACTGTGCGGCCCGCGCGCGTGGGGGTTGGGCAAGGCGGTTCATGGCTTCGATCAATCGGCCGGAACGTCCTGAAACACGATCGGGAGAGTGGGAATCTCCGCGCTTTTGCGAGGCGGAAGCGTGACGGGAATCGGCTTACCACCCCGGATTGCGGGGACGAGCAGGGGTTGGCCCGACGGCGGATGGGAATCTTGCGCGTGCGGCACTACGACCAGATCCCGCACGGGGCCGCCGACCGCGAAGTCGAACTGCCGGTAGACCTGACGCATCGCCGCCACTCGCTCGGGGCGCGAGATATCCAGCAGGAACTCCTTGACGGCGCGGATCACGTGTTCGCTTGGCCGCGCCCCATCCGGATCACGGGCGAACGCGGCCGGGGAATCGCGAAACAGCACAACCCCGGGCGTGGGAACAAAGAGGTCTCCGGCGAAGTCCAGCTCCGCGAGACGATCGATCAGCTCACCGGGATGCGCCGCGACGAGCCGGTCCTCGGTGACACGCCATTCGATGCCGCCCCCACGGGCTGCGGCAAGAGCGATGCGGGCGTCATTCGTCAGCGTGATGAGCTCGGCCGGAAGCGGCTCGGCGCGCCAGAGCGCATGCAACTGCCCCGCCGCGGATCGGATGATGATGTCGGACTTGTCGAGCGCAAGGGCGCGCTCCCCCTCGGCTTCGAGAGTGTCCAACTCGGCCAGAGCAAACGTGACGGCCTGCAGATTGATGATGGAAGAGACCGCCGAACGCCACCGCTCGCCCTCCAGATTCTTTGGCAGGGCGAGGGAGGACTGCGCAAACGCGGTCCAGCGTGCGAGGAGGGCGGGCCAGGTGAGATCAAGGGGAGGTGTTGTCATGGGGCCTCAGCGAATCGAAGGCCGCCCGGGAGGTGCGCGGCAGAGCAGTCCAGATGGAGCACGCGCCGGCGTGCGTTTGGCGAAGTGGCCTTGGGTGAACTGTGTACGGCCAGCGGCGTGGTGAGCACGGCCCCGCCGCGCCCCGAAAGAGCTTCGATCGACGCTCCGTCGCGGACGGTTGCCGACATCGACTCAGCGTTGAGCAGCCCCGCAAGGTGCGAACCCGCGACCACTCGCAGGGGACCGGTCTCCGGTGCGCATGCATCGAGATGCAGTCGCAATGTGAAGATGGATTCGAGGACATCGCGCGGAGGTTGGCAGTGGTGCTCGCCGTCCTTGAATGCCCAAGGTCCGAAGCCGGGCACATCGAGGCGCTCGGCAACGGCAATGGTCGCGTCCTGATGCCAGGGAACCAGCCAGTTGGCCTCAGGAGTCTTGTCGAAGACCAACGCCCGAATAATGCGACATCCCGGGCCGCCGATGGACTCGATCAACTCCAAAGCGGGCGATTGGCGAAGCACATCCGCGATTCGTGGTTCCTTGATCAGCACTCGGCGAACACCCGGCCTGTGATGGCTCGAGGAATGCAGCAGCGGGTCCACAAGGGCGACCAGTGCGTCGACCGTGTGGCCATCAAGGAACGGATCGATCACCTCGATGCCGGTCGTGCGGAATGGACTCGGACAGGCGACAGTCATGCAGCTGCATCGTATCGGCGCTGGGTGGTAGACTTCCGAATGGAACTCGACCCCCTCAAACTCGCCCAACCCGACCGATACAAGCTGCTGATTGGCTGCATCGTTCCGCGGCCCATCGCGTTCGTCTCCACGATCTCTCCGGACGGACGTCCAAACCTCGCGCCCTTCTCGTTCTTTGCCGGCGTCGGTTCGAACCCGATGACGGTCCTCTTCTGCCCCGCGAACAAGCCGGACGGCACGGAGAAGGACTCACTCCGCAACGCCAAGCCCGTGAGCGAAGGCGGCACTGGGGAGTTCGTTGTGAATGTCGCCACGGAGGCCTACGAACGCCAGGTCGCCATCGCGGCCGAGCCGCTGGAGTATGGCGAGAGCGAGTTCGCGCTCACGGGCCTGGCGATGGGCCCCAGCGTCGTGGTACGCCCGCCGCGTGTGGCGATTTCGCCAGTAGTGTTCGAGTGCAGAACAGTTCAGGTGATTCGCACGAATCCCGGCGCGGCCGCGGCGGGAAACGTCGTCCTCGGCGAGGTTGTACACGTCTTTGTGCGCGATGAGGGTGGGTTGATGAATGAACGTTTTCATACCGATCCGGCAAAGCTCCGGGCAATCGGGCGCATGGGCGGAACGGGATACGTGCGAACGGGGGATGCGGCGAACAGATTTGACATGCCGATGGGGCGGGACTCGTTGCGATCGACCTAGCGCGGCCGGCTCGTCAACATCCTGCATCGGAAATCAACAAGGCCGAGCCGCGCGGGCGCACTCGCCGGAGGTGATCGTTTGGCCAGAGGCCACCCGGTTTCGCGTTTAGAACCGTATGGATCGCTCATTCGCACGCGAGATTCTTGCACGGCACTGGTTCGGGTGTATGCTCGAAGTCGAGGGGCGGTAAGAAGGCGCGAATCGAACGGCTTTGTTGAGGAGCAGCACTTGCGAACGGTCAAAGTGTGGAGTGGTTTTGTCGGAACACTGCTGGGTGTGATGTCGTTCGCGTCGATGGCCGCGGCACAGACGCTGCCGGCGAACTACACGTCGGTGACGCTCGCCTCTCCGGTAGCGTTTCCAACATGCATGGCGCTCGCGCCAGATGGCTCGGTCTACATCGGGCAGCAGACGGGCGCGCTGCGCCGCTGGTCGAGCACGGGCGGCCTGACCACAGTGACGACGTTCACGGTGGATTCCGCGGGCGAGCGCGGCCTGATCGGCGTCGCCGTCGATCCAAACTTTGCAAGCAACAGATTCCTGTACGTGCACTACACATCACCCACCCCCGCGGCGCACAACACCGTGAACCGCATTACGCTGGACGCGACGGGAACCGCCCTCGTGGCCGGCAGCGAGGTGACGCTGCTGGCGATCGACAATCTCAGCACGGCGACGAACCACAACGGCGGCGCGATCCACTTCGGTCCCGATGGTCGCCTGTATGTCTCTGTCGGGGAGAACGCGACAAGCTCCAACTCGCAGACAATCGCGAACCTGAAGGGAAAAATCCTTCGGCTCAACTCGGACCCGGCCAACGCCGTGCCGACGGACAATCCGACGACCTTTCCAGGGATCACGGGTTCTCCAACGGGCAACAATCGCGCGATCTGGGCCGTGGGTCTGCGCAATCCGTTCACTTTCGCGTTCCAGCCCGGCACGGGGCGACTCTTCATCAACGACGTCGGCAACAGCACCTGGGAGGAGATTAACGACGGCTTGGCAGGGCGCAACTATGGCTGGCCCACGACGGAGGGCACCTTCACCCAGGCCTCGTTCCCGAACTTCACGCTTCCCCTTGTCTGGTACCAGCACAGCGGCGGCACGAACAACGGCCCCGGCGGCGCAGCGGGGATTGGCAGCTTCACGGGTCTTGCGATCGTGGGCGGCGTGTTCTACACACCGTTCGCCACAGCGAATCCGAACTTCCCCATCGCGTACTCGAACGACTATTTCTTCAGCGATGAGGTTTCGGGGTTCATCCGCACGTACGACCCGGCCGCCAGCAACGGCGGCGCGTTTGCCACGGGCGTCTCGGGCGTCGTCGACCTGCTTCTCGCGCCGGACAACACGCTGCTGGTCCTTCGTGGCGCGGGCTCATCCACCGGCTCGCTGCTCCGTGTAACGTACACGAGCGTCAGTGGAACCTGCTGCGATCCCAGCTCCGGTGTGTGCGCGCTGTCGAACGGTCTGAACTGCGCGGCGGGGAACTCCTTCATCTGGGGAACGGTGTCGTGCTCCCCCAATCCATGTTCACAACCAACTGGCGGGTGCTGCGCGGCTGATGGGGTGTGTACGGGAACTTCGCCCGTCGCCTGCACCGGCGTCTATCAGGGGAACGGGTCGGTCTGCCTCCCGAATCCCTGCCCGCAGCCGGGCGCGTGCTGCTCCGGTTCGAGTTGCAGCGTCACCAATGCCGCCGCCTGCACCGGACCCGCCACGCATTTCGCGGGCGCATCCACGGTCTGCAACGCCCCGGGGAATAACACATCCCCCTGCTGCAAGGCAGATTTCGATCAGAGCGGCGTGCTCGGCCTCTCGGACATCTTCAACTTCCTCGCCGCTTGGTTCACCAGCGACCCCCGCGCCGATTTCAACACCGATGGCGGGACGAACGTCAGCGACATCTTTGCATTCCTGGCGGCGTGGTTCGCAGGATGCTAAAGGTTGCGTCGGGGGCTTACGCCGCTTGGCTCTAACTGGCCAAAACGGCCGCGGGCCCCTGGTCTCCCAAGGGCCCGCGCCACAAATCGGTGCAGATCGGTAAGCCGAGTTCTGTCCGCCCGCGGCGTACCGGCAAGCCGGCGACCGCGGGACGAGCGGCCATTTCTCTGGGCCGCCGGTTGCCCGGCGGCTCGAGCGGTCTACCCGCCTCTGTTCCTTGCGGAAGAACCCGGACAAGGTTCGGCCCGCCGAGGCGGACCCAGAAGCTGCGTGACCTTGCACGCGGTGGGGTTTTCCGTGCCCCGGATGTCGCCACCCGGGCGGTGCGCTCTTACCGCACCTTTTCACCCTTGCCTGATCTGGGTTGCCCCAGCCATCGGCGGTTTATTCTCTGTGGCACTTTCCCGCGCCGGGGACCTGTTCCCGACGGGTGGGCGTTGCCCACCACCGTGTCCTGCCGTGCTCGGACTTTCCTCCGGCGGGGTTGCCCCCGACGGCGGCCGCTGATCTACACCACTCCATAATAGGTCCGGTAGGTGATCCGGCAGGATGTGGTAGCATGTTTCCATGCCCACTGTTGCGGCCGCGCTCGTTTGGATTGAACCCGAGCAGACAGAGTTCGTTCGCGCCGCGTGCGAACTGGCCGGGCTGTCGATCTCGCACGCGGGAACGCCGGTCCAGGGCAAGTCGCGCGATGTCGCGGGGGCGCTCGGCGCCGAACCGATCGACGATCTTCGCGCCGCGCTCGCCCGGATGGACGGCGGCCTGGTCCTGCTCGGCACATCCACCGGGCTGGATGACGGCGGCGCAGGCGGAGCTGCCGGCGTGCTGATGGAACTCGCCGATCGCGGCGTGCCCGTCGCATCGCTCGAGCCGCTTCCGGCGAGCATTCTGGATGTGCAGCGGTCGGATGTCGGCGCTGGCGATGAGGGAATGGGCATCGCGCTGGGGCCGGAGCCGGAGGATACTGATACCGGCGAGCTGGGTGAGGAGTGGGGGATGTTTGTGCCGCGGGCGCGCCTGGCAAAGTCCGTGCGTGATGCGGCGGAGGTCATCACTCAGCTCGGCGCGCTGAGCATGGTGAGCGTGCAGGCGTTCTCCGGGCCGGGGCAAGGGTCGCTTGGCGCACGGCTATACGACTCGATGGAACTCGTCTCGTGGCTGCTCGGTCGCCCAGACCGGATCGATGCCGCGTTTGTCTCAGCCCAGGCGGCCCGAGGGGTGCACGCTCTTCCGGGCGAATCGCTGCGCGGGCTGGAGGGGGATCTTTCCGCCAACATGCGTTTCGGCGACGGCCGCGCCGCCTCGATCGTGGCTTCGAGCCGGGCCGGTCGATGGAGCCGGGCGATCACGCTCGTGGGCGAAAACGGACGACTGCGGATCTACGACGATGGTCTGGAGTGGATCGGCCCGGATGGGAAAATGATCGATTCATCGCGCGATGCGGCCCGCGTGCGCGGGTCCGCTGTGGGCGAGGTCTCGATCGCCCCGGCCGTTCGGGCCCTGGCGGATCAACTCATGCTGCTGGCGGACACGGATCGTGCCCCCATGGCCCCGACGAATGTACTGGCAGTGCTGGCCTGCTGCGGGGCCGCGCTGCTGAGCGCCCGTACCGGCGAGGGCGAGAGCCCGGACACGATCCTCCGCATGGCGCGGGCGGGCTAATACGCCCCGAGCGTCAGCGGGCGGGTCGAAGGTGGTAGTATCCCGCGCGTGCAATCGTCCAAACTACAACCGCCGCGGCTGGCATCGGCCCAATTCCCGCTTGTACACGCGAGACTCGCATATATCGCGTGGGGGATCTTTCTGCTCGGCGTGTGCGTGGCAACTCTACTGAAGTCTGACTTGTTCGTTTTGGGATCCGGCGAGCGATTCACGGGCAAGGTCGTGGGAGAGACCTCGACAGATTTTGCCATCCTCACCAAGGACTTTCACTCCGAAGACTCGTCACCGCCAGTGCGTTCAGCGGTTCAGTACATCAAGAAGACAGATGTGCAGGAGGTTTTCCGATACGGGGCCAAAAGTGTCACCCCCGAGTATCACCGCGCCGCCGAACTCTGGTGGCAATCCAAGACCATGTACACCGAGGGCGTACACGGGTTTTTGTACCTCCCGCAAGCTGCGATGCTCTACTCGCCTTTCGCATTCCTGCCTCCCGTGATCGAAGAGACGCTCTGGCGTGCCGCAGGAATCTCTCTTCTGGCGCTCGGGGTCTGGCGGCTTTGCACACCCTTGTTTGGCGCACGCTCGCCCACGGCGTTCCTGATTTCCTCGGCCCTCGTGCTCGTGAGCGCACTTGGTAGTGCGGCCAATGGCCAGACCAACCTCCACATGGCCGGCCTTTTCGCCCTTGCCACAGCGGACCTGATCGGCAAGCGATGGTGGCGTGTCGCCTTCTGGCTCATGCTCGCCCTTGCCTGCAAACCGACCGCCATGGTGATGATCCTGCTCATCGGCGCGATCTACCTTCGCCCAATGAGCTGGCGCCTCGCACTCGCCCTGCTCGCCCTCGGAGCCGTCCCCTTCCTGCATCCACATCCCGGCTACGTCATGGATCAGTATCGCGAGTGCATTACCAAGATGTCCGCCGCCGCCGCGCCCCCCGATCTCTTCCAGGATATCCGCGGGCTGCTTGCTTCTTTCCACATGCGCCCCGGCGAAGACGCCCTGCGGGCCGTGCGTCTCTGCGCCGCGGGCGTCACTCTGGGCTTCTGCTTCCTTGCATCGCGACGCTTCGGCGACCCCGCCCGCGCCATCTTCCTGCTCACGCTCGGTGCGATCTACCTCATGCTCTTCAACCCGCGTACCGAGGGGTTGAGTTACGTTATCCTCGGCGTTCCCGCCGCACTCTGGGCCGCGCGGGAAGTCCTCGATATTCGGCAGCTCCTCGATTGGCGCACGCTCTCGGCCGCCTTCCTCATTGCGTTCTGCCTCTCGATGCAGTTCTCCACGCAGATCACCGGAGGAGAGAAGAACTACTGGGTGCGTCCGCTGGGCGCCGCGCTCTTCGCGGCCTTCGTCATTGCCGAGATCACGCTGATGCGAACGCGATGGCCCGCACGCGACCGATCCGAGACACCCCGGCCGGATTCCCGGGTATGACCGCCGCAACTCCCGAAGGCCCACCCGACACGACGAACTCGCCAACCACGAGTGAGTCGTTCGCGGAGTTCACTCGCACATTCGCCTACATTGGCGTGAACAGCTTCGGCGGCCCCGCCGGCCAGATCGCCGTCATGCACCGCGTCCTCGTCGATGAGAAGCAGTGGATCGACGATCGCCGCTTCACGCACGCCCTGAACTTCTGCATGATGCTCCCCGGACCGGAAGCGACTCAGCTTGCAACCTACGTCGGGTGGCTGAAACGCGGCACGATCGGCGGCCTGATCGCGGGCTTGCTCTTCGTTCTTCCCGGGGGGGCTTGCATGCTTGTGCTCTCGGCGATTTATGCCGCGTACGGCAGCGTGCCCTTGGTCTCCGGAGTGCTGCTGGGGATGAAGTGTGCGGTCGTTGTGCTCGTCGCCAAGGCGCTGATGCGAATCGGCAAGCGCGTGCTCAAGACTCGGCTCGCCCTCTTCCTGGCTGTCGCGGCGTTGCTCGCGCAACTCGTCCTGCACGCGCCCTTCCCGACTATTGTCGCCGCCGCCGCGCTGATCGGATTGATGGTGGGCTGGGCGGCCCCGCAAGCCCTTGTTCCCTTGGGCGAAGACGACGCCCGCGACCACGCCGGGTCGCACCAGATGCCGAGCTTCGGGCGCACCTGCCTCGTAGCGTTCGGGTGGCTCGCGATCTGGCTGATTCCGCTGGCGGTGTTGACGGTCGCGCTCTCGCCTCAGCACGTGCTCTCCCGCGAGGCCATGCTCTTCGGCAAATCCGCGGTCGTCACATTCGGCGGTGCGTATGCGGTGCTGGGATACATCGGCGAGCGGGCCGGCGCGGAGAACTGGCTCACCCCGCACGACATGGTCTCCGGGCTCGCGCTGGCGGAAACAACCCCCGGTCCGCTCATTCTCGTCGGTCAGTTTGTTGCGTTCGTCGGCGCCTATCGCACCATGCCGGGATCGATGCCGATGCTTGCAGGCATGGCAGGCGCGGCGGTCTTCCTCTGGGCCACTTTCGTGCCATGCTTTCTCTGGATATTCGTCGGCGCGCCATACATGGAGCGCCTGAGGGCCAGCCGTTGGGCTGGGGCAATGCTGGCGGCGGTAAGCGCGGCGGTGGTGGGGGTGATCGCACATCTGGCCCTCTGGCTCCTGCTGCACACGCTCTTCGGAAGAGTCGAGGAGTTGGGGAGTGGGCTGGTACACCTGCCCGTCCCGCAGTGGAACTCCTTCGAACCCGCGGCCGCCGCCATCGTCGCACTGGCCAGTGTGCTCATGCTTGGCATGAAGTGGCCGGCGGGGCGCACGCTGCTGGTCTGCGCCCTCGCCGGTGCGGCATGGACGATGCTCGCACTCAAAGCCCAGTGAGCGACCGGATGATCTTCGCGAGCGCGGGCGGAACAGGCATCACGCTGAGCCGCGATTGTTTGAGCAGTACAAAATCGGCGAAGCGAGCGTCGGCACGCATCGACGCAAGCGAAAGCGGCGTCTTCACGCCCTTCACCGGCGCAAGGTCGACTACCGCAAACTTCGGTTCCCCGGTCGGCGACTTGCCCGGCTTGGCGGGGTCCTCATACGGCTTTCCAATCACCCGGGCCAGACCCACGATCGCTTTCTCGTCCCCCGTGTGGTAGATCAGGCACTCATCTCCCGGGTGAATGGAGCGCAGGTGGATGAGTGCGCCCGGGTTCGAAACGCCGCTCCAGACAGTCTTCTTCTCTCGCACCAAGTCAGCGAAGGAGTATGTGCCGGGCTCGGTTTTCAGCAGGAACATCGCCATGAGCAAGCGTATCTGGCGTTCCGCGAGCGGACCGGCCGCAGTCGCTGCGATCGGCACAGACGGCACATCTTCACGCGACAGGGTCCGAGTGTGCCGCGTGGTCCGCCGGTGACGGCGGGGCAAGGTTGGGCGCGTCTGCCGGGAGCGATCGTGCGTGAAGCAACCCGATTCCGGGGCCGATTACCCATCCGGATTACCCGGAGGCGCGCCATGAGCAAAGACCAGCCCAATACGACCAACCCGCTTTCCCGCCCCAGCGCCGAGCGACCCGGAGCGCCCGCTCTAGGATCGGGAGCAGGCGATGGGTTCCTCTCGTCTCTCACGGACCTGGAATCCCGCATCAACGCGATCAAGCAGGCCCACGAGCAGGCCGCGGCCCGGGATTTGGAGCTCGGGAAGCGCGAGGGCGAACTCGCCGCCCGCGAGCAGGAGATCGCCGAGCGAGAGCGTTTCCTGTCCGCACGCGCCGTGAAAGCCGAGGCGGAACTGGTCCGGGCTCAGCGCGAGCAGGAGGAGGCCGCCGAGGCGCGAGCCGCGCTGGAGAAAGCGGCCCAGGAGTTTGCCACCCGCGAACAGGAGCATCGCGAGCACGAGTTCGACCTCAAGCGTCAGGCCGATGATCTGGAACGCGATCGCGCCAGCGTTGCAGAGCACGCCCGCACGCTCGCCGAGCAGATGAAGCAGGCGGATCAGGAACAGAACGCCGCGATCTGGTCCAACCGCATGGAATCAACGCAAATGGAGCTCGGCGAGGCCAACGCGGCCCGGGCCGGGCTCCAGACCGAGCTCGCCCAGTGCAAGCAGGACATGGAGTCGCTCACGCAGGAACTGATCGAGGCGAATCAAAGCCGCGGCGTGCCGCGTGAAGAGGTCGAGAAGCGCGACAAAGTAATCGCGGAGCTGACATTGAAAGTCGAGGAGGCCAGGGCCACCGCCACGATGCTCCAGCAGCAGGTGCAGCAAGCCGGCGCCACCGCGACAACCGCGCGTGAACAGCAGGCCCGAGAGGCCGCCGAACGCGAGGCCAATGCGAGAGCCAGCTCCGAGCAACTCGCCGCCAGCGCGCGGGAGCTGGAGAACGCCACCAAGCAACTGGCCGATCGAACCAAGGAACTTGCCGCCACCGTTCTGGCCGCGCAGGAACAGGCCCAGCGATCCGGCTTGCTCGCCACCGAGGTCGCGTCGCTCAAGAGCGAGCTTGGCGCGGCCCGGGAACTGCTCGATCAAGCCGAAGCCGCCGCAAAAACCAGTGTCTCGGCCGAAGACCTCCGGGCTCGCGAGGCCACCATCGCCGGCCTGGAACAGGCCCTGCGCGAGGCCGATCGCACCTCCGCGGATCTCACCCGTCAGGAGAAGGAATCCGCCGAGGCGATGGTCGCCGAGCTCACAACCCGACTCCACGCCGCCGAGCACGCGGCCAAGGAGGCCGCCGGCGACGTCGCCGAATCGCTCACCGCCCAGATTCACGAGCGTGACAATACCATCGCTGAGCTTCGCTCAGAACTGAGCGCCAAGAGCCACGAAGAAAGCAGCAGCGATGCCGACGCCGTCGCCGAGATCGCCAAGCGCGATGAGGCCATCACGATTCTGAAGGAGCGGCTCGACGAGGCGATGGCACAGGCACGCTCCAGCGCCGCCCCCGTCTCTAACCCGGGCCCGACCGATGCGGACTATCGCCGGCGCGATCGCCTCCGTCAATATAAGACGCTGCTCCGCACGCAGGCCCGCAAGATCATGTCCGCCCAGGATGCCCTCGCACGCCGCCATGCGGACTGCGAGCTCGTTCTGCAAAGCCGGGCCAAGCTCGCCGCGCTGGCGCAGCAACTGGCTCGGGCCGAGAAGAAGAACACCTCCACCCGGGCCCGTTCCGGCGCGGCCGCGGCAGTGCTGTACATGACGGCCACGCTCGGCGTGCTGTCGATGATGAGCTGGGAAGTCTCCAAGCGCGTCTGGCCGGGAACGTACATTGCGAAGGCGATCGTCGAGGCCGACATCGGGCGGCGCACGCCCAAGACGGAGGACCTCGCCGCGTGGCAGAAGGATCACGCGGATCTGCTCAGCGACCCGCGCCTGATGGAGGTCGCCGCGCAGCGCATGCAGCAGCGCGGGTTGACCGCCCTCGGCTCCCCCGGCGAGCTTGCCGCACGCATGAAGCAGGACATGTACGTGCAATCGAGCCGTCCCGGCTCGCTCACGGTGGAACTCCGCGGCGAGGGCGCTGAAAAGACGGCGCTCGTGCTCGATACCTTTGTTACGGCGTACAAATCCGTCTCCGATCAGGCCCGCGACGAGCGGACCAACGACATCGGGCTGAATATCGCCCAAGCGGCCACCGCGGGCACCGAGCCGTTAATGGACAAGCGTCTGGAGAAAGCGGCCGAGGTCTTCGCCGGGGCCGCCCTGGCGGCGATGCTGGCAGGGCTGGTCATCTGGTCCCGCATGGTGAGCGTGAAGCGCAAGTTTGATCAGGCCGCGCTGGTGGAGGCCGCACTCGGCGATGTGGACTGGGCCAAGCTCGAATCCTCGATCAAGCAGAACCCGCTGGCCAAAGGCAAGGACGCGCCGATCGCGCGAAACGCATAAGAACACAGCGGGCCCCGCGCCGAAGCGTGGGGCCCGTGTTCCTTCGTCAAATGTGAGAGAGACGGAGTGGGATCGAATCTCCGTGGGTCTGGTTTCGCGAATCAGACGCCGTTGGTCTTGAGGATCGCCTTGCTGGACCCTTGCTGCCGGATGAGCAGTTGCTTGGCGTTCTCCATATCCAGATTCGAGATGGTTGCGGCGTTGAACCCCGCGGTCGGGGCCTTGAAGCTGATCACCGCGTCGGCCGTGTGGCCCTGGGCGTCGATGACGACAACCTCGTAGTCCCCGCCGTTGGAGGGGAGATCCTTCACGAAAAGCTGGGCCGTCTTCTTCGCCGGATCGAACATCAGTCGCGCCTGCGCCGCCTTGGAATCGGCCGCGTCCGTGGCGGGAACAAAGCTGACAAACTGGGTGCTCGGGTTCATGAACGCGCCGGCGAAGCGGTGGCCATAGTCCCGCTGAATCGCCTCGTCGAACGCGATGTTTCGCCGCGCATCCTGGATGTCGTGTGCGGCGTTGTTAGCCTGAATCGCAAAGAAACCCAGAACGATGGCCGCGGCCATAGCGCCGATGGCGCTGATGCGCCAGACGCGGCTGACGCCGGTGGGGAATCGCAGGACGGGGGCGGGCTCCGCGTCGCGACGCGCGGTCATGCTCTCCATGGCCTCACGCACTGCCGAAAGCACGCGGGCCTTGAGGCCGAGCGGGGTCTCGACCTGCGGCAGGGTGTCATCGGCGCTGGAGAACCGGAGCTGCTCGCGCCGGATCTGCGCCTGCACGCCCGGGGGCGCGGCACGGAAGCCGCGCTCGAACGCTTCGCGTTCCTCGGGGTCAAGCAATCCCATGGCGTCCAGCGACGACATCTCGATCAGGTCGTGGGTGTTCATTTTCTGGGTACAAAGATGATTCTGCGTGTTCATGACGCCAACTCCTCGCCCGCGCTCCGTTCCCGGAGGCGGACCAATGCTCGGCTAAGAGCCGACTTGATGGTGCCGATCGGCGTGTTGAGTTCCTCGCCGATCTGTCTGAGCGTCTGTCCGCCCAGGTACGCGCGGGTCACCACCGTGCGCTGGAGTTCCGGGAGCTTCGCGATCCGATCGAGCAGCTCCCCGAACCGTTCCTGTGATTCCATCGAAGACCCGCTGGACGCTGTCGCGCCCATCGGCTCGCTTTGCTTCTCATCAAGGGTCATCGCCTTCACGCGAGCCCGGGTTCGCCTCAATCGATCCACAAGATGCCGCCGCGAGATCAGCATCACCCACGTCACCAGCGCGGCCCGCTTCGGGTCGTACCGGTCCGCGGTTCTCCACAATCGAACGAAAATTTCCTGCACCGCATCTTCCGCATCCGCCCGCGTCGGCATCGCCTGATAGGCCAGACGAAAAACCAGCGAGGCAAACCGTTCGTAAAGCTCATCAACCGCGCCGGGCGCACCCTCAGCAACCCGACGCATCAGGTCGAGGTCCGCATCTTGGATGGGCTGTCTGCCGGCCATGGCTCTTCCAGATTTTCCTGATCCAAAAACGCTCGGGGCGAGTCACTAACACACAACAAACCTCACCGGAAACCGACGGAACCGTCGCTCGCCCAAGAGCTTGCCGTCGTTCGGCACGTCGCGGCAGAATACCGCGCCGCAAGATGCCAAACTCCGACAGGGGCTATACGCCTCGCCTGTCGGCAGGGATGCTTCGGTTGCTTTCATCTGGCCAAACCCGTGCGGAATCCGTCCGAAAACGTCGCAATTGGACGATAGAAAGCAGGGTCCTCCCTGTACGCCGGCTGTTTGGGATGTGGAAACGGGTTATTCGTGTTGTCCGTTTGGCAACGTTCTGATAGACTGTTATGGTTAGAGCAGGAGTTCGGGGGGCGATCCCGTGGAGGGTCCGTGCCGGTGGTCATGGAGATGAACCGCACAAGCACGACTGTGGAACTGCGCCGAAGGCGCGTTGCGGTGTCAGCATTCACGCTCATCGACGTTCTCGTCAGTATGGTGATCATCACCGTGCTGATCTCGCTCATACTCCCTTCCATCGCCGGGGTGCGCGAGGCGGCGCGCCGGGTGATCTGCAGCTCGAACCAGCGCCAGGTCGGCCTTGGCTTCGCCATGTTCTCCGAGGACAACCAGAACCAGCTTCCCGATACTGAGCACGAGCCCAAGGGTGGCGTCCGCACGTCGGCGACTCCCCAGTTCACAAACATTGTTCGAGACGGCATTACCATCAGCGGCTTTGATGGTTTGGGCATTCTCTTCGAGCGCCAGTATTTGAACGCTCCGCAAATTTTCTACTGCCCCTCGCACCACGGCGACCATCCGTATGCCAAGTACGCCCAAGTCTGGCACGAAAATCAGGGACAGGTGGTGGTGAACTACCAGTATCGCGGATCCGTCGATTATTCCCACGACCCGTCCGATCGACTCACGCTCCTCTCGGATTGCCTTGCCACCCGGCGCGACTACAGCCACAATGTCGGCGCGAACGTTCTCCGCGCCGATTTCTCTGTCGCCTGGCTTTCCGATCCCAGCGGGCGTTTCGCCAACAGACTCCCGGATTCTGAGACCGACATCGACGCCGCAGTCAAAGTCGACACGGCCTGGGACAATCTGGACCACGCCAGCTCCGCAAGTCCCCTCGGCGGACCCTGAAAAATACGCGGCGGCTGCCTCGTTGGGATCAAGGTCCGCTCGGATCCATGTCCGTTCCACGCACCGGCCATACTGTCGAATCATGCCGCACGCTGCAACCGCTTATCGACGGCCGTTTTTTCTCGCCGTCGGATGCGTGCTCGCGGTTGCCTCATCCGCGCAAGCCCAGTTGCATGCCATAGTCCCCTGCGCCCATTCAAAGAAGCCCATTGTCGTCACGCTCGAGGTTCCCGCCAAAGCTGGAACCGACGATATCTCCGTGGAACTGATCAACCCAGCGACCGGCCAGGTTCTCGAATCCCGTCCTGCGAAGCCCGGCGAAAACGACTTGGCCGACCTCTTCCCGCGCCTCTGGACAACCGACTCCCCGCAGCTTGTGCTGGCCCAGGCAGTTGTCGCCAAGGAACGAATCGGCGCACCGATGGTGCTTGTGCCGATGGTGGCGCCCCCCTACGCGGCCAAGGTGGAACGCGATAACAAGCCGCTGGTCGGCGCGCCTCCGCCCGCGAAGTCCCGCGTGCTCTCGGGCTACTGGCTGTACGCCGAGCAACGCGTGCAGATCACCACGAGCAAGGGAATCTTGGTCTTTGCGCTCCGTGCGGATGCCGCCCCCAACAGCGTCCGCAACTTCCGCGATCTCGTTGAGAAACAGTTCTACGACGGCATCAAGATCCACCGCATTGCCGCCCTCAGCGGCCGCACCATGCCGGACATCGTCCAGTTCGGCGACCCGACCGGCACCGGCCAGGGCGGCCCCGGCTGGTTCACTGATTACGAGCCCAGCCCCCTCAAGCACGGGTTCGGCTCGCTCAGCTACGCGCGCACAAGCGAGCCAAACAGCGCGGGCTCGCAAGTCATCGTTGCGCTCGGCCGCGAAGCCGCGCCCCAGCTCGACGGCAAGTACACCGTCTTCGGCCAACTCGTGAGCGGGGCGGAAACCCTCAACGCCATCGCCAAGACCCCCGTAGACGCTGACGGCAAGCCTCGCGAAGCCCTGACGATCGAGTCCGCCAAACTCATCGACGCCCCTCCCTATGGATCAGGACCTGTGGCCGAGACCGATCCCTACGAGAAGCCGAAAATACGGTGATGCGGAATGTAAAGTCGGGGCCGGTACGCCTACAGACATCCCGCATTCATACCCTCCCTGATGCTCTCCCGCACCGTTGACACCATCATGGCCGACCAGCGGGCCGCGGCCTTCAAAACGCGGTCCATCAAGTCCTCCGCCAAACTCGCCGGGCTCAAGCTCGCCCTTGCCATGGTGGACCTGACGACGCTCGAAGGGAAGGACTCCCCCGAGAAGGTCCGCGGCCTCTGCCAGAAGGCCGTCCGCCCCGACCCCTCTCGCGAGAACATCCCCAGCGTCGCGGCCGTCTGCGTCTACCCGACGATGATCAAGGTCGCCTGCGAAAATCTCGCCGCGATCGGCGGTTCGCACGTGAAGGTGGCGGCGGTGGCAACCGGCTTCCCCTCGGGCCAGTTCCCACTCGCCGTGCGGATCGCGGATACCGAGCAGGCCGTGCGCGATGGCGCCGACGAGATCGACATGGTGATCAGCCGCGGGGCCTTTCTCTCCGGCCGATACGACGAGGTCGCCTGCGAGATCCGGGAGTTCAAGCAGGTCTGCAATGCCTCCAGCTCGCTCGGCGGCAAGAAGCACGTCCACCTGAAAGTGATTCTCGAAACCGGCGAGTTGGAGACCTACGACAACGTCCGCCGCGCCAGCGACCTCGCCATCGAGGCCCTCCTTGCCGACGGCGGCGAAGGCCCTGCGGGCACGGGCTTCATCAAGACCAGCACTGGCAAAGTCGTCCCCGCGGCGACCATGCCCGTGACGCTGGTGATGCTCGAAGCGATCCGCGACTGCTATTTGGCGACAGGCAAGATGGTCGGCATGAAGCCCGCCGGAGGTATCCGCACGAGCAAGGAATCCCTCCATTACCTCGTCATGGTGAAGGAAACCCTCGGCGACAAGTGGTTGCATCCCGACTGGTTCCGTTTCGGCGCCAGCACGCTCGTGAACGATCTGCTCCGTCAGATCGCCTGGCTTGAATCCGGGAAGTACTCGGCGCGGTATGACTTCAGCGAGTCGTGAGCGGCAACCGACCCTCAACGCAAGCGAAGGGCTGCCGAGCAAGCTCTGGAGCCATTCCTTGAAACGTGTATTGCTGGTCTTCGCCGCGTGCGTGTTCATGGGGCTTGCGACGAACATCCTCGTCGCATGGGCCATCGCCGTCTGGGTACCGTATCCCGACCCGAGAATCTGGGACAATCCCACATCGGGCCCCGTGGCGAGCATCACCGGCATCCCCGCCGACTGGCCAGTCACCGATCACATCGCCCGTCGAAACGCCATCGGCCGCACCGAGTGGCAGTTCATGCAGCGCGACGACCCGATCACAAAGAAGCCGCCGCCGGACTACACGGTGCTCCATCTGTACCGCGTCGGCTGGCCCTTGGAGTCTCTCGAATCGCAGACCGCCTCGCGCCATGCGTTTGGAAGACTCCCAAACTCGACATGGTCTCCCGCGATCAGAATTCCGTCGGCTCTCAGGCCTGAATGGCTGACTCGCTCCGGTCGCGAGTATCAGGATGAACTCCCGCTCCGTCCTATCTGGCCTGCATTCGCGCTGAACACACTTTTTTATTCGACAGTGGTCTGGGTTCTGGTGATAGCGTTCTACTCCATCCGGCGCGTGCGCCGTCGCCTTGGCTCCAGATGTGCCTCATGTGGCTACCCCATCTCCGGACTCACGCTCTGCCCCGAATGTGGCACGCTCGCCCCCACCTCCACCCCGCGACTCTCCACAAGCAAGATCACACAACCGCCTTCGCCCGATCCCACTGCCCCTTGATCCCCCGTGCGAACTCCACTCGTTCCAGTACTTCCTTCGCAGCCGCCGCCCGATCATCGCGTATCACATCAAGCGATCCCTTCCCGCAAGGAGTTCACCCATGCGTCGCCTTCTTCTCTCCGTATTCCTCGTCATCTCCGCGGCCGTCGCCGCCGCCCCTGGGCCGAATCCCGGCACCGGTGGCATCATCGCTCCCCCTCCGGGCCCCACACGCACGCTCACAGGAGTCCTCTATAACCGGGACTTCTTCGCCAACTGTAACTGCTACACATGGGTGGTCGAGAAGAACAACTACCCCTCCGAAATGAACATCGCGGCCGTCGCCGCCGAGGCCCTCGCCCTGAAAAACACCCGCGTTCGCGCCACCGGAATGTGGACCACCTACATCCGCAACGGCCAGCGCATCCCGTACCTGATCGTGACGCGGCTGGAACCGGCCTGACTTCGGATCGGCTGAGTGCGCACTATCCTTGTGCATGGTCACGCCCTCCGACGCCGCGAACGCACTTGCCCCGCGCACCAATGGGTCTCTCACGCACCGCGCGGAGCCCGGCCTGGATTTCGGCCGCGCTTGGGAGTACTCGCCCGCGCCGGAGACGGTGAAGGTCCAGATCGATGACCGCTATGGGCTCTTCATTGACGGTAAGTTCGTACAGCCGAAGTCGGGTGGTAATGGCGGGGGGAAGGGCAAGTCCCATTTCGCCACCGCCAATCCCGCGACAGAGCAGGTTCTCTCGCAGATTGCCAACGCCGGCGCGTCGGATGTGGATGCGGCCGTCCGGGCCGCTCGCAAGGCCCAGCCCAAGTGGGCCGCGCTCAGCCCAGCCGAGCGCGGCAAGTTCCTCTTTCGCATCGCGCGCCGGATTCAGGAGCGGGCACGCGAGCTGGCGATTCTCGAAACGATGGACGGCGGCAAGCCGATCCGCGAATCCCGGGATGTCGATGTCCCCCTCGTCGCACAGCACTTCTTTTACAACGCGGGTTGGGCAGACAAACTGCCGTATGCGTTCTCGGGCCACAGTCCGAAGCCCGTCGGCGTCTGCGGCCAGATCATCCCGTGGAACTTCCCGCTTCTTATGGCCGCGTGG
Organism: Phycisphaerales bacterium; assembly: GCA_038225655.1. Lineage (GTDB taxonomy): Bacteria > Planctomycetota > Phycisphaerae > Phycisphaerales > UBA1924 > UBA4658. The sequence continues at coordinate 287,287 of JBBRQY010000001.1, read as the reverse complement.
AAGATCGCACCGGCCCTTGCCTGCGGGAACACCGTTGTTCTCAAGCCGGCCGAGACTACTTCACTCACCGCGCTGCGTCTGGCAGAGATTTTTCAGGAGGTCGATCTCCCCCCAGGCGTGGTGAACATCATTACCGGCGCGGGCGAGACCGGCGCGGCCCTCGTGAATCACAAGGACGTCGACAAGGTCGCCTTCACCGGCTCCACGGATGTCGGCAAGCGCATCGCCAAGGCGATCGCCGGAAGCGGCAAGAAGCTCACACTCGAACTCGGCGGCAAGTCCCCGAACATCATCTTCGAGGACGCGAGCATCGACCAGGCCGTCGAGGGCATTATCGCGGGAATCTTCTTCAATCAGGGCCACGTCTGCTGCGCCGGCTCCCGGCTCTTCGTGCAGGAGAGCGTTGTCGATCAGGTCATCGCCAAGCTGCAGGTGCGCATGGCCAGCATCCGTGTCGGCGACCCAATGGACAAGAACACTGATCTTGGTGCGATCAACAGCCGCATGCAGCTCGATAAGATTCAGGAATACCTCACCGCCGGCGAGGGCGAGGGCGCAACGCTCCACGTCTCCGGCCGCGTGGGCATGCTCCCCGGGAAGGTCGAACCGAAGAAGACCGATCTCGCCACCGGCTTCGTCGACAAGGGCTACTTCTGCCGCCCCTGCTTCTTCAGCGGCGTGCAGCCGAGCCACCTCATCGCACGCGAGGAAATCTTCGGGCCGGTGCTGGCCGTGCTGACGTTCCGAACGCCGGAGGAGGCGATCACGCGGGCGAACAACACGCCGTACGGGCTGGCCGCGGGCGTCTGGACGGACAAGGGCAGCAAGATCTTCGAAGTCGCCCGTAAGCTCGAGGCCGGTGTCGTCTGGCTGAACACCTACAACAAGTTCGACGCCGCCAGCCCCTTCGGCGGGTTCAAGGAGTCCGGTTTCGGCCGCGAAGGCGGCATGCAGGGGCTGCGGGCGTATGTGAATCTGTGACAAGGGAGCGCGAGCAATGTTCCTCCTGCTGTCGCCAGCCCAACTCGAACGCCGTGGTCGTGTGTACGCCGTCGCCGGATTGTTCGGCCTGATCGGCATCGCTATCGCCGCAGCTTTTCACAACACCCCGACCGGCGTGCTCTCGAGCTTCGCGGCGATTTTCCTTATGGCCACGTGGGGAACTCTCCGGGGCTACCGAACTGAGCGGGGTCTTTGGATGATCGCCGCGATGATCGTGCTTTTCGGAACATCCATGTGGGCCCTGTTCGTGCTCGCTGAGTTCGTACCGCGATTGCGAGGAACCATCGCTATGCCGTGGCCTCTGGCGCTCGACGCCGCCGGGTGCACCATCCTGTGGAGCGAGTGCGTGCGAGTGGCGGCGAGCGCGGGGAGGCACAACCTACGGACTGTCAGGCCGCGGCTCCCGCGATTGACGCCGTGGTCCTGAGCAACAAGTCCTTAAATTTTTCCCGGCCAGTCGAGATGTCGAGTACCCGCAGGGAATGAGCTTGTGCCTGCCGCACAGCCCCTTACGGGTTGCCCCGGAAACCAGCACGCCCGGCAGTGGCGACATTTCCGCAATCCAGCGTCCCTCCGTCTCCTGCTCGGTTTCCCCGCGGTGCATGACTCGATTATTGGGTGGCTCGGGGCGAACACACCCTATCCCCCTGCGTAGCATCGCCCGCAGGAAGGCATGGATTTCACACCAATCACCAAGTTCGTTTCCGCCCATTGGCTCGAGATTGGCGGCATTCTCACTCTTGGCTTTTCCCTCTGGATTGCCTTTGGTCCCCTGCGCCATTATCTGCCGCGATTCCTCATCCGCCTCGGCAAGTACTCCGCCACGCTCAAGCTGCTCTTTCTCAGCGGCGTCTGCTGGTTCACACTCTACCGCTTCCTGACCGACGATGTTCCGTCGACGCCGGCCAACTGGCTGGTGGGTGTCCTGGGCATCATCCTCCTGCTCGCGGCCATCTTTGTCTTTACCCGCAAGCACCACGTGCCCGCGCCAGCCGACTCGACGCGCCCCACAAAAACACAGGGGCCGCCGGCCAAGCCGGCGACCCCTGCACGTTCGTCCGCCCCCGCGCCGCACGCCTGAGGCGAGCGAGCGGAGGGCGGTCCATCTGGCTATTGATTACTTGCGACGATTGCGACGAACCGCCATGCCGAAGCCGAGCACGGCCAGCCCAGCCGCGCCGGGAGCCGGAACCGCCGGAGAGGGAACCACGAAGTCCTGGACGCTGGAGCTGACGATCGCGTACAGCGAAGTCCGGCCGCCGGTGCCGCCGAGCTTGTTCAGCATGGTCTGAGCGAGTGTGCGAACCGTGCCCGAGCCCTCGCGGAACGTGCCGGCAGTGAGAGAGAGGCCCGAGTCGTTGATGATCTCCCAGATCGAGACCTGGAACGCCGCGTAATCGTTCGCAGTGCTCAGGCCGGAGCGCTCGTTGTACCACAGCTGCGAGATCTGATCGGCCTTCGTCGCGCCCATGCCGCTGCCGGGGATCGGGGCCGACGCGAGGGTGGCCGTGTTGAAATCGGTGTAGGTGTGGCCGCCGGAGATCGCCTGGGTGAAGTCGATGCAGAAGCCGGTGAACGCGCCGCGCAGATCAACGGGGTTCGTGACGGCGCCGGTCAGGTTGACCAGGCCGGCCGAAAGGTTGCTGAAGCTCGAACCCGAGTTGTTCGACAGCGAAACCGTTGCGGATGGCGAAACGCCGTTGTACGTGATGGTCACCGGCGTGGCATTGGCGACGGCGGTGAGGGCGAGGGAAACGACGGCGGAAGAAACGAGAGTGGAACGACGCATGGCGAGAGACTCCGTGTGTGGGCGAAAACGATCGCCCGGGGTGATCGAAGGCACGGCGACGACTCTCAATATGCGACCGAAGGCGAGAAAACGCATCAACGACGCGCGGATGATTATCCGGCGTGCGCGATGGCAGCGCGTTCAACGAGGAACAACGCATCCCGCTATTGGGCGCCCGGTGAGAGACGGGCCGCGAAAAACGACGGGGTGACAGCCCCGTCAAGTGACCGACGACAGGATGGCAGAAAACCCAGCCGTTGCAAACGGCAAAGTCGTCATTTTCCGAATCTTTTTGCCATTGTCTCAGTTGGAATGGGTTTGTCGGTAACGATCGTTAGGATGGGCAATCTGGGAAAACCTGTCGGAAGCGAATCGTGCCCGAATCAAACCCTGTCGCACCCCAACACACACCCACTCTCCGCGCCATCGCCGCGGCCGATCATACGTGGATCGCAGAAGAGCTCTGTCGGAACTGGGGCGGAACGGAAATCTCCTCCCTCGACGCCTGGCACCACGCGGACCGTCTTCCCGGATTCATCGCCTGGCTCGGGCTGGATCGAGTGGGGCTCATCACCCACACGCCCGCACACGCCGACCTCGGGTGCGAGGTCATCACGCTCTCATCCAGGGTCGAAGGTCGCGGCGTCGGATTGATGCTCCTCGAAGCGTGCGTGGGGGTCGCTCGTAGCGCCGGGTGCCGGCGCATCTTTCTCACCACCACCAACGACAACCTCCGCGCCATCGGCTTCTACCAGAAACGCGGCTGGTCCATGGCCGCCGTGCATCGCGGCGCGATGGATCGGGCACGGGCCATCAAGCCCTCCATCCCGCTCGTCGGCATGAACGGCATACCGCTGCGCGATGAGATCGAGTTCGAGTTGCTCCTGGGCAAATAGCCGCTCAAGCAATGACATCCGATATGCCGCGCCGCGGCCGACGCGTCAACCCAACAGCCATACCGCCGATCACCAGCGCCGCGCTCCCGGGCGTAGGAACGATCATGTCCTGATGTGTCGCGCTCGCGAGCGCGTACAGCCCAGTGGCCTTCGTTCCGACACCGTTCAGCTCCCCCAGCCAGCTCTGCGAAAGCGTTCGCACCGAACCCGAGCCCATCTGGAACGAGCCGCTCGACAAGCTCGTGCCCGAGTCGTACAGAATCTCCCAGATGCTGCACTGAAACGCGGCATAATCCGTCGAGGTATGCAGAGAGTTGAAGTGCCGTCCCCAGAGTTCCTCAATCCGGTTAGCGGCAACGGACCCCATCGGCGGCAGCCCCGCGCTCTCCACAGGCGTGATGGCATAGTCGGTGTACGTGTGCCCCACGGAGATCGACTGCGTGAAGTCGATGCAGAAGCCCGTGAACCCGGCGCGCAGCGCGAGCGGATTGCCCGGCACGCCTTGGAACTGGTCCAGGCCCGCCGTGTAGTTGTGGAAGTGGGCTCCGCCGTCGTTGGAAATCGATACGGTGCTGCGGGGCGTGACCTCAACAAGTTTGACGCCGATCGCCTGCGCCGAAGACGCAAGCCCCGCCGCCGCCACGATTCCGCACAACGTTGCCAATGAGCCGCAGAATGACCAGCGCATGTACTCTCTCCCGCCCGCGATTGGGGCGCGGGGTGACCGTTAGAAGACGTTCCACGCCCGCTCGATGCCCCGCCCGGAGAATCCGCGCCGCGTCCGCCGGGTGAGTTCCGGGGTGCGCACCGCTTCGAGTTCGCAAGAACTCCCTCTCCATGCCGGGCGCCGGACAAGCCCGAAGCGCCGCGCGGCCATTGCGGAGCATCAACTCCGCCGCCGCACACTCCACGATGCGCCACGGGCGCACGTTGGCAACTCCGCCCGCATGAATACCCGTCAAAGTGCGCCCAATGCCCCGTGCCGCTTGTGTTCTAGGACACACACCGTGTGTTATGCGACGCGTTCTGCCCAACGCATCTGGCGGGCACGTTTGTCGCTTCCAGCGTATCCTTTGCACATGCCAGATCGCCTCGAAGTCGCCAAGACCTACAAGCTCTTCATCGACGGCAAGTTCCCCCGCTCCGAGAGCGGCCGCACCTTCGCCGTGAATGATGCCAAGGGCCGTCTCCACGCCCACATGTGCCGCGCCAGCCGCAAGGACCTGCGCGACGCCACCAGCGCCGCCCGCAAGGCGCTCCCGGGTTGGCGCGACGCCACCGCCTACCTCCGCGCCCAGATCATGTACCGCATGGCCGAGATGATGGAGGGCAAGGCCGACGAGTTCGCCGCCGCCCTTCGCATCGGCGGCGCATCTCCGTCCAGCGCAAAGAAAGAAGTCGCCGCCGCGATCGACCGCCTCGTCGCGTTCGCCGGATGGGCCGACAAATACGCCCAGGTCCTCGGATGCAACAATCAGGTCGCAGGGCCCTACTACAACTTCACCGTCCCGGAACCCACCGGCGTGGTTGGCATTCTTGCCCCCGATGAACCCGGCCTGCTCGGCATGATCTCTCTGTTCGCGCCCGTCATCGGCGCCGGCAACACGGCGGTTGCAGTGAGTGGTGGTGGGGTGGGGGGGAGCCGCGCGGGTGCCTCACTTGCCACAGTCATTCTCGCCGAGGTCGTCGCTACCAGCGATGTCCCGGCCGGTGTGGTCAACTTGCTCACTGGTGATCGCGCCGAACTCCTCCCTGTCATGGCTGGCCACCGCGACATCGACGCCATCCACGCCGCAGGCGTCACCCCCGAGCAACGCCAAACCCTTCGCGAAGGCGCGGCCGAGAACATCAAACGCGTCACCGTCCGAGAGACCGGCTCCGTCCGCAAGTCATCCAAGAGCCAGAGCACACCCGTCGATTTCTATGATGCTGACGCCTGCCAGAGCCCGTGGTGGATCGAGCCCTTCGTCGAGATGAAGACCATTTGGCATCCCAGCGCGGCCTGATGGGTATCAGACGCCCGGGATGAGCAAGTCTGTCGGCGGGTGGGGGGGTTGGAGAAGGCGAGGGAATCCCGTGGATTTGGTGTGAGATGAGAAAGACGAAGTTCCGGCCGACAGATTGTTTGTCCAAGGAGGTCCCATGATCCGTTCCCGCATCGCTCTCCTCATTGCCTTTGCCGGATTGGCCCCCGCAGCCGCCCTCGCCCAATCCGCGGCCCAGCCCGCCACTGCCGCCCCGAAGCCCTCGTTCTCCAAGCCCGAGCCCATGAGCCCTCCGAAGATCGAGCCCGCCGCAAAGCCCGCCGATGCAACGGGCTATCCCGCCGCGCCCCCGAAGAATCTCTACGCCGACAACGATTTTCGCGGCAAGCAAGCCCCGAAGCTCGAGATCGAAGAGTGGCTCTCCGAGAAGCCGGAGCTGAAGGGCAAGACGCTCCTCATCGACTTCTGGGCAACATGGTGCGGCCCCTGTCGCAAGCTCATCCCGGAACTTGAGCAGTGGCAGGAGAAGTTCAAGGGCGAACTCGTCGTCGTCGGCCTGACCGCCGAGCCGAAGAAGACCGTCGAGGACTTCACCGATCTGCGCGGCGCATCGGTGAAGTACGCCATGGCCCGCGACGGCCACAACCGCACGAACAAGGAAATCGGCATCAATGGCATCCCCCACGTGCTGATCATCAGTTCGGACGGCATCGTCCGCTGGCAGGGATATCCGCTCGACGAAAACGACACGCTCACCGAAGCGAAGGTGAAGCAGATCGTTGACGCGGACAAAGCCGCACGAGCCAAGCAAGCATCGAAGCTGGACGACAAGAAGCCGGTTGAGTCAAAGCCGGAGCCCAAGCCCGAACCGAAGCCCGCCCCGGCAAAGCCCTGAGCTCGTTCCCGCCTCTCGCCTCCGGCTTTCCACCTACACACGCGTGTCTTCCCGCACACGCCAGCGATCCCAGAACAGCCACCCGGCGATCATTACTCCCGCCAGCAGCCACCCCGCCGGAAATCGCAGCGTGACGAGCACGCCCGCCACGAGCAGGGCAGCCAGCAGCATGAGCAATCGCAGCACGCGATCAAGGCGCGTCCCGCGCCGCAGCGCCTCGGCATACGGCACGGTTGTGAAGCTCACGAGGTTGTACTTCGGCACCAGCGTCCCCGGCATCAGGTCGTGCAGCAGGTGCTCGGCCTTCTTCTTCCAGAGGAACATCTTCGATCCGACCTTGTCCCGCATCTCCACGAAGTTGTCGAGCGCCATCCGCGCGATCGCATCCGTGTTCGGCTTTCGCAGCGTTTGGTACTCCTCCAGCGCATCGTGCATCCAGCTCTCGCCGCGCCCCGCGTGCCGCTCCAGGCATTCGCTCATGACCCGCACATCCTCGAATCCCGCGTTCATCCCCTGCCCGAAGAACGGCACGATGGCGTGGGCCGCGTCTCCCGCGAGGGCAACGGCCTTGCCTCCGGCCGCCTTGTACACCCACGGCCAGCACCGCACCGTTACAAGTGAACTGGTGGGATTCTTCAGGAAGTCCTCGACCAGCGTCGGCATGAGCGGAACCGCGTCGGGGTAGTTTTTTCGGAAAAACGTTGCCACCTCATCGGCCGTTCGCAGATTCGCGAACGAGTGATCACCCTCGAACGGCCAGAAGAGCGTGCACGTGAACGACTTGTCCGGATTCGGCAGCGCGATCATCATCGCGCTCCCCCGCGGCCAGATGTGCAGCGCATTGGGATCCAGCGCATATCCGTTCCATTTGTCGGGTGCCGTGGTGGAGCCGCTTTGGGCTCCGCCACGTTGCGTGCCCTGTCCCCCCGATGGGGCGGACGCAAAGCCGTCCACCACGCCACCCGAGAGCGCTGGAATATGCAGTTCCTTGTACCCATGAGACAGATACGTCTGTGAATACTCGAACCGGTCGTTCTTCTGCATCCGCCCCCGCACCGGGCTGAACGCCCCATCCCCGCCGACGATCAGGTCGCTCTCCACCCGCACCATCGGCCCCTCGCTCATCACCCCCGCCCCACCATTCTGCTCGTGCTGAAAGCTCGCCGCGCACTTGTCCGGATCGATGTCCAGGCATCGATGATCAAAGTAGAACGACACGTTCTCGTATTTCGCGGCGGCCTCAATCAGCGCCAGATTCAGCCCGCCCCGCGAGATGGAGTTGATCGCATCCTTCGGATCATGCGAATACGGCTGGAATCCCAACGCCGCACCCTCGGCCGCGGCGTCCACGGGATGAATCATCCGCCCCTTCATCGGGATCGCGTGCGTGAGCATTTCCTGATCCAGCCCGATCCCCGCCAGCCCCCAAAGCCCCCGCGCCGAGAGCGCGAGATTGATCGAACGTCCGCCGACATATCCCGCCCGCCGCGGATCCGGGCGTCGTTCGAACACGCCCACGCGGAAGCCCTGCTTGGCCAGGTAGCAGGCCAGCAGCGAGCCCACGAGACCAGCCCCCACAATCGTCACCGATTTTCCTTCTCCGTCGGGCACGCTATTTCACCCCCGCCACATGCCGTTTCAATATCTCCGCGAATCTCCAGCAATCATGGAACGTGTTGTACAGCGGCACCGGCGCAATCCGCACCACGTTCGGCTCACGAAAATCGCAGACCACGCCATCGGCGCCGAGCGCCTTGTGCAGTTCCTTCGGGCGTGTCCTTACCGCCAGCGAGAGCTGGCAGCCCCGCTGCGCCACATCCTGCGGTGTGGTGATGTCCACCATCTTCTCGACGCCCGGAATCGCGTGGATCAACCCGCGCAGATACCCCGTCATCTTCTCGCTCTTGGCCCGCAGCGCGGGCATCCCCGCCTCGTCAAAGATCCCCAGCGATACCCGCACGGGGGCAAGCGCAAGCACCGGCGGATTCGAAAGCGACCACGCATCCGCGCTTGCCACCGGCATGAACTCCGGTCCCATCACGAAGCGCGTCTTCGGATCGTTCCCCCACCAGCCCGCAAAACGCTTCAACGCGGCCGGCTCCCCGAACCGCGCCGTGTTCTTCGCGTGCTTCTCGTGCACGAAGCACCCCGCCACCGCACCGGGGCCCGAGTTCAGGTACTTGTACGAACACCAGCACGCGAAGTCCGCGTTCCAGTCATGCAGGTGCAGCGGCACATTTCCCGCCGCGTGCGCCAAGTCCCACCCGACCACGGCCCCGGCCCGGTGCCCCGCCTCCGTCAACCGCCCCATTTCCATCAGTTGCCCGGTGAGGTAGTTCACGCCGCCGATCATCATTAGCGCGACGCACGCACCCTCCCGCGCCAGGAACGCTTCAATGTCCTCGGTCCGCAGCGTGCTTTCCCCCTCGCGCGGCTTCAGCCGCACCACATGCTCGCGCGGGTCCAACCCATGGAAAGCCGTCTGGCTCTGCACCGCGTACGAATCGCTCGGAAACGCGCTGTCCTCGATGACGATCTTCGTCCGTGTTCCTTCCGGCCTGTAAAACGTCGCCATCATCAGGTGCAAGTTTGCCGTCAGCGAGTTCATCGCCACGACCTCGTGCGCCTGCGCCCCCACCAGCCGCGCCGCCGTCTCCCGCACAAACTCGTGCGTCGGCAGCCACGGGTGCTTCGCGTGGAAGTGCCCTTCCACGCCCAGCCGCGCCCAATCATCCAGTTCCTGCATCACTGCCCCGCGCGTCTCCCGCGGCATCAATCCCAGCGAGTTCCCGCACAGATACACGCACGCCTGATCCGGATGCGCCGACCCAGGAGCCACATCCCGGCAGAGCGGCACATGGAACCGATCACGGAATAACCGCAGCGGATCGACCGCATCCAGCGAACTCGCATGTTTCTCGGTTGTATCCGTCTGCAAATGACTTCTTCCGTTTTTCCACTGCCCACCGCCCACTGCCCCTTCCCTCAACGCTTGACCACAAACTTCTCCGGCTCCTTCACCTCCGCCATCGTCACCGGCGGCTTGGCCACGATCGCCCACACCCGCTCCGTCCCCTTCAATCCATCCCCCGCGTACGCCATCTGCACCTCAATGAACTTCTTGCCAAGGTCGTATAGCTCGGAGGCCGGCGCGCCATCCGGCACTTTCACCTTCGGCATCTTCTCCGATCCCGCCGGCTCATCCTCTGTCTGCACCCCGGTCACCACGCCCCACAGTACTGCGTTGGCCGCAGGCCAGTCCAGTTTCTTCGCGAGTTGATCCGTGGACCAGACGGCCTGCCCCTCGGTCACCGACGTGAGCGCGGCCCACTCCTCCCCGCTCGCCGCCTTCAGCCGCTCCCCAAGCCCCGTCTTCTGATCCTGTAGCGCGTGCACAAGCTCGTGGGCCACCGCCAGCTTGGGCGCATGATCCGCGGTGTCGGCGGACCATCCATGCCGCTTGGCGTACCGCGCCGAGTTCTCCAGCACAACGTACACCGTTTTGTCCTCGTAGCGGTACATGCCAAACGTCCGCGTCGCCACCTTGAACGCCGCGGCCATGGATCGCACTCGGATTTCCGTCTCCCCCATCTCCGTCCCGTTGGGGCGTTTCACCTTGGCGTCCGCCATCCGCTTCTGAATCGGCGCAGCGATCATCTGCGCCAGGTCATCCAACTGAATCACCTTGATCGCCACATCCGCCGTGAACTTGGCGCCGACAATCGCTTCGATCTCGGGCTTGATCGTCGCGCCCCATCTGGCGATCTGAGGAACGCGGTCCGGTTCCGGCACCTTTGCCGGCGACGGTGCGCCCGCCTCCGGCGGCTGCGTCTGCGCCAGCGCAGGAGACCAGGCCATCGCGCCGAATCCGATCACAATCGCGGCAAAATGCTTCAAGCGTGGGACTCCTTGACAAACCGCGCCGCCGCCTTCCCCAGAAACTCCGCCGCCGTCGAGCCCATCATTCTTGCACGTGCCGCGGCCGAAACATCGACCATCGACCGAATCATCTCCCCCGGCCGATCCTCCCCCAGCGGAAAGGGGTAATCGCTCCCCAGCATGATCCGCTCGGGCCCCATCAGCTCCATCAGCACCCGCAGCGTCGGCGCATCGTGCACCAGCGAATCCACGTAGAACTTCGCCGGGCCCGCCGCACTCCGGCACCACTCCCGTGGTGAGGTCTTCGTCTCCGTCTGGCACAAATCCGGCCGCGCTTGGAAGCCGTGTTCGATCCGCCCGATCGTCCCCGGAAACGATCCACCCCCGTGTGCAAACCCGATCCGCAGACGTGGCAGCCGCTCCAGCATGCCGCTGAACAGCACCGAGCAGAGCGCAAGACACGTCTCCGAGGGCATCCCCACCAGCCACGCCGCCCAATGCTTGGCCAGCCGCGCATTCAGCGCCGGCGGCGATGGGTGCGAAAGTGCGGCTGGCGCAGGCCCACAGAGCATCTCCCACGGATGCACGAAGACGCACGCCCCCAGTTCCTCCGCCGCGGCGAAGACCTCCGCGAACTCCGACTCGCCCAGGTTGCGCCCGTTGACATTGCTCCCGATCTGTACGCCGGCCATCCCCAGATCCCGCACGCATCGCTCCAGCTCGCGCACGGCCAGCCCGGGTGCGTTCATCGGAATCGTTCCCAGTCCCACGAACCGCTCGGGCGCGGCCCGGCATACTCCCGCGATGTGATCGTTCAGCCACCGCGACAGCTCCGCCGTGTGCTCCGGCTTGGCCCAGTAGCCGAACATCACCGGAACCGTGCTGAGTACCTGCACCATCTTCCCTGGTGCATCAAATGCATCCATCTCCGCCACCCGCGCTCCCGCGTCCCAGCAGTTCGCCCCGATCTCGCGGAAGAACGTCGTCCCGCGCTTGCCATCCGCACCCATCGCGGCGCGGCCATCCGCCCCTTGCTCCACCCGCAGCATCCGCGCACACCCGCAACCGCCTGTCCCCTTGGCCGCGATCTCCTCCAGCGCAATCCACCCCGCGTATCCGAACTTCGACGACAAGTCCGGCCACTCACGCGGCGAGGGCAGAATGTGTGTATGGACGTCGATCGTGTGCATCCGACCCGATTGTAACGGCGTTTCAGCCCCGTGTTTGCCGACTGTTCGCATGGCCGATCGATCTGGATTTGACGCATGATTCCGGCAGTAATCGCTGTTTGTCCACTTTCGACCCGCGATCCGGCCGCCTTTCCGCGCGAGCCGCGGCCAAAATCCCATACAATCGTCCCCATACAAGGAGTCCCCCATGTTGCCCCGACGCTTCGCCCTCGCTCTCGCTCTGGCTATTCCAATGTCGCTCCCCTTCGTCTCGCTTGGCGCGCCGCCAACGGACGATGCCATTGACGCGCTAATCAAGAAAGTCGACGCGGCCAGGCCCGAGGGCGACAAGCCCACTCCCGTCGCCATCCGCCAAGCCAAGCGCGACGCCGCTGCCGAGGCGCTTAAGGAGACCTCCCTCAACGAGGCGACCCTCGGGCAGATCCGGCGCATTTTCGACAAGCGCATCGTGGTGGGAAACACCGAGCTGATGGAAGCGATCGACGCACGTCTCATGGAACTCGTCAAGTCGCCCGGTGCCGACGGTGTACGCGCTATGGAGTTCCGCATGCAGTGCGTCGCCCCGGCAACCTCCGCCGAGAGCCGCGATCGGCGCAACGAGAAACTTGGCGAGTTGGCCGAGCAAGCCCTGAAGCACCCGGGCGCGGCCGAGTTCTTCAAGTCCGGGGGTGGCGATTCCACCATCCGCGCCGCCGCCGGCCTCTCCGCCGATGCCATGAACGACCACAAGATCTTCGAGCTTCTCGCCCCGTACATCACTACTGATCTCTCTCCCGCCGCGGCGGCCGCCCTGTCTTCGCTCGTCCAGCCCTTGGTCGGTGCGAAGGACACGCTCGGCAAGGAGAAGTTCGACGCCATTCGCATCAGCATTGTGAAGGCCGCCGAGGCCGCTGCTGAGAAGGCCGCCAAGCTCCGAGATGAGCACGCCGCGAAGCTGGCCGCCGAGCCGAAGAAGGAAGGCGAAGAGGGTGAGAAGGCCGCCAAGGCCGCCGAGTTCGCCAAGGGCATGGACGAGAACCAGGTCACCCGCCTCAAGGACCTGCGCATGCTGGCGTCCGGCCCGTGGGCCCGCGGCGAGCTGGTCGATCACGCCGCCCCCGCGATCTCCTTCATCTGGTCCAACACCGAACAGCCGATCCATTCCTTCGCTGATCTGAAGGGCAAGGTTGTGCTGGTGGACTTCTGGGCGACGTGGTGCGGCCCCTGCCGCGCGTCCTTCCCCAAGATGCGAGAACTGCAGACCCGCTACTCGGGCTACCCCGTCGTGATCCTCGGCGTCACCAGCCCGCAGGGCTACTCGATGGATTACTCTGACAAGAAGAAGCCCAACAAGATCGACTGCAAGGGTGATGTGGCCAAGGAGACAGGTCTGATGAAGGCCTTCATGCAGGATCAGGGCATGACCTGGAACGTCGCCTTCAGCGAGCAGAACGTCTTCAACCCGGACTTCGGCATCCGCGGCATTCCGAGCGTCGCCATCATCGGCCCCAACGGCGATGTCCGTTTCGCCGGCCTCTATCCGAACCCGAAGGAAGAGTCCGAGCACATCGACGCGCTCCTCAAGGAAGCCAAGCTCCCCTACCCGGAGAACCCCTTCGTCGAGGTACCCAAGGAAGAGAAGAAGGAAGAGCCCAAGAAGGGCTGATCATCCGCCCTTCCCCTCAGAGCCGAGCGGCGCAAGCCGCAGGTAGTTTTCCTCCCCATCACATGCACCACCCCGCGGGAGCCCACCGGCTCCCGCTTTTCATTTTCGTGCATCGATCCCAAAAGAAGCGACCCGCGTGCTTTCACGCGGGCCGCTCAACAAATCTTGATTTCGGACGATGGTCTTAGTGACCGCCGCCGCCGCCGCGGACGCAGCCAGCGGGGGCCGCCTCGAAGCAGCTTCGGAAGGCATGGATGTCGAGCTGATCGGTGGTGCCGTCGCCGTTGAAGTCGCCGTGGCCGGCGAGCCAGTCGTTGATGAAGGCGAACCAATCACGCTCGTTCAGGAAGCCGGAGTGATCCCAGTCGCAGGCGCAGGACGTGGGGCAGTTGGCGCTGCGGCAGGTGGAGGCGTCGCCGCCGTAGGTGCCGGTGGCGGTGGTGCAGGCCGCGGCCGTGCCCACGGTGCAGTGGGCCCCCGCGGCGGTGGTCGCGGCGATGCAGCACGCGCCGATCACGGGCTGTGGGCAGAGCGTTGCGGTGCAGGCCACATTGTCACCTTGATAGGTTCCCTGCTCGCTGGTGCAGCGGGCGGTGGTGGCGACGACGCAGAAGGCACGATTGTTCTCGGTAATGCAGCAAGCCCCGCGGACGGGCTGCGGGCATGGGTTGGTCGGGCGGCAGGTGGAGCCGTCGGTCTGGTACGTTCCGCTCGCGGCGGTGCAGCGGGCCTGGAGCGTCACTTCGCACTTGCCGTTGGCGAAGCAGCAGGCGCCCTTGGGCGGGCAGGTATTGCTGGCGCCGCAGGCGATGGCGTCGCCCTGGTAGCGGCCGCGGGCGGTCTCGCAGGCCCGACGGGTCAGTACCGCGCAGGTTGTCGCGCCCTTGGCAGTGGTGCAGCAGGCACCCGTTGCGGGGGGCGGAAGTGCGGGGCATGCGCCGGCGCTGGTGCAGGCGGTGCCGTTGCCGCGGTATTGGCCGCGTGCGTGCTCGCAGGCGTCATGGGTGATGACGGAGCAGGTCGTTGTGCCGGTGCTATCGATCACGCAGCATGCGCCGGTGGGGGCCGTTGTCTGGCCCATGGCTCCTGCGGATCCGACCAAACAACACAGCGCACCCGCGCTCGCCCTCACCACACTCCAAACGTTTCGCGTCGACATCATCGCAAACTCCTTGTAAATGCCGCTGAATGAACGGGCCAGTTGGGCGAGAGCCAGTCTCTGGGCCGCGGCCGCGCTGACCGCGAACAACCCACCCCACATGTCTCCACGCCCATCTATCGAACGAGCCAATCGGCCCGCTCTTGCTGCAACTTCCGCGCCAATGTGCAATCGACCAGCCCTGGCCGCGTCGTCACCTTGGCACGAGCGCACTTGCAAAGTTGTGTGCGCACCAAGCCAACGCCGCGGTTGCGATTGACGCGCGAGCAGACCATGAATGGTGCAAGTGGCCACAGTCGCGGCCGCGAAGATACCGCCTGATCTGGCGGCTCTCCGTGCAAACCCCCGGCCAATCCAAGCCGCATCCAGTCCGCTTCAAGATCACTTAGCGCTTCTTCGCCTTCGCGCCTGACCGCCCGGCTTTCTTCTTTCCTTTGCTTGCAGCCGCCGCGACGACCTTGCCGCTCTTCTTCACTTCGATCGCGCCGGCGCGAACGATGACGTAGTTGCACTTGGTACACGTGCGGCGGGCGACGGGGCCTTCCCAGAAGTCGTGCATGACGATGGCGAGGTCTTCGTCGATCTTCTTGAGACGGAAGCGGGCGTCGTGAACGAGGTGGTCGCACTTCGGGCAGTACCACTGCAAGCCGTCGAGCTGGCCAGCGGGGCGCGGGAACTCGACGATGAGGCCGACGGTGCCGGCCGGTCGCTGCGGGCGGTGTGGCACCCAGCGCGGCAGGAGGAAGAGCTCACCCTCCTTGATGATGACCTCCCGCGGCTTGGAGCCATCCAAAGGTCGGATGCGGACGGCGATGTTGCCCTTCAACTGATAGAAGAGTTCCTCGGTGGGGTTGACGTGGAAGTCGTTGCGTGTGTTCGGACCGCCGGAGACGAAAAGGATGACGTCGTCCGAGCCCCCACCATCAGTGAAGAGTTGCTTGTTGCTGACGGGGGGCTTGAGGTGCTTGGCGTTCTTCTTGATCCACTTGGCGAGATGGAGCGGTGGCAAGATGGGTTGATTGGCGTGGTCGGCGGGAGTGGTGGGGGGGCGTGGCATGGGCAACTGTACCCGGGAAGGTTGAGAGATCGGGCGTGCGGTGTGCAAGGGAGTTCCCCCAAAGGGTGTCGCGGGTGGCGCGACAAAGTGGTGACAGACGTCGGGCGAGCTGCGGAGTTTTCTTTGCAAATCTGAGGGCATGGCATACTCTTGGCCGCCGTTTCCGCCTCTCTGGAGACGAGCCATTTAAAGGACACCATGACGAAGCTTTGTTCAGGCGTGGGCGCGTCAGCGCTCGTGGTTGCGGCACTCACTTCTTCCGCCAGCGCGGACATTCTGTACGCATCAAACTTCAACGGGAACACGATCGAGCGAATCACCTCGGCGGGTGCCGCGTCGGTGTTTTCGAGCTCGGGGTTGTTCTCCCCGGACGGGCTGGCCTTTGATCATTCGGGCAATCTCTTCGTGAGCAATCGCGGCAACAACCCGAACACGATTGAGAAGCTCACTCCGAGCGGCGCGGGCACCGTCTTTGCGAATAGCGGCTTGAGCAACCCGCAGGGCATGGCCTTTGACAGCGTGGGCAATCTCTATGTAGCCAACGCCGGCAACAGCACGATCGTGAAGCTCACCCCCGCCGGCGGCAGCTCGATCTTCGCCAGCAGCGGCCTGAGCTCCCCCACGGCGCTTGCGTTCGACAGCACGGGAAATCTCTTCGTGTCCAATATCGGCAACAACACGATTGAGAAGTTCACGCCGGCGGGCGTGGGTTCGCTCTTTGCCAGCAGCGGCTTGAGCTCTTCATTCGGCCTGGTCTTCGATACAACGGGCAATCTGTATGCGTCCAACGTCGGCAACAACACGATCGAGCGATTTACGCCCGCCGGCGTCGGCTCGGTCTTTGCCAGCACCGGCCTGAACGGCCCGTTCGGCATGGCCTTTGACAGTGCGGGCCTTTTGTACGTCGCGAACAGCACCAACAGCACGATTGTGAGATTCACAACAGGCGGCGTCGGCTCGGTGTTTGCCAGCAGCGGATTGAACTTCCCGCAGCATCTGGCGTTTACGAGTGATGCCGGTGTGCCGATTCCGCTGGCGAATCAGGTTCCCGCGCCGGCGGCCGCTGGGTTGCTGTGTCTGGGTGGACTCACGGCGTGTCGTCGTCGTCGTCGTTCCTGAGAACCGGTTTCGGCAGAAAACCCGGCCTGCTGGGACACAGTGCTGATTCCCACAGGATGGCTCTGAACGCAGGGCGGGTTGGAACTTCGGCGCGGGAATCGGCGCGTGCGGCGCTATGAGTATGTTCGCGTTCTAAGTGGGCGCGAGATCGAGGTTGCGGATAGCGGCGGTGTTGGCGGGGGTGATAAGGGAGAGGAGCTGGGGTTGGGCGCGAAGGGTGCGTTTAAGCGTGGCCTCGTCGATGGTGATGAGGAAGCGGAGTTGGGCGAGGTCTTCGGTGGAGGCGGGCGGAACGTGGGATGTGGGAGGGCAAGGGAGCTGGGAAGTGGGCGCAGCTGTGGGGGCTGGTGCGAGGGAGTTGTTCGGGGCGCGGATGCTCGGGGCACGTTGAATGTCGTGGGCGTCGTTGGGGCAGGTGGGGTTGGGGGGTTCGAGGGCGTCGTCGATTTCGCAGGGGTCGGGGGCGTTCAGGATTGCGACGGCGCAGCGGCGGATTTCGTCGGGAGTGGTGGCATCTTGGAGCGCGACTTGCAGGGCTTGGATACGGGCGCCGGCAAGCGATTGGGCATAGCGGGACATGGGGCCAACGGAAAAACGCTGAGTGGGAAGGACAAAGCGCAAAGTTCACATACGGATGAGCGGCCGCTCTATAGAAAGGGGGGGTGGAATCGCGCAAGCCCTTGTGGGGACTGGGCGAAAAAAAACTGCGCAAAATGGGATGTGGGGTTTTGAGCGGGCGGATTTGCGCGTGCTCAGTGACCAGGGGATTCGGCAGAAGGAGACGGTGATTGGCGAGGACTCGGGAACGGCCCCCTGCAGGGACCAACTCGGCGTCGCATGCGGGGCCGGCCGCTCCGTGAGGACCGAAACCTCTCGCGTCGGCATGCGAGTGTCAATCTGGGAACTTTTCCCTGGGGCGGGACTTCGGACAAAATCCCGAGGGTCGGGAACTTCTGGGCGGGCCGCAAGTCACACTTTCGTACGTTGTGATGGTTTGAGGAAAAGAGAGACCCTAGGAGCTTTGCCATGAAGCTGTCGTCGCTTGGACTGGGAGTTTGTGTGCTGGTACTGGCGGCACACGCGCGGGGCGAGCAGGTGGTGTACACCAGCTTTGGCACCTTCACGTCGTTGCCTACGAGCAGCCCGTTCTACCCGTTTCAGACCGCCTATACGGTCGACTCGCGGCTGGGGTGGCGGTTTGTTCCGGATGCGAGTGGCGGAGTGACGCGGCTCGACGCGGTCATCGAGCGGCCGATCTCGACGGCGGTGAATGTGACTTTCGAACTGTACAACGACGGTGGGGGGACGCCGAATCTTCTTCTGGGGAGTCTGACGACCAGCATTACGCGGAACAACACGGGGAACACGATTCCCCAGACATCGTTCGTCGGCGACGGCTCGATCCAGCTTGTTGCGGGGCAGAGCTACTACGCGGTGCTCTCTCGCTCGAGCGCGACGGCGATAAACTGGCAGGCGGCGGCGGGCACGCCCAACGGTGTGCAGGTGACCAAGGGCTCGTTCAACTCACCGGATCCGAATGTCTGGGAGGTGTTTACCACGACAAATCCGGGATTTTCGACATCGGCGTTTCGTGTGAGCATTCCGGGGCCTGGCGGCGCGGCGTTCGTCGGGCTTGGTGCGATGATTGTCGGTGCGCGTCGGCGGCGGGGCTGAGGACGGGCGAGAGGTCAACGCTGGGATCGACGTCGTCAAAGTAAAATGAACGCGGCCCCGAGCTTGATGGTTCGGGGCCGCTTCCTATTGGGACTTTGAACATTGCCGATTTGAACTTTCGTCGTCTACCTACCTCGTACGACGACCTTCTTGCGTCCCAGACCGCCGCCGGCGGCGCGGGGGTGGGGAGGGGTGGCCTTGGCGGCGGTTTTTCGTCCTGCGGGGGTTGGCGCGGGGGCTTGCTTGCTGCCCATGCCGATCTTTACTTGCGGGACGGTCATTTCCTTTGAGGGCGGGGCGACTTGGCCGCTGGGAGGATTCACGACCGTGCCGCAGTGGACGCACGTGCGCAGCGTGGCGTCGGACCAGAACTCGTCCATCATGCGTTTGAGCTGGCCGCCGCCGGCGCCGGTGAGGTCCTTGAGCTCGAAGGACTCTTCGTAGACGACCTCGTTGCATTTTTCGCAGTAGAAGCGAAGACGGTCGTCCTCGCCGCGCGGGCGGCGACGCTCAACGACGAGGCCGATGGTTCCCGTGGCCCGCTGCGGCGCGTGCGGCACGGCGGGAGGGAGAAGCAACATCTCGCCCTGGCGGATGGGGAGGTCCTTCTGCTGGCCGTTGGCATCGATGACGCGCAGAATGATGTCGCCTTCGATCTGGAAGAAGAGTTCTTCGGTCGGGTTGATGTGGAAGTCTTTGCGTTGGCTTGGACCGCCGCTGACGGTGACGATGAAATCGCGGTCTTCCCACACGCACTTGTTGGCCGCAGGGGGCTTCAAGAGGTGACGGTGATCCTCGATCCACTTGGTGAGATTGAGCGGTGTGGCGAGCGTGGTCATGGGCGGGAAACTCCCGGGCCTCCGTGCGCTGTGATGGTGGGGGACGCTTCCTTGCGAACCGAAACGGTATCGAGCGCGAGTGGGATGTTCCAGTTTGGCGGGGGATTTGTGCAGTGTTCGTTCGGGAAATGGGCCGCATGGGGCGGGAAGCGGGGTGGAGGAACAGATGGGTGGAGGAGAAAAGGCGCGGTGCAAATGGTTTTGTTCCTCAACCCCTCTCCTCCGGCACCCCTTCTCCTCGCCTTCCCAGGTCCCCGTGCCCACAATGCCCGATGCCTGCTCCCGCATACGTTGCACTTGAAACGACTTTGCTGCTCCACGGTGTTCCCCCTGAGGCCGCGCGGCCGCTGGCGCAGCGGCTGGGGAAGATTGTCCGCGATCATGGGGCGATTCCACGGTTGGTTGGGGTGGTGCATGGGCAGCCGATCGTGGGGATGAGCGACGAGCAGCTTGATGTGATGCTGGCCGCGCGGGACATGGTGGGGAAAACGAACACGGCGAATCTCGGCGTCGCGATGTTTCGCGGTAGGCACGCGGCGACGACGGTGAGCACCACGATGGAGCTTGCGGCTCGCGCCGGGTTGAGCGTGTTTGCGACGGGGGGGATCGGTGGAGTTCACAAATTCCTTTCTCCCACCCACGCGCCACGGCCAATGGCCTCTCCCTTCGATATTTCCGCCGATCTCGCCGCGCTGACACGCTTTCCGATCGCGGTGGTGGCGAGCGGAGTGAAGAGCATCCTGGATGTTGCCGCGACGCGCGAGGTGCTGGAGACGCTGGGGATTCCCGTGATCGGGTATCGCACGGAGGCGTTCCCGGCGTTCTATCTGCGGGAGTTGCGGGAGGGGAGCGTGGGGAAGGTGGACTACAGCTTTGATGATGCGGCGGAACTGGGGCGGTTTGTGCGGTTCGAGCTGGCGCGGACGACGCGCGGGATTCTCATCTGCAATCCGATCCCGTTGGAACACGAGTTGAAAGTCGGGGATTGGAACACGTGGCTGGCGGCGGCGCAGGCGAAGGTCGCCGCAAGCGAGGCGGGGAGTTCCGGGCGGGATGCGACGCCCGCGCTTCTGAGCGCGCTGCATGAAGTCTCCGGGGGGGCGACGCTGCGGGCGAATATCGAGCTGGTGGCGTCGAATGCGGCGTTGGCGGCGCAGGTGGCGGTCGGGATGTTGCGGGAGTGAGGGTCGCCGCGCGTCGGGTGCGCGGAGGCATCCGCGGGATTCGCCCCCGGAGCGTCGCTTATCCCGGGCGTGTGCGGTGTCTGATAGAATCTGACTATGCCAGCAATTTACGACATCACGCCGCCGATTACTGCTCGCACGAATGTGTGGCCGGGGGATACGCCGCACACTCGGGAGATGGTGTGCGACATGGGCTCTGGGGCGAACATCACGCTCTCGGCGATTCGCAGCACCGTGCATCTGGGGGCGCACGCGGATGGGCCGAATCACTATTCGCATCCGGCACAGGGGATCGGGGAGCGGTCGCTGGAGCACTATCTGGGGCCGTGCGTGGTGCTGCACGCGAATGTGCCGCGGGGGACGCGCGTGGGGCTGGGGCATCTGGGGCTTGCGGATGTGGACGCGCTGCGGCGGGCGGTTGTGCATCCGCGCGTCTTGGTTCGCACTGGGACGTTTCCGGATTTTGAGAACTGGAACACGGACTTTGCTGCGTTTGAGCCGGCGTTTATTGACGCGCTCGGGGCGTGCGGGGTGATCACGATCGGGATCGATACGCCAAGCGTGGACTTGCAGAGTTCGAAGGAACTGCCGGCGCATCACGCCATCGCGCGGTATGACATGTCGATTCTGGAGGGGCTGGATCTGTCGGCGGTTCCGGCAGGGGCGTATGAGTTGATCGCGCTGCCGTTGAAGCTGATGGGGTATGACGCGAGCCCGGTCCGGGCGGTGCTGCGGGCGATCCGACCGTGAGGTGATGCCGTATCCTGTGGGACTATGGAACTCTCACTTGTCGGCAAGCGGGCTCTGGTGTGCGGATCAACGGCGGGAATCGGGCGGGCGGCGGCCGTGGAGCTTGCGCTGCTTGGGGCGGAGGTGACGCTGTTGGCGCGGAACGCGGAGAAGCTGAGGGCGGTGCGGGACTCGCTGGATGCATCCGGGGGGCAGAAGCACCATTGGGCCGCGGCGGACTTTGCGAATGTGGAGAGCGTGCGCGAGGTGGCGCGGACGGAGGTCGGGGGTGTTGAGGGGAAGACGTTTCACATTCTGATCAACAACACCGGCGGACCGGCGGGGGGGCCGATTACGGATGCGACTGGGGAGCAGTTTATTGCCGCGTTCAATGCGCACGTGGTGTGCAATCAGATTCTGACGCAAGCAGTGATCCCGGGAATGAAGGCCGCGAAGTACGGGCGGATCGTGAATGTAATTTCAACAAGCGTGAAGGCGCCGATTCCGGGGCTGGGAGTGAGCAACACGATTCGCGGGGCGGTGGCGAGTTGGGCCAAGACGCTGGCGGGGGAGTTGGGGGCGCACGGGATCACGGTGAACAACGTGCTGCCTGGGTACACGAGCACGGAGCGGCTCGGCGCGTTGGCGGCGGGAAGGGCGCAGAAGGCGGGGTCGAGCGTGGATCAGGTGGAGAAGGATTGGCTGGCGACGATCCCCGCGGGGCGGTTCGGGAGGCCTGAAGAGCTGGGCGGGGTGATCGCGTTCTTGTGCACGCCTGCGGCGGGGTACATCAATGGAGTGAATGTGCCGGTGGATGGGGGGAGGTTGCAGTCTCTGTAGGGGGAGATCGTTCGCCGCCAAGAACACGGGAATCGCAGGGGGTCACGGAAGGCAGGGCAGGGAGCTCAGCGTGATAAACCTCGGTCCTGCGCACGAGACACCGCAAAACAGACGAAAGCGCCGCGTGATGGGTTGGGCGCTTGCGGGAGCATTCATGAGCCCGTGCTTGATCAGCGGGGCGCTCCTTGTCTTGGGGGTTCCGGTCTCGAAGGGGTTGTTTGCAATGATCGGGTTTGCGGCTCTGACCGCGTGGAGCGTTGGGGCTTGGGTATGGGGCGCCAACTCGGCTCCCAAGGAGGCGCAAGCGTCGAGGGGGCTGCGATGTTTGCATTGTGGGTATCCGATCGAGCTTGATGGACCGAGCCGGCTCTGCCCGGAGTGCGGGAAACTGCCGCACAACTTGGAAGATAAGGGCGCGCCGATGGTGGATATGGCTTGTCATGGGTGTGGGCGACACATCGTTGACCTGCCATCGGGGGATTCGTGTCAGTTCTGCGGGCATGGGCTGACATATGCGCAGGCCGCGGAGTTGGTTGGGCGGAGGAAGGAGATTCAGAAGAGGAGTGCGGGTCGTCTTGATCCGGGGTGATGTGCGAGGAGAATCCGAGAGAGTTCGTAGACTTGGGGCATAGCACCCTCGCGAACTTCATCGGCGGGGAGCGGGTAAATGTGGTGGTGGAGGGCGGTTGCAGTCGCCGGGGGGAAGAGATTCACCGCGGAGGGCACGGAGACGTGACGTTCAGTGCATTGTGCATGCGTGTAAGGAAACGGTGGCGTCCGTGGCGGACGTTTGATCCGATGGAAAAAGCGGGGTGGTGGTGTCTCGCTGCGTACGGGGCCTTGGCCATCGCAATGTCGGTGGCATTCATGTTTGTACGACCAGATTGGGTCGCGGCGGTCTTGACCATAGATCGAATGGTGAGTTTCGTGGTATCGATCCTGCTACTCCGGATCGCGCTGACATTGAGCGCGGCGTGTTTGCTGATTTTGGGCTATCGCCGATCGATCCGGCGATTGCGTGCATCGCGATTCCGACTCTGTCCAGGGTGTTTGTACAATCTCAAGGGTGTGATGCGAGAGCCGCGCTGCCCAGAATGCGGCCTGACGTTTGGAAACGACAGACCGACGCGGATATGGCGGGGGCGCTTCCCGAACCGCAAGCGAGACCGGCGTCGGCGATGACGACCACTCATAGACTTGCCGCATGCACACCCTCGCCAACTTCATCGGCGGCCGGTTCGTTCCTCCCGGTGGAGACATGTATCTCGAAACGAGCGAACCGGCGACGGGCGCTTTGTTTGCACGTGTGCCGGATTCAGACGCACAGGATGTGGATGCGGCGGTGCACGCGGCGGCGGGGGCGTTTGGGGCGTGGAGTGGGATGGGCGCGGCGGAGCGAGCGCGGGTGCTCTTCAAGCTCGCGGATTTGATCGAGGCGGATCTGGAGCGGCTGGCCGAGGCGGAATCGCGGGATACGGGCAAGCCGATCGCGCTGGCGCGGTCGGTGGATATTCCGCGCTCGGCCTCGAACTTCCGGTACTTCGCTGGGGCGGCAATGCACACCGTTGGGGAGATGCATGAGTTTGATGGGGGCGGCGTCCCTGCGGCGCAGGGCGGCGTGCGGGCATTGAACTACACGCTGCGGCGGCCGCGGGGCGTGGCGGGACTGATTTCGCCGTGGAATCTACCGCTGTATTTGTTGACGTGGAAAATCGCGCCCGCGCTGGCGACGGGGAACACGGTGGTGTGCAAGCCGAGCGAGGTGACGCCGGTGACGGCGTGGATGCTGGGGGAGCTAGCGATCGAGGCCGGAGTTCCGGCGGGCGTGCTGAACATTGTGCATGGACTGGGGCCGAAGGTCGGTGGCGCGCTGGTGACGCATCCGGATGTGCCGACGATCTCGTTCACGGGATCGACGGCGGTGGGGAAGTGGATCGGGCGCGAGGCGGGGGAGCGGCTCAAGCGGGTGTCGCTGGAGCTCGGGGGGAAGAATCCGTTTGTCGTGTTCGATGACGCGAACTTTGATGAGGCGGTGAATGCCGCGATGCGGGCGGGGTTCACGAATCAGGGACAGATCTGTCTGTGCGGGTCGCGGTTGATTGTGCAGGAGGGGATTTATCGAAGATTTGTGGATGCGGTGGTGGAGAAGGTGAAGGGGTTGAAGATTGGCGACCCGATGGAATCTGGCACGCAGTTCGGGTCGCTCACCAGCGCGGCCCATCTGGCGAAGGTGGAGTCGTATGTGGAAATGGCGCGGGGGCTGGGCGGAAAGGTGCTATGCGGCGGGGCACGCGTGGCGCAGGATGCGCTGCCGCAGCGATGTCGCAAGGGGCTGTTCTACCAGCCGACAGTGATTGAAGGGCTTGACCCCACGTGCCGCGTGGAGCAGGAGGAGATCTTCGGGCCGGTGGTCACCGTGCAGAAGTTCTCCAGCGATGAGGATGCGCTGCGGCTGGCGAACGGGACGGGGTATGGGCTCGCGGCGATCGTGTACACGGAGTCGCTCCGGCGAGCGAATGCGTTCGCGGCCGGCGTGCAGAGCGGGATTGTGTGGGTGAACTGCTGGATGGTGCGGGATCTGCGCACGCCGTTTGGCGGTATGAAGCAGAGCGGGGTGGGGCGTGAGGGGGGGATGGAGGCGATCAAGTTCTTTACTGAGGCGAAGAATGTGTGCATAAGAGTCTGAAGAGTAAAGGAGTCGTGGCCGCATGTTTGAGGCATTTTCTGACAACGCCCGTAAAACGATGGTTTTGGCGAACTTAGCCGCGGCACAGACGCAGGAGGGGATGATTGCCCCGCGCCACATCTTGCTCGGCATTCTGAAGAACAGGCCCTGCACGGCCGCGTCGATTCTCAGCGAACTCGGCGTGGATCTTGAATCGCTGCGACTGATCGCGATGGGCCTGCCCCACTCAATTCTTCCAAACGATGGACAAAGACTGCCTCAGACGGAAGAAGCGAAAGCAGTCATCGTGGGCGCCATCGAGGAGGCTCGAAATCTCAAAGACACCACGGTCGGTTCAGAACACATCTTGTTCGGACTGATCCGAGTAAACGATCCGGTGATGAGAGCAATCTGGTCGCGCGTCGGTATCGACGTGCATCGAGCCAAGAACTGTTTGGCGAAAATGCGTACGCGCCCCGCTCCCCATTCGCGGGCGCCCGAGCCCGTTGGGGCGTATCCCGCCGCGCGGCGTGTCGGCGATCTGCTCTTCCTCTCCGGCCAAGGCCCGCGTCAGCGTGGAAGCAAGGACATTCCCGGTGTCGTGCTTGGGGCGGATGGGAAGATGTTGTCCTACGACGTGGCCGCGCAGGTACGGGCGGTGTTTCAGAATGTTCGGTGGGTGCTGGAGGAACACGGCTCTTCATTCGAGCGGATCGTGGATGTGATCTGTTTTCTTACGAATCTGGAGCATGACTTCGCGGCGTACAACAAGGCGTACGCGGAGTCGTTTCCCTCGGGGCCCCACCAGCCGTGCCGGACGACGATCGGGATCACGGCACTGCCGCAGGGGGGGAGTGCGCCGATTGCGTTCGAGGCGAAGGTCGTGGCAACGGTGTAGGAATGTCGGATGGGCGATGTCGGGTGTCGGATGT
Source organism: Phycisphaerales bacterium (assembly GCA_038225655.1). Lineage (GTDB taxonomy): Bacteria > Planctomycetota > Phycisphaerae > Phycisphaerales > UBA1924 > UBA4658. The sequence goes on along the minus strand of JBBRQY010000001.1, from coordinate 261,808 downwards.
GAAAGGCGGAAGGCGAAGGCCGCGAACATGGGGTGATGTGATGATGAGCGATTGGCGAGATATGGATGTTGGACGTTGGATGAGTGGAGTGGCGGCCGCATGTGCGGTGGCGGGCGCGGGGTGTTCGTCGCATGCTCCGGTACGGGCGGCCGCGCCGGGGAGCGGGGGAGTTGTTGCGGGGTCGAGCGCGGCGGTTGGGGATGTTGGAAGTATCGGGGCGATTATGGCGTCGCCGCGGGAGCGGACATTGGCGGAGATCGGGGCGGGAATTCTGGCGGGGATGGATGTGGCGTCTTCGCGGGAACAGTGGCAGATCGGGGATCGGGTGCTGATCGGCGTGCGGGCGAGCAAGCCGTCGGGCGTGACGACGCGGCTGGTGCTGGTGGAACTGACGGATCAGCTCGATCCAAAGGGGGTGAGCTTCATGAGCGGTGGCGGCGGGAAGAAGGAACGGAAGTACGAGTTCAAGTCGGATGTGGCGCAGACAAAAATCACGTTGTATGACGAGACGGGGGCGATCGTGGGCGAGGCGACGGGACGATTCCCGGTGAAGCTGCTGGGATACGGGCCGTACGACGGGGCGGAGCCGATGATCGGGCACACGGATGCGCTCTCCAACGAGGACTTCTTCGCGGAGTTGGCGGATCCGGAGTTTGATCGCGTGATGCGGGGCTGGAGCGCGCTCTTCACGTTCTCCGGATCGCTCGGCAAGAAGGGGCTCTTCAAGCAGATGTTGGATGATGTGATCGTGAAGCCCTCGTTGATCCGGATGATTTTCAACCCGAGCGCGGCATTGACATTCGGCGCGAACAAATGGCCGACGCGGGAGCAGGCGTGGACACATGGGAGCGGAGACGGGTTGGGCACGATTCATGTGCCGCTGGAACTGGTGATCTCGGGCTTGCCCGCGCTGAAGGGAGATCTGCTTGCGGCGGAGCCGAATGCCCCATTGAGCTTGTGCGGCGGGCTGATTCGCGCCAGCGGCGAGCGGCCGGACGATGACCAGGTGCGGGTGGACCTGGAGTTGCTTGGGGCGGCGCGGGGGAGCGGGGGGCAGGTGTTCAAGCCGGCGGTGAAGGTACGCGGGAGCGGGGAGTGAGCGCGGCCGTCAGAGCTTGCCATCCGAACGGGCCTGGCAGTAGCGCAGGGCCCAGGTGGCGATGAGAAGCGTCACGAGCAATCCGGCAATGTTGCCCGCGAAGCTCATCACGATGATCCATCCTCCCGAGGCGTTGGCGTCTGCGACCGTCGCGAGAGGTTGGAACGGGAGCAGCACAACACGCACAACCTGGAGTGCGAGCCCGACCCATGAGAACACTTGGACAGGTCGGGGGATGAGGCCGAGCAGGAACCAGCGCTGGCTGGTCGCGGAGGACCTTTGAATCCGAACGAGCTCCTGCTCAACCTCCTGCAACCGGGCGGCAAGCTCGGGCGTGAGGTCGGATGGCTGCGGGTGGGTGGCAGCAGTGCTCATGCGGTAAGTATGGGGAAGCGTGGAGTGCGGGCGTTTGGTACACTCGGGGCATGATGCGCCACTTCTTGACGTTGATTGTGCTTGCGGTTCTGGGTGCCGTGGTCTGCGGGCTTGGGGGCTGCTCCAAGTCTCGAGCGGAGATGTTGCGGGATCGGTCAGCGCTGGTGGAACGGAAGCTGGAGGCCGAGCGTGATCGGGCGCTGGGAAATACTTCGCCGGGGAGTCGGGAGACCGAGCTCTCGCACTTGCAGAATCTGCGGCTGTCTCTCTCGGTGGTGAACGTCTCGATCACGAGCGTGCCGCTGCTGCTGGGGAGCGACAACGAGCGGGAGATTGGGTACAGCGTGCTGGATGAAGCGATCGGGACGATCGATTGGAACATTCCGCTGTATGGATCGGCGAGCAGCGCGGGTAGTGGTAGTGGGGTGGGGGCGGGGAGTGCAGCGCGGGCGTTTCCTGCGTTGTTCTCGCCGCAGACAGGGTTGGACTTTGCGGCGATCCGGCAGGGAAATGGGCCACGGGGCATTGCCAAGTAGGGGGAGCGATGGCGTTTGCAAACGCGGCCAACTTCATCGATCACTTCGTCGCCGTTGCGCTCGGGCATATCGACCGGGAGTATCCGTCGAAGCTGGATCATGTGATCAACGAGTCGTGCGATCTGCTGTCGCCACGGCAGCTGCATCCGTGCTTTTTCGGGTCTTTCGACTGGCACTCAAGCGTGCACGGGCACTGGCTGTTGGTGCGGGCGGCGCGGCTGGCTCCGGGGCTGGCGCAGGGCGCAGCCGTGCGGGCGGTGATGGACAAGCATCTGACGCCGGAGAATGTGCGTGTGGAGGCAGAGTATCTGAAGCGGCCGCGGAGCGAGACGTACGAGCGGACCTACGGCTGGGCGTGGCTGCTGAAACTTGCGGCGGAGTTGCACCTGCTCGCGGCGGATGGCGGGAAGTGGGGGACGGATGCGGCGAAGTGGCGTGACGCGATGGCTCCGCTCACCGCCGGGTTTGTCGATCGGTATTTGAAGTATCTGCCGAAGGCGACGTATCCGATTCGCGTGGGGACGCACACGAATAGCGCGTTCGGGATTGCGTTGGCCTGGGACTACGCGGAACTGGTCGGGCACAATGGGTTGAAAGCGCAGCTCGCGGAGCGCGCGGAGAAGTGGTACGCGAAGGATGAGAACTGCCCGGCGTGGGAGCCCGACGGGACGGACTTTCTGTCGCCCTCGCTCATGGAGGTGGAGTGCGTGCGCCGGATGTGGAGCGCGGAGCGGTTTGGGGGATGGCTCGATGGGTTCTTCCCCAAGCTCGCGAAACGGCGGCCGGAGACGCTGTTTACGCCGGCGACGGTGAGCGATCGCACGGATGGGCAGATCACGCATCTGGATGGGCTGAACCTGAGCCGCGCCTGGTGCTGGAGGAATCTGGCGCGGGCATTGCCAGTGGGGGACCCGCGGCGAACGCTGGCGGAGTCCGCATACGAGGAGCATCTGCAATCGGCGTTGCCGCACGTGACCGGGGACTACATGGGCGAGCACTGGTTGGCCACCTTTGCGCTGCTGGCGATGACAGAGTGAAGGAAATAGGGGGAGGCGGGGGGAGGAGGAGCGCACCGCGCGAGCGCGTTCTCAGCGGGTGTTCACTCAGGGTTCATCGGGCACCGCCAGAGTGTTGATGCATCACGGCGATTCATTCGCCGCATTTACACCCCGAAAAGGATGAACACCATGAACACCTTGCTCCGATCAATCACGGCCTCTTTCGCTGTTGCGGGCGGTATGCTCGTGGGCGGTTGCGGCGGTTCGATGAACGCCATGGGCGACCACAACGGGAATCCCTCTGAGTCGATCCGCTTCGATTTGAACGGCAACAAGATGTATGACCCGACGGTCAGCAACACGCGAGCCGAAGGAACGGCGATGAATCAGGATGGGCACGCCTGGACGGATCGGCGTGACTGGCACGATCAGGGCAGAGGTGACAACAACTGGACCGACCGGGACGTGGTGATGATCCGCGACACCGAACTGCCAGCGCCCGTGCGTACGACCTTTGAACGGGAATCCCACGGGTATGTTCTGGCCGATACAGGGCGGAATACATGGAACGGAAAGACGTGCTACACCACGAAGTATCGAAAGGACGGCGCGACGTACCGGCTGGTTTCGGATGCCGACGGCAACCTGTTGGCCATGAAACGCATCGATTAATCTGATCTTCCTTCGAGCAGGTCCCTCATCATCGCCCCGCGGCACTCTTGTGCGCGGGGCGATGTCTATCTGGGGTGCGTTCGGGAAATCTCTGGTTGTCCGTCTGTTTCAAAATCCACTTAGCTGTTTCTCGTGCGGCCGTCGCATGTGTGTAGGTCGGAAGGCAAGGGGTCGGGCGGGACACAGAACGGACCAGAAACAGGAGTTTTGACATGCTCTCGGTGCGCACACAACTTATTCGATTGACACAGGCGGTTGCAGCCGCGGCGGTTCTTGCCGGCGCGGTCCCGCAGACCCTGGCGCAGTTTGACCGCTTCGCGGATACGCCGACGGGCTGGTGGTACAGCTACGACGTATCGAACGCATCGGTGACGAGTTTGGTGAACCAGGGATGGCGGCCATTTGCCTTGGATCACAGGCAGTCCGGGACGAACGATGCCCTGTTCGTCCCGAACACCGGGGCGTACGCGGTCAGCGGGTGGACGGGCGGAAATGTGTACCAGAGCGTGACGCCGGCAGTACTCGGCGCGAACATCGCGGGCGAACGCATTGTCGATCTGACGTGCTACGACGTCGCGGGGACGACCTTTATGTCGGCGATCACCGTGCCGAACACGGGCGCGGCCAATACGGGCTGGGGCTGGCTGTACGACCAGACCTCGGCGGGCGCCCTGGTGAGCTGGATGACGGCCAATCCATCGCAGAGGATTGTTGATCTGAACATTTACACCGTTGCCGGGCAGAAACGGTACTCGGGCGTCTCGGTGACGAACTCGGGCGCCAATGCCATGAGCTGGTGGTGGTACTTCGGGCAGACGCCGGCGCAGGTCTCGGCCAACCTGGCTACCAACCACGCGAGGTTGATCGACATCGAGATCGACACCGCGCCGCCCGCATTCTCCACGACGCCGACATTCGCCGTGGTGATGGTGGCCGATTCGCCCGCACTCACGGGCGGGAGCTGGTGGTACTACGACCAGACGCCCGCGACGATCGCGGCGAACCTGGATCAGAACGGCGCCCGGCTCACCGCGATGAAGAGCTATACCGACGGCTTCGGGCAGACAAAGTACGCCGTGGCGATGGTGGACAATGTGAACGCGCAAACGCGCCGCTGCCGCGACATCATGGCCAATACGCTGAGCGATGGGACGTACGGTTTCGAGCTGAAGCAGGTGGGGGGACCGGTGCTGGCCGCGTTGAACCAGGATTTCGCCTTTGAGCCGGCGAGCATGCTGAAGATCGTGCACGGCTCGTACGCGATCCGGCAGTGCTCGAACAACCTGGACAACGTGGGCAGTTTGATCTTCATCGGCGACACGTGCAACAACAACGAGTGCCCGGACGGCGTGCAGTGCAATCCGCACAGCGAGGCCTTGAGCGTTGCGCTGGCGGAGATGCTCCAGCAGTCGGACAACAACCGGACGTACGAGATCGAGAACCGCTATGGCCGGACGAACCTGAACAACTACGCCGCGTCGTTGGGTCTGACCAATACGCACATCAACCACCGCCTCGGCTGCCTGTGCGGCAACCCTTTCAACAGCTTCTCGTGCACGGACGCGACGCACCTGTACGAGCTGATCGACGATGGCACGCTCTTCAACTCGACCTGGCGGGACACGCTCTCGACGTACATGCTGAATCTGGATGCGTACGGCTTTAACGCGTACCCCACGCTGCTGAGCGTGATCGATACGGAGGCGGCCAACACCTCGCTCACGGCCGGCGAGATCGCCAGCTTCAAGTCGCAGGTGCATATCTCCAACAAGGGCGGCGCCTACTCCTGCAACGGCACGTACTACCGCACGGATGGCGGCTGGGCCCAGCTTCCCTTTAAGGTCGCGCTCGGTCAGCTCGGATACTTCATCAGCCCGACGGACTACACGTTCGCTGTCTTCGTGCACGGCAATACTTCCTCGACGGAGTCCAGCGTGGCGTACTCCATGAAGGAAGAGATTCTCCGCGAGCAGGTTCGGGCGGCTTTGCAGAGCTGGGACGCGGCGTGCACGCCGATGTCAGTGTCGTTTCAGACCGGCAACACAACCGTCGTCCAGACGCACAACGCGGTGCTGACGTTCTCGAAAACCGGCACGGTGGACGCCTATCAGTGGCAGAAGGCGCCGGCGGCCGCCGGTCCGTACACGAACGTGGTGAACGCGGCTGGCCAGGTTTCGGGGGCGACGACGGCGACGCTGACCCTGACGGGAACGGTTCCGGCGGATGCGGGCTACTACCGCTGCCACATGACGAGCATCTGCTCGTCGGGGTACACGGCGGTCGCCCACCTCACGGTCAATGCATGCACGGCCGACTTCAACGGCACGGGCACTGTGAACACGCAGGACATCTTTGATTATCTCGCGGCGTGGTTTGCTGGAAGCCCCTCGGCCGATGTGAACGGCGGCGGGTTGAGTGTGCAGGACATCTTCGCGTTCCTGGCCTCGTGGTTTGCTGGTTGCTGAGGTTGATCAAAGAAGGAAATGCTCGAAGTACGCCGCGTCGGAGTTCCCTAGGGAACCCGACGCGGCTGCTGTTTTGGTTGAGGACAGAATCCGTAGGATCAGTTGGAGCGATTGACCCAGCCCCATTCGAGGGCTGAATCGGAGGAAGAGCCGACCGAGTAGGGTGTATACCGAGCGCCCTTCAGTACACGCAGATGATTGGACGTGAGGTCGCCGGGTTCCTGGGCCCGGTCGTTAGGGCCGATCGGGGGCTTGAATGGGGCGCTGCTTCCGTCGAAGTACCCGACATTGCAGGAGCCGCCGCGGCCGCCGGCGTCCGAGCCGGCTTTGCGGGAGCCATGACGCGTGGAGAACTGATCGAGGTTGGCGAACGCGCCGTCGTTGTCCTGGCTGTTGTACCAGAGGTCGTGTTCTTCGATGAGGAGGGGGATGGCGGGGAAGAACTTGGTTGCCGAGGAGGTGTTGGCGGGATCGGAGGGATAGGACATTCTCCAATCAAGATCGAGCCGCGCACCCGCGAAGCGGATGATCATGGTGTAGTCAAACCATGAGTTGGCGAGGCGCTGGGCCGAAGGGCAGGCCATAATTTTGTCCGCGGAGACGAGGTAGTCCCGCATCACCGAGGTCTGGAAGGGATGGGTGTAGGTGCTGCTGACCTGAACGCCATTGACCGTGGTGAGTGTGTTGGTGTACGAGATGTTGTTGCGACCGCTCCAATCAAGGTCCTGGATGCCGCGGGTGTTCGCGTAGCCCTGCCAATAGCTGCCGGGAATGCTCTTGTAGTCGGCGGCGTACTGCGTGAAGCCAAGCATGATCTGCTTGACGTTGGAAGTGCAGACGACTGTTCGACCCGCCTCGCGCGATTTGGCGAGGGCGGGGAGGAGCAGGCCGATGAGCAGTGTGATGATCGCGATGACCACGAGCAACTCAATCAGGGTGAAGGCGAGTCGGGCACCACGGGGCATGGGAAACTCCTGTGGGGAGTGATCCGGGCTCCGGGGAAGTTACCATGTGTGGCCCAACAACACAACAGACGCCCAAACAGAATCCCCTCAGAAATTCCTCATGACCGCGAATAGACCCATTGATCTGCTGGCAACCTGCACCTTCGGGCTGGAGGCGGTTGTGGTGCGCGAACTGGCGGATTTGGGGTATGAGGCGAAACCGGTGGGTACGGGGCGGGTGCTGTTTCGGGGGGATGAGCGGGCGATCTGCGAGTCGAACCTGTGGCTGCGTGCGGCGGACCGTGTGCTGATTCGCGTGGGGACGTTCGAGGTCGGCGGCGGAAATGCGGGGTTCGATGATTTGTTCGACGGCGTGATGGGGCTGGAGTGGGAGCGGTGGATTGGGCGCGAGGCGGGGATGCCGGTGAGCGGACGGTGCGTGCGATCGCAACTCATGAGCGAGCCGGCGGTGCAGCGGGCGACGAAGAAGGCGATCGTGCAGCGGCTGCAGGCGGTGCACGGGCGGGGTGGGTTGGATGCGCTTCTGCCAGAGACCGGCGCGCCGGTACATATTGAAGTGGCGATCGTTAACGACGTGGCGACGCTGACGATTGATACGTCGGGGATCGGGTTGCACAAGCGCGGGTATCGCGAGGGGATGCCGGGAGAGGCCGCGCTGCGCGAGACGATGGCGGCGGGGCTGGTGCTGCTGAGCGTTTGGCGGCCAGGACGGCCGCTGGTGGATCCGTTCTGCGGCAGCGGGACGATTGCGATTGAGGCGGCGATGATCGGCCGCTCAATCGCGCCGGGGCTGGATCGACCTGGGGGGTTTGATGCCGAGCGATGGGCGGACAGCGATGGAAAGCCCATCATCGCGCCGGAACTGTGGGAAGAGGTGAAGGCCGAGGCCCGTGCGGCGATCGTGCCGACACGGCTGGACCCGGTGATCCATGCCTCGGACGTGAACGAGATGGCACTGCGGATGGCGCGTGCCAACGCGCGGGCCGCGGGACATGGGATCGAGAACGACATCCAGTTCATCACGCGCGATGTGGCGGACTTCACGAGCACGAAGGAGTACGGGGTTGTCATCACGAATCCGCCGTACGGTGTGCGGCTGGGTGATGAGATGGAGATCGAGCGGCTGTACCGCTCGCTGCCGGTGGTGTTTCGCGGGTTGACGACGTGGAGCTTTCACATTCTGTCGGGGCGGCTGGATCTGGAGCGCCTCTTCGGGCAAGTGGCGACGCGGCGGCGGAAGTTGTACAACTCGAAGATCGAATGTGCGTATTTCTCGTTTCTGGGGCCGAAGCCGGGAGGAGCAGGAGGGGTTCACCGCAGAGACGCTGAGGTCGCGGAGGAAGGCGGGGAAGTTGGAGCGGGAGCAGAAGGGAGTGGGCCGGGGAGCGGAAATGAAATCCGGGCCGAGCAGCTCTCGGCGAGCGAGGCGGCGCATCTGGATGGGAACGACGAGGGTGAAGAGAGCGGCGTGGAGAATGGAATTGGTGGGGCAGGCGAGCCGGTGGCGGATGCTTCCGCACCGAATGCCGGCGTTTCTCCCACACCAATCCCGCCCGCCCGTTCGCCTTCGTCGGCATTCTCAGCGCCGCAGCGGTTTGATCCTCCCGCTCCGGCCTTCGGCGGGCTCCGCGAGCGGGATCTGCGCGAGGCGGGAGACTTCGGGCGGTGTCTGACGAACAACATGCGGCATCTGCGGAAGTATCCGGGGCGCGGGATCTTTTGCTATCGCGTCTACGAGCGTGATGTGACAGATGTGCCGCTGATTGTGGATCGGTATCAGGGCGAGGGCGGAGAAGTCTGGTTCCACGCGGCGGAATACGAGCGGGAACACAGCCGCAGCGCGGCCCAGCAGGCGGACTGGTTTGATCTGATGAAACGGACGATCGCGGAGGCGGGGGGAGTTCCGACGGATCGCGTGGTGATGAAGGGGAAGCACCGGCAGCGCGGGCTGACGCAGCACGAGAAGGTCGGAGAGGACCGGACAACGCTGATCGTGCGCGAGGGTCTGGGTAGCCCGGCTCTCCGAGCCGGGAATCCGGATGCACCCGGCTCGGAGAGCCGGGGTACCCAGAGCAAGTCACTGCGATTCGAGGTGAACCTGTCGGACTACATCGATACGGGGCTGTTTCTGGATCACCGGTTGACGCGGGAGATGGTGCGGAAGGAGAGCGCAGGGAAACGGTTCCTGAACTTGTTCTGCTACACGGGGAGCTTCACCGCGTACGCGGCCAGCGGCGGCGCGGCATCCTCGGTGAGCGTGGACCTGTCGAACACCTATCTGGAATGGGCCCGGCGGAATCTGGGGATGAACAATCTGTTCACGGGCAAGCATGAGTTTGTGCGCGGGGATGTGATGGAGTATCTGCGCGAGCTGGTGAAGGACATCCGGTTCGGAGAGCCGGGGTACGCGGGGAAGTTCGACCTGGTGGTGGTCGATCCGCCGACGTTCTCCAACAGCAAGGGGACGTTTGAGGATTGGGAGGTGGCCGCCGCCCACGTGGAGATGTTCGGGCTGCTCGGCGGGCTGATGTCGCCGAGCGGTGTGGTGTATTTCTCGACGAACTTCCGCCGCTTCAAGATGGATGAGATGGGCGTGGCCGAGGCGGGGTTCACGGTGCGCGAGATCAGCAAGCGCACGGTGCCGCCGGAGTACCGGAATCGTCGGATCCATCGGTGCTGGCGGATGGTGATGGTGGGGCGGGAGGGGGCGGTGGGGGAGATGCAGAAACGTGCGAGCGCGGGGGCGATTCGAGAGGCCGAGCCGACGGAGCAAGACGAGTAGCTATTGGGACACGGGAGCGTCGGTACAAGCGGATTCGTCGCTGTGGGCGGATGGTGAAAGGGATCGCGGAGCGGACTCCGTAGGGACGAAACAGCCGGAGGGTCGGAGAGGGGTTTCTGGCGGCTTCAGGCGAAGGGCGTGTCCCTTGGTGATGCTGTACAAGAACCCCCCGGCGATGAGCCCGTGGGGCGTGACGAATATGGCGAACCAAAGCGGACAGAGCCACATACGAATGTGAAAGACCTGCGGGCTCACCGCAGTCTCTCGCCCGTGTTCAACGAGAATGTACTGACCGGCCCCCGATCGCACGAACTTCGGTTCGGCGCTGTGGAATGGATCGAAAAACCAAATGCCCATCATCAGCGGGTAGGCAAGGAGCAATCCCACGGTCAGGCAGGTGCGGAGCACCAATCGCTGCTGCGACACTGGTTTCAATGGAGCGGGATAGGGATTGCGCCATCCCAAGGTCAGTTGTAATGAGGTGTATACCGCTACGACACCGATGCAAGACGCGATCCAGAAGAAAAAAGTAGACCAGCCGAGGTGAACTGGGATAGCGGGTTGGTCGGGTGCCGGAGGGTGAGGCAATGCCGGCACCAAGTACGCGGCGAGCCCAAGAAACGCGAAGCACACGGCGAACAAGGCGGCGCAATATCGCCGTGCGGATGAGTACTCTGACCGTTGGAGAGGAAACTCCCTACGGAATCATATGGAAGGAAGCCCCGTGGGCTGTTTGGGGGTTGACGGCTCAGGGTTTGTGATCGCCCACAACAGCGCCGCCAGCATCGCCATCAGCCCATATGACGGCCCCGCGATGTTGCGCCAGAAGCCGACGGCGTCATTGAGCGAGCTGCCTTCGGTGCCGCCGGGAGGGAGTGAGATCGCGGCGACGAGGAGGGCCGCGCCGATGGCGGCGATGATGCGGGTGCGTTTTGGGAAGGGCGCGACGATGAGCGTGGCCGCGACGGCGGCGGGGAGGAGCATCAGGTACAGATGGCGCGGGTTGGTCTGGGGGCCGAAGGCGAGGAGGGCGATGAGGATGGCCGCGGCTTCGAGGAGGATGAGGCCGGGGAAGGGGCCGGTGGATTGGGCGGCGGCGGCGGGCCAGGCGAGGATCGGGAGTTTGCGCTTGTGGTAGAGGAACGCGGCGGCCGCAGCGACGGCGGCGGCGATGCACCCCGCGATGGCGAGTGCGGCGGTTGCGTGCGATGAGCCGCCGAGGGCACGGGCGATCGCGCTGGTGAAGGAGACGGAGAGGCCGCCGGCGATGTCTTCCATAACGGCGTGGCCGGAACCGGCGGGCGGAGCGATGCCGAAAAGGCCGAGAAGGCCCGCGAAGCCGGTGCGCAGGTACGTGAGGTTGGTGGACCAACCGACCCAGAGCGCGGGGGCGAACGCGCCGGCGAGGATGCCGAGGGTCATTCCCGCCGCGGCCTTGAAGCGGCGGCGGAGCAGGAGCCAGGGGAGGAATGCGATCGGGAGGTACTTCACGTTCACGGCGAGGCCGAGGAACGCGCCGGCGAGGGTCGGGCGGCGGTCGAGGAAGCGGAGGCCGAGCGCGATGAAGAAGAGCATGAGGATGTTGGTCTGCCACATGCGGAGTTCGGAGCGGAGCTTGTCGGCGATGATGAGCGTGGCGAGGAGGGCGACGACGGGGACGAGCAATGTGCCACCGGATGTCGCTGCATTGAGCGACTGCCGGTGCAGGGCAAAGGTGGGCACCGTGGACGTAGTCTCTCCCGGCACCGGCTGTCCGCAAAGCCGGACATCCGGTGGCACGGTGAGTCGGCGCACGGATTCCCGCGCGAGGAGCCAGATGGTGGTGATCGCCATCGCGACGTTCAGGAGCAGGGCGATGATGCCCGCCGTGCGATGGAGCGTGGGTGGATCGGAGAAGACTGTCAGGGGCATGTAGAGAAGGGCGACGAGGGGAGGATAGATGTAGTTGCGGTGTCGCTCGGTATAGAGATCGCCGCCGCTTCGCATGGCCTCGGCGGCCTCGTAGAAGGCGAGGAAGTCACCCTTGGTTTGGTCAGACTTGGGGAGGGTGTATTGGTATGCGTGCCTCGTAAACTCGGCCATGAGCAGGGCGAGTGCGATCATCGCGAGGAGAGCGATCAGGCGGGGGCGGCGGGGGTTGTCGTTGGTATGCGGTGAGGTCACGGGGGAGTCGGGTGGAGGGGGGGAGGCGAGGGGAGGATACAGGGAAAGGGTGTGGGGCGCGAGGGTGGGGGTTACGGCACTCGGGCCGCGGCGGCCCGAACGTGGGCAGGTAAGCCCATGCCACGAAAGGCCGATACTGTGTGTCGAATGGCACACATGAGCTACATCACGGCGGGGGAATCGCACGGGCCGGCACTGGTGACGATTGTGTCCGGGATGCCGGCGGGGGTGGAGGTGGACCTGGGGTTCATCAACGCCGAGTTGGCCCGGCGGCAGGGGGGGTATGGGCGCGGGGCGCGCCAGCGGATCGAGACGGATGTTGTGGAAGTTCTCTCGGGCGTGCGGCGGGGCAAGACGATGGGTTCGCCCGTCTGCCTGCGGATCGCGAACAAGGATTCGCGGCTGGAGGATGGGGATAAGACACCGCCCGTGCATGTGCCGCGGCCGGGGCATGCGGATCTGGCGGGGAGCGTGAAATATCTGACGACAGACTGCCGCGAGACTCTGGAGCGCGCGAGCGCGCGGGAGACGGCGGCGCGGGTGGCGGCGGGGGCGCTGGCGCGGTGCTTGTTGCGGGCGGTGGGGATTGAGGTCTTCGGGTTCGTTCGCTCGATTCTGGATGCGGAGTGGGCGGGGGATGTGACGGAGGGGAACTGGAAGGCGTTGCTTGGGGCGCGCGATGCGAGCGAGACGTATTGCCCGGATGGGGACAAGGGAGATGTGACCGCGAAGCAGTGCGCCATCATCCGGCAGGCGAAGATCGACAAGGACACGGTGGGGGGATTGGTGGAGGCGCATGTCTTCGGTGTGCCACCGGGGATCGGCTCAACGATGCGATGGGAGGATCGGCTCGATGCGCGACTGGCCGCGGCGGTGGTGGGGATTCAGGCGTTCAAGGCGGTGCAGATCGGGTTGGGCGTGGAAAGCTCGGAGCGGACGGGGTCGGCGGTCCATGATCCGATCCGGTTTGACGCGGCAAAGAAGGTCACGCCCTCGCTGGGATTCACGCGCGATACGAACAATGCCGGCGGAATCGAAGGGGGCATGACGAACGGCGCGCCGGTGGTGGTGCGCGGCACGATGAAGCCGATCGCCACGCTGCTGCGCGGGATGCCAAGCGTGGACTTGAACACCAAGCACGCGGCAATGAGCGCGTACGAGCGAAGCGACATCTGCGCTGTAAGCGCGGCGAGCGTGGTGATGGAGAACGCCGTGGCGTTCGAGATCGCCCGCAGTTTCCGCGAGAAGTTCGGGGGAGATTCGCTGCGCGAGGTGGCGGGGCAGATGGAGGTTTATCTGCGGCTGGCGCGGGAGTTGCCGCTGGATCGGTAGGATCAGGCATGGCAGCGATTCGAGCGGCAATTGCGGCGGACTGTGGGGTGATCGCCGCGCTATGCGGACAGTTCGGGTATTCGGCGTCGAGCGAGCAGGTGCAAGAGCGGCTGCGTTCGCTGGCGGCACATGTACAGTGCGCTGTGGTCGTGGGGGAGGAGGATGCCCGGGTGGTGGCCTTCATGCAGGTGTCGGTGCATCAAACGGTGGAGTCCGGGGCATGGGCGGAGATCGATGGGCTGGTTGTAGACGAGGGGATGCGGGGGCGGGGGATCGGCGCGGCGATGGTGGTCTTCGCGCGGGAGTGGGCCGCGGCGCGGGGTATGGGCCGCGTGCGTGTGAGAACGAACGAGAAACGGGTGCGGGCACACGCCTTCTACGAGCGGGAGAGATTCTCGCTGGTGAAGTCGCAGAGGGTGTACGAGCGGGAGGTATGAGAGCGCGCCGTCTACTGCGGCGGTTCGTCGCGGGTCGGGGCTTGGATGCTCTGGGCGCTATCGAGCTCGTTCTGGCGGGCGATGGCCTTGTTGCGTGAGTACGCGCCGAGGAGGATGGTGCCCGCCGCGCAGGACGAGGCGAGGACTCCCGCGATCAGGAAGAACGTCGCGGTGGCTGGGGCGAGGAAGGTGTAGAGAAGCGCGGCCGCGAGGGCGAGGAGGGGGAGCAGGATGAGCAGGGCACGGCGCATGGCTACTTGAACTTCGACATGATCACGAACCCGACGATGTGGCCGATGATCGCGAGGGAGCCGAGAATGATGCCGACCCAGGCGTGCACGCGGCCTTTGGCATTGGCGTGCTTGGTGGCGTGGCGCAGGCCGAGGATTCCCAGAACGATTGCCGTAGGCCCGAGCAGGATTCCGGCGCAGGGGATGAGCGAGAAGACGCCGGTGTAGTACGCGCCGAGGGCGAGGCCGTTGCGATAGGGGATGAGGACGCTGATGCCGCCGTCGCTGTCTGCGCCGGCGGGCATGCTGATCGGGCCGCCGACGGTGGGGGGCGCGCTGAAGATCGGGGCGAGGTGGGGTGATTCCGAGGCGCGGACGGGAGGGGAGCCATCGGAGCATTGCAGGAGCGCGTCGGCGGGAATGCGCCCTTCGCGGGCCCACTGCACGAGCAAGGGAATGTTCGCGGGGCCGAACGAGCGCCCGTCGGAGAGCAGGACGGAGTACTCCGAGGTTGGAGGGGCTGGAATGGAGGGTGAGTCGCTCATGGAGGCATCCTCGCAGAATCCGGCGTTTTGGTCAACCTTGGCGGAGGGCCGAGAACCAGCACGGCGTTAAGACCCCTGAGTTCTGGGCCGATAGGGAGGAAATGGCCCCTGTTTCCGGGACAAGTTCTGTGTATGCGGCCGCGCTGAGCGGCTTTCAGCGGGCGCAGTCGCGTGCGCTGGACGCGGCGCAGTCGCTGGCCACTTCTGGCGGGGCAGCCCCGGGGGATTCGGCGGAGTTCTCGGATGCGGCTCGTGCGGCGGGAGCGGATTCCATCGCGACGGCGGCCGTGACGCTCTCGCAGGCGAGGACCGAGACGACGGCAATGGCGCTGCTGGTAAAGACGCAGGACAAGATGCAACGAGAGACGATCGATCTGTTGGCGTGAGGTCTGGCGAATCTCGGGGCGATCCGCGGGATTCGCTCGCGGCCTCGTTCATTCCGGGAGTGTGGAGTACAACGATGGACCTGTCGAATCCGTGGGTACTGATGTCGGGGCTGTTTCTCGGCGCGATCGGGATGGGGCTGTGCGTATATGGGAAGAAGCAGATGGACTTCCGCTGCCTGGCGGCGGGGGTTGCGCTCTGCGTTGCGCCGTACTTCATCGCGTCGATGGCGGTGCTCTGGCTGGTGAGTTTCGGGGTGATGGGCGGGCTGTGGGCGTGGTGCAAGTACGGCGGGGGTTGAATCAGCCGGGCGCGAGCGCCTCTTCGACCGTGGCGAAGACCGGCACGATCGCGCCGAGATTGCAACGCTGGACGACCGAGAGCACATCCGGCGTGGGCGCGGCGATCACGACTCTGCCGCCGTGCATCTTGACAGACTTGCTCAGGGCCACCACCTGCCCGATCGCGAGCGATGCCAGGAACGTCAGCCGGGAAAAATCGAGCACGAGGAGTTTCGGCCGGGCCGCGGCGAGTCGATCCGTCTGACGCGAGAACGCATCGATCTCCGACATTGAGGCCGCGCCGTCCAGTTCGATGATCGTGGCCTCGCCATGCTGCCGGGTGGACATGCTCAACGCGCCCATGCGATGCTCCGGAAAGTCCGTGAGCATATGCGGAGAGGCGTTATTTTCCTTGCGGCTTGGGATCGGCGGGCTTCTTCTCTGTCTCAAGGTCGATGGATGCGGAGTTGATGCAGTAGCGGAGGTGGGTCGAGGTGGGGCCGTCGTCGAAGACGTGGCCGAGATGGCCGCCGCAGCGGGCACATGTGACCTCGGTGCGGGACATTCCGAAGGACGTGTCGGTGTGCTCAACGATGGCGCCGTCGGCGAGCATTTTGTCGAACGAGGGCCAGCCGCAGCCGGAATCGAACTTGGCGTCGGAGGAGAAGAGCACGGCCCCGCAGGCGGCGCACTTGTAAACGCCGGGGGTCTTGGTGTCCCAGTACTTGCCGCTGAAGGCACGCTCGGTGCCCTTCTCGCGCAGCACGTTGTATTGCTCGGGCGTGAGCATCTTCTTCCACTCTTCGTCGGTATGGGTGACTTTGGCGGTCGCGGGATTGGTTGGGGAGGTGGGTTTCATTTCACTGGTCTCGATGGCGGGTGCGGGTGGGGTCGCGGGGGCCTTCTGCGCGCTCGTGGGAGCGGGGGTGGGACGTTCGGAGCGATCGCAGGATGTGGCCAGGAATGCCGAGGCGGCGAGAGAGGCGAGCAGCGTGAGTGGGCGGAGGAGAGTGAACACGGAAGGAGCTCCTGAGCGAGGGGTGGACTCAATCGGAGTACGCCTGGGAGGGCGTACGGGATTGTTCGCAAGGTTTGGATGCCGCGGAACGGCGGAGGGTTCGCAATGGAAGCAGCGACAACCTCGGTCAGGATGCCCGTGCCAGAGGCGCAGAAAAAAACCTCCGGCCAAGCGCGTACATAAACGCCGGGCCGGAGGTTTCCAGATGATCAAAACTCAAAGAGTGATCGGAGAGCAGTCGGAACGAATCGGGCTGCTCAACGAACGCTCACATACTGATACGCGGCGGGTCTGCCGCGGCTCCGCAGATTACTCGGAACACGTTCACTTTGCATCAAGGAAACCGGAATACCCGAAATTATCAGGCATTGCTTGCGCGTTTTGCGTTTGGCCACCGCCGGGATTGGGGAGGGGGAAATGGATTTGGCCAGTGGTGGGCAAGGCGAACGCGGACGCAGTCGTCCTGACCGGCTGGGGATGGCCAGACGTACCAAATTCCTTGGGCTTCACTCGCGGACTCGCTCATCCCGGGCGTGTGTGCGGGTCAGTCGTCCTGCGGGATGTGGCAGTTGTCGATGCCGTTCTTCTCGAGGTAGCGCTGGTGATACTCCTCGGCGCGGTAAAACTCAGCGGCCTTGGAGATTTCCGTCACGATGTTACCCTTGTACTTGCCGGCGTTGAGTCTCGCCTTGACGGCCTCGGCGGTCTTCTGCTGCTCGGGAGAGTAGAAGAAAATGGCGGAGCGGTACTGCGAGCCGTAGTCCGGGCCCTGGCGGTCGAGCTGCGTGGGATCGTGGAGTTTGAAGAACTTTTCGACGAGCGTCTGGTACGAGACTTTGCTGGGATCGAACTTGATCTGCACGACCTCGGCGTGGCCGGTTTTGTCGGTGCAGACTTGCTTGTACGTGGCATTGGGCACGGTGCCGCCGGAGTAGCCGCTGGCGGCGTCAATCACCCCGGGGATTTTGTGGAAGATCGCCTCGACGCCCCAGAAGCAGCCGGCGCCGAACATCGCGGTTTCGGTTTTGACGTCGGTGGATGCGGACGGGGAGGAGTTGGTGGTGGGGGTTGGAGTGGTGCTCATGGGATCAGGGGTGGAGTGAGAAGTGGGGATCACTTGGGATGGGGAGGCGGTTGAGTTGGCAGCCAGGGTCTCGGCTTTCGGAGCCGGGGCGCAGCCGGAGGGGCCGCCAAGGGCACCGATGACCATGGAGATGGGGCAGGTGGAGCAAGGATTGTGCCAGCGATAGGCAGTCAGGCCGCCGAGAACGACCGCGGCCGCGCCGAGAGAAAGCAGGAGTTTGGCCCTTATCATGTGGAATCCTTTGCCAGGGGTACGTGTTCGAACGGCCCCGGGATTGTTGGACGACGGATGAACCCTGGAACAACCATGTCGTTGGATGCCAATTCTACTGGGAAGGTGACGGGAAGGTTCGATCTGGCGGCCCTGCTGGATGCCAACCGGACCAACGCCCTCGAGTTATTCGAACGCCACTGCAATCCGGCGTTCGCGGCCGTTCTTAAAACGATCGGGTTCGACGCGAACTATCAGAAGGGGACCGGGGCGTACCTCTTCGATGATCGGGGGAACCGGTATATCGACTGTCTTGGCGGGTACGCCGTATTTGCGGCGGGGCGAAACCACCCGGTTATTCGGGATGCGCTGAAGCAGGCGATGGATCTGGATCTGCCGAACCTGCCGGGCGTGGGGACGTTCCGGGTTTCAGGGTTGCTGGCGCGGGAGTTGGTGGCGATTGCGCCGAAGGATTCCCGCGATGGAACGGCGCTCGACACGGTGTGGTTCGCCAATGGCGGGGCGGAAGCGGTGGACGCCGCGTTGAAGCACGCACGGGCGGCGACGGGGCGCGAGCGGATTGTCTACTGCCACCGTGCGTATCACGGGCTGACAATGGGCGCGCTGAGCGTGACGGGGAACCACGAGTTCCGCGAGGGGTTTGGCACGCTGATCAACACGACCGAGATCGCGTTCAACGATCTGGGCGCGCTGGAAGCGGAGTTGAAGAAAGGCGACGTCGCGGCGTTCATCTGCGAGCCGATCCAGGGCAAGGGCGTGAATCTCCCGGGTGAGGACTATCTGCGCAGCGTGAGCGAGCTCTGCCGCAAGCATGGGGCGATCTTCATTCTTGATGAGATTCAGACGGGGCTTGGGCGTACGGGGAAGATGTTTGCGGGGGAGCACTTCGGGATGGGTGCGGCGGGGGCGGGGGGGTGGTGCCCGGACGTCATGGTTGTGGCCAAGGCGCTTTCGGGCGGGTATGTGCCGGTCTCCGCGCTGCTGTTGAAGCGGTGGGTACACCAGAAGGTCTTCACGAGCATGAACAACTGCTCGCGGATTCAGACGACTTTCGGCATGAACGATCTGGCGATGGTGGCGGGGCTGGCCTCGCTGCACGTGATCAAATCGGAAAAGATCGTCGAGAACGCGGCGGATGTGGGTGAGTACCTCATGCGCGGCCTGCGCGAGAAGCTCGGCAAGTTCGACATGGTCAAGGAAGTGCGCGGCAAGGGGCTGATGATCGCCATCGAGTTCACGCGGCCCAAGTCCTTTCTGCTCGGGCAGGCATGGGACATGCTGCACAAACTGGACCCTTCACTCTTCTGTCAGGCGATCATCCTGCCATTGATGAGCGACCACAAAGTTCTGGCGCAGGTCGCCGGACACCGGCTGGACGTGATCAAGCTCATTCCCGCTCTGGTGCTCACTCGGCAGGATGCGGATGAGGTAATCCGGGCGATGGAGATCTGCGTCGGGAACTGCCAGAAGCTCCCCGGGCCGATCTATGAAGTCGGCAAGAAACTTGGTTCGGCGGCGGTTCGCCGGATGGGGGCATTCGGGGGTGCTGGCGGGGTCGGTACGCCGGAGCCGGAACCCGCTGCAAGTGCTTGATCTGCATGGGGTTGTGCGAAAACGGGTGAGTCGCTGACATTCCGTGGGCTTGCGGGGTGCGCGTGTCCTTGTCGCTAAATCCGTACACTCCGGATAAGCCGACCGGGGTGAGGGGCGTCTCGATCTCGTGCGTGGGCAATGTGCCCGCGTCTGGAGACGCTGCCCGGAGCCGGCTTACCCAGGAAGCAGTTTTATGAAATGCTCGCTCGTTCTTGCCCTCCTTGCGTCTCTTCTCGCCGCACCGGCGGTGATGGCCCAGCCCCCGGCAGCCCCGGCCAAGCCGGCGCCAACGCCCACGAAGTCGACCCCCGCCCAGCCCGCCAAGAAGGACGATGCCGCGCCCAAGAAGGACGACAAGGCGAAGGATGCCAAGCCCGCGGCGATGGAGCCCGGGGACAAGGCCGGGCCGAATCATGAGTTCCTGAAGCAGTTGGTCGGCGAGTGGCAGGCCGAGGCCAAGGACTTGACCCCCGGTCAGGAAGCGACCGACAAGGGAACGATGTCAAACACGATGGTGTTCGGCGGCCGATTCCTTTCGTCGGAGTTCAAGGGACGCCTGCACGGCCAGTTCTTCTTCGGTGGGGGCATGTGGGGGTACAACAACACCGAGAAGCGATTCGAGAGCTCCTGGGCCGACAGCAGCGGCACCGCGCTTTCGTTCATGACGGGCTCGGTCAGCGCGGATGGCAAGGTCTTCACCATGACCGGGGAGAGCACCAATCCCGCGACAGGAAAGAAGTCGGCGACGAAAGAAGTCACGACAATCACCGGCAAGGACTCGTACAAGCTGGAGATCTACGGGGACGG
The DNA here is from genome assembly GCA_038225655.1 of Phycisphaerales bacterium. GTDB lineage: Bacteria > Planctomycetota > Phycisphaerae > Phycisphaerales > UBA1924 > UBA4658. The sequence continues at coordinate 241,811 of JBBRQY010000001.1, read as the reverse complement.
CGCCAAGAGCATGGAAGTGCTGTTCACCAAGGGCAAGGCCGCGGAGAAGGACGACAAGAAGGACGAGAAGCCGAAGGGCAAGTGACCGGGCAACAAGTCATCAGACATTATGAAAGAAGGCCCCGCGTGTGCGGGGCCTTCTTCGTTGCGGTATGAATGGTGCTGGTCGGAACCGGCTGCCTATGCCGCTCGGCCCTGATGGCCGCCTGTGATTACTGGCCGGCGTGGGCGGTGGCTTCGAGCTTCTCGCGAACCTTGCCCCAGGTGCCCTTGCCGATGACGCCGTCGGCAGTGAGCTTGTTGGCCTTCTGGAACGCGACAACGGCGTCGAAGGTGTCCTGGCTGTTGCCGGTGGGGGGCTTGTTGAACGCGCCAACGCGGGCGAGAACGATCTGGATGCCCTTGTGCATCTGGATCTTGGCTGCGTCATTGCCCGCGGGATCCTTGGTGTTGATAGCGGTCTTGGCGACCTGCTTGGCGATGGTCTCCATCCACGCGGCGGGGGAGTCATTCGTGGGAGGGGTGGGGGTGGTCGATCCGCCCTTGGTGTTCTCGGCCACCTTGGTGGGGGCATCGGCCATGGCCTGAATCTTGGCGAGGGCTTCGTTGACGCTCGGGGCCTGCGCCGCGGCGGGGAGCCGGAACAGGGGGATGCGCTTGTCAAGCTCGCCGCGCAACGAGGCAACGTCGCGATTGGCGGCGGTGAGCTTGTTGTTGGCGTCGGTGAAGTTGGCCTTGAGGTCGTTGAACTCAGTCATCTGCTTGTCGAGGGTGGCCTGCACCTCACGCTTGCCGCTGTGGATGTAGAAGCAGACGACGATGAGCACGACGCACGCGCCTGCGAGCAGCATGGTGAGCACGCCGCCGAAGCCGCCACCAGATTTGGGGGATGTGCTGGACATGCGTTCCACGCTGGAGGGGGTGCGGGAGGGGGTCGGGTCGCTCATGGGAATCCTTCCTTTGGCGATGCTTGGGGCTGGGGAGAGAGGTTCGGGTGAATCCGTTACGCGGGCAGGGTACCGAGAGAGGGTGGGTGCTTCAAGCGAGTTGTGCGCCAAAGCCCTCTGCGAATTGCAGAACATCGGCGAACGGCGCTATGTGACATCAAACGACACGATGGGAGTTCGTACGCCGCTTACTTGGCGAGTGGGGGGCAGGTTGGCGGGGTGTCGGTATGTGTCGGAAGCACGCGAGAGAGTTCGGACTTCCAGCTTGAAGGGTCGAGCCCCATGCGAACACCCTCGCCAGCAAGGGAGCGCATGTTCTCACCCTGGAAAATCCCGGGCTTGGAAGGGCTCCAAGTCTCCGGAATCGCTACGAACCGCAGTTCGATGTGTACATCCGACTCGGTGCGCTGCACAAACTCAACCTGCTCGCCAAACTGCCGGAGGGTGGTGAGTTCGGCGGAGCGGATCATGGTGTCCACGCTGGCCTCGGTGATGCTGACCCATGTCGGCTGGATGACCTTGGGCTCCGGGCTGAGGCGGTTGTTGATGATGATCCAATACCGGATCAGCGGCATGGGCAGTTCAGGATGGCGTTGCCGGAAGATGTGGCGCGGCGTTTCGGGGGAGCGCAGATCGTCGATGAGCAGAATGTTCGACGTTGCGCCCCCATCCACGTACAGGGCATCGTCGATCACCACGGGGGGGAAGACGGCGGGGATCGCGGCCGAGGCGCGCAGAATGTCGTGGATGCGCTGGTATTGGTCGCGGTTGTGCGAAGGGGTTTGGCAGGCGCGATAGGCCTCTTCCGTCAGATCCCATGTGCGAGAGAGGCCGACGTCGAGGTTGGTTGTGCCAATGGCTAGAAGGCGGTCCTCGGCCGCGCCTTTGGCAAGGGCCAGGATGAGCTTCTGATCAACCTCGCGGGCGATGTCGCGCTTCAGACCCGCCGAATCAACGAAGGACTCGCGCCCGGGGAGGAAAAAGAACCAGTCACGGGGCTGGGACCAGTCTTTCTGGGGCTCCTGATAGAGCTTCAGAATGCGAGCGTCGGCGAGGGAATCGTCGGTAAAGGCAAAGGGGGCGATGAGCGCCCCGGTGGAAACACCCGTGACGATATCAAACTGCGGGCGGGCCAGGGGGCCCTCGACGGCGCTCCAGCCAGCGAGGAAGCCGGCGGCGAAGGAACCCTTGTCGCCGCCGCCTGAGATGATGAGGATGTCCAGCGTGTTGGCACGCGAGGAATCAGCGGCGGCCTCATCGGCCTTGCGCTTCATGCGACGGACGATCTTATCGATCGCCTGCTGCTGCTCGATCCGGGCGTGCTGGTGATATTCCGCGCTGCGGCAGGCGAGTTCGGTGGCGGTCAAAGGGCGTCGGTTGACTGCGCACGCGCCGAGCGAGAACGCCATGGCGCCTAGGAAGAGCGTGAGCAACATCAGACGCGGACGTGGCATGACGGCCCCAGCGGGAGAAAAAACGCGAACGCGAGCGAGTGTACCCGCCGGAGCCGACGCGGTTTATTGCGATCAGATGAATCCCAGCACAAGGAATACGGCCCCGACCGCGCCGGCAGCCAAGGCGAGGCCCCAGTAGATGTTTTTTCGCAGCAGGAGCGCGACGGCGGCGAGGGCGATGCCGATTTGCATGGCGGTGGCGGCGCGGCTGAGCTTGGTGTAGCGGGTGAGATGATCTTCGGACACCTTTTTGACATCCTTCGCCTGCTTCTCAAGGTTGGTCTTCTCCTCGTCGTACCGCTTGAGCGTGGTTCGATCTTCGGTACTGGGCTCTTTGCCGAGGGCGACGATCGTGGCGATACGAGAATCGAGGATCGTGTGCTTGATGCTCTTGGCCTGATACTGGTTCCACGTGTCGGCCTCGCGGATCTGCTCGAACATGGCCTTGTTCAGGTGGCCGCTGGAGAAGGAGGTGCCGATGGCTGCGCCCGCGGCCATGATCGCGGTGGAGACGGCGACGCGGGACATCCACTGCTTGGCCCGCTCGGACTCGGCGTTCGCTTTGGAGATGTCCGGGACATCGGTGCCGGGGATTGTGGTGTCGGTGATCGGTTTGAGTTTGGCGGAAGGGTTGGGGCTCTGGCTCATGACCGGAGGATACCGCGGACTCCCGGGCGCGGGCCGGGCATAATGAGGCGGGGCGGGCCAGGAGTCTCAGGTGTTCCGAACAACGCATCCACGGTTCGACGCGATCATCTGTGACATCGACGGCTGCCTTTCGCCGGAGACGAGCGAGCCGTTCGATGTGGAATCGCTCGCGGCGATCGCGGAGCATAACCGGCGGGCGGTACGCGATCGGGATCGCCCGGTGTTGACGCTCTGCAGCGGGCGGCCGCAGCCGTTCGCGGAGGGGATGGCGCGGCTGCTGCAGAACAGCGTGCTTCCGATCATCGCGGAGAACGGCGTGTGGATGTGGGACCCGGCGACGAACGAGTTCCTGATGGACCCTGCGATCACGCGCGAACATCGCGCGGCGGTGCGCGAGGCGGGGGCGTGGTTGGAGGAGGAGTTCGGGCCGCGCGGTGTGAGCCAGCAGCCCGGAAAGAGCGCGAGCGTGAGTTTGTACCATCCGGACACGGAGTACCTGAAGTCGATCGGGCCGCGCGTGACGGAGGAGTTCGCCCGGCGCGGCTGGCCGATGCGCGTGAGCATGACGTGGTTCTACATCAACTGCGACCTGAAGCACGTGAACAAAGGCACGGGGATCGCGCGGCTGATGGAGCGCACGGGCCTGAAGAAGGAGCGGCTGGCGGGGATCGGGGACACCGTTGGGGATGAGTTGATCCGGGAGCGGGTGGCTTGGTTTGCGTGTCCGGCAAACGCGGCACCGGAAATCAGCAAGCGGGCGGACTTCGTTGGTCAGTTGCCCGAGGCGCGCGGGGTGGTGGAGATTCTGGAGCGAATCGGCGCGATGTGAGCGGCTACCCGAGCAGACTCCAGAGCAAGTTCGAGTGAACCAGCAGAGCCAGGATCACGCACAGCAAGGCCGCAATGATCGCTCCTGCGCAGGCAACGCCCAGCGCGTGTGGGGCTTTGAGGTATCGCGAGCAGAAACACCACCACCAGAAGACTTGGGCCGAGAGAAAGACCGCCGCGCCGACCGTTGCCTGGGCCCCACGGTCGGCCAGTGCGCCCACGAAGAGCCACGTGGTCAGCGAGCAGGCCAACTGCACGGCCACAAACGAGGCGGCGAAGAACGGGATACCCAGACAGAGCGCGCGAAGTATGTGCACCTTGCGCAAGCGAAACTGGCGCCGGGTCTGGCGGAGGCCGAGGAGGAGCGCGGGGGTACCAAGCTGGGCGAGGGCGCAGGCACCGATGATTTCAAGCTGGAAGGAGAGACTCATGCCGTACGGGCGCCCGAATGGCGTGGATGCGGCCCGCATGCCGTACGGCCAGATCGCGAGGTCTGCGATCTGTTCGAACGTGACGGGTACGCCTCCCGGTGCGAGGAAGATCACCCCAGGGGGTAGCGGCATGGCCGCGGGGGGAGGCGTCATCCCCGGCCAAATGGGCATGAGGCGTCCCGATGCGTATGGCCAGCCGTCGAGGTATCCGAACTTCAGGGCCGCGATGTCGGTCGCGAATGCGCCGATGTGGCAGACGAGCAGGCACAACAGCGCGAAGGCGAGCAGCCGCACCGGCTGAATCTCGTGGCGCATGGCGAGCGTCCCCCAGAGCCGCCATCCCGTGATGGATCGAACGAACGTCCGAGCGAATCGGACGGGGTTGTACACGCGACCATGCTCGTACGAAAAGTCCGGCGTGTTGAGGCGGCCCGAGTCGAGTTCCTTCCAGTCAAAGTGCAGCCCGCATTCGCTGCAGATTCCTTCGGTGACCATTGCCGGCGCGGCCAGCGCGGCCTCGCGAGCACCGGAGAGGTCGTACCCGCAGCGGGGGCAAAGGGTTTCTTGCGGCGTGCTCACGAATGGAGTCTACCGAAACTTGGTTTGCTTCGGTGCATCCCGCACAGCTTTGGCATCAAAGCCCGTCAAAGTCGCGGCACTATGGCAGAATCAGCATCGCATCGCCGAAGGAGTAGAAGCGGTATCGCTCGCGGATGGCTTCGGCGTAGATGTGCTTGAGGCGGGCGATGGCTGCGGCGGGGTCCGAGCCGTCGGGCGCGAGGAAAGCCGCGACAAGCGCGAGGAGCGTGGACTCAGGGAGGTGGAAGTTCGTGAGCAGGGCTTCGATGTGCTTGAAGTGGTAGCCGGGGGTGATGAGGAGGCGGGTCTCCTTCGTGTCGGTGCGGAGCATCTCTTCGGGGGTCTCGAAGGATTCGAGCGTGCGGGCGGCGGTGGTGCCGATGGCGATGAGGCGCCCGGTGCGATTCCGAATCGCCTCGGCGGTCTGACGGGGGACGTGGCACCACTCCGCGTGCATCGGATGCTGTTCAACGAACTCGGTCTCGACGGGCTTGAACGTGCCAAGGCCGACATCGAGCGAGACCTCCTCGCGGTGGACCCCGGCGGATTCCAGTTGTGCGAGTAAGGAGGGCGTGAAGTGCAATCCCGCAGTGGGCGCGGCGACGGAGCCGTGGCCTTCGATCGGCTTGGCCGCGGCGTAGACGGTTTGATATGCGGCGCGATCGCGGGTGTCGGGGATTGAGAGTTGCGATTTCTTGCGGCTGGCGAGGATGTATGGGGGAACGGGCGTGAGGCCGATGGCGTTGAGCAGATCCAATGAAGATGCGGCGTCGGGGGCAGGGGGTTGTCCGGACCACGCGGCTTCCACGATCCAGGATCCATTGTCCTCGATTGTGCGATCGATGAGCGTGAGGGCGATGCCGCTCTCCTGGCCATCGTGGTCGTAGAGCATGACCCGTGCGCCGGGTTTGGCGCGGCGCATCTTGAGGAGCACGGTCCAGCGGGGAGGAGTGGAGGGGTGGGGGGGTGAAGATGCGGGGCCGAGGTAGAGGCCTTCGACTTGGCCGCGGGTGTCGGTGCGGATGCCCTTGAAGCGCGCGGGGAGGACGCGCGTGGCGTTCACGACCATCAGGTCGGGCGGCATGGCGTCACGCGTGGCGGAGGGGCGGAGGATCTCGGCCAGATCGCGGATGGTGCGGTGTTCCAGGCGCGACGTGTCCGTGCGCGATACCACGAGCAGCCGCGCGGAGTCGCGCGGCTCTACTGGCGTGGTGGCGATCAGTTCTTCGGGAAGCGGGTAGTCAAGGTCGGCGGTGCGCAGCACGTGTGGTGTTCCGGCAACGCGGGGATGTGTCCGCATCGCAACATTCGCGACGTAGGAAGGGGCGTCGCATCCGGCGGCGTTGTGCCGGGCACGAGAGGGGCGATGTTATGGGGCCGCGGCGGGCGAGAAGGGGCGGGCACGGACTTCGCACGCACAAGGATGTGCGTCTTCCCCCAATAGATCGGCTCGTCGTTCCCGCCGTCTGGCGGGCACTGGATGGGTGCGCTCGGGGCGGGCGGCTGACGTTTGCTGAGAATCTACGCCAGGCCAATCGAGCGGCCGATCGGTTTGAGGCGAGTCCGACGATCGCGCCGTTTGCGGTGTACTTGAAGCGGGTCAACGACGAAAATGAACTGGAAGCACGCCGGATGGGCGTGGTTCAAACGCACGCTTTGAATCAATCCCTCCCGAGCAGGTCTGGCGACCTGGCAGGTAGTGAGTCTGGGAAGATGGCGATCACTGGGGAAAGTCCCGCTCTCCGGGTGCCGCGATTGGGGGATCTTCCGCCCATGGCCGAGGTCGTCCGGCAGACGATTCTGCATGAGACGTACCAGGTGCGGAATCTGCTCAGCCGCGGGGCTGTCATTGATTTGGTGGGGTAGGCCGCGGAATGCCGGCTGGTCGGCCCGGGCCACGCAAGTCCCCTTCCGTTCAGGGGCGTTCTCCTATAGCATGGTGTAAGACACGGGCGAAAGGTCGTCCGGGCTTTGACCGCACTTCACCAGCACCGGCGTGCCGCGGCACGCGGGATGGAGGACGAAATATGGCTGTCGCCAAAGTCTCCGACATCAGGAACATTTGCCTCGTGGGCCATACCGGGTCGGGGAAGACAACCCTGACCGAACGGCTGCTGATGGCGTCGGGCGTGCTGAAGCGAATGGGGACGGTGGAAGAGGGGAACACGGTCAGCGATTGGACGGACGAGGAGAAGCACCACAAGCACTCGTTGCAACCAAGCGTGATCCACTTCGGCTTTGAGGGGCACGAGGTGAACGTGATCGACACGCCGGGGCTGTTGGACTTCATCGGGCACGCGATCGCGTGTCTGCCTGCGGTGGAGACGGTCTGCGTGGTGGTGGACCCGATCAAGGGGATCGAGACGACGACGCGGCGGATGATGACGGTCGCCGAGGAGCGGAAGCTGCCCCGGATGATTCTGGTGAACAAGATCGATCATCCTGAGGTCGGCGCGGCGGAGCTGGAGATGATCGTGGAGCAGCTTCGCGAGGCGTTCGGCGCCAACGTGCTGCCGATCAACCTGCCGACGCCGGGGAAGAAAGATGTGGTGAACGTCTTCGAGCACGACGGGAGCGACTCGAAGGGGGACCAGACCGAGTTCTCCAGCGTTCACGAGGCGCACCGGCGGATTGTGGAGCAGGTGATCGAGGTCGATGAAGACCTGACGCTGCAGTACCTGGAGAAGGGCGAGGCGGGGGGATTCGATCCGGCCAAGTTGCACGCGGCGTTCGAGCGGGCGTTAGAAGAGGGGCACTTGGTGCCGGTCTGCTTCTGCGCGGCCAAGACGGGTGTGGGTATCGACGACCTGATGCATGTCTTCGCTTCGCTCTGCCCAGCGCCGGATGAGGTGCATCCGGCGGAGTTCCTGAAGCGTGATGATTCCGGCGGAAACGAGCGCGACTATCGGCCGGACCCGGACTCGGTGCGTCCGCTTATCGCGCATGTGTTCAAGGTGGCGACGGACCCGTTTGTGGGCAAGCTCGGCATCTTCCGAGTACACCAGGGCGTGATCAAGCCCAAGCAGGACCTGCTGGTGGACGACCAGAAGAAGACCATTCGCGTGGGGCACATGTTCAAGTTGCAAGGCAAGGATCATGTGGAGGTCTTTGAGCTTGGGCCCGGCGAGATCGGTGCGGTGGCGAAGATTGATGAGTTGAAGCTGAACAGCGTGATGCACGAGAGCCACGACGCCGACGGCATTCGCATCAAGCCCCTTCCCATGCCCAAGCCCATGTACGGGCTGGCCGTGGAGTTAAAAAATCATGCCGACGAGACGCGGTTCTCGACCGTGGTGCACAAGCTGGCGGCGGAGGACCCCGGCTTTTTCATTGAGCGCATCGCCGCAACCAAGCAGACGGTGATCCGCGGCATGGGTGATCTTCACTTGCGCGTCATCATCGAGAAGCTCAAGGCCTCCGGCATCGAGGTGAACACAACGCCCCCGAAGATCGCGTACAAGGAAACCATCACGATCAAGGCCAATGGGCATCACCGGCACAAGAAGCAGACGGGAGGCTCCGGGCAGTTCGGCGAGGTGTACCTCACGGTGGAGCCGCTTCCCGTGGACCACGCCGAGGGATTCGAGTTCATCAATGAGACCGTGGGCGGCTCGATCCCGCGCCAGTACATCCCGGCGGTGGAGAAGGGCGTGCGTCAGGCGATGACCGACGGGGCGATCGCGGGCTACCCGATGAAGAACATCTGCGTGCGGGTATACGACGGAAAGTACCACGACGTGGACAGCAAGGAGATCGCGTTTGTCACGGCGGGGAAGAAGGCGTTTATCGAGGGGATCAAGGGTGCACGTCCTGCGCTGCTGGAACCGTACGTTTCCGTGGAGATCAGCGCCCCGAGCAGATACATGGGGGACATCAACGGCGACCTCTCGGGAAAGCGCGGCAGGGTGCAATCCACCGATATGGTCGGAGCGGACACCTGCCTGATCCATGCGATTGCGCCCCTCGGCGAGTTGCAGAACTATTCCAACCAGCTCAAGAGCATGACCGGTGGCACGGGCTCGTTCGTCATGGAATACAGCCACGACGAGCAGACCCCGGCGCACATCCAGGCGGAAGTGGTGGCCGCGTACAAACCGCACGAGGAGGATTGAGCCCATGAGCGAGCAAATCGCGACGAAGAAGTCCGGATCCATCGGCGTGGTCGGCGCGATTGCGCTGCTCGTGCTTGGAGGGTTGGTTGTGTACGGCGTGCAGCAGCTCGCGTCCGGCGGCGGGGCCATGGCCGCGCCGAGCGTTTCATCTGGAAGCCAGGGACTGGCCGAAGCCATATCGAAGGATGATCCGGATCGTGTGCGCTCTGCGATCAAGCTTGGCGCGGATGTCAACGCGCCGATCACTTCTGACAAGGCGGGCCGTGAGGCCATGACCCCGCTCATGCTCGCCGCATTCGATGGCAAGCCCGAAACCATGCGGGCTCTGCTCGAAGCGAAGGCCAAGACCGAACAGCGGACCGAGGACGGACGCACGGCGTTGATGTACGCCGCGGGCTGGGGCGATGGCGTCAAAGTGAAGACGCTGCTGGACGCCGGCGCACGGGCGGATGCCCGGGCCGCCGATGGCTGGACGGCGTTGATGTGGGCCGCAGCGCGAGGGGAGCCGGCGAGCGTGAAGGCATTGACCGCCGCGGGCGCGGATGTGAACGCGGCGAACAAGTGGCGCCAGACAGCCCTCATGGCGGCCGCCCGAACGGGCTCGGTGGAGAAGGTGGCCCTGCTGCTGGAGGCCGGGGCGAGCGCGACGGCGACGGACCTGAACGCGGAAACGGCGCTATGCATTGCCGCGGAAAACGATGCTCCGGCAGGCGTGCTTGAAGAGCTGGTGAAGGCCGGTTCGCCGGTGGACGGTGGCGACCGCGACGGCGTAACGCCGTTGATGAAGGCCTGCGAGCGCGGCGATGTGGATCAGGTCGCGGCCCTTGTGAAGCTCGGCGCGGATGGAGTGAAGAAGGACCGGGCGAACGGGTGGACGGCGAAGGATTGGGCATCCAAGCGCGATGATGAGAAGGGGCGGGCGGTGTTGAAGGCGTTGGAGAAGTGACCAAGCAGAACGCCGCTTCGGGCCGTTCGCTTTGTCTGTTCTTCCCACTCAATCACTTCCAAAAATAAAAACACTCGGCCGGTGGCGGTTCGGCCGAGTGTTGAAGTCACCGTGCAAGCGTGGCGTGATCAGTTCAGCAAGGGCCTTGCGCAGGTTGCCGCCATCCTTGGCGGTGCATCCGTGCATCCCGTTGACGCGTCCTTGCGTCGCGGGCGTGCGCAAGCATCTTGTTGAACCAGTCGAGCCGCGAGTCCGTTCGCACCTTCTGCGGCCTGCCGGTGGTACATAGTTTCGGGTTGTCAACTCCGTCGTCGACGGCAAAGTCGGTGGCGGTTGCGGTAAGTCGTGAGACGAGGCTTAGCGGGGACGGTTGCGAGTTCGTTCGATCAGTTCTTCAACGGACCGGGAAGAGTCGTCCGAGGCGGCCTTCCAGCGGGCCAGGTCATGGATTTCCAAGCGGTTGCCGGCCCCGATCACGGCCACGTCATTCTTCAGACCGGTCAGTTCCAGGTGGTGCTTGGGAAGCATGATGCGGCCTGCGGAATCAACGGTGACGCGTTCGGCGGACGAGAAGAGACGGGCCTCAAGATCGGCCTGGTCGCGGTCGGGAGTCAGTGTCGCGTGGCCGGTGGTTTGGCCGATGTTGAGGAAGTAGTTTTCGGTGTAGAGACGGAGGAAGGACTTGGAGCAAGGAAGGACGTACCAGGCATTGCCGTCACGTTCGGGATTCCAGAGATCCCGGTAGCGAAAGGGGACGGCGAGCCGGCCCTTGGAGTCGATGCTGTTTTCGGAGTAGCCGGTGAACAGCATGGGTGGGGCCTCAGTAACGAATGGCAGCCCCCATTATGCCCCACTTCGCCCCACAATGCAACACGACGTTCAGTTATCCACCACAATTTGTGATGATGGTTGATAGCCGGTGGAAAACTTCCGCGGCTTCATGAAAATCGCGCAAGCCCCCGGCAACCCCGCATTTAGGTGTTACTCTGAGGCCAGTAGGAGGCCTTGTGTTATGAGTTCGTGGGGTGTCGCACGCAATGGCTCAAACGACAGCCCCTCCCGGTTCGGGAGGCGGCCCGAACGCGCCGAGCGCGAACGAGATCGCGAGCGTGTGCGGCAGGTGAATCGCGATGCCCTTCCGGACATTCAGCGTGCTCTCTCGATGCTGCCCACGAGTGTGTTCGTGATGACCGCGTGCCACGAGAACAAGCGGAACGGGATGATCGTGACGCGTGTGATGAAGGCCGCGGACGATCCGGCGTGCGTCTGCGTGGCCGTGCCCGCGGGGCAGCGGCTCGCGACGTTGATTCGGGACAGCCACTGTTTCGGACTGTGCATGATCGATCCGTCCAGCCGCTTGATGTACAAGAAGTTCGGCGCAGACGAAACCGCAGACCCGTTCGACATGTTGGAAGTGCGGACGCTGAGCACAAACGCGCCGCTGCTGACACGCTCGCCTGTGCTGCTGGATTGCGAAGTCCTCCGCCATCTTGATCTGGAGGCGGATCACGAGATCTACGTGGGGATGGTGCTCAGCGCGGTGGTGCGGGGCGTGACGGTGAGCCCGGCGGAGGTGCTTGAAGGGCTGGCGCGCGGGGGCGAGCCCGGGGCGCATTGAGTGGGAGCTCGCACTACTGAGGCGCGGCGAGCGCCCGTTCGATTACTTGCAGCATGGCGTGGTCGAAGCGGTTCTCGCTGAATCGTTCGGCGTTGGCCCGGCAGGCGGCGGTGGTGTCCCCGAGTTCCAGACACCTCTGCACGGCCGCGCTTATCGCTTCGGGCGTGGGCGTGTCGAAAAACACGCCGGTCTGGTTCTCCACGACCGAGTCAAGCGCGCCGCCGGCACGTAGCGCCACCACAGGCATGCCGCAGGCCTGCGCTTCCACGGCGATGATTCCAAAGTCCTCGATCTGCGGAAAAACCAGCAATCGTCCGAGGCGGTAGTTCCAGCGAAGTCCCTCGTCGGGGAGATGCCCGAGGAACCTGATCTGCGAGTGCTGCTTTGGCAACGCCTCGGTCAGGTGCCGGAGCGCAGGTTCTTGCGAGCCGCTCCCGATAATGCCCAGATGATCATCCGATAGGCAGGCCGCACGGATGGCCAAGTCCACGTTCTTGTACGGTTCTAAGGCGCCGACGTACAGCCAGAATGTGTTTGTGACTCGCACACCGGAGGGAGAGTCGAGGGGCGTGAAGTAGTTCGTGCGCACCGGCGGGTGGATCACGATCGACTCGCGGGCGTAGCAGCGCCCAATTTCCCGCTGTATGTGCGTGGAGTTGGCGATGAACGTGGTCACGTGGGCGGCCGACTTTTTATCCCACGCGCGAAGGGTGTCGCCGAAGAGGCCGAACCCAATCGAGCGCAGTCGCGCCGAGAGGCCCTCGCCCTTGGTGTAGCGATCTGTCTGCGACCACAGGTAGCGTGCCGGAGTATGGCAATAGCAAATATGCGGCACCCCGTCGGGCGGGCGCAGCCCCTTGATCGCGGCGGAAGATGTGGAAATCACCAGATCGATCGGTCTGCGTGCGTGTTCGAACGCCAGTTGTCGGCCCAGCTCCCGTACGGCGTGCGGATACAGGGGCAGCAGCCATCGGCGGCCGCGCCCCGAAGCGCCGGGCCATCGGCCAATCGAAGAGACGTATTTCGTCAAGCTATCAATCGCGGGTGTGTGCGGCTGGCCGTTGTCGAACATCGTGAACAGCCCAGCGATCTCGAAGCGATCAGCGCAGATGCGGGCGATGGAATCCAGCACGCGTTCTCCGCCACGCATGCCGACGAGCCAGTCGTGGGCGAGGGCGATGCGCGGGCGCGTTCCCGTGGCGATGGCGATCTGGCGGTGCGGCTGCATTTCGGCAGCCGTCTGCGTGCGTGCCCCCGCTCCGACCCCCCCGTCGGGAGAAAGCAGCGGCCCTCGACTGGATTGACGCATGTCGGAAGTATGGCGATGACGCAATCCCATACAGAAGTCTACCGTAGAACTCTCAGAACCCGGCGCAAGAAAAAGGCCCGCGTCATGGCGAGCCCTAAGTTCAAAATCATTGCGCCGCGGTTAGCGTTTCGGGCCGTTACCAGTCATCAGCCAATTGGTCGTCACACCCAACCCTTTGGCCAATTTCTCCATCGTCCTGAATTGCGGAGCCGTCCGCTGTGTTTCGATGGCGTTCACGGTGTTTACAGACATATCGCAGGCATCAGCGACAGCTCGCTGACTACCCAGCCCCTTTTCGCTCTTCGCTTCGATGTAGCGACTCATGAAAGAAGTGTTTTCCGCCTCCATTTCGGCTACTGCTGCGGCACCATCGGGGGATGACTTCATCTCTTCCAGGGTTTCTCCGACTTCCACGCCCTCAGTGGTATCCGGCAGCTCGAACACTTCGCGGATTGCCTGCTGTGCTTCGGCAACTCCGTCCGCGTCGTTCCTTTGCATTGCTTCGCTCAGGCACTTCACGTAACAGAGCAAGTCGCTCAGTCCGTTGGGGTCCAGTTGCGCCAGAGTAATTGGCAGCGACAGGGCTACGACTTGCCTCATCGCGCTGGCGTTTTGCCTCTCCATAACCGTTGTCATTTTCGCCCTCCATCCTGAAGCCACGCCCTCAGGTCGTTCACCCTCCGCCCCACGGTTCGCTTGGTACATTCGCTGATCGGGCCGTTCTCCGTTTTCCAGAATCCGTACACGATCCACACGATCCGATTCGCCTCTTCGATGTAGCCGAACACCCTCAGGTTCTGATTGTGACTCAGCCACCCGCACTTGGTGAACTTGATCTCGTAAAACTTCACGCCCGAACATTCAATCGTCTCCATCAAAAAGCTCACAACCTCATCGGTCTTGGCTTCAAGCGGTGGAGGCCAGTGCCGGAGCAGTCGTAGTTGGCCGAATACGCGAGCACGCTCCTTTTCCGAAGCGAACAGTTGGCCAGCCCTCGCTTCCTTGACCGCGCGACCCCACGGCTTTACTTGATACAGTTTCTGTGCACTCGGTTGTTCGTCCAAAGGTACCTCCGCGCTTCAGTTTGTCACGGCTTTTCGATAAAAATACCAAGTAAACCCGACCGCGTCTACCACGATGTGGTGGATTGTACCACTTTATCCCATTTGTTCTTGCCTAGGCCATTGCGTATGGTATCATAACCGCATGGCTAGCAAACTCCCCCAACTCGAACAGTCCGAACTCGTCCAAGCCCTCCCAGTGGCCTGCTCCGATGAGAAGGCCGCCCGGACCCTCATTGAGCAGCAGCGATGGAACGGAACGCCCTGCTGCCCCCACTGCGGCGACGTGAGCGTGTACCGGATGACCGGAGCGACGGCTGAGACGCGGGGCCTGTGGCGGTGCCGTGGGTGCAAGAAGCAGTTCACCGTCCGAGTGGGCAGCATCTTCGAGGATTCCAAGTTCCCCCTCACGCTCTGGTGCCGCGCGTTCTGGGAAGCGGCGACGTGCAAGAATGGGATCAGCGCACTCGAACTCTCCCGCAAACTCCAGATCAGCTACAAGTCCGCGCTGTTCATGCTCAACCGGATTCGGCACGCGATGGCCGATGGCCCGGACCTTCCGAAGTTCACGGGCGTTATCGAAGCCGACGAAACGTACGTCGGCGGCGCACCCCGCCACTTCGTGCCGGGAAAGAAGGGCTGGAATCGGGACAACAAAACCCCCGTGTTCTGCATCGTTGAGCGCGGTGGGGATGTTCGTGCGAGCGTCATGCCAACCATCACGGCCGCGAACATCAAGCAAGCACTTCTCGAAAATGCCGAGACTTCCTGCACTCTCATGACCGACGAACACAACGTCTATGTGAAGGTCGGGCGGCCATTCGCAAAGCACGAAACCACGAAGCACCGAGACAAGCAATACGTCCGCTCTGGAAACCCCACCATCCACAGCAACACGGCCGAAGGGTTCTTCTCCCGCCTCAAGCGCAAGATCAACGGAACCCACCACGCTGTCAGCCCCGAGCATCTACACCGCTACGTTGCGGAAGCGGCCTTCCTCTACAACGGTCGCACCCTGAACGACGGGGAGCGAATCGCCAAGCTGTTCCGGGCGACGAGCGGAAAACGCCTCATGTACAAGGAAACGGCATGAGAGAAGGCGAGTCGCTTGACTCGCCTTCTTCTTTAACCGATCCTAGAATTCCGCGACTGCGACCGGCGGGACTTGAACCCGCAATTCCCTGTCAGGATGGGGCTTCCAAGGCCCCTGCGTTTACCAGTTTCGCCACGGTCGCTCGTGCGTGTGTTGCCCGGTTAAGGGCTATCCCAAGTCGCTTCCCCATCCCGGGTTCCTTCAAGAGTCCCGGGGTAGGGGTGCGCTGTTCTCGGGCCATTGGGCTGGCCCTTTTCCTGATGACATGCCTGTTCTCCGTGGTTTTAGGGCCAAAAGTGCAATCTGAACGAACGAGGATAGACCTATCTCCACTTTGGTCAAATGGTTCTCCGATTAGAACCGATACAATTCTGGCAATTGTTCTCGGATCGGCCTAGACTGCCTCTACAGGAGCCAAGAAATGTCCGACACCGCTGCCGCCGAAGTCTCTAGCACGCCCAAATCCCGAAGCCCGAACTATCCGTCCATGCCCCTTCCGGCCGCCATTGAGCGCGTTCGGCTCGTCTATGCGGAGAGTCATGAGCACGTCATCCCCGCCACGGTTGCCATTAAGGCGACCGGCTACAGCGAGAGGAGCAGCGGGGGTGTCCAATGCTTGGCAACCCTCATAGCTTTTGGGCTACTCGAAAACTTGGGGCGCGGCGACGATCGCAAAGTTAAGGTCACTTTTGAGGCCCTGCTCATCATGAACGAGCCCGACTCCGCCCGAGGAGTAAAGGCCCTTCAGGAAGCAGCCAAGCGGCCCGCTGCCCACGTGCTGTTGTGGGACAAATTCGGCAACCGACTACCCGGCGATTCCGTGATGCGCAGCTTTTTGATCGTGGATCAGAAGTTCGTTCCAGACGGCGCGGACCAACTGATTCGGGAGTATCGGGAGACGTTCACGTTCGCCCGCCTTGACTTGTCGCCACCGGGAGTAGAGAATTCTTCCGCCAAAGTGAACGATGGTTCTTCCCCAGGACATCAGACGAACATTCCCACAACGACCATTACCAGCACCACGACAACCATCCACCCGAAAACCGCTCACGTGACTCTCAACGCCCTAGACATCAAGCAAGATCAGTTCGCCGTGTGCGGCGGGAGTGTCCTCGTGCAATGGCCCGCCGGTATGGCGGCCGAAGACATCAGCGACCTAGAAGCGTATTGGCCGATCCTGCTCCGCAAGATCAAGCGTTCCCTCTCGCCCACGGCCGCCGCCCCAGCGAGCCCTCCCAACGAACTCATCAGCGAGTGAAGTAGGATGCGAGCATGAGCAAGAAGCCCGCGCCCAAGTCTCGCCCCGGGGCCGAACCACTGCGCGTCAAGATTGAAGGCGATTGGATGGCCGCGATCGGAAAGGCCGTAAAGAAGCCCGCGCCGCCCGGTGGTTGGCCGAAGCCGGAATCCATGCCCCAGCGCGCCCGGAAGAACCCGCCTAAGAAGAAGGCGTAGACCCTCCCGCCTCGACTCAGATTTTCATGCGGGGTGCCCTTGCGTCATCGCCATACTTCCGACGCATGTCGATACGATCAACTCCGATGAGCACAACCAGCGAGAACTTCGGGACGGGCACGGTTCGGGCGGCCAACCGGTACGGGTGGGATTATCGGCGCGCCGTGGAGTCGGTGGGGGGAGTGGGGGGGTTGGGGCCTCCGGTCGTTCCGATCATTGATTCGCACGCCCATCTCGCGGGGGTTGAGCCATGCAAGGTGTACGAGGAGGTCCGCCGGCTCTTCGGTGTGACGATGACGTACAGCATGACGCAGCTTGCTCAATGCGCCCCGGTGCGTGATTTGCTGGGCGAAAGCGTGCGGTTTATCGCCTTTCCCAGTTTCAGCCAGCCGGACCGGTACGCGGCCTTTCGCGAGGGGTACATCAAGACAATCGAGTCCTTCAAGAAGGATTTTGGCTCGGGGATGCTCAAACTCTGGGGAAGCCCGCGACTGCGCGATCTGATTCCGGAGTTGAAGGACATGCCCTTCGGCACGACTGATCTTGCGGAGATCGACAGCCACTGGCGCATCAAGGCGTGCGAGGTGGGGCAGTCTCTGGGCATGATGTTCATGGTCCACATCGCGGACCCGGACACGTGGTTCGCGGCGAAGTACAACGACGCCAAGAAATACGGCACGAAGCGCCAGCAGTACGAGGGATTGGAGCGGATGCTCGATCGTTTTCCGTCCTCCTGGATTGCCGCGCACATGGGCGGCTGGCCGGAGGATCTGGCGTTCCTCGACGGCATGCTCACGCGTCACCCGAACCTGCATCTGGATACCAGCGCGACGAAGTGGGTGGTGCGTGCGCTCGGGATGCACGAGGCGAGCGCTACGCGGGCGTTCTTCGTCAAGTGGAGCGGGCGGCTCTTCTTCGGGTCGGACATCGTGGTGCAGGAGGATCATCTGCGGCCGCAGAAGTCGGCCGTGAACCCGATGGCGGATCTGGCCGACAGCCCGGAGGCCGCGTTCGATCTATATGCCAGCCGCTATTGGGCTTTGCGGGCGATGTTCGAGACCGACCGGGAGATGGAATCGCCAATCGCCGACCCGGACCTGATGATGGTGGAGCCGACCAAGTACAACGCGATGAGCGGCCCCCGGCTGCGCGGGATCAAGCTGAGCGACGACGTTTTGCGCGTGCTGTATCGCGGGGCGGTGGAGCGCGTGGTCGGGCCGTATTGGGGCTCTTGAAGCGGGCTACTTCTCGGCGGGCTTTTCAGCGGGCTTTTTCTTGGGCTTGGTCTCGATGGGCTTCTTCGCCGGCGCGGGCTTCAGGTCCGCGTCTTCGGTGCTCACGGATGGCAGCTTCATCACCAGAGTTCCGAACTTCGCGGCCATTTGCTGTGCGAGTTGTTCGTCCTGCGGTGCGCTGAAGCGGCCGGTGAGGGTGCCGGGGCCGAGCAGGTCCTTGAATCCCGGGGCGGAGCGTGTGAGTCGATGCGACGCGGCGTTGATCGAGCCGCTGATCGTGCCGGAGCCGAACGTGCCGTACGGGAGCATGAATCCGCCGCCGCCGTAGAGGCCGGTGATCGGCGCGGATTTCGGCCCTGCGCCCTCGGCGGTGGCGAGCACGAGTTGGCGCACGGTGAGGTTGCAGGCGGTGGAATCGATCGGCGTCTGCCCGGCTTCGGGAACCATGAAGATGTGCAGGTGCATGATGCTGCCATCGGCGCCGGCGAGGGAGTCGCGCGGGTCGGCGAATCGCTCACGGGGAATGTCCGAGAGGTACACGTCCGCGGTGTCCGCATCTGTCGACATGTACGCGGCCGTAGTGAAGTTCGGGGCCAGGGACTTGGTGCCGTCGCCGGAGGTCGCCGTCAGCACTCCCCCGGGCTCGGAACGGAAGATCGAGCAGCCCGCGCCGAGTACGGCAACGGCGGCAAGGGCGAGGGGTGTGATGGTGCGGCGTAGTTTCATCGGTGGCAGCGTATCCGAACCGTGTATCGGATGGGGCGGCGAAGCGGCTGCATCAAGCGAGCGGATCGGGCTCGCCAAGCTTGGCGGCCAGGGCGGAAAGGGCGGTTTTCAGCCGCAGGATTTCGCCCTCCAGTGTCTCGACACGCTCCGTGAGTGAATCGGACTCAGCGGGTTCCGCGCTCTGGTGTCCGTGGGCTGCTGTCGCCCCGGGGGCCAGCGAGCCCAGCGGATGCAGATCGGGGCAGAGCAACTGCACCCAAAGTCGTGCCCGCCCGCCGGCCGGGGGAGGCATTTCCTTGACGGCGGGCTCCGGGCGATTGGGGGGTGCGGCGGCCGAAAGAGCTTCCAGCACTGACCGCGCCGTTTCCAACGATTCGATCGGATGCATGCGGCTGGCGTTGCCGCGCAGGTCGCCAATGGATTGCGGGCCGCGCAGGAGGAGTTCGGTCAGGATCACAAGTTGAGAGGTATCTACGCCGAGCACTTCGCGGGCGTTGTGCTTGAACTTGGGGACGCGACTGCCCGTGAACTGCACTTCGCTGACCAGCCGTTTGGCGCGGAGGGACTCCAGCGCGTCGTACACGCGATCGTCGTCCCAATTCACGATTGGAAAGCGATTGTTCTTCTGGTTGCACCCGGTTGTGAGCGAGTTGAGCGTCAGCGGGTACTGCCCAGGCGTGGTTTGGGCTTTTTCGACCAGCACGCCGAGGACGCGACATTCGTCGGGTTTGAGCAAGGGCATGGCAGAACGTAGCAGGGGCGGCATGCCGGCGGTGCCAAGACCCAAGGGCAGGAGGGCTTTGCCGGAGAGTTCGGTAGGATTTCGGTAAAATCGCGGAACTGGGCGGGAACTGCCGCGTTACACTGTTAGAAGCCGAATCGGAAGCATTGGCGGGGCGGGAAAACGCTTGGGGCGGAGCAATTTTATGAAGCGCACACTGGTCGTATTCGTGGCCGCGGCGGGGACGTTGGCGAGCTTTGCCCAGGCACAGCAATCGACTGATCCGAGTCAGAGCCAGCCGGGGCAGCCGCAGATCATTCATCTCGCACCCCCCAAGCCGCTCGGCGGCGTGCCCTCCGCCGCGCCGCAGATCGCGCCGCCGGTGGGTGTGCCCTCGCACAGCACCCCCGCGCCGACCACTCCGATCGTCCGCTCGCCGGTACCAGTGGTGGGAACGCCGGTTTCGACGGGGCCTGTGGCTACGCCGATTGACAACACGCGTTCCGGGCTGATCCGCCGGATGCTGGACGCTCGGTATGGCCCGGGGTACTCGCTCGTGGATGGTCAGGTGGTGCAAGACCAGCCGCCGATGAAGAAGATGATGACGGGGGGATGGCCTTCCACCTCGCCGATGCCCACCACCTGGGCCGTGCCCGCGTTCAATCCCGCCGACGGCACGATTCGTGGGTATTACAACAACGGGCGCGATTTCCGGCTCGGGTTCTCGATCGGCAACAACTTTCCGATTCTGCAATCGGGCTGGGATACCACGTACGGCAAGTACCCTTCGCGGTTGTATCGCTCGTACTACTCCCCGTGGGAAGATTGGGATCGCTACCGCAACGATCCGTACTCGTACAACAACTCGTACATGATCGTCGGCGGGGACGGGACGTACGTGGTTGATCCTCGATTGACTTCGGCCGCGCCCGACACAGTCGTGCGAGAAATGACGCCGCTGGAAAAGGCGGAAGTTGCCCTGAAGTACGGCGATGCGGGCGACGCGGTCAAGCAGTTCAAGCTGCATCTGAAGGACTCTCCCGACGACGCGGGCGTGGAGCGATTGCTGGCAATGGCGCTGATCGACGATCGCAAAGTGGACCAGGGTGTGGCCGTGCTGATCCATGCGTACACCAAGCAGCCGCACTTGGCGCAGGATGCGTTGGACCCGCGATTGCTCAGTGGCGGCGATCTTGATCACCGCCGCCGGTTTACACAGGTGATGGAATACTCCTCGCGCGTGAAGACCGGGAGCGCGTACTTCGCCGCGGCCGTTCTGGCCCAGAGCGAGGGACGCTTCGATACAGCCAAGCGCATGCTGGATCGGGCGATCGCGACGGGTCTGGACAAGAAGGTGGCGGAGGAGATGAAGGTGGCGATTGCGAATCGGTGACACCATGCGATGGATCGTGCCGGATCCGTATCAAGTCCGAATGAACGCTCCGCAGAAGTTGCTACTGACGGTAATCGCATTTAATTGTGGAACAGGGTTCTTCTTTATCAATCTTCGTGTTGTGCCAACAGTTTGGTCTGTGGTGATCACCCTGATCGAACTTGCCCTGGTTGTGACCTTGTTGCCCTTCGTGCTTAGAGCACGGGCAAATACGAGACGCGAGGCCGTCGAACGCCACTTTTTGATGTGTCCGTCGTGTCGATATCCCTTGGTGGCGGAAGGCCTACGGTCGGTGAGATGTTCCGAGTGCGGTTTCTTGGGAGAGGCGGAATTGGTTGAAGCATCTTGGAAAACCTATTTAGGACTTCGTTAGGAACGCGATCCTGGCCCGCAGCGTAGTGGTGGAGTTCAAAGCGACTATGTCGCAGCACACGCATTCACCTTGTCCTGACGCGGGCGACCGCTACCATCTCGACCCCGCCCGGGCGTGTTGCCTGATCGGGTCGAAAAAGCCAAGACCGTTGACCACCGCGTCTCGCACCTCTCCTTGGCCGGAGGGTGCATCCGGATCTCACTTCGAGGTCTGGGAGCCGGTGGGAGGTGGAGCAGCATGGCCAAGAAAGAAGTTGTTAATCGGATCAAGGTGATGGCCCCGGGTGGCAAGGCGACGCCTGCCCCCCCGCTGGGTCCCGCTTTGGGTGGCGCCGGCATTAATCCCGGCCAGTTCGTCCAGCAGTTCAACGCGGCCACGGCCAAGCTGAACGGCAAGATCGTCGGCTGCGTGATCACGGTCTTCAACGACCGCTCATTCTCCTTCGAGATCAAGTCCTCTCCGGCCGCCGTGCTCATCAAGGAGCAGGCGAAGATCGAGAAGGGCTCCGGCGTTCCCAACAAGGAAAAGGTCGGCAAGATCACGAAGAAGCAGTGCGAGGCCATCGCCAAGGAAAAGATGGCCGATCTGAACGCCGGCTCGATGGAGGCCGCGATGCGGATCATCGAGGGTCAATGCCGCAACATGGGCGTTCTTGTGGTGGAGGGCTAAACCATGCATATCTCCAAGCGCCGCAAGGCCAACGAAGCCCTGAAGCCCTCGAACGCGATGACCGCGGGCGAGGCCGTCTCGGCTGTCAAGAAGTTCAAGGGCCCGAAGTTCGACCAGACGATCAACGTCGTCATGCATCTGGGCATCGACCCGGATCAGGCGGATCAGGCGATCCGTGGTTCGGTCTCGCTCCCCAACGGCATCGGCGTCAAGAAGCGCGTCATCGCCTTCTGCCGCGAGGACAACATCAAGCCCGCCAAGGAAGCCGGCGCTATCGAGGCCGGCGGCGATGATCTGGTCGCCAAGATCGAGGGCGGTTGGATGGATTTCGACGTGGCCGTGGCCACGCCGGACATGATGCGCGTCGTCTCGAAGCTCGGCAAGGTGCTTGGGCCCAAGGGCCTGATGCCCTCGCCCAAGAGCGGAACGGTTACGCCGCAGGTTGTTGACGCGGTGAAGGAATACTCCGCCGGCAAGGTGGAGTTCCGCAACGACAAGGGTGGCAACATCCACGCCGTGGTGGGCAAGATGAGCTTCAAGCATGAAGATCTGACGGCCAACCTGGAGCACTTCATCCAGCACATCGAGAAGATGCGTCCGAGCACGGCCAAGGGCGTGTACATCAAGAAGTGCGTGATCGCCGGGTGCATGACTCCGGGCGTGGAAATCAAGATTGTTCAGGTTGAAGTCGAGGAATGATTTTCCGGTGGTACGGCTCTCGCGAGCCGTGCTTTCCTTACAAGCAGGTGACCAATGTCCAAGCAAGTCAAAGAAATGATCATCCGCGAGTACAAGTCGCGGCTTGCCGGTTTCAACGACGCGACGCTGATCTCCGTCCGGGGCGTGAAGGCCCAGGACACGACCAAGCTCCGCGGCGTGCTCCGCAAGAAGAAGGTTCGCATGAGCGTGATCCGCAACTCGCTGGCCAAGAAGGCCCTCGCGGGTTCCACGCTCGAGCCGCTCTTCCCGCTGATGGAGGGCAACAGCGCCCTGATCTACGGCGAGGCGAGCGTTGTTGAGGTGGCGCGCGAGCTGACCAAGATTCTCGCCGAAATGCCCATGATCGAGATCAAGGGCGCCGTCCTGGACGGGCAGCTCTTCGAGGGCGTCAAGGGCGTCAAGGAACTCTCCAAGTTCCCCACCAAGGCCGAGGCGCTCAGCCAGACCGTTACGCTCATCCTCGGTCCGGCCCGCAAGCTCGCGGCCCAGATCAAGGGCCCCGGCGCCAATCTGGCCGGGCTCGTCAAGGCCATCGAAACCAAACTGGAAAAGGGCGAGACCATCGCCAAAGTCGCGTAACAGACAGACTCAGCATCATCCGCACCCCACTGGGCCTCACGGCATAAAAATCGGAACTGTTCCGAGACCTCTGGGATGCATGACACGCGAGCCGGGGCCTTTCGCCTCGCTCGGATAAAGAAGGATTGAATCACATGTCATCGATCAATGAACTCGGAGATAAGCTCGCCGGTTTGTCCCTCAAGGACGCGGTTGAGCTCGGCAAGTACCTCAAGGACACCTACGGCATCGAGGCCGCGGCTGGTGGCGGAATGATGATGGCCGGCCCCGCTGCTGCGGCCGCCGCTCCCGCCGAGGAGAAGACCTCGTTCGACGTGATCCTCAAGGGCTCCGACGCCGCGAAGAAGATCAGCGTCATCAAGGTCGTCCGCGAAGCGACGGGCCTGGGTCTGGCCGAGGCGAAGGCCTTCGTCGAGGCACCCGGCAAGGCCGTCAAGCAGGGTCTGCCCAAGGCCGATGCCGACAAGCTCAAGAAGCAGCTTGAGGAAGCCGGCGCGACCGTCGAGCTGGCGTAAGCCGGTTCAAGCGGTGGGGTGTGGGGGTCTGTTTCTGCCCATTCTCAGGGCCTCTCGGAATGACCGGGAGGCCCTGTTCATTTTTCGATCTACACCCTAAATAGGGGCGTTGATGAAAAAAATGTGTGGGAATTGTGGTCGGGTTTGGTGCTTGCTCGCCGGTTTCGGTGTGTCTAGCATCCTTCCTTGTTCTGGGCGAAGATTTCGTCAATGGGTACTGGGCGTTTGAACGCGACCAACAGGTAAGAAATTCCACCGCCGCCGGTCCGAACCGGTGGGGCTATTCGAACCATCACGAGGCAATCGATGGCAGCGACAACCGTGCGCGATTTTTCCAAGCGTGGCGATGGCACCCCCGTTCCCGTGCTCACACGGATCCAGAGCGACGGGTACGCCCGGTTCCTGCAGATCGAGGCGAAGTCGCCCCACGATCGCAACAACTCAATCGGTCTGGAGGCGCTTCTCCGTGAAGTGTTTCCGATCGAGTCGTACGACGGCTCGATGAAGCTCGAGTACAAGTACTACGTGCTGGAGGAGCCGCGCTACACGCCCGACGAGTGTCGCGAGCTGCGCCTCACGTACGGCCTGCCCTTCCGCGTCTGCGTGAAGCTGGTTCGAGAGAACCATCCCGAGATCGCCGAGGAGGAAATCTACCTCGGCGAGTTCCCGATCATGATGGGCGGCGGCGAGTTCATCGTGAACGGCGCCGAGCGTGTCATCGTCAGCCAGTTGCACCGCTCCCCGGGCGTGGACTTCTCCATCGTCTCGGCCGAGGGCGATCGCCCGCTGCACAGCGCCCGCGTCATCCCCGAGCGCGGCTCGTGGATCGAGCTGGAAGTCACCAAGAAAGACGTTCTGGCGATGCGCATCGACCAGAGCACCAAGATCGCAGCCACCACCTTCCTCCGCTGCCTCGATGAATCCATCGCCTCCACCGACACGCTGCTGAGCATGTTCTACGAGGTCACGGAGATCAAGGCCGAGCAGGTCCGCCCCGAGCACTGGGCCGCGGCCAGCATCATCGACACCGAGAGCGGCGAAGAGCTTGTCCACGTCGGTCGCCAGGTCGGCGAGGAAGCCGCGGCGAAGATTCTCAACTCGTCGCTGAAGAAGGTTCGCGTCATCCAGAACCCGTCGGACTCGTTGATCCTCAACACGGTCGCCGAGGAAAAGCTCGAGCAGTTCGAGGCCGAGAACGACTACCAGCGAGCCCTGCTGAAGATCTACACGAAGCTGCGTCCCGGCAATCCGCCGCAGATCGACAAGGCCAAGCAGTTGTTCCTGGAGAAGTTCTACGACGACACGCGCTACCGCCTCGGTCGCGTCGGTCGCTTCCGCATCAACCGGAAGTTCGGTCTGAACGTGCCGGAGGATCAGATCTTCCTGCGTGCCGAGGACTTCCTGAAGGTCATCACGTACATCCTGGATCTTCGCTCCAAGCGGCTGGATCCGAAGACAGGGCAGGTCGCCGCGCAAGTGGACGACATCGATCACCTCGGCAACCGCCGCCTCCGCACGCTCGACGAGCTTGCGGTGGAAGAGCTCCGCAAGGGCTTCCTCAAGCTGCGCCGCACGGTGCAGGAGCGCATGTCCGTCAAGGACCCGGACGAGCTGGCGAAGATCGCCGATCTGGTGAACTCCAAGAGCATCTCCAGCGCGATCGACTTCTTCTTCGGCCGCTCCGAGCTCTCGCAGGTTGTTGACCAGACCAATCCGCTCTCATCGCTCGTCCACGAGCGCCGGCTTTCGGCCCTTGGGCCGGGAGGCCTGAACCGCAAGCGTGCCGGCTTCGAGGTGCGCGACGTGCACATCTCGCACTACGGGCGCATCTGTCCGATCGAGACGCCCGAAGGCACGAACATCGGCCTCATCTCGTCTCTGGGCATCTACGCCAGCGTGGACGAGTACGGCTTCATCCGCACTCCGTACCGCGTCGCCAAGGACGGGAAGATGTCGGGCAAGATCGTCGATCTTCGCGCCGACGAGGAGATCCAGGCCGTGCTCGCCCCGGCGGACACGATCGAGGGTGACGGCAAGCTGAAGAAGGGCATGATCCTGGCCCGCGTCAACGGCGAACTCGCCGAGGTTGACAGCGAGCAGGTGCAGTTCATCGACATCGCGCCCAAGCAGATCGTGGGCGTGTCGGCCGCGCTCATTCCGTTCCTGGAGCACGACGACGCCAACCGCGCGCTGATGGGTTCGAACATGCAGCGTCAGGCCGTTCCGCTTGTGAAGGTGGAAACGCCCCGCATCGCCACGGGCATGGAAAAGTCCGTCGGGATGAACTCGGGCATGATCGTCCGGGCGAAGCGCTCGGGCGAGGTGACGTTCGTCGATGCGATGCGGATCATCATCGACAACTCCGACGAGTACGTGCTTCGCAAGTTTGCGGGGCTGAACGAGCGGACGTGCCTGAACCAGCGCCCGGTCGTGAAGCCCGGGCAGAAGGTCGTGAAGGGCCAGATCCTGGCCGACGGCCCGGCAACCGTAATGGGCGAGCTGGCGATCGGGCGGAACGTGCTCGTGGCGTTCAACACGTTCGACGGCTCGAACTTCGAGGACGCCATCGTCATCAACCAGCGCATGGTGAAGGACGACACGTTCACGAGCATCCACATCGACGCCTTCGACGTGGAGATCCGCGAAACCAAGCTCGGGCGCGAGGAGTTCACGCGGGACATTCCCAATGTTTCCGAGAAGATGCTGCGCAACCTGGATGACAACGGCGTCATCCGCGTCGGCGCCCGCGTCGGTCCCGGCGACATTCTCGTGGGCAAGGTCAGCCCGAAGTCCAAGAGCGAACTGACTCCGGAAGAAAAACTCCTCCACGCGATCTTCGGTCGCGCCGGCGAGGATGTGAAGAACGACTCGCTGGAAGTTCCCGCGGGCGTGGACGGCATCGTGATCGGCGCCAACCGCTTCTCGCGGCGCATGCACCTCACGGCCGACCAGAAGAAGAAGCTGCAGACCGATATCGAGGCGTACGGCGTGGAGATGGACATCAACGCCATGAAGCTCTTCAAGGAGTTCGTGGAAGCGGTGAACGTCATCACGGGAACGCCCATGGTCGACCCCAGCACCCGCCAGAAGGTCGGCGCTTCGGACATCCCCGAAGTCATCATGGAACAGATCGGCAACTTCGATCTGAAGTGGATCAAGGGCTCCAAGGAAGCCCGCGAGCAGGCCGAGATCACCTACGGCCAGTTCTGGCCCCGCATCCAGGCCAATCGCAAGGAGAAGGACCGCAAGATCGGCCACATGAAGCGCGGCGACGAGCTTCCCTCTGGCGTTCTTGAAATGGTCAAGGTCTACGTTGCCACCAAGCGGGCCCTCTCCGTCGGTGACAAGATGGCCGGCCGCCACGGCAACAAGGGCGTCATCGCCCGCATCGTGCCGGAAGAGGACATGCCGTTCATGGAGGACGGAACTCCGGTGGACGTTCTGCTGAATCCGCTGGGCGTGCCCAGCCGCATGAACGTCGGCCAGATTCTCGAAACCCATCTCGGCTGGGCCGCCAACGTGCTGGGCTTCCAGGCCGTCACGCCCGTCTTCGACGGGGCGACGGAAGAGGAAGTGCACAAGGCCGTGGCCGAGGCCAACGACCACGCCAAGGCGAAGCTGGACAACTACGAGAAGACGGCCACCTGGCCGCCGCCCCGTGAGATTCTGGCTCACATGCCGCGCGGCGGCAAGATCCAGCTCCACGACGGCCGCACCGGCGAGAAGTTCACGCAGAAGACGACCGTCGGCTACATGTACATCCTGAAACTGCACCACCTTGTGGACGACAAGATCCACGCCCGCGCTACGGGCCCCTACTCGCTGATCACGCAGCAGCCCCTCGGCGGCAAGGCCCGCACCGGCGGCCAGCGGTTCGGCGAAATGGAAGTGTGGGCCTTGGAGGCGTACGGCGCGAGCTACATCCTGCAGGAACTCCTCACGGTGAAGTCCGACGACGTGGAAGGCCGCACCAAGATCTACGAGTCCATGGTGAAGGGCACCAACACGCTGGAGGCGGGCATGCCCGTGGCCTTCGACGTGCTGTGCAACGAGCTGAAGGGCCTCGGATTGAACGTGACACTGGAGAAGAAGGGCACGGATCAGGCGACCCTGCTCTGATCGAATCGGTGGTCCGGCTCTCCAGAGCCGGACTTTGAGTGACAGCCGCACGGTCCTCGGGACGTGCTGAACGACGAATGCCTCACGAGGTATGCCCGGCTCAGGAGAGCCGGGCCACCTTCTCGGAGAAATCCATGCAGCAGAACGAGAGCATGTACGACCGGATCAACGACTACGGGGCGGTGAAGGTCACCCTCGCCTCCCCGAACGACATCCGCTCCTGGTCCTACGGCGAGGTCAAGAAGCCCGAGACCATCAACTATCGCACGTACCGCCCTGAGAAGGACGGTCTGTTTTGCGAGCGCATCTTCGGCCCCGAGCGCGACTACGAGTGCGCCTGCGGCAAGTACAAGGGCACGAAGTACAAGGGCATCATCTGCGATCGCTGCGGCGTGAAGGTGACGCACAGCCGCGTCCGCCGCAAGCGCATGGGCCACATCAATCTGGCCGCGCCGATCGTGCACATCTGGTACTTCAAGGCGCTCCCCAGCCGCCTCGGCACGCTGCTGGGCATGAAGACGAGCGATCTCGAGAAGATCATCTACTTCCAGGATTACGTGGTCGTCGACGGCGGCGACACGGAGCTGAAGTTCAAGCAGGTGCTGACGGAAGACGAGTTCCGCACGCACAGCGACAAGTATGGCAACGCCTTCCGCGCCCTGATGGGTGCCGATGCGCTGCGCGAGCTGATCGAGCGCCTCGATCTGGACAAGATCGCCCTTGAACTGCGCGAGGATCTGAAGAACACACGCTCCAAGCAGAAGATCAAGGACCTGGCCAAGCGCCTGAAGATCGTCGAGCAGATCCGCGGCTCCGAGAATGATCCGGCCTGGCTGGTGATGGATGTGATTCCGGTCATCCCGCCCGATCTGCGCCCCCTGGTGCTGCTCGAGAGCGGCAACTTCGCGACGAGCGATCTGAACGACCTGTACCGGCGCATCATCAACCGCAACAACCGGTTGAAGAAGCTGATGGACCTCAACGCGCCCGAGGTCATCATCCGCAACGAGAAGCGCATGCTCCAGCAGGCCGTGGACGCGCTCTTCGATAACGGCCGCTGCCGCCGCCCCGTGCTGGGCTCCTCCAACCGCCCGCTCAAGTCGCTGACGGACATGATCAAGGGCAAGCAGGGCCGCTTCCGCGAGAATCTTCTCGGCAAGCGCGTCGATTACTCCGCCCGTTCGGTCATCGTCGTCGGTCCCGAGCTCAAGCTCAACCAGTGCGGCCTGCCCAAGAAGATCGCCCTGGAGCTCTACCAGCCGTTCATCATTCGCAAGCTCAAGGAGCATGGACTGGCCGACACGATCAAGTCCGCCAAGCGCATGCTGGAGCGTCGCGATGCCGAGGTGTGGGACATTCTCGAAGAGGTGATCTATCAGCACCCGGTGCTGCTGAATCGCGCCCCCACGCTCCACCGAATGGGTATCCAGGCCTTCGAGCCCGTGCTCGTGGAAGGCAACGCCATCCGCATCCACCCGCTGGTCTGCGGCGGGTTCAACGCCGACTTCGACGGCGATCAGATGGCCGTGCACCTGCCTCTCTCCGTGGAGGCCCAGGCCGAGGCCCACGTGCTCATGATGAGCACGAACAACATCTTCTCTCCCGCGAACGGCAAGCCGATCATCTCGCCTTCGCAGGACATCGTCATGGGCGTGTACTTCATCACGATCATGGCGCCCGACGAGCGCCCCGTGGAGAAGCTCGCCACGTTCAAGGATCGCATGGAGGCGCTCTTCGCCTACGACCAGGGCAAGATCACCATCCATGAGCGGATCGCTGTTCGCATGGACGGCTTTACCGAAGTCGTCGAGGGCCAGGGCGACCCCGCCAAGCCGATCCCCGCCAACGGACGCATCGTCACCTCCGTCGGGCGCATCCTGTTCTCCGAGATTCTCGAAAAGGGCATGCCCTTCTACAACTGCGGCCTGGGCAAGAAGGGTTGCGCCCGCGTCATCGACGACGCGTACGCCTACGCCGGCCGTCGCGCCACGATCGATCTGCTCGACCGTCTCAAGGAGATCGGTTTCAAGCAGTCCACCGTCGCGGGTCTTTCCTTCGGTATCACGGATCTGCGCATCCCCAGCTCCAAGCGCGCCCTCATCGAGGAGGCCGAGAAGAAGGTCGAGCGCGTCGAGAAGAACTTCGAGCGCGGCCTGATCACCGAGCGTGAACGCTACAACCAGCTCATCGATATCTGGTCGCACTGCCGCGAGCAGGTGACCAAGACCCTGGTCGAAACGCTGAAGGCCGACCGTCGCTACGAGGACGGCACCGAGGCCCCGATCGACGACAAGTCCGTCAAGCCCTACCTGAACCCCGTGTACCTGATGTCCGACTCGGGTGCCCGCGGCAACGTCAGCCAGCTCATGCAGGCCGCCGGCATGCGTGGTCTTATGG
Source organism: Phycisphaerales bacterium (assembly GCA_038225655.1). Classification (GTDB taxonomy): domain Bacteria; phylum Planctomycetota; class Phycisphaerae; order Phycisphaerales; family UBA1924; genus UBA4658. The sequence goes on along the minus strand of JBBRQY010000001.1, from coordinate 211,883 downwards.
CCAAGCCCTCGGGCGAGATCATCGAGACCCCCATCCGTTCGAACTTCCGCGAGGGCCTGACGATCCTGGAGTACTTCTCCTCGACGCACGGCGCGCGAAAGGGTCTGGCCGATACGGCTCTGAAGACGGCCGACTCGGGCTACCTCACCCGCAAGCTCTGCGACGTGGCGCAGTCCGTCATCATCGGCGAGTGGGATTGCGGCTCCAAGCGCGGCATCATGAAGCGTGCCATCTACAAGGGCGAGAAGATCGACGTCCCTCTGCGGGACCAGATCATCGGCCGCGTCAGCCGCAACAACGTCACCAATCCCAAGACCGACGAGGTCATCGTTCACGAGAACGAGATGTTCACGGCCGAGACCGCCAAGCGCGTCGAGGACATGGGCATCGACACCGTGTTCGTTCGTTCCGCCCTCACCAGCGAGAGCCGCACCGGCTGCTCCGTGCTTGACTACGGCATGGACATGTCCACCGGCAAGATGGTGGAGCCCGGCATGGCCGTGGGCATCATCGGGGCCCAGTCCATCGGCGAGCCGGGAACGCAGCTCACCATGCGAACGTTCCACACGGGCGGCATCGGCACCCGTGAAACGCTCGAGAGCGAAATCCGGTGCAACACCGGCGGCATCGTGGAACTCCGCGACTGCAACGCCGTGGCCGGCAAGGACGACGAGGGCAACGACGCCCAGGTCGTGCTGAAGCGCAACGGCGAAATTGCCGTGCTCGACGCCAAGGGGCGCGAGCTCGAGAAGAGCAAGGTGCCCTACGGCGCCTACGTCATGATCAAGAACGGCCAGGAAGTCAAGCGCGGCACGGTCATGGTGAAGTGGGACCCCCATCGTCTGCCCGTGCTGGCCGAAAAGGACGGCGTCATCCGCTACGTGGATGTCGAGATCGGCGAGACCGTTCGTGAGGAAGACGCCGGGCAGGGCCGCAAGGCGCTCGTCGTCGTGGAGCACAAGGGCGAGAAGCACCCGCAGATCACCATTGTCGATCTCCAGGGCAACATCCTGGACTTCCACTACCTCCCCGCCAAGGCCCGTATCGAAATCAAGGACGGATCCACGATCAAGGCCGGACAGATGCTTGCTCGCCAGCCGCGCTCCGCGGGTGGTTCGCAGGACATCGTCGGTGGTCTGCCTCGCGTGACGGAGATCTTCGAGGCCCGCAAGCCGAAGGATCCGGCCGTGATGGCCGAGATCTCCGGTCTGGTCGAGATCCACTCCGACAAGCGGAAGGGCAAGATGACGATCCGCGTGAAGTCCGACTCCGGCCTGGAGAAGGACCACCACGTTCCCCAGGACCGCCACCTCCTTGTGCACACCGGCGACTACGTGAACGCCGGCGAGCCCCTGACCGAAGGCCCGCTCGTGCCGCACGACATCCTCCGGATCAAGGGCGAAGAAGCCCTCTGGACGTACATGCTCGACGAAGTCCAGAACGTCTACCGCGCTCAGGGTGTGACGATCAACGACAAGCACATCGAGGTCATCCTCGCGCAGATGCTCCGCAAGGTCCGCGTGGAGAGCCCCGGCGACACGGACCTTCTGCCGCACGACGTGGTGGACAAGTTCGAGTTCCGTCGCAAGAACATCGAGGCGTCCGACAACGTTCGCATCACCGACTCGGGCGGAACCGATCTGCCCGTGGACGCGCTCGTGCATAAGAACGAGATGCGTGAGGCCAACGCCAAGGCGGAGGCCGTCGGCAAGGAACCGGCCAAGGCCAAGCGGGCCAAGCCGGCCACGGGGCGAACGCTTCTGCTCGGCATCACCAAGGCCGCGCTCTCCAGCGAGTCGTTCCTCTCGGGTGCATCGTTCCAGGAGTCCACGAAGGTGCTCACGGAGGCCTCCCTCCGCGGCGCAACCGACGATCTGATCGGCCTGAAGGAGAACGTTCTGCTGGGCCACCTGATCCCGGCTGGAACGGGCTTCAAGCCCTACCAGTCCATCCGCGTGGTGACCCTGGCCGAGCCGCCCGAAACGAGCGACGACGACCAGGCCGAAATGATGGCCGAAGCTTCCCGTGCGGCCGAGGCCCTCGGTGCCGGCCGCCACGACGCCTTGGGCGTGCCGCAGGTGGAGGTGCCCCTCAACGGCGCCGCTACCGGCGCGAACGCCTGATCAGTGCCGGGCGGCGCAAGCCGCCGGTAGAAACTTGAAATAGTCACGGGCCGCACGCTCCAACGTGCGGCCCGTTTTCTTTCGTACGCCGCTCAGCGATAGTCGAACAGTTCGTTATCGTCGGATCTTCCCGGCCACCCCACGCCCAGCGCCCCCGGGTCGGCCGGATAGAAGCCGCTGGACCAACTCTGCGTCATGCGCTCGGGCGAGACGTGCCCATCCAGCCACGCAATGTTCGCCGCGCCCCGTGCTTTCGTGCCATGGCGGAAGTGGATGCTCGGGTCGGCCCGCTGTGTCGGCTGGTCCGGCCAGAAGCGTGCTTCGGCGAAGGAGTACTCGATCAGCCCGCCCGCGCCGGCAACGGCGTTGCCGTCGGCCAATGCGCTGTCGGCAAAGACGATGGTCGCAGTGGGGGACTGGAACCGGGCGCGGGGCGAGCCGAGGGCGTCTGTGCTGATTGCCCAGACCTCGCGGCCCGAAGCCGGATCGGTTCCGGCCAGCGAGCGATCGGTGCCGCAGAAGGCGTTGTTGTAGCCGTAGCCGCCGGCGGAACGCTCGAAGCCACCGGCGAATCCCGCCTGCGCCAAGGCCTGGGAAATGGCCGCGAACGTTGGGCAGGCGCGGATTTGGCGTGAAGCCCCCGCGCTATCGCCCGAGCCGAGGTAATCCGAGAGCGTGCCGCCCTCGGGTACAAAGGGCTGGGACATGCTGGTGCGCGAGCCGTGCCAGCGAGTGAGGTTGGCGATGGCGTCGGGCGCGCCGGGGGGGAGCCGGTCGGCACGGTCGGTGGCGTACGAGTCCGCGGCGATCAGGATCTGGCGGACGTTCGACGCGCAGACGCTGGCGCGGGCCGCGCCCTTGGCTCCGGCCAGGGCCGGAAGCAGCAGACCGACGAGGATCGCGATGACGGCGATGGCGACGAGGAGTTCGATGAGAGTGAAAGCGGGGAATGTCGGATGTCGGATGTGGGATGTCGGAAGTGCAGAAGGAAGACGCGCGGATTGCCCGCGCATTCTTCCCACATCCGACATCCGACATCCGACATCCCACATCGCATTATCCTCCTGCGAACCATGCACTCAGGAAGTCGAAAATGTCCTGCACGGTGGTCACGCCCGAGGTGTTGTAGTCCGCGCCGCCGTTCTCGCCGGTCCCGGCGAACCAGTCGGCGAGGAAGTCGAAGATGTCCTGGGTGGTGATCGCGCCGTCGGCGTTCCAGTCGGGCGAGGAGACGGGGCGGACGTCGGCCACCGCGCCGATCTCCGTGGAAATCTCGCCGAGAATCGGGTGTACAGCGTTGATGCCGGTGCTGATCCGGACGAAGTCGATGCGGTCGAGGTGCGCGGGCAGGCCGGTACTGGGATCGACGGCCCAGCGGATGGCGATGGCCGATCCGCCGCCGGAGCCGGGGGAGACGCCGATCGTGAGCGGGTCGTCCGGGATGGTGTAAAAGAGCGCGGGATCCGCGTTGGGATCGGCAACGGTATTGTCCGCGCCGGTGTCGCCCAGGAGCAGCGTGGGCGCGAGGTCGGCGTAGCCCCAGACCTGCTCCGCGCCGGTGCCGAGCGAGTTCACGAGAATCGGGCTCGCACCGAATGTTGCGACTGGAAGCAGGTAGCCGCTGGAGTACCACGTGCCCGAGCGACCCGGCGGAACCCACGTCGGGTTGAGCGTCGCTGCGTTCCAGGTAACGCTCGTGCGTGCGATTGGGGGCGAAAGGTGCGAGCCGGGGATCAGGTACCACACATCGTCGGCCAGCCCGTTGTGGTTGTCGTCGCGGCTGACCTCGATGATGCCGCACTCCGCGTGGCGGCGCGTGGGATCGCCGCCGACGTAAAAGCCGTTTCCGTAGACGATGAAATCCATCCCGTGAGGGTTATGTGGATTGGCCAGGATGGAATGATCAAAGCCGAGCGTGATCGTGCCCCCGTAGCCGCCGAGCGTAACGCACTTGGTGTTGTCCGCTGCGGCCAGCCCGCCAGCAATCCCCGGCGGCCCGAGCGCCCGCACGGGGTCGTTGAACTGAGGATTCTGCACGAACTGGCCCGGCGCAGGGGAGTATTCCAGCACGCGCGTGGCGAATGGGGACTGAGCGTGCGCATGCGAGGCGACCGCGAGTGCGAAGAGGAGTGGGGGGGTGAAGGGGTGGAGTAGCGCGAGCCGGGTGCCGTGGTGGAGTCGCTTTGGACTCCGCCACGCATTTTGCAACATACGCGGCGGACCCAAAACAGTCCACCACGGCACCCTCGTTAGCGTTTGCCTACCCATGTCGACGCCTCCGCACCGCGAGGATTCCAGCGAGGCCCAGAAGTGTTGCGCTCGCGGGCGCGGGAATGCCGTAGCGCAGCACCGTCGGCGAGCCAAAGTCGCGGACGAGGATCTCGCTGGTGAACGCGTTGAACGCGGCGGAGTAGAAGCCCGTCGGCGAAAGGCCGGGAAGGTTGTAGATCTGGCTTGTGGAGAGATCGATCACGCTCACGCCGCCGAACCCGGCCTCGATGAGGTCGCCGGTCGCGTCAAAGGCGAGCGAGTTGCCGGTGCTGGCCTGGGCCGCGAGCAGACCGGTGGAGAATGCGACTGGTGGCGGCGAGCCCGCGGATGAACTGAGCGAAAAGCTTCGGACTTGGCCAGTCAAGATGCCCGCGGCATCGAAGCCGATCGCAGTGTACACCCGAGCGCCGCGCACCGCGACTCCGCCCGAACCGTCGCCAATGTGCGTCACCACGTCTGTCCAGCTTCCAGTTGAGGTCTCGACCTGGTACAAACTAGGGGCAACGCCGAAACTCGGCGATCCGTTGACGTAGAGCGTGCTGAATTCTCCCCAGGCCGCGTCGAAGTTCGGCACGGAGATCGTCACGGGCGTGGTGGGGCCCGAGACGGAGAGCGCCGAGATCGACAGGACATGCACGCGGTTGGCCGCGCCGTTATCGCCGATGGCACATCGAGTGCCGTCCGGACTGATTCGCAGGAAGCCTGCGCCGAAGTTCGGCACAGAGCCAGCCGGTAGTGAACCAAGCGGCGCATATGCGCCGCCGCCCCCGATGTTTACCGCGTTCTGATGGACGATCGCGCCGGTTTCGGTGATGCAGATGAGCCGCCCATCGGGCGAAACATCGAAGACGCTCGGCACGGTCGGGAGTGCGTACGACCCGAATCCGACATACGCGGGGGGCGCGGCGATCGACGTGGAGACCGTCGCAAGAAAACCAATGGACGACATCGCAAGTGCACGCATACGAGAAACCTCCCGCTCCGATTCGCGCGGAGCGAAACCAAGACCTGCCCGATTCGACGCGGATGCGGCGAAGCCGGGCGAAAGCCCACGCGAGTTGAAGGGAAATGCACCGGGAGCGACGGGGATGCGCCAACGTGCGCGGGCCCGCAACGCGCCGGAGCCCCATTCGCGAGGGCGACCACGACACACACCCAGGGCAGGTCTTCCGGCTTCGGGCAGGCGGGGCTTTGGGGCCTCACCCGGGCTCGACCTTCCCGTTCCTGCCGAAGCAGGCAACAGTGGCAACTCGAACCCGTGAAGCGCACGGCTCGCAAGAGCCGTGCCACCTCATGCACCCGTTACGGCGGCGCGTCCGCGGCGGAATCGAAGGGCCCTCTCGCACCGGCGCAGGCCGGCAAAATCAAACCCTTCTCACCGCACTTCCCTTTTCAGACCGATCGGATGTAAGTCCGGCCGATCACCTTGGGCAGAGACACGGTAGCGGGCCAAATCGCAAATCGCAAATGGCAAATCGCAAATGAAGAAACAGCCCCGAGCATCAAGCCCGGGGCTGCCTTCTCTCCTGGTTTGCCATTTGCTATTTGCGATTTGCCATTTGGCTTCAAGCCGCCATCTTCATCCCCGTGCTCGGCGTCGTGCTCGTGCTCGCGATAAACAACCCCCCACCCCCACCCCCGCCTCCGCCCACGCTCCCGAAGCGGGCCGTGAAGTTCTCGCTCATCGGGCCGGTCTGGTTGCCGCGCTTGCCGGTGATGATGTACGAGACACTCTGGGTGCCGGCGGGGATGGTCTGGTCGGTGAAGGCGCGCTCGCCGACGGTGTCGATCAGCGTGTAGTTCATGTCGCCGTTCACGGCCCGCTGGATCTTGTAGATCACGTTGGAGACGCCCGCGGGGTTGTTGCTCTTCCAGCCGAGCGTGAGCGAGCCGTCGCTGTTCACGGAGGCGGTGATGCTGCCGGGCTGGCCGGGGGGCGGGGCGGTCTGCGAGCGCGGCTGGGGCGCGGGGATGTCCGCGAGGCCGTACACGCCCGGGTTGTCGGAGTTCTTGGCGAAGGTCTGCACGCTGCGGACGATGTCGGCGGCCGCGCCGCGAAGGATGGTGGAGGTGGTGTTGAACGTGGTCGTCGCGCCCTTGCTGGCGACCCGCGCGGTGTTGGCCGCGTCCAGGGCTTTCTGGGCGTTGGTGAGCGCGGTCGCCATCGCCGTGTTCTGGGACGCGACAATTCCGATAGCGGCTTGGTTCGTGACCCAGGTCGCCTGGTGGGCCGTGCAGAACGTGATGAGCTGACGATCGTCGGTCGGTACGGTGGCCATGGGCTGCTGCTCCTTTGGATCTCGATTGATCCGTGTGGGGTGTCCCCGACCATCGACGCATCGCCGCGACGGCTCGCCCGCGTGCAAGCCGATTGCGCGGCGGCGCGTCAAGCCGTGCGGCCTGCGCGGGCTGCGCCGCTGCGTCCCATTCAATCAGAACGCGATTCACCGGTTCCCGGACGCCGCACGCTGGCGCGGATGTGTTGCGCGAGCGATGAGTTGTTCCAAAACATCGCTGAGTTGCAACAAAACATCGCTGAGTTGGAGCAGTTCATCGCTGAGTTGGAGCAAAATATCGCTGGGTTGTTCCAAAACATCGCTGAGATGGAGCAAAGCATCGCTGAGTTGGAGTAGTTCATCGCTGAGTTGGAGCAGAACATCGCTGGGTTGGAGCCGGGCGGACCGGCGTGAATGGTGGCACGGCCCGGTTGAGGGAGGCGATCAAGGCGAGCCACCCGCCCTAGAGCCTTCCTGATCCAAATGCCATCCCGATGATGGCCAAGGCAGAAAGCCCCAACGCGATGCTCACGGCCCCGCCGACCAGTCCAACCCGACGCAGAAGGACCGACCTTCGTGGGGGCGGAGGATCGCCGTCACGTCGAACACCAGCAACCATCGACCACACAATGCACGCGGCACCCGTTCCGAGCAGGCACAAGATGCCACCAGCGATCCAGACCATGCGACAGTCCTCCTCGTATGCCGGTGCGTTCGTGACTGCAAAGTACATGGAACCCCACGGCGTGTGCGAGTTCCCCGATGTGGAGCAAGATGGGCCACCCGCCCAGACTCCCGCCGCGTGAGCCCCTGAACATCCGTGTCGCACCTTCACGGTCCCGGTGCTTTCTGTCTCTCAAGCTCGTCCTCAAGATCGAGCAGCCTCTTGAGCTCAGGCGAATCGTGGCCCATCGCCCGCTCCGCGAGGCATCGCACGCGCGGGCTCGGATCCTGGGCAAGCTTCTCCAGGGCTTCTCGCAGTTCGCTCCCGGGGATTGGCATGCGCGTGCAGTACAACGCGGCGTTGTACGCGACGTAGAGATCATCCGACCGAAGAGCTCGGATCACAGTCGGTAGGACCAGACTCCCGGCGCTTGGCGTTCCTGACGGGGGAACATTCATGATGGCTTCGATTCGAACGCTTCGATCTGGGTCTGAGTCGATGATGTGGCAAAGTTCCTCAATCAGCCACGGAGGAACGGGTTCGCCAGCCATCGGGAAAGTGAGTTGCGCGCACATGCGAACATTTGCTGAAGAATGGTGCATGGCCTCCCGCATGATTTCCCACCCGCGATCGTCGCCGTTGCGAATGAACGCGAGACAGAGACCCACCGCCTTTTGTTGGCGCAAGAAGTCACCGGAGTCTTTCAACTCGGAACGATCTGCGGCGAGAAGAAGCGTGCGGTCCTGCTGATTCAACTCGCCGCCATTGAACCGGCGCAGGATTTCTTTTTCGCCTCCGTTGCCGAAGTGGGCGAGCCCCCAGCGCATGAGCACTGCGTTGGGCACAAGTCCCCAAGACCCGTGTCGAACATACTCGGGCACGATCGTTGCGCACACGAGGCCGCCGAGAAGTGCCGCAATCGCCAAGGCATATTTCCAAATCCCCCGACGCCGGACGTACAAGTCGGTCTCGCTGCTCGCGTCAGAGCCGCACTCCGGACATCGCAGACCGATCTTGGGATCCAATGGGTAACGGCACTTTGGGCACTGTCCGGCGAGATCCATCGGACGACTCAGAATCATCCACAACAACCAAACGCCACCGATGCCCGCGCACGGCCACCCCAGCCAAGCCCACGAGAATGTGGCCCAAGTCGTACTCATCACCGACGCAATCCTACGGGGAGACCATGGGGCAGGTGGCCTCCTGTTGCGCGCACGGGCGGTGTGGTGGGGGGTGGGGGGCGCGGTCGAGGAAGAATCAGACCGAAGGCGAGCCGCACTCCGGGCAGACGGCTTGTGCCGCGAGCCCGGTGCGGTCGTAGTTGCACTTCGGGCAGAAGCCAGTGCGAGCGCGGCGGCGGGCAAAGAAGTCTGCGCCCCACGCCAGCAGCGTCGTGAGCGACGCAGCTGCCACAAATGGCCAGAGTGGCACCCACCAATGCTCCTCGGGCCCTCCCCGGCCCGACGGCTTTCCAAGGACACCGTGCGAGTACCGCCAGCGGAGTTGGAATGGTGCCGGTCCCGTCCCCGCGGGCCATTCGCGACGCTCGATCGTCGGCGAACTTCCGCGGTCGGTGTAGAAGTTCGGAGCGTACACGATGTCGCATGTGCCGCACTCTGTAAACACCGCCCATCCAGACGCTGGGCCCCACCTCACGAGATACCACCCGCTCCCGATCCACACCACCACCAGCAGGACCGTCACCACCGCGCCGCCCCATTTCACCGTCTTCCTGATGCGCGGATGGGGTTTCACAAGGATCAGAATACCACAGTGCCTTGGTTCCTCGCCGGGATGGGTGCGGGAAGGGGCGGAGTCCGCGGAGCCCCTTCCTGCCCTCGCAGACTCATGCCTTCACCACCGCGTACAGCTCACAGAATCGCGACAAAGTGCGCCGCAATGTCAACTACTTCCCCTTGAACATCTTAAACAATCTCGTAAGAGGGTCGTAGTACTCGTCCACCACGCGCTCCTTCAGCGGGATGATCGCGTTGTCGGTGATCGTGATGTGCTCGGGTAAGACCTTGGGGCGAAGGACTGAGGGCGTGGTTTATCGCTCCACGGCCGCACGCACGCGACGTGCCGCGGCCACGACGGCCGGCGCGGTTTCCTCGGTGGGTTCGATGCCCGAGTCCGGGTATCGTGTCGCCACCGCGTAGACGTTGAGCAACTCGCAATCGGCTTGGAGTGTGCCGAGGGAGGGAGAAACTGCCGCGCAGTCGTTCAGGAGCGCGACCAGATCGTGCGTCCGTGGAGGAACGAGGCCGTGCAGGACCAGGAAGGCCTTGAGGGATTTCTCGGCGCCTTGCTGGGCGTGGAAGCAGACGCTGTCCCAGGGGATGCGTTGCGAGGCGAGGTTGTTGTCGATGTTCAGAAAGTCGTTGTCGGCTTTGGCGAGCCAGGCCTTGGCGGCCTCGGCGCGGCGTTCAGGGTCGCTCATACAGCACTTTCCCCTCGCTCTCGATGGCGCGGACGAGGGAATAGGGCGACTGACGCTGTGCGGCAATCTCGCCGGGCGTGAAGACGACCACATCCATCGCCCATGAGCGGAGGCCGAAGAGCCGGAGGATGGAGAGGGCGCGGTCAGCGGGGGAGAGCGGCGTCTCCATTTCCACCATCAAGTCAACATCGCTGTCAGGGCGGGCCGTGCCTCGGGCGCGGCTGCCGAACAACACGACGCGGCGGGGCGAGAAGGCCTCGACGATGAGTCGGATAATGTCCTGGACGGGGGGCTCGGTCATTGCGGGGAATCCTACGCGGTAGGCGCTGGCGGCGGGTTGCGGCTCGCTCACGCGCCGGGTTTGCTCGTCGCTACTTCCCCTTGAACATCTTGAACAGCTTTGTCAGCGGATCATAAAACTCGTCCACCACGCGCTCCTTCAGCGGGATGATCGCGTTGTCGGTGATCGTGATGTGCTCGGGGCAGACCTTCGTGCAGCACTTGGTGATGTTGCAGTAGCCGATGCCGCCCTCGTCCTTGAGATCCTTCAAGCGGTTCTCGGTGTCCAGCGGGTGCATTTCCAGCGCGGCCGTGTACACAAAGTGCCGCGGGCCGGCGAACTCCGGGTGCTTGTGGTGGTCACGCAGGACGTGGCAGACATCCTGGCAGAGGAAGCACTCGATGCACTTGCGGAACTCCTGCACGCGATCAACATCGGCCTGCTGCATCCGCCACGTGCCGTCCGGGGCGTCCGGGGCGCGGGGCTTGAACTTCTTGATCTGCTTCTTGACGCGGAAGTTCCACGAGACATCCGTCACGAGATCCTTCACGTGCGGGAAGGACTTCATGGGCTCCACGATCACGGCGCGGGAGAGGTCCAGCTCATCCAGCCGCGTCATGCACATCAAGCGCGGCTTGCCGTTGATCTCGGCGGAACAGGAGCCGCACTTGCCGGCCTTGCAGTTCCAGCGGCAGGCGAGCGTCGGCGCGGATTCGGCCTGGATCTGGTGGATAGCGTCGAGAACGACCATGCCCTCGGTCACGGTGGTGGAATAGTCCTTGAACGCTGCGGCCTCGTTCTGCCCTGACCAGATGCGAAAGGTCGCGGGCTTAGCGGCCGTATGTTCCGGAGGAGCGTGCTTGAGGGGCTGCATGGGGAGACCGTCGGCCGCATCCGGGACCGTGAATGTCGTCTCCATGGAAGGGGAACTTGCCATTTACTTGTTCTCCTCAACGACCTGCTTCAGGTCATCGCGCATCGCGGTCAGGGGCTGGCGGGAGAGCTGCATGGAGCCATCCGCGGCCTTGCGGACGATGGTGTTGTGGCTGGCGAAGGCGTTTTCCTTGTTGGGGAAATCCTCGCGGAAGTGGCCGCCGCGGGACTCGCGGCGATCCAGGGCGCAGCGCGTGATGGCCTCGGAGACGCACAGCAGGTTGGGCAGATCGAGGCAGGTGTGCCAGCCGGGGTTGTACTCGCGGTTGCCGTCGATGCCGACGCCCGCGGACCGCTTCTTCAGCTTGGCGAGGCCATCCAGAGCACCGGCCATATCGGCTTCGTTGCGCACGATGCCGACGTTGTCCTGCATCATGTCCTGTAAGTTGCGCTGCACGACGAAGGGATTCTCGCCGGAGGGACGTTCGAAGGGAGAGAGGGCTTCCTTCGCGGAGGCCTCGATCTGGGCATTGTTCGGCGCGGCGGAGGGCTGCTTGCGGGCCCACTGGGCCGCGTATTCGCCGGCACGCTTGCCGAAGACGATGAGATCCGAGAGCGAGTTGCCGCCGAGGCGGTTGGCTCCGTGCAGGCCCGCCGCGACCTCGCCCGCGGCGAAGAGGCCGGGAACGGTCGTCATCTGCGTGGTGCCATCCACCTTCACGCCGCCCATGACGTAGTGTGTGGTCGGCCCGACTTCCATCGGCGTGGTGGTGATGTCCAGCCCTGCGAGCTGCATGAACTGGTGGTACATGCTGGGGAGCTTCTTCTTGATGTGCTCTGGGGCGTTGGGGATCTTCTCTTTGATCCATGCGATGTCGAGGAAGACGCCGCCGTGCGGGGAGCCGCGGCCGGCCTTCACCTCGCGGTTGATGCAGCGGGCGACGTGATCGCGTGTGAGGAGTTCCGGTGGGCGACGCGCGGCCTTGTCGCCGGTGACGTAGCGCCAGCCCTCTTCCTCGTTGTCCGAGGTGGAGGACTTGTAGTTCTCCGGGATGTCGTCGAACATGAACCGCTTGCCCAAGCTGTTTCGCAGCACGCCGCCCTCGCCGCGCACGCCTTCGGTGACAAGGATGCCCTTCACGCTCGGGGGCCAGACCATGCCAGTGGGATGGAACTGGACGAACTCCATGTCCATGAGGTCCGCGCCGGCGTTGTAAGCAAGGGCTTGGCCGTCGCCGGTGTACTCCCAGGAGTTGGAGGTAATCTTGTACGCGCGGCCGATGCCGCCGGTGGCGAGGACGATCGCTTTGGCCTTGAAGACGCGAAAGCGGCCGCGCTCGCGGTCGTAGCCGCAGCAGCCCGTGACCCTTCCGCCGGGACCGTCCTGCAGGAGGGTGAGCACCGTGTGCTCCATGTAGACCTCGATGCCCTGATGGATGCCGTGGTCCTGCAGGGTGCGGATCATCTCCAGGCCGGTACGATCGCCGACGTGGGCCAGGCGCGGGTACTTGTGGCCGCCGAAGTTGCGCTGCAGGATGCGGCCGTCGCGGGTGCGATCAAACAGCGCGCCCCAGGCCTCAAGTTCGTGCACGCGAGCGGGGGCTTCCTTGGCGTGAATTTCCGCCATGGTCCAGTTGTTTAGATACTGCCCGCCGCGCATGGTGTCGGCGAAGTGGACCTTCCAACTGTCGCGGTCGTCGACGTTTGCCAGAGCCGCGGCCATGCCGCCCTCGGCCATGACGGTGTGGGCTTTGCCGAGCAGGGACTTGCAGATGAGCCCCACGGAGAGGCCACCCGCGGCGGCGGCCTCGATGGCGGCGCGAAGGCCCGCGCCACCGGCGCCGATGACGATCACGTCGTGTTCATGCGTTTGGAAAGAGTCCATGAAGGGTTCCGTAGGGTCGAGTGTTTCACATACGACCCTTGGGTCGCATACGTCGTATTGGGCCTAATTCAAAGCAACCGGAAATCGTGCCACGTGCCGCTCGCCACCATTCGCACGTACAAGTCGGTGAATCCGACCCAGAAGAGCGAGAGCCAGGCAAACAGCATGTGCCGCTTGTTCAGGCAGGAGACGCAGTCGTAGGCCTTTTTGGTGCCGCCCTCGCCCATCTCGTCCTTGCGGCCCCCGATCAGGTGGCGGAAGACGTGGCAGCCGAAGGTGTACGAGCCGAGGAGGATGGGGTTGATCGTGAGGACGAGGGAGCCGATGCCGATACCGAATCGATTGTGCCCGTCCTCGCCGTGGAAGAAGTACGACATGATCGCGTCGTACGAGAGCAGGCCGATGAAGATGACGGCGATGTAGAAGAAGTAGCGGTGAACGTTCTGGAAGATGAGGGGGAACTTGTTCTCGCCGCGGTACTTTTCTTTGCGGAATGAGGGCTCGCCGACGGAGCAGGAGATGGGGTCGGCCCAGAAGGCCTTGTAGTACGCGCCGCGGTAGTAGTAGCAGGTGAAGCGGAAGCCGCCGGGGGCCCAGAGGATGAGGAATGCGGGGGTCAGCGGCAGAAAGAGCATGGACTTGGGCAGCCAATCGGGCCACCGGCCGAACCAGGCGTGGCCCGAGGGGTCGCCGATCTTCCAGGAATCAAACAGGACAGGGGAGTACATGGGGGATAGATAGTGCGTCCCTTTGACGAAGTAGTCCTCGCCTTGCATGGCCGCCCATGTTGAATACACGATGAACGCGCCCAAGCCCAGGAAGGTGAGGAGGGGCTGAAGCCACCACATGTCGGTGCGCGAGGTCTTGCCGAGAGGTCGGAGTTGGGGAAGATGCAGATCGGCGCCGCTCATCAAAGGTCTCCGAAGGAGATCAGGCCGGAAGTTCGGGAGGGGTTGGTTCTTGGACGGGGAGCATATCGGCGGAAGACAGCATTGGCCATTTCGTGGAAGAGCTCGGCCGAAATTCGGAAATGGCCGATTCGTGGTTCTTGTTCTCAAGAGAACACTGGTTTCCCAAACCAGACCACGGCCACGGGCAATCCCGGGGTCCCTAGCGTCGTTACCCTGTGGGTTGAATCGAGCGAGTCGGTAGTTGATTGGCGAACGGCGGCCGCATGCCGGTCAATGGTTGATGCCACGAAGGAGCGTCGGATGAAGCGAGCGATCGTTTGGCTGGTGATCCTGATCGTGGTAGCGACGGGGGGGTATTTCGGATATCGCTGGTATTCGTCGCGGAGCGTGCCCGCCGTCGCATACCGCACACAGACCGTGCGAAAATCCGACATCGCCCAGACCATCCCTGCCTCGGGCACCGTCGTGCCGGAGGATGTGATCGACATCGGGGCCCAGGTCAACGGCCAGATTGCCGAGTTCGGCAACGATGTTGACGGCAAGACCATTGACTACCGGTCCACGATCAAGGAAGGAATGGTGCTGGCGAAGATCGACGATGCGCTGTACGCGGCGGATCTTGCGTCGTCGCAGGCCCAGCGTGCTTCGGCAGTCGCCCAGGTTGCCCAATCCGAAGCACAGATCGGGCAGGCCGATGCGCAGGTGCGTGTCGGCGAAGCCAACAAGGAACAGGCCCGCGCGAAGCTGGAACAGGCGCGCCGGGATTGGGAACGGGCACAGAAACTGGTCGGGTCCACCGCGCTCTCGCGTTCGGATTACGACGCGGCACAGTCCGCATTCGAGCAGGCTCAGGCCGGAGTTGGCGTCGCGGATGCCTCGATCACCCAAGCCCAAGCCACGCGAGCCCAGGCCGTCGCTTCCAAGGCCCAGGGTCAGGCGGCCATCGCGATGGCCGACGCCTCGATCCAGAGAGCTCAGCGAAACGTGAAATACTGCATCATCAACTCGCCCGTCAGCGGCGTGGTCATCGACCGACGCGTGGAAATCGGCCAGACCGTTGTGGCGAGTCTGAACGCGCCGAGCTTGTTTCTGATCGCCAAGGACCTGAGCAAGATGCAGGTGCTTGTGCAGGTGAACGAGGCGGACATCGGAAACGTAAACCCCGGCCAGAATGTCGCGTTCACGGCGGACGCATTTCCCGGTCGGCGATTCAAGGGAGTGGTGCGCAAGGTGCGGCTGAACGCCACCATGACTCAGAACGTGGTGACCTACACCGTCGAGATCGCCACCGACAACGCGGACCTCAAGCTTCTCCCATACCTCACCGCGAACGTGAAGTTCGATGTGGCCCACAAAGAGGGTGTGCTCGGCGTGCCGAACGCCGCGCTCCGCTGGGCCCCGCGCGGCGTGGAGGTGCCGGATCCCGTGGCTGGCGGCGGAAAGGGCGGCAAGACGGAAGGTGATTCTGGGTTGAAGCCGGGCACCGTCTGGCAACTGAAGGATGGCCGGCCGCAGCCCTTGGCGGTGAAGGTCGGTCTTTCCGATGGCGTGCTGACGGAGATCGAGGGCGATGGCGTGAGCGAAGGGCTCGAGGTCATCGTGGGGGAGAAGACCGGGGATCAGACGGCCGCCGCGACGACTAATCCGTTCGCGCCGCCATCGATGGGCCGCGGGACGCGACCAGCGGGGCCAGGCACCGGCGGCGCGTCCGCTCCCGCTGGAGCGGGCGGAACAAGTGGAACGGGCGGAACCCGCGGCGGCGGAGGCCGGTAGTTCAAGGAAAGGAAATGCCCGCCGACGACCGGCCGGACACGCAAAGCATGGCCCTGATCGAACTCAAAGACATCAATCGCGTCTACCACCTTGGCGAGATGGACCTGCACGTGCTCAACGGCATCTCGCTGTCGATCGATCGCGGGGAGATGGTCGCGCTCATGGGCCAGAGCGGCTCGGGCAAGACCACCCTGATGAACACGCTCGGCTTTCTCGACCACCCGACATCGGGAAAATACCTGCTCGATGGCGAGGATGTGACGGAGGTGAGCGCGGATCGGCGGGCCGAGATCCGCAGCCGCATGATCGGGTTTGTTTTTCAGAGTTTCAATCTGCTCCCGCGCACGAGCGCGCTGGAGCAGGTGATGATGCCGCTGGCGTATTCGCCGGAAGGGCTCGGCGAGCGGGAGGGGAAGGCCCGCGCGGTGGAGCTGCTCAAGCGTGTCGGGCTTTCCGATCGCATGGACCACCTGCCGACGCAGCTCTCCGGCGGCCAGCAGCAGCGCGTCGCGATCGCCCGCTCGCTGATCAACAAGCCAAGCGTTCTCTTTGCCGACGAGCCGACGGGAAATCTGGATTCGCGAACCAGCGTGGAGATTCTCGAAATGTTCCAGAAGCTCAACAAGGAAGAGGGAATCACGATTATCCTCGTGACACACTCCGCGGAGATTGCCGAGCACGCCAGCCGCATCATTCGGATCAAGGATGGCAGCGTGGACGGGGATGAGCGTGTCGCCAAGCCGCGCGGGCGGATGCCCGAAGGAGCCGCAGCGTGACACTTTCCAAGACCTTCGGAACTTCGATCCGCGCTCTGACGCGCAACGTCACGCGTTCGGCCCTCACCGTTCTGGGGATCGTGATCGGCATCGGCGCCGTCATCATCATGATGGAGATCGGCAAGGGCTCCTCCGGGGCCATCCGCAAGACCATCGAGAGCATGGGAGCCAACAACCTCTTGCTCATGCCGGGAACGGCCTCCAGCGGCGGCGTCTCCTTCGGCGCGGGAAGCGTGCTGACGCTGACGGCCGAGGATTCGGCCGCGATCAAGCGGGATTGCGACGCCGTGGTCGGTGCGGCCCCCGTGGTGCGTGCCCGCAGCCAAGTCGTTTTCCAGGATCGCAACTGGGTTCCCAGTTTTATCTACGGCACGACGTCGGAATACTTGGATGTGCGCGAGTGGTCGAACATGGCCGAAGGGGAGATGTTCGATGATCCCTCGGTGCGGAACGCGTCGCGCGTCTGCGTAGTCGGCAAGACGATCGTGCGCGAGCTTTTCCAGGGCGCCTCACCCATCGGCAAAGAGATCCGCATCCAGAATGTCGGGGTGCTGGTGCTCGGCGTGCTAAGTCCGAAGGGGGCCAACACTTTCGGCATGGATCAGGACGACGTCATCATCGCCCCCTGGACCACGATCAAATATCGCGTCACCGGAAGTTCTGCGACGACCTCGACGAGTTCATCCTCGTCCGCCTCGGGGGGCGGCTCGACAAGCAGCGCGACCGGCGTTTATCCCGGCGCGGCGACCCTCTACCCCGTTCCCTCCGCCTCTCAGGTTGCGGATACGCCTAAGCAGGTCCGCTTCGCCAACATCGATCAGATCCAGATCGCCACACGCGCCGGACGCACGCAGGACGCCATCCAGCAGATCACCGCCCTTCTGCGGGAGCGGCACCACATTCGTGCCGGCGAGCCGGAGGATTTCAGCATCCGGGACATGACCGAGGCCGCGGCCAATCTGGCATCCACGACATCCATGATGACAAACCTGCTGCTGGCGGTCGCGCTGATTTCGCTGGTGGTCGGGGGCGTGGGAATCATGAACATCATGCTCGTGAGCGTGACGGAACGGACCAAGGAAATCGGCCTGCGAATGGCCGTTGGCGCCAAAGGCAAGGACATCCTGCTCCAGTTCCTCGTGGAGGCCACTCTGCTCTGTCTCATCGGCGGAGTTCTTGGGCTTGTAATCGGGCGCGGCGGCGGCATGGTGGTGAAGAACTTCATGCACTGGCCGATCGAACCCTCCCTGGAGGCCGTCATCGCATCGATCGCGGTTTCGGCGTTCGTGGGAGTGGCCTTCGGGTTCTACCCGGCGTGGAAGGCCTCAAGGATGGACCCGATCGAGGCGTTGCGGTACGAATGATGTCGGATACGAGGAACCTCATGCGAGCGAATGCTGTGAAACTGATCGAGACATTTGCCGCACGTGGCGTTCTGGCCGGGTGTGTGGGCATCGCGGTCACTGGATGCACGGTCGGACCGGACTACAAGAAGTCGGAGACGCACGCGCCCTCGGCGTGGATGGGCATCGAACCCGAGGTGCGGGGAACGAAGGGATCCACGAGCGTGCCGACCGCCGAGGGCGCGGGCGTGGCGCGCTGGTGGGAGGTTTTCGGGGACTCCACGCTGACATCGCTGGTCGACCGGGCGGCATCGCAGAATCTGGATGTGGAAGCGGCCGCGGCCCGCGTGCGGGAGGCGCGAGCCACGATGGATGCCGCGGCGGCGGGGCTGCAGCCGCAGGTGGATGTGAACGGCAGCGGCACGCGCAGCCGCAGCAAGCTCGGCGGCACGGGAAATGTCTTTCGTGCGGGTTTCGACGCCGCGTGGGAGATCGACGTCTTCGGCGGAATCCGGCGCGGCGTGGAAGTGGCCGATGCGCGAACCCGGGCCGCGATCGAGGATGCACGCGATGTTCGGGTGATCGTCGCGGCCGAGGTGGCGACAACGTATTGCGACCTGCGCGGAGCGCAGGCGGAACTGGCGATTGCGATCAAGAATCTTGAAGCGCAAAAGCAAACACTTGATGTGACAAGCCAGCGATTCGGCGCGGGGTATGTGGGCGGGTTGGATGTGGCCAACGCCCGGGCGCAAGTGGCCACGACCGAATCGCGGATTCCCACTCTGGAGGCGTCGATTCGTGCTTCCGCGTACGCCCTCGGCGTGCTGCTCGGCCAGGAGCCGGCCGCAATGCGAGCGGAGCTGATCGACGGCGCGGCCGCCCCCGTTCCAGCGCCGCCCGCAACCGTGCCCGTCGGCCTCCCCTCCGATCTTCTGCGGCGCAGGCCGGACATTCGCCGGGCCGAGGAGAACATCCACGCCTCGATCGCGCAGATTGGCGTAGCCACGGCGGATCTGTATCCCAAGTTTTCGATCACGGGCTCACTCGGCGTTCAGAGCGGAAACGTGGAAGGGCTGGGGTCGCTGGCGAACCGGTATTGGTCGATCGGCCCAAGCGTGAACTGGCCGCTGCTCGATGGCGGGCGGATCCGCGCGAACATCCGCTTGCAGAAGGCGCTCTCGGAGGAAACGGGCATCGCGTATCGCAAGACCGTGCTGACGGCGCTGGCGGAAGTGGAGACCGCGCTGGTGAACTTCGGGCGCGAGCAGGAGCGGCGGGCCTCGCTGGAGGAGGCCGTCGTCGCGAATCGCAGGGCCGTCGAACTGGCGATGGAGCTGTACACCGGCGGAAAGACCGACTTCCTGAACGTGACGAACGCGCAGGGCTCGCTCTTCCTTGCCGAGGATCAGCTCGTGCAAAGCACGACGGCGATCTCGACAAACCTGGTTGCACTCTACAAGGCGCTCGGCGGGGGTTGGGATCAGGAACCGAGTCAGTAGCCGCACAACGGCACGAATACGGGCATTTCGCCGCACTGGCCCTATGGGCTAAACTGCCCACGTGAAACGCTTCGAAGGACTCGCCAAACTCACGGGCGCTGAGCGGTACGTCGACGACCTTCCCGCCGATGGTGGCCTGGGGATGGGGCCGATGCTCTGGGGGATGACGGTGCGCAGCCCGGCCTCCCGCGGGCGCGTGAAAGAGATCAAGTTCGGAAAGAGCGTGGACTGGAAGCGGTTCACGGTGGTGGACCATCGCGATTTGCCCGGGCCGAACGAGGTCTACCTGATCGCCCGGGATCAGCCCGTGCTGGCGGGAACGTACGTGCGGCACGTGCACGAGGCGGTGCTGCTGATCGCGGGAGAGGATCGCGAGCAGGTGCGACGGGCCGTGGCGGCGGTGGAAGTGGTGATCGATCGAGAGGAGCCCGGGCTCGATTATCGCGCGGAGCCGACGGCCGACGTGGTGCAGTTTCGCGGCGAGTACGGCGACAACATCTTCAAGCATCTGACAATCAACAAAGGAGATGTGGAGGCCGCTCTGCGAAGCGCGCCGATCGTCGTGGAGGGCGAGTATGAGACCGGCGCGCAGGAGCACGTCTACATCGAGTGCAACGGGATGATCGGTTGGATCGACGCGGCCGGGGTGGTCTGCGTGAAGGGCTCCATGCAGTGTCCGTACTACGTGCTCAACGCGCTCAAGCACACGTTCCAACGCGATGAGAAGGGCGTGCGCGTGATCCAGACCGCCACGGGCGGGGGGTTCGGCGGCAAGGAGGATTATCCGTCCGTCATCGGCCTGCACGTCGCCCTGCTGGCGATGAAGGCCAAGCGCCCCGTCAAGATGATCTACGACCGGGGCGAGGACATGCAGGCGACGACCAAGCGGCACCCGTGCCATGTGCGCATCCGCACGGGCGTGGATCGCGACGGTCATCTGCTGGCACAGGACATTTCGGTGCGGATGGACGCGGGCGCGTATATCACGCTCTCGCCCGTCGTGCTCAGCCGCGGCATCATCCATGCCGCCGGGCCGTACTCCTGCGATCACGTGCGGGTGGATGGCAAGGCCGTGCTGACCAACAGCGTTCCGTACGGCGCGTTCCGCGGCTTCGGCGCGCCGCAGACGATCTTCGCCTGCGAACGCCATATGGATGTGATCGCGGCCCGGCTGGGGCTGGACCCGGCGCAGGTTCGCTGGGTGAATCTGCTCCGAGACGGGCAGACCACATCCACGGGGCAGGTGATCCGGGCTCATCCGCCTTCAAAGGGGACGGATCGCGTGGCGCTGATGGAGCGTGCGCTGGAACTGGGCAAGTGGGGCGCGCGAAAACAGGAGCACGCGGCGTTCAACTCCACGAGTTCGCGCCTTCGCCGCGGCATCGGTGTGGCGACGTTCTGGCACGGCGCCGGGTTCACCGGCTCCGGCGAGACGTACCTGAAGTCGAAGGTGCACATCGCGGGGCTGCCTGACGGACGGGTTGAGGTGCGAATCGCCAACACGGAGATGGGGCAGGGAACGACGACGATCATGATGCAGATCGCGGCCGAGCGGCTGGGGATTTCGGTGGATGATGTTTTGGTGGCGGTGCCGGATACGCACATCGTGCCCAACAGCGGCCCGACCGTGGCCTCTCGCACGGCGATGGTGGTCGGGCGGCTGGTGGAGCGGGCGTGCGATGATTTGCTGGTCCGTCGTGGCATGGGCTTACCAGCCCATGTTTCGGGCGCATCGCCCGAAGCGTTTGCGAAGAACCCAACCGCGGGCCCAAACCCGTCACGTGAGATCATCGGCGAAGCGATCTACGAACCTCCCCCCGGAATTCACTGGGACGACACAACGTACCAAGGCGATGCCTACGGCACGTTCGGCTGGGGCGCGTACGTGGCGGAGGTGGAAGTGGACCTGCGTACCTATGCCACCCGCGTGACGGACTTCGTCGCCGTGCAGGAGGTTGGGTCGGTGATCAATCCCGTGCTCGCCACCGGACAGGTGCAGGGGGGCGTGGTGCAGGCGATCGGCTGGGCGCTGATGGAGGAGTGTGTCTGGAAAGATGGCGCAATGGCCAACAGCCAGCTCACCAACTACATCATCCCGACGAGCGATGACGTGCCCCCGATCCGCGTGGAGTTTTTTGAGAATCCGTACCCCTACGGTGGCAAGGGGAGCAAGGGGATCGGAGAGTTGCCGATGGATGGCCCGGGCCCGGCGATCGCGAACGCGATCGCAGATGCGATGAAGGACATTGGCGTTGAGCCGAATCGCCTGCCGATCACGCCCGAGCGGCTGATGGAGTGCGTCCAGCGCGCTGAGGTGGCCCATGCGAAGTGACGATGGGCACATGGATGTCGCGCTCACGATCAACGGCAAGCCCGTCTCGGTGCGAGTTCCCGCGATGGAGCGTCTGCTCGACACGCTGCGATATCACCTCGGCCTCCCCGGCACCAAGGAGGGCTGCGGCGAAGGCGAATGCGGCGCATGTACGGTCTGGCTCGATGGCTTGCCTGTCTGCTCCTGCCTCGTGCCGACATTCCAGTGTCGTGGGAGAGACGTGAAGACAATCGAATCGATCGATCCGGCGAGTCTGGCGCCAATGCTGGAGAGTGGCGCGACCCAATGCGGCGCGTGTACGCCCGGCGTGGTGATGACGGCCTGCTGGGTGAGGGAGCATCCGGAGATTCTGAAAACACACACAATGCGTGAGTTGCTCGCGGGAAATCTCTGCCGCTGCACGGGGTACGACGGGATCGTGGATGGAATGACGCGGATGCTGGACAACAGTGGTGGAGCAAACGGGAAGTACGCTTGATGCAAGTGTTAACTCCAGCTTCGTTGAAGGATGCGTGCTTGATGATGGGCGCGAGCGGGCCCGGTGCGCTCGTGCCATTTGCGGGCGGGACGGACCTGCTGGTGCATTGGCCGGGGAATCTCGTCGCACATGAGCGCACGTATCTGGATTTGTCGGGAGTGGGGGAGTTGCGGCCGTTGCGCTGGACCGATTCGCACCTGGAAATCGGTGCGCTCGCGACGTACTGGGATGTGGTGCAAGATGCGCGGTGTGCCAGTGAGCTGCCTTTGCTCGTCCTCGCCGCCCGAACAGTGGGCGCGATTCAGATCCAGACCCGCGGAACCTGGGCGGGGAACATCATGAACGCCTCCCCCGCGGCCGACGGCGTGCCCGCGCTTATGGCGTACGACGCGACGGTGGTGCTCGCCTCCGTCGGAAGTGGTGGTGGGGTGCAGCGCGAGGAAGTGCGTCTGGATGAGTTCTATCTGGGATACAAGCAGATGCGCCGGCGGCCGGAGCAGTTGATCGAGTGCATTCGCGTGCCACGCCGCGCGTATGCGGTGAGTGTGTTTGAAAAGGTTGGCGCTCGCCGGGCCCAGGCGATTACCAAAGTCGGCGCGGCGATCGCTCGCTCGGAAGAGGGCTGGCGAGTGGTGGCCAACAGCGTCGGCCCGACGGTGCGCCGCTGTCGGACAGTGGAAAAAATGCTGGAAGATCGATCACCGGTGAGGTCGCCGGAAGGATTTGCGCCCGTGTTGGCGAAGGATGTCGCCGCGATCGACGACATTCGGTCCACGGCCAAGTATCGCGAGCGCGTGCTGGCCCGAGTGTTGTACTTTGCTCTGCGGGGTCTGGCGGCAGGGGTGGTGTAAGGCGCTGGCGCAGGCCGCTTATACTTGCCCGTGGCCACCGATCGCGACATCTTCCTCGCCGCCGCGCGTCTGACCGAATCCGGCACGCGGTTCGTCCTCATCACCGTGGTGAGCACGAAGGGCTCCTCGCCGCGTGATGCGGGTGCGAAGATGATCTGGCAGCCAGTCGCGGGTCGCGACAGCGGCACAGGCGAGTTCGTTGGCACCGTCGGCGGCGGGCAGTTCGAGTTGCTCGTGGCCGAGTCCGCCGCCCGCGTCTTCGCCTCGCAAGGCACCCTGATGGAGCATTACGTGCTCGGCGCTGAATCCGAGCAGTGCTGCGGCGGGGCGATGGACGTTTTCCTGGAATACTGCGGGGCCCGTCAGCGGCTCGTGGTCTTCGGGGCCGGGCATGTCGCGAAGGAACTGGTGGAAGTGCTCAAGGGCTCGCCATTCGAAATCACGATCGTGGACGATCGCCCGGAGTGGAACAGCGCGGCCCGGTTCCCCGGCGCGGCCAGAATCATGCAATGGGATGTCGGCATTCGGGCCGCGCGGGAGAATCCCGCTGGGACGCTCGCATGCGTGATGACGTGCTCGCACGAGACGGACCTGGAGCTATTGAAGGGGTTGCTCAGGCCGCGCGCGGAGCGCGATGGCGTACCCGTATTTGTCGGCCTGATCGGCAGCCGCAGCAAGCGCGTCTGCCTCTTCGGACGCCTGATCTCTTCGGGAATCGATGAAGAAGCCGTGAAGCGGGTCCAATGCCCGATCGGGGTCGGGGATACCGGCAAGGAGCCGAGAATGGTCGCGGTCTCCATGGCGGCGGGCCTGCTGCTGGAATCGAAGAAACTGGAGCGTGGTATTGGCGTCCCGCCCTCGTCATTGCGCCCCATGCGCATCGCTGCTGCGCCCACCCCCGAAGGAGCGCGGCCGGCTCCCGCCGCGAATCTGTGAGCGCCGGCATCGACCATGTCATCGTCCTCGCGGCCGGTCGCGGCGTTCGCGCCGGAGGCCCGAAGGCGCTGCACCGCGTCGGCACCGAGGTGTGGTGGACAGTGCAGCAGAAACGCCTCGCCCGTGTGGGTCTTCCGGTGACGTGGGTGGTTTCCGAACGCGTGCGAGATGGGATGGCCGCGGGCGGCGCGATGCCCGAGCGCGTCGTGATCGCCGATGAGCATGCGCCGATGTTTGCGAGCGTGCTGGCGGGAATGGAGAGCGTCGATCGTCGCTCGCGCGAGCGACGATCCGGCGAGCCCCCATCCGCGATCCGCGGCGTATTCATTCTGCCGGTCGATGTGCCCGCGCCGTCGAAGGATGTATTTACGCGATTGGCGGCGGCGCTGACCACTCCCGGCAGCCCGGCCGCGGCAATTCCCACGCACGACGGCCAGCACGGGCACCCGGTGTATGTGTCGTGGCCGTTCGCGTCCACGCGCATTCTGGGCGTGGCTCAGACTCCCGATGCCCGCCTGGATCGGCTGATCGGCCGGGCGCGAATCGAAGCGCCCGTGGACGACTCGGGTGTGCTGATGAACCTGAACACGTCGGAGGATTTTGAGGTATGGGCGCGGGGGGAGTGGTGCAAGGGCTTGGGGTGATGAGAGAGGCATTATCCGGCTGCCATGCTTAACGACTGAGTCGAACAGCGGGACAACCTCGTACCATCGTGCAGTTGAGCAATCCGCGAACCATCTCGATTACCATCGCCTTGGTGGGGATCACGCTTCTTGCATTCGGCGGACTTGCCGCGCTGCTGCCGGACGATCTGCTTCCTTCGGGACTCGGCTTGGCCGCGCTGATTGTCGTCGTTCTTGCGCTGCTCTCGATTGTGCTCGCGGCTGCGTTTCTCGTGCTGATGTGCTTTGCACCGTACCGCAGTGCTGCTGTTCTATGGTTGGGCGCGGTGTGGATCATTCCGCTCTTTGTCGTGCTGGGGTGGTTCGGAGCGTTCTGGTTGCCTGTCGCCATCGCCGCGCCCGCATTCACGCTTGCGTCCATTGCGTTCATGCAGCGAGACACATCCCAGCCAGGAAAATGCACAAGGTGCGGCTATGACTTGACGGGCATTCCGCAAAAGGCCCCATGTCCCGAATGTGGTGAAGGACGGGCCTGACGTGCATCAGCCATCCTTGACCTCCCCCCGCAGCGTCTCGATCGCGTGCGGCAGGATGTCCAGCAGGGCCTCAAGCATCTCCGTCGCCCCGCGCGGGGAGCCGGGGAGCGTGATGAGCAGCGTCTGGTTGATCGTCCCCGCCACGCCGCGGGAGAGGTACGTACGGGCCGTCTTGGCGTAGCAGCGGAGGCGGGCGAGCTCCATCAGCCCGGCGTGCGGCCGCTGGATCACCCGGGCCGCGGCCTCCGGCGTAACATCCCTCGGAGCGAGGCCCGTTCCGCCGGTGGACACAATCAGGTCGATGCGAAGTGAAGCATCCGACCAGTCGGTGAAGCACCCGGCGAGTTGGTCCGTCTCATCCGGCAGACATCGCGTGGCGACAATCTCGGCGTTGAGTTTGCTGCGAAGGATGTTGCACAGAGCCGGGCCCGAGGTGTCCGTGGTGATGCCCTTGGAGCAGCGATCCGAAACGGTGAGCACGGCCGCGCGGATGGGAGCAGATGGAGCGGATCGGCCGGTCATCGTTTCCCCTTCGGTGCGATGTACGTCCCTGAGCGCCCGCCGCGCTTCTCGATCACACGCACGCCCTCGATCACCATTCCCTTGTCGATCGCTTTGCCCATGTCAATGACGGTAAGCGCGGCCACGGCGACGGCGGTCAGGGCTTCCATTTCCACGCCGGTGCGTGCGTGCGTGCGGGCCGTCGCGATCAGATGAACGCGCTCGGACCCCAGCGTTGCCTGGATATCCACCGAATCCAGCGGCAGTGAGTGGCAGAGCGGGATCAGCTCATCCGTGCGCTTGGCCGCCTGAATCCCCGCCAGCCGCGCTACTTCCAGCAGGTTTCCCTTCTTCAAATGGTTCTGCTTGATGGCCCGTGCCAGTGCGGCGGAAACCGTGACGTAGCCCTCCGCAACCGCGATCCGTTCGGTGATCGCCTTCTCGCCGACATCCACCATTCGGGCGCGGCCGCGGGCATCAGTGTGCGAGAGTTTGGCTTTGGGCTTGGGCATGCGTGCGCAGTGTACGTCGGTGCCGCGGATCTGCTTGCCAGCTCAGTTCGCGGCGGTAAGGTGCTCGCGGGCCCACTGAAACATCCTTCTCGCCGCCATGCCTCGATGGCTCAACCGATTCTTCTCATCGCTCGCCAGTTCCGCGCCAGTCTGCGTGAAACTCGGCGAAATCAGAAACAGCGGGTCATACCCAAACCCGTTCCCCCCGGACGGCACGCGCGGCGGTGTGCCCATGCGCCCTTCCATCGTGCCGCGGGATTCGTGCAGGATCGCGTGCTTCCAACTCTCCCCGGCCTTTTCAGCCCTCGCCAGGCACATGCAGCAGACGAATCGGGCCGCACGTTTTTCCGAGGGCACACCATCCAACTCCCGGAGCACCCGGGCATTGTTCGCCGCGTCGCGGGCCTCGCGACCGATGCCGGTCTCCTGTCCGTCGGATGAATAGTGCGACGAGATCACCCCTGGCCGCGGCGTTCCGTCGGGCAAGCGCAACGCATCGATCTCGATCCCCGAATCATCTCCCAGGCAGAAGACGCCCGGATCGCCGATCTGCGTGGCGTACGAAAGCGCCTTGATCCGCGCATTCTCCTCGAAGGTCTTGCCATGCTCATTCGGTTCGGTGAACGGCCCCCCCGGCAGATCGCAGAGCCCGATGATCTTCCATTCCGCGCCGGCTCCGTCGGCCGCGCCGAAGATCGCGCGAAGTTCCTTGACCTTGTGCGGATTCCCGGTGGCGAGGATGATCGTGGGCATGGGGGAGAGTAAGCGGGGGGAAGACGAGGGGTGAGGAGTAGATGAGGTGGACGAGTCTGGGAAATCCAGGTCTCGCCCCGACTTCTCCTCTGTTCCTCCGCCCGTGGACTCCTCATCCGCACCCCTCCCCGCCCCTATCATCCCCCAATGTCCACCGACCCCCACGCGCTGCTCAAGACCCTCGGCCTGACCGAAGACCCGCGATTCGTCGCGACGCCCTGCCGCGACTCTGGCGGCGCTCCGTTCATCCTCTCGGAGAATCCCGCGACCGGCCAGCCCATCGCGGGCATCAAGCTGGATTCAGCCGATGATCTGGAGCGCGTCATTCGCGAATCTGTCGAGCACTTTAAGAAGTGGCGAGAAGTTCCCGCTCCCGCCCGCGGCCAGGTCGTCCGCGCCATCGGCGACGAGTTCCGCCGTCTCAAGGAGCCCTTGGGCGAACTGGTGGCGTTGGAGATGGGAAAGATTCGCGCCGAGGGCATGGGTGAGGTGCAGGAGACTATCGACATCGCGGAGTTTGCCGTCGGCCTCAGCCGTCAATTGCCCGGGCAGGTTTTCCCAAGCGAGCGACCCGGCCATCGCATGTTCGAGCAGTGGCTCCCGCTCGGGCTCGTCGGTGTGATCTCCGCGTTCAACTTCCCGAACGCCGTCTGGGCCTGGAATGCCATGCTCGCGGCCGTCTGCGGCGACATCACCATCTGGAAGCCCTCTCTCCTCACGCCCCTCACGGCTATGGCCAGCAACCGCATCGCCGATCGCGTGGCGACGCAGCTCGGCCACCCCGGCGTCTTCCGGCTCGTGATCGGTACGGACGATCAGGTCGGCGAGCGGATGGTTTCGGACAAGCGAATTCCGCTGATTTCGGCCACGGGCTCGTGCCGCATGGGCCGGCGCGTCGGGCAAGTCGTCGCCCAGCGGATGGGGCGCGTGCTTCTGGAACTCGGCGGCAACAACGCGATCATCGTGCACGAGGATGCGGACATCGAACTCGCCGCCCGTTCCATCGTCTTCGGCGCGGTGGGAACGGCCGGGCAGCGGTGTACGACGACCCGCCGCCTGATCGTGCACGAGAAGGTAGCGGCCAAACTCATAGACAAACTCGTCACCGCGTACAAGCAGGTGATGACCCGCATCGGCGACCCGCTGAAAGAGACCACCCTTGTCGGCCCGCTGATCAACTCGAAAGCCGTGGAGGGCTTCGAGCACGCCATCGCCCAGGCCAGGCAGCAGGGGGGCACGGTATTGGTGGGGGGCAAGCGGGCCACCGTCGCCGGGCTCGGAGGGCATTTCGTCGAACCCACGATTATTCGTGCCCCAGCCGGCAACACGCTCCCCATTGCCGCCGAAGAGACCTTCGCCCCGATCCTCTACATCTTCACCTACGCCACCCTCGACGAAGCCATCGCCATGCAGAACGGCGTCGATCAGGGGCTCTCCAGCGCGATCTTCACCGAATCCATGCGGGCCAGCGAGAAGTTCCTCAGTACCACGGGTTCCGGTTCGGACTGCGGCATCGCCAACGTCAATATCGGCACCAGCGGCGCGGAGATCGGCGGGGCCTTTGGCGGGGAAAAAGAAACCGGCGGCGGCCGGGAATCCGGTTCGGACTCCTGGAAGCAGTACATGCGCCGCCAGACGTGTACGATCAACTACGGCGGGGGATTCGCTCTGGCACAGGGGATCAAGTTTGAGTAGCCAACCCCCACCACCCACCCCGACATCGGCCAACAAACGCACCAGCGACCCGCTCGCCATGATGGCGATCGCGGAGATTCAGTCCGGCATGCTTGTCGGCCTCGGCACCGGCCGCACGGCGAGCCGCGGCGTGATCGCCCTTGCCGATCGCGTCCGCGAGGAAAAGCTCGACATTCGCTGCGTGCCCACCAGCCACGCCACCGAGACCCTCGCCCGCGCCCATCAGCTCCCGCTGGTGGAGTTTGCGATGGAAGAGGAAGTCGATTACCTCTTCGACGGCGCGGACGAGGTGGACCCGCTCCTGCGCATGATCAAGGGCGCGGGCGGCGCGATGACGCGCGAGCGCATCGTGGCGTACGCCGCCAAGAAGCGCGTCTACATGGTGACGGAGAAGAAGATGGTCCACCGCCTCGGCGAGCGGGCCACGCTCCCCATCGCCGTGCTCGCCTTCGGCCTGGCGGCCACGCGGGCCTCGCTCCGGCGGCTCGGGCTCAATGGCGTCGTCCGCCGCACAATGGACGGCCACCTCTTCCTCACCGACAACGGCACGCTCATCGTCGATGTGACGCTGGACGACACCAGCATCGCCTCCATGCACTTCGAAGAGCTCGCCGAGCAGATCGACCGCATCCCCGGCGTGCTGGACCACGGGCTCTTCCTCACCGAGGCCGACGAGGTGCTCGTGGAGACCAACGACGGCCGCATCGAGCGTCTGCTGCGCCCGGCCGCGGCGGAGACGGATGGGGAACTGCCGCGAAGGGCGTAGCGCTCTCACGGTTTCGTTCGCTCACCCCTCCATCTTCAGCACCACGCGGAACCGCGCCTTCCCGCTCATCATCCGCTCATACGCCTCCGCCGCGCGTTCCAGCGGATAGACCTCATTCATCGCCCGCACGCCAACGCCCCCGCCCGGCGCGGCCATCGCGCTGAAGGCCAGCGTGTCCTCCGCGTCGATCGACGTGCCGGAGTACCACCCCTTGATCGCCCGCTTGCCGGTGAGCAGCGCCAGCGGGGAAACCTCCATCAGCGTTCCAGGCGCGCCCAGCACCATCAGCGAGCCATTCAGCCCCAAGCCGCCGATCGTCGCCGTCATCGCCTTCGCATCCGTCACGGTCGCGAGCACGATCTTTGCCCCGCCGATCTTGGCCAGCTCCGCCGCCGGGTCCTGCTCCTGGCTGTCGATGTAATTCGAGGCCCCGAGCTTGATCGCCAGCGGCTCCTTGTCTTTGCCGCGCGCGATCGCAACCGTTCGGAACCCCATTCGTGCGGCGAACTGCACGCCCAAATGCCCCAACCCGCCCAGCCCCAGTACGGCGACAAGATCGCCCGGGCGGGCCCCGCTGTTCCGCAGCGCATTGAACGTTGTCAGTCCGGCGCACATCAGCGGCGCGGCCTCGATCGCCGACAGCCCCTCCGGCACCGCCGCGATCGCCTGCCAGGGCGCGATCATGTACTCCGCATACCCGCCGTCGCTGGTCACTCCTGTTACTTTCGTGGAAGTGCTGCACCCAAAGAACTCGCCGCGCCGGCAAGGGTTGCAGTGCGTGCAATACCCGCCGTTCCACCCCACGCCGACGCGCTGCCCGGGCGTCCATCCCGCCACGCCGCCGCCCACGGCATCCACAACCCCGATCACCTCGTGCCCCGGCACGCGCGGATACTCGATCCCCGGCCAGTGTCCTTCCTTGGTCAGCGAGTCGCTATGACAGACGCCGCAGGCCTGCACCTTGATCCGAACGTGCCCCGGCCCGGGCTGGGGAATCTCGCGATCGACCACTTCCAGCGGCCCGCCCGCGCGAGCTACCTGAACGACACGCATTCTGTTATTGGCCACGGCAATTCCTCCATCGGGGTTGCAAACATGCTAGCCCCCAACGGTTCCGCGGGGCCATCGCCCTTTCGGTACACTCATCAAATCTGAACGGAGAACAACGATGATGAACGCACGAATCTGGCCGCACGCGGCGGCGACGGTTGGACTGGTGGCGGCGCTGCATGCAGGCATCGCCCATGCCCAGGAAGCCCCTGCCCCTCCCATCCCGCCCGACCACTACACCCTCATCCGCTGCGGCCATCTCCTCTCCAGCGCGGCCAAGGATGTCCAATCCAACGTCACGCTCGTCGTCAAGAACGATCGCGTGGACTCGATCGTCGACGGGCTCACCGGTCCGGACCTCGCCGCGGAGAAAACCGCCGGAGCTCGCATCGACGAAATCGACCTCAAGTCCTCGTACGTCCTCCCCGGCCTGATCGACTGCCACGTCCACCTCATGAACGAGTGGGACAAGACCGTTCGCATTCGCGGCGTCACGGAGAGCAATGAGTTCGCCGCCGTCCGCGGCGTGATGTACGCCCGCAAGACCATCGAGGCAGGATTCACCACGGTCCGCGATCTGGGCGCCAACTCGCCCCAGGCGATCTTCGCGCTGCGTGATGCCATCGACCAGGGGGTGGTCGTCGGCCCTCGCATCATCGCCGCGGGCCACTGGATCGCCATGACCGGCGGCCACGGCGACCACACCAACGGCTACCGCGCCGACATGATCCCCCAACCCACACCCGACGACGGCATCGCCGATGGCCCCGACGAGTGCGTCAAGGCCGTGCGGAACCAGATCAAGCTCGGCGCGGATGTGATCAAGGTCACGGCCACCGGCGGCGTGCTTTCGGCCTCAACCGCGGGCCTCGCCCAGCACCTGAGCGATCCGGAACTGGAAGCGATCGTCAAGACCGCGCATTCGCTCAAACGCAAAGTGGCCGCGCACGCCCACGGGCTGGACGGCATCAACGCGGCCATTCGCGCCGGCGTGGATTCGGTCGAGCATGGAACGTACCTCGAGGAATCGTCGATCAAACTGATGAAAGAGCATGGCACCTACCACGTGCCGACGCTGCTCGCCGCGCAGACGGTCTTCGAACACGCCCACGAGCCCGGCTACTACCTGCCGATGGTCGCGAAGAAGGCCTTGCTGGTCGGCCCCGTCGCCAAGGAGATGTTCAGGAAGAGCCACGAAGCAGGCGTGAAGATCGCCTTCGGCACGGACACGGGCGTCAGCCCGCACGGCCAGAATGCCCGCGAGTTCAAGCTGATGGTGGACGCCGGTATGACGCCGCTGGAGGCCATCCGCGCGGCGACCATCACGGCCAGCGAACTCCTGGACCTGCAGAAGGAGATCGGCACGCTGGAGGCGGGAAAGTCCGCGGACCTGATCGCGGTGAGTGGAGACCCGATGAAGGATGTGACGGAGCTGGAGCGGGTGGGGTTTGTGATGCGGGGTGGGGTGGTGGTGAAGCGACAATGAGCCTCTGGCGCGAGCGAGAGGTTCTGGTGGATTGGGTGATTCATGTTCTGCTGATGGCCTTCAGCCTGAGGAACTGGCGAGCGACTGGCGGCCCTCGCGCGATCGGTTGCCTTTCTCCCACTCGTGCGTGCGGGCACCGCGCGGTGCCACCCGCCCGGGGTCCGGGGCCAGGCCACCACCTCTTGCATTTCGCCCCAGGATCCGGTATACAAGTGGAGATGTCAAGATACTACACGAAGACCGGCCTCCGCGAGAGCAATCACGCCGGCCCTGGTCTTATGTCATTGGCAACTCTTGGTATCCTGAAATTCTTTGTTGTCGATCAGGGGACCATCCGGCTTGTCACGGCCTTCGGACGGCTCCACGTATTCGCCAAGCCCGGCCTCAACTCGTGCCTGACGTTTTGGGGCATGTACAGGAAACCCGGGGCGGTCATTCCAACGTTTGAGCAGATCGATCCGTATGACGGCGAACTTGTCTTCACAAGCGACGGCGTCAAGTGCCTCATCGACGTGATGATCTGCTACCGTATCGTGGACCCCGCGAAGGCACTCTTTGAGGTGAGCGACTACCGGAGCGCGATCTATAACCTCGTCCAGTCAGTCCTGCGAAATGAGTGCGGGAAACTCCCCGCGCGCACTATGCTCGCAAGCCGCGAGTCGATGGCCGCGAACATTCAGAAGACGTTGGAACGAGACTGCGCACCATGGGGAATCTCGATCCGCCTCGTGGAAATCAAGAACATCCACCTTGCCGTGCAGGAGAACAGGTCGTGAGTGAGCCGCAACGTAGCCCTGATGAACCCCTCGCTTTGGTCTCGACCGACATCGAGCTGGAGTTGCTCAAGCTGGACACGGAGAGCCTACGGACCTTTTACTCGCTCTCTGGTCCGGCCCGAAAAGACTTCATCGTGATGATGGCGGAGGCGGAGGCGACCAAGGTGGCCGCAGTAGCCGAAGCAAGGGCAAAGGGCGTGCTGGCGATGCGGAAGGCGGAGGCGGAAGGGTACAAACTCATTGGCGAAGCCTTGGCTCAACTTCCGAACACCGCCGTCGTGCTTGAGTTTGTGAGGCTGCACGCGCTCGAGCGGATCGCCCAGGCACTCGGCGATGGAAAGGCGACCAAGCTGTTTCTTCCACAGACCATGGATGGGATTTTGGGGATGGTCGCTCTTGCGGCCGAAACCCTAAAGGCCGCGCCCGCTGCTGGCCCGAGTACTTCCAAGCCGTCTTGACATGGTTGTTGGCGGTCGGAGGAACCGAGGCGGGCATGGCGGGTGGCCTCGACCGTGGTTCCGCGTTTTCCCACATTGTGCGCGCGTTCTACGGCTCGGTGAATCGATTTCATGGGAACGCAAACCTGAATCACGGACCCGTGCTCCGAAATGACTGGCCCATAATGCGAGTTTACTGGCCCGTAAATCGCGCCCGCGAGTGTCAGAACCCGCGGTTATTCGTGGCGTTTCGCGGTTATTCTACCGTGTTTCGGCTATTTGGCATTCCCGCTTCGTGGGCTGGCACCTCTCGCTGACGCGAGAGTGAATTCCGACTCCCGACTCCCGACGCAGCTACTGCCCCTGCGCCAACGAATACCCCCGAATCCCATCAAACGTCCGCAGCAGCTCGTACGAGCAGACCGTGAACTTTTCCGCAGCGCGGTCCATGAGCGCAACAGTCCGGCTCTGTCCGATCGTCCCGGCCATGCTCGGATCCTTCAGTTCAAACCGCACGCGGAAATAGTCCACGCATTCGGTGTACACGCTCCCCGTCGGCCAGACCTGCGTGCCGCGATTGGAGATCACCGTCAGCCGGAAGGGCGTATCGGCGCAGAGCCGCTGCATCTCCTCGGCGAGAGTGGCCGGGGGAAGAATCGAGTCGAGGTAGATATCGCAGCCGACGACTTGCGTGACCACGTTCTTGAACGTGCGGATCATCTGCTGGCTCGCCGGCTTGGCCGCCCGGTCCAGCAGTGGGGGGGTGTGCTCCGGCACGGGCACCGGCTTTCCGATCTTCGGCTCGCTCCCGAGGCGATCGATGATCGCCTGCGTGAACTCCTTCGTGCCGACCGCTGGTCTGGCCTTGTCGCCGAAGTCGCCCGTGTGCACGCCGCTCTCCAGCGTGGCCAGCAGCGCGTTCTCAATGATCGCCGCCTCGCGCCCCATCTGGATGTGGCGCAGCATCATCAGGCCGCTCAGAATGATCGACGTCGGGTTCGCCAGCCCCTTGCCCGCGATGTCCGGCGCGGTCCCGTGTACGGCCTCGAAAATGCTGATGTGCTTGCCGATGTTCGCGCTGGGCGCGAAGCCCAGCCCGCCCACCAGTCCGGCGCACAGGTCCGAGACAATGTCCCCTTGCAGATTCGGCAGCACGATCATCTGGTACTGCTGCGGCCGCACCACCAGGTTCATGCACAGCGCATCCACGATCACATCCGCCGTCTCGATCTCCGGGAAGTCCTTCGCGACGGCCTTGAAGCGATCAAGAAAGAGCCCGTCGGTCATCTTCATGATGTTGGCCTTGTGGCCGCAGTGAACTTTCTTCACACCCAGCCGTCGGGCCGTCTGGAATGCAAACCGGTGGACTTCATCGCACCCCGGCGCGCTCATCAGCCGCTTGCACTGCACCATGTCCGCGCTCAGGCGGTGCTCCACGCCCCCGTACGTGTCCTCGAGATTCTCGCGGACGATGCACATGTCGATCGGGATGCCC
Organism: Phycisphaerales bacterium; assembly: GCA_038225655.1. GTDB lineage: Bacteria > Planctomycetota > Phycisphaerae > Phycisphaerales > UBA1924 > UBA4658. The sequence goes on along the minus strand of JBBRQY010000001.1, from coordinate 177,539 downwards.
GCCTTGGAGTACACGCTCTCCACACCCGGCAGCGTCTTGAAGACGCGCAGATTGGCGAAGGCGTTCCAGAGTTTGCGGGCAGTTACATTGATCGACTTCCCGCCGCTCCCCTTGGGCGTCTCCATCGGCCCCTTGAACAGCAGGCCGCACTCCTCCACGGTGCGCACGGCCTCGTCGGTCATGCCTCGCGAGTTCCCCTTGGCGAAGACGGAAAAACCCATCTCCACGGGAACAAACTCCACGCCTTGTTTCATAACTCCCGCGGCCTGAAACAGGTCGAGGGAGGACTGAACGATCTCGGGACCAATGCCGTCGCCGGGGGCGAGCGCGATTCGAATTGAAGCCATGCTGCACAAACTCCTAGAGCCGCGAATCTTCCCTTATCGCGGCGGAAGGGAACCAAACCATAGGTGCCCCATCCCGCGGATTCATCCGCCGGCGGGGCCTGATCCTCCTGCTTTATCGGGCGTTGGGGGCCCGAACTGTGGGATGCACATGCCACCCGATGTTCGGGCCGTCGAGGCCCCAGGGTCTCGATTGGTCTTACCGGAAACCCCTTCGGGCGGTGCCCCCCAAACGCGGGCAATAAGCCCCTGCCGCGAAAGGCGGTATCATCGCCCACCACCACGCTGGAGCACGCACATGGCGAAGAAGAAGGGCAAGCGGACGCCGGGCAAGAAGGTCATTCGCAAGACGGGCGGAAAGAAGCCGGTGCGAAAGGGGGCCACGACTACCGCCGCCGGCGGCCGCGCCGAAGTGACGCGCGTCATCGAGCTCTTCAAGTGGGTACACGAGATGACGGGCAAGTTATGCGCCGGCTTCTCCGATCACCAGATGCTCTCACAGCCCAGCGCGAGCGACAACCACCTCGTCTGGCAGCTCGGGCACATGGCCACGACGTATGGCTGGTTCGCCAGCATGCTCGACGGCAAGCCCGCGGCGCTCGGCGAGCCGTATGACAAGCTCTTCGCGTTCGGTTCCAAGCCCAGCGGTGAAGCCGCGGCCTATCCCCCGCATGCCGAGGTGCGGCGCGTTCACGATGAGCAATACGACCGTCTCCTTCGCGCCGCCGGCCGCCTGACCGACGCCGATGCGCTCGGCCCCACGACGAGCGACTCAGGCGGATTCCTCAAGAACAAGCTCGATGTACTCCACAAATCCATCTGGCATGAGGGGTGGCACCAGGGCCAGATCAGTTCCATCCGGCGCGCCCTGGGCCTGCCGGGCGTGATGGGTTGAATGATGCATCTGCGTGGCACGGGCAGCTCGTCTGCCCGTGATGTTGCAATCGTCGTATCACGCCGTCGTCGCACGCGTTAAGCGATCCAAGATCGCTCCCCAGGCCCCCTCCGCGCTCGGCGGTCGTTGAATGAGAATGGTCGAGACATCCATCGCATCCGCCTCGCGCAGCGCGGCGTACATGCCGAACGCGTAGTCCTCGGCATCGTTTGCAAGCAAAATCAGCCGGTGTGGCTCGGGAGTTTCGATCCGTTCGTAGGCGATCACCGCCATGGCGATTGAGGACAGCAACGGGTCGCGCAGAACGGCGTCAATCTCGCGAGCATTGATCAGACGCGACGGAGTGCGCGGCGCATAATGGCGTGCCAGAAGCCCTGGAGAAGCCAGCGGCTCATTTCCACGCGAAACTTGGTGGTGCCCCGGACCAAAGTCCTCCACCGGCCTTCCGATCACCGCCGCAATCTCCCCCGCGCCGATCAGTCCCGGCCGGAGAATCCGCGGCCGCGCACCGGCCAGCGAAACCACCGTGGACTCGATTCCCGCGCGGCACGCTCCTCCTTCCAGCACAAGCACATCCTCGGCCGAAAAGGCCTCCGCCACATGCGCCGCCGTCGTGGGGGAGACGCCCCCGCTCAGATTTGCGCTCGGCCCCACCAGCGGCGACCCCAGCCCGAAGAGCAGGGCGAGGGCCACCGGATGATCCGGGCATCGAACGCCGATCGTCGGGCCGCCGGCGGTAACGAGCTCGGGAACGGCGAGCTTGCGCACGTCCGCCCGCGGCAGCACAATCGTCAGCGGTCCCGGCCAGAACATACGTGCCAGCGCGGCCGCGTCCTCCGTCCAGTCCGCCACCAAGCGCGTCGCCATCTCCGGCCCGCTCACGTGCACGATCAGCGGATTGATGCTTGGCCGCCCCTTGAGCTCGTACACCCGGCGCACGGCCGCTTCGCTCAAAGCATCCGCCCCAAGCCCGTACACGGTCTCGGTGGGAAACGCCACCACGCCGCCGGCGCGCAGCCGCTCGATCGCCGCGGAAATATCTGGGATGGAAGTGGCCATGTATCTGCGAGCCCTGGGTCACTTCCGGCGAATTTCTTCCATCGTCGGACGAGCCGGCTCAAGTGGGAAATCCGGGAAGAGGCGGGGCATCGGCGATTCCGTGCGTGCCGGCGGCGCGTAGAACCGGATCTTGTTCCGCTCCAGCGAGGTCCCCGTCGCCGTGTGCAGCTTCGCCATTGAGGTGTTGTAATCCACCAGCGCCGTGATCTCCTGCTGCTCCGCCGCGGAGAGGGCCGTCTGACGCTGCAGCTTCAGGTTCAGGAACTCGGGGGTCAAGCCCTGCGTGGTGTCTTCTTCGGCCTGAAGGGTCCGAAGGTCCTCGGTGGCGGCGATGCGCAGCGTCCGTGTTCGAGAGACCAGAATGTAGTTTGTCGAGAGGTCCCGCAGCGAGCTCTTCACGTCCGCGACGATCCCCTGGATCGTGTTCCGGTACGCGATCGTCGCCTGCACCCGCTCCAATCCGCGCTGCCCGTGCAGGGCCTCCGCGGCCCGGTTTCCCAGCGGCTGTTCAAACGTGAGGCCGATCTGGTAGTCCACGAACTGCGCCTCCCCGATCTGGCTGTACGGCGTGCCGACGTGCTCGCCCAATCCGTTGAACCGAGTCAGGGCCCGCAGATCCAGTCGGGGCAGGCGTGCGTTGTCCGCCGCGATCTGCCGAATCGCCGTGTTATCCAGCGAGATCAGCGCCCGCTGCACCTCGGGGCGGTTGGCCAGCGCGGAGTTGATCGCGTCGATCAAGCTGAACTGCACCGCTTGGTCGATCGGCATATCCGCCGGAAGCAGCAGCGTCTCCGAGCCCACGGGGAACTCGGGATCGTTGATCAGCACTTTCAACCGGTCCGAGGCGTCGCGCAGCACGCGCTGCCCCCGCACCACATCCGTCAAACGCTGTTCCACCGCGGCCGCGGCATTGGAAATCGTCGAGGGCTTTGCGTCCACCACAGCCCGCTTGCGCAGCTTGTCCAGCACGCCCTGGCCGTTCTCCAGCAGACGCTGCAGAATCTGCAAGTCCGCCCGCGCCCGCACCAGCACCCAATACGCCGCCTCCGTGTCGTTCACATTCTGCAGCAGCGTTCCCTTGAGTTGCTGGATCTGATCCAGCTCGGCGTTCCGCGCCAGCCGAACCTGCGCCAGCGTCGCATCCGAGCCAAACCCGCGCAGCAGCGGCTGGTCCAGTTGGATCACGAAGTTCGCCTCGCGCGCTGGATTCGGAACCGTGGTGAGGTTCCGCGTCTTGACCGCTGTGTTCTGAAACTCTGTTTGCAGCGTCAGTGTGCCGCCGGAGAACATTGGCTTTCGCAACCCGCCCTGTGCCTGCGAAGTCTCAGTCTGACTCGTGGTCACGCCGGAAAAACCGCCGGTGCTGGCGCTATCCGCCCGTGGAGCGTTCGCGGAGTTGAACTGCCCGGAGGCGAACACCACCCAGTCGAACGCCGCGTCCGCCGCCGCGTATTGCAACTGGCTGATCGCCGGCCCCAACCGCGCAAACTCCACGTTCAGGTTCCGCTGCACCGCCCCCGTAATCGCCCGCTCCATCGTGATCCGCACGACCTTCTGCGGCTTGCCGTACAGATCCACTCCCAGCGGCAGATCCGTCCCCCCGTAACTCGCCGGCCCGGCCATCTTCTCCAGCTTCTCCAGCACCTCGGGGCTCAGGCGAAGCTGGTCGGTCCGATCCTCGCGCTGCAGCAGCTGATAATCCGGCGACTGTGTCGCCTCCGCCACCTCTCGCTCCGTGCTCAGTCGAACCGAGCGACGCAGATCGTGGTCCTGCTTGTCATCCAGCGGCGAGGCGCAGCCCGCGGCGAGCACAAGCCCCGCGATCGCGATCATCCGGCCGCCCAGCCGGGTCAACGACCGCGCCGCCGAACAAGTCGGACGGGAGCTGGACATGGCTCGCGGGCTCGTGGACATACTGGGGGACAAGGTTACGAGTGTGGAGTGGTGAATCAAAGTTGGGGGGCGCCGGGAGTGGGGTGGCGGGGAGTGGGGAATGGCGGTCGCGGCGGCGGAACGGTGCGGCGGGTCCCCCCATCCGGTTCCGGCATCTTCTCGGCCTACCAACCCCCCTCGCATTCAGGCATGCCGAATCACGCGGAGGCGATGGTAGCCGTGTACCCAGTTGTGGGCAGTTTGTCGGATGAGGTCGGTTTGCCTAGGTCGCCACAAACCCGGCTTTGGTCGGCCATCGGGCGCGCCGAGCGCGATACTATCGCACCAACGGCGAATGTGCCGCGTTTCAGGAGTGCCGCAGTCATGGTTGGAAGCAAGCGCGTTGCAATGGCGTTGGTGATCGGAATGGTTCGGGCCACTGGTCGGGCGACGATGCCCATTCTGGGGGTAGCCGCGTGCGCCGCGCTTGCAGGCCAGGCCCACGCCGACGTCAAAAAGGTCGCGCCCCGCACGGTCGTTGTCGCCAAGGACAACTCCGCCATGCGCTGTGCCGACGGCGGCCACTTTTACGCCGTGCGAATGCTCAAGCAGGGCCAGGTTCTCCGCGTTGATGGCGAGGGCGGGGGCTGGCTTCGCGTTGAATATCCCGAGGGCACTCGCGCCTATGTCAAGCAGGACGAGGCCACCTTCGACGCCGCCACCAAATCCGTCAAGCTCACGCGCGGCTCCAAGCTGATGGCCGCCAACGAGGGCGGGGCCGCCCCCTGGTGGTACCTTCTCGATACCGATGTTCCCGCGGGCACCATGTTCAACGACGTCGAGCCCGTGAAGGCCGGCGACGGCACCGTGCTGGGATATCTGGTCGCCGCGCCCAAGCAGGCCCGCGGCTTCGTTCGCGCCGAGCAGGTGCGGGCGGCGTCCGCCGACGAGGCCGCGAAGGTGGGCGGCGCGACAGCGCCGGCCACCTTCGCGGCCAAGCCGGTCGAGACCGTCAAAGCTGATCCCAAGCCGCTGGAGACCGCGGCCAAGCCCGTCGATCCCAACCCGCCGACCACTCCCGCATCCGGCGAGATCGTCGAGATCAAGCCCGCCGACGGCGTGCCCACGAAAACCACGACCGAAACCACCACGGTCACAATGACCAACGATCGCGCGACTCCCGCTCCGGCCAGGCCAAACCTCGAGCTCACCAAGCGCATCGACGACATGAACGTCCTGCGCGACATGTTCGATCGCGCCATGCAGAAGGCCGAAAGCGAGTCCGAGATTCGCACTGTTGTCAGCGAGTTCAACCGGAAGATCGACGCTCTGCCCGCCACCGGCGAGGATGGCAAGATCCGCACCGCCCTCGAGCAGCGCCGCGATGCCCTCACCTTCCGCATGGAAGTGCTTGAGACCCGCGTCCGCCTGAACGCACCCGACCAGCTCGACGAGAAGATGCGTTCCATCCGCGCCGCCGTCGAGCAGGCCAATCGCCAGGCCGTCTACACCATCGTCGGACGCATGCTCCCCAGCACCGTCTACGACGGCAAGCGCGGCATGGCCCTGATGTACCGCATCGAGTCCGTGGACATCTCCTCCACACGCACCATCGGCTACGTTGTTCCGCGCGAAGGCATCGATCTGCTCCCCACGCTCGGCAAGGTCGTCGGCATCATCGGCGACTCCCGTATGGACCCCGCGCTCGGGCTGAACATCGTCGCGCCGACGCGCGTCGACGAACTGCAAGTCGTCGGTGGTCGATTCGAAGTCGTCCCGACTTCCTCAGGATCGCCAACCCCGAATACCACTCCCCCGGCCCCGAGCCTGCCCGCCGGTCCCGGCGCGGCCGCCAAGCCCGTCGACCCGAAGCCCACAGGCCAGCCCCTGGCCACACCCGCGCCGGCCGAGCCGGGCGAGATCAACAAGTAATCGCAGCAGCAACCCCCCACATGTCCTCGGAAAAACAAAACACCCCGCCATCGGCGGGGTGTTTTCGTCATGAAACGGAATTGGGGATCTAGGATTCGAACCTAGGCTAAGTGAGTCAGAGTCACTCGTGCTACCGTTACACTAATCCCCAGATTGTCCGGGCGAAACCCGGTTTCTGTCGGGCCAATCCTATCGGCTGGCCCGGACAAGGCAAGGGGCCGATAGCCCGCGCCGGCGGCCGCTCGGGTACGCTCTGGCCATGACCCAGCACCTTCGTCAAGCGGCCTTCGTCACTCCGGCCGTCGTTCTTCTTTCCCTCTGCGGCCTCACGGGGCGATCCGCCGCACAGCCACCGCAACTTGGTGCATTCGATGGTGGTCGCTCCCTGTCGCCGCTGCTCGACCAGAACGGGGCTTGGCGATCCGGGCGCTCCCGCGAACTCCTCGCGATTCTCGACGAGCACCTCGAGTGGACGCTCCGCAACAGTCCTGTGGACGCCAGCCAGCGCGGCGACGAGCGATACAACGACAAGCTCGGCGACGTCGGCCCCGCGGCCACCGCCCGGCGCGTGCAAGAAGTCCGTGCCCGGCTCGCCCGCCTGACCGCCATGGACACCGCCAAGCTCAACGAAGTCGACCGTCTCGACGCCGACCTTCTCCGCTACGAGCTTGAGGATGTCCTCGCCGGCGCGCCGCTGCACAACGAGCAACTCTCCATCGACGCCCGCAGCGGCCCACAGGTCGGCATGAGCCAGATGTGCGACTCGCTCCCGTTCAAGACCGCAAAGCAGTACGCGGATTACGCCTCGCGTCTGGAGCAGATCCCCGAGCATCTTGCGCAGACCACCGCCCAGCTCCGCGCCGGTCTGGCCGCGAATCGCGTGCAGCCGAAGGTCGCGATGGTCGGAACGGTCGAGCAGTGCTTCATGCTGGCGACCCAGGATGTTCGTGAAACACCCTCGCTCAGCCCCTTCTACAAGCCCTATCGCGGCCTTCCCGCGGGCGATGAGAGCGCGGCCCGGGCCCGCAAGGCGATCGCCGAAAAAGTCGTCCCCGCATTCCGCGCGTTCGGCGAGTTTCTGCAGAACGAGTACATCCCCAAGTGCCGGGACACTGTCGGCTACTCGCAAGGCGTGGATGGCCCCGCGGCATACGACGCGGCCCTGCGCAAGCACACCACCACCGGCATGAAGGCCGACGAGATCCACGCACTCGGTCTGAGCGAAGTGGCCCGCATCCACGCCGAGATGATGACGGTAATCGCCCACACGGACTTCCCACGAAAGTCCGAACTCCAGGGCGACGCCCTCTTCCACGCCTTTGTGGAATATCTGCGCACCGACAAGCGATTCTACTACGAAAAGCCCGAGGATCTTGTGACGGGATACCGGGAGATCTGCAAGCGGATGGACTCGGAACTCCCGCATCTTTTTGGCACGCTCCCGCGACTGAGCTACGGCGTGCGCGAACTTCCGCCCATCGTCGCGCCCACATCCCCCACGGCGTACTACTACCTCGGCTCAATGAAGGCCGGCGTGCCCGGGTGGTTCATGGCCAACACCTACCGCCTCGACCAGCGCCCCAAGTACGAAATGACGGCCCTCGCCCTGCACGAGAGCGTCCCCGGCCACCACCTTCAGATCGCACTCTCCCAGGAACTCGAGGGTCAGCACCCCTTCCGCACCTTCACCAACTACACCGCCTTTGTCGAGGGATGGGGGCTCTACTCCGAACGGCTCGGGTTGGAAGTGGGGGACTCGGACGCCGTTGAACCCGATGGTGCGAAGATCCCCGCGGCGGCGTCCGCAACTGCCCCGCAAGGCAGAAAGAACATGTACGCCAATCCTTACGACGACTTCGGGCGACTGAGCTACGAGATGTGGCGCGCCAGCCGCCTCGTCGTGGATACCGGCATTCATGCCAGGAACTGGACCCGCCAGCAGGCCATCGACTACATGCTCGCCAACACCGCTCTCTCCCAACTGAACATCGAGCGCGAGGTGGACCGCTACATCGCCTGGCCCGGACAGGCGTGTGCGTACAAGATCGGTCAGTTGAAGATCAGCGAACTCCGCGCCCGCGCTGAGAAAACGCTCGGACCGAAGTTCGATGTGCGGGCGTTCCACGACGCCGTGCTCGGCTCCGGCTCGATCCCCCTGCCCACACTGGAAGCAAAGATCGATCGCTGGATCGCAGTTGAAAAATCAAAGTAGATGACGGCGTCCGGGGCCTGCAGGTGTACACAAGGAGAAATGCGATTCACGCCCTTGCGTCTCTACGCCTTCCCATTGGCCCCGCTCACCCCTTCGGCTCGATCGCATCGATCGTATCGATCACCGTCCGTCGGATCGTGAAGACCAACTCCAGCCGAGTCAGCTTGAACAGCACTTCCACGTGCTGAGTCGCCGAGGCCATGCCGATCCGCCCGTGCCGGCGCTTCACCAACGAGAGCAGTTCCACCATGCAGTTCAGCCCGGCGGAATCAACGTAGTTGATGTTCTCCAGGTCCAGCACGATGTGCCGCACGCCCGCCTGATGAAGGTACAACTCCTTGATCTCGTGGCAGACATCCGCCGCGGATGTGACGTTCAGCTCGCGCTCCACGATGGTCACCACCAGCGTCTGGCCGATGGTCGTGTGGTTCACGAGCGGATGGTCGTAGAACGCCTGGGCGGACGATCGGCGCACCGGAGCCGCCGGCTCCGCGTCATGCTTGTGATCGTTCACACCAAAGATTTTGCGCAGGTTCCTGAGCATGTGGGCCTGCTTTCCTCCCCCGCGAGATGTAAGCAGTGGATTAGGTACCGGTCTGTGTGCGAGAATCTGGACGCATCGGTGTGGCGCGCCCGTACACGCTCCGCGCCGTAGCGGTCGAACCGAACGTCGGCATCGGCGTCATGGGCGTGCTCGGTGCGACAAACGCCGGCCGCGACGGGGCCACCACCGGCACCGCGATCACCGCGGCGACGGGCGTCGGGCCTTGCAGTCGGCGCTGCCGCGCGGCATCGATGTTGCGGTCGAGTTTGCCCAGAATGTTCTTCACCTGGTCAAAGGAACGTTGAGAATGCGTGCTCATGGAAAAACCTCCGGGACGCTGGTCGTCCCTTGGGTATCGGGTCTGCTTCCGTCCGACTTCGTGGCCGAATCCATCTCAGAGCAATCACTGGGCAAAGAGTTCCGTCTGTGCGGGTTGGAGCGCTGTGGCAGTTCATCTCGCCTCCCCCGCGGCCCTGTGTAACACCGAACATGCCGGATCAGCGTTCCCAATCGGCGGTTATCCGCACGGTGCGACGCCGCTCGGTAGACTCTGCCTGTGCCCACGATCGATCACATTCCGCGACTGCACTGGGTTGGCGACCGCCACTTGCGCGTGTCGTTCGGAGAAGAAGCCCGTGCAACGACCCACCATCGCGTACACGCCGCGCTCCGCGCCATGCAGGCGGGCACAATCCACGGGTTGGAGGATGCCGTGCCCGCGTACGCCACACTCCTGCTCACGTTCAATCCTGCCGAGCTCGATGCCGATCGCGCCGCAGCCGAAGTCACCCGCACGATCCACGCCGCGCAGCATTCCCCCCAGCCCTCGCCCGCTCGGGTTGTTGAGATCCCGGCCTGCTACGAAGCCGAGTGCGCTCCGGACCTCGCCGATGTGGCTCGGCTCCATGGCCTTTCTCCCCAGGATGCTGTCGCGAGGCACGCCGCCGCGGCCTACGAGGTCGCATTCCTCGGCTTCGCCCCCGGCTTCGGGTATCTCACCGGCCTTCCACCCGAACTGGCCACCCCCCGGCTCGAATCGCCGCGCCTGCGCGTGCCAGCGGGCAGCATCGGCATCGCGGGCGATCAAACCGGCATTTACCCCTTTGCTACGCCCGGCGGCTGGCGGTTGATCGGGCGCACACCCCTGCCAATGTTTGATGCGATGCGCGATCCCCCCGCGATCCTGTCCATCGGCGACCGCGTGCGATTCGTTCCCATTGCACTCCCCGAGTTCACGCACATGCTCGCGGAGAGGAAATAGAATGGGCCTGCTGCGCGTCATCGAACCCGGAATGCACACCACCGTGCAGGACCTCGGCCGCACAGGTCTGGGCGCCATCGGTGTCGCTCGAGGCGGAGCGGCGGACCCGCTCTCTCTCCGCATCGGCAACCGCCTCGTCGGCAATCCCGACGGTGCAGCCGCGCTGGAAATGACCCTTCTCGGTGGTTCATTCACATTCGAGCACGATGCGATCATTGTGCTGACGGGGGGCGACGTGCTTCCCTCGATCGAATCGGGAGATGGCCCTCGGGAAGTTCCTGCGTGCATCCCCATTGCCATCCGCGCCGGAGAGCGATTGACCACAGGCCCGATCGTCCGCGGCGTGCGCACGTATCTCTGCATCGCCGGGGGAATCGCCGTGCCTCGGGTGCTCGGCAGCGCATCGACCCATCTCGCAGCGGGTTTCGGCGGCTTCGCCGGGCGAGCCCTGCGACACGGAGACACACTGGAGTTCGGCGCTATATCCGCGCGTTCGCCCTCCCCCGAGCTCGCCAGGAGTGCGCCTCGCTTCATCGAGCGTGCCCTCGCAAGGCGCGTGTTGCGTGCGGTGGAAGGAGCGCACGCGGGGACATTCGATGCCCCCGCCACCCGCGAGTTCTGGTCCCGCCCTTTCACCGCCTCTTCCCGTTCCGATCGCGTCGGCGTGCGGCTCCATGGCCGCATCGCTCTTGCGGCCTCCGGCGGCACAATGCCAAGCGAAGGCATGATGTGCGGCGCGGTGCAGGTGCCTCCCGGCGGCGAACCGATTATCCTCCTCGTCGATCATCCGACCACCGGCGGCTACCCCGTTATTGCCTCCACCGCAACCGTGGACCTTCCCGTGCTCGGCCAGCTCCGCCCCGGCGACGATGTGCGATTCGAGCGCATCACGCCCGAGGCAGCACGTGCGTTGCTCCGCCAGCACGAAGGCGAACTCAACGCGGAGGTGCCCCGGCAATGAGCGACCCCGCGGGCACACTCTGGTGGCGCGAGCCCGACGCCCGCGCCTGGAAATCACTCGGCGCGGCCGGTGCAGGGTGGATGCTCGACGCCATGGACGTCTCGCTCTACATCTTCGCTTTCAAGCCCATCGGCGACGAGTTCCATCTCGACAAGACCCAGCTCGGCGCGATCGCCTCGGCCACACTTATCGCCTCCGCGATCGGCGGCATCTTCTGCGGCGTCCTTTCCGACCGCTTCGGCCGCCTTCGGATGCTCATGATCTCCATCCTCTTCTATTCCCTCTGCACTGCGCTCACCGCGACATCCCCGAACATCGGGTGGTTCGTCTTCTGGCGCATCCTCGTCGGCCTCGGCATGGGCGGCGAGTGGTCCGCGGGCGCGGTGCTCGTGGCAGAGTCCTGGCCCGCGCGGCATCGCGGCAAGGCGATCGGGCTGATGCAGTCCGGGTGGGCGATCGGGGTCATTCTCGCCGCCGTGCTCGCCGCGATCGTGCTGCCGCGCTGGGGCTGGCGACCCATGTTCATTATCGGCGTCGCCCCCGCGCTGCTCGTGGCCTGGATGCGGCGAAACGTGCCCGAGCCCGCGATCTGGAAGCAGGGCGCCGCAGCGAAGCAAGGGCTGGCCCGAACACTCTCCATCATGGCCGCGCCGCCCTATCTCAAGCGTGCGGTCATCGCCACGCTCGCGGCCGCCGCGCTCCTCTTCGCCTACTGGGGCCTTTTCACATGGGTCCCCACGTATCTCTCATCCCCCGCACCCGAAGGCGCCGGGCTGGGCGTCGTGAAGTCTCTCGGGTGGATCATCCCAATGCAGATCGGCGCGTTCTTCGGCTACACCAGCTTTGGCTTCCTTGCCGACCGCTTCGGACGAAAACGCACATTCGTGTTCTTCGTCCTCTGTGCCGCGGCCGTCGTCCCCATCTTCGGCGCCAGTGCCCGCAGCGAAACCACCCTCATGATCCTCGGCCCCCTCGTCGGCTTTTTCGGCCACGGATACTTCAGTGTCTTCGGCTCCATGCTCGCGGAACTCTTTCCCTCCTCGGTGCGCGGCGCGGCACAGGGAATGTGCTACAACCTCGGCCGCGGCGTGAGTGCCCTCGCCCCCGCCGTCATCGGTTCCCTCGCCGGCAAGCACGGCCTCGGCCCCGCTCTCGGCCTGACTGCCATCCTCAATGTCGTCGGCGCAGCACTCGTGCTCCTCCTTCCCGAAACCCGCGCCAAGGAATTGGAATGAGCAACCCCACGCACCAACCGCGATCGATCGATCTCAACTGCGACCTCGGCGAGAGCGATACCCCCGCGCAGATCGCCGCCGACGCCGCGCTCCTCGCCATCGTCACCTCAGCCAACATCGCCTGCACTGGCCATGCCGGGAATGACGCCAGCATGGCCCGCACCATTCGCGCCGCTCTCATCCACAACGTCGCCATCGGCGCCCACCCCAGCTATCCCGATCGCGCCAACTTCGGCCGCCTCGAAATCGACATGCCGCTCGCCGCCATCGAGCGGTCTGTCGCCGAGCAGATCGCCACCCTCGCCCGCGTCGCCCGCTCTCTCAGCGCAACCCTCAGCCACGTCAAGCCCCACGGCGCGCTCTACCACGCGGCCATGACCAAGCCACCCGTCGCCGAAGCCATCGCCCGCGCCACGGGCTCCATCGATCCCGCTCTTACCCTTGTTGGCCTCGCCGGATCGCCCGCCCTCGACCAATGGCGTGCCCTCGGCTTCAAAGTCGCCGCCGAGGCCTTCGCCGATCGCCGCTACGAGCCCGACGGCTCCCTCCGCGCACGCTCCAAGCCCGACGCCCTCATCGAGAACGCCGTTGACGCCGCTACCCAGGCCGTCTCCATCGCCACCGGCCGCGGCATCACCTCCATCTCTGGCCAGCATGTCCCCATCCACGCCGACACCATCTGCCTCCACAGTGATACCCCAAACGCCCCTGCTCTGGCGGCAGCGATCCGGGCTGCTCTCGCTCAAGCGGGTGTTTGTTTCCCCCGGATCTCCATCGACCCCGGCGGGGCAATCTTCCAGACTCCCCCGTCAATCAAGTAAGGACTGCGCGCGAAGGCCCCGCGCACCGGCCCGGTTCACACCGGGGCCGGCACGCGCGGGCCGTCGTCCTCGTCTGTCTTCGCGGGTGGAGCGGGCGGCACATCGCCGTAGTCCATCTCGCCCGTCAGATACAAACGCAATACCTGCAATGCGCTGGAGCGCACCGATTCCTCGGGCTTGCTCAGCGATCGCTTGTGGATGTCACAGCTGTCCTCGATGTATCGGAAGTGCTCGAGTGTCTCGATCGCGGCCCGTACCCGTGGCGGCACGAAGGGTTCTCGGTAGCCCATGGTGTACCTATTACCGGCCAGCAAAGTGCGAGCGCGGCCTAAAAATGTGTGTTGGATCGACGTGTTGGAAAATAGTGGAGAGAACGCCGCGTCGGTCTTCGCCGAATCTCGCCCACCCGGGGCGGACCGGCAAACCGATCAGCCAACCGAATGGCGCGACGAACGACTGAGCACGCGGCACAGATTGTCGGCCATACGAAGTCTCCCGAGAAAAAACCCGCGGCCACACTGGCCGCTTCAAACAACAATCACGAATCTTGAACGGGGTCGGTAGGCAGCACCGGGGAGCGCCACCGAAAGCGACGAAAAAAAGTAAAATGGCGAAATGCCCCCCGAAGGACTCGAACAGTCGCGGTTTCCTTCGGGAAATGCAGGGGTAGGCGGATCGGGCGGCAGCAAATCCGGCAACAACGGGGCGGGTTTTGGTCCGCCGACGCCCCCGGCGACGCCGACCGATCCCGACTTGGCGGCGGTGGTCGCGGCGTGGTCCGGCTTGCCCCCCTCGATCCGGGCGGGGGTGCTGGCACTGGTCCGAGCGGTGGAGGTGCGGCCATGACGAATCGCCCATTTGGTGATGGAGGTCGGGGTGCCAGCGGACGGTTCCAGAAGGGCTGGAAGGGTGGCCCTGGGAATCCTTTTGGCCGTGAAACAGAGCGGTTCCGGGCGGCACTGTGGCAAGCGTCCACACCGGAGCGATGCTCGGCCCTGATCGAGCTGCTATGGACGCGAGCATTGAGCGGCGAGCGATGGGCGGTTGAGGGCCTTCTGGATCGCCTGCTAGGGAAGCCGACCGTGTTCTTGGCTGGCACAGGCGACGATGACCCGGACCACTCGGAAGACCGGGTAAATGCGGCGGCGGTGTTGCTCGATTCTCTCGGGCTCACCCACGCCCTTCCCCCTCCCCTGCGAAGCGTTGTTGAACAGTCGCGTCCGGCTCCCAGCGCAGTCTGTTCGCCCCCAAAGCCCCCGGGAGGGGTTTCCTGAATCGACGCATCCGCACACTGCTCCACCCCTGCGCAAACGAACTGGGATGAACCATGCCACACACGCCGCGCCCCTATCGACTGTCCGAAGCGGGGTTGGATTCCCTGCGCTTGGCAGTCTCGCTGACACGCCCTTGGGAGCATTCAACCGGCCCACGCACGACGGAAGGAAAAGCCCGGTCGCGCATGAATCGGCTCTCGCATGGCAATCGAGACGCCTCGGCGCGGCAATGGCATCACGAATGCGCGGTGCTGGTACGTCTGCTCACGTGGGCTGGCGCGATGGAGCGGGGCATGCCTGTGGCTCCCGAACCGCCGGATGCTGGGAGCGAGACGCTCATGCGAATGCTGGGCGGCACGCGGGTGCCCTGAAGAACCTGAACCGCAAGGGGTTATTCCTACTTGACGGAACGCATCCGAGCAACCTCGTCAGCAGAGAGTCGTCGGAAAAAGAACACGTTGGTGTTCCACTTCTCAATCGTGACCGGCACAGGAACCGATCCGCTCGAACTGCTGTAGCCCGTAGATGAGCCCCAGGCATTGGCTCTCGCCCAGTTTCCGCGATCGTTGTACGCATACCCACTCGCTCGCCCCGTCTGGTAGTTGGTCGTGAAGTCGTACGTGGGGGCGTAAGCAACGCCCTGCCGCTCCCCTCCAAACGATGTGCAAACCAGCACGATGTCCGCTCCCTCGGCGCGTGCCTTGCGATCCAGATTCGGATCGGTAGCATTGGCGGGCTGGGGTGCGTAGAAAGCGGACTCCCCAATCAGCACCGTTGAAGCGGGATCTTCTCTGAGGCACACTTCCTCGAAGAGTACTTTTCTCGCCTCCACCTTATCGTCAAACGTCATGTCTTCTGGCGCGGTCTTCTTAGCCCGGTTCGCTTCTTCTACGCGAGCTACTGCTCGCTGCAAATCCTCCGGCTTGATTTGCCGACAGTCGGACTTCTCCCGAGGAGTAAGGCGGATGCCCGACGCGACGACAGACTTGTCTTGCTGGTAGTAGGTGTTCCAAGGCACGCCGCCGACGCATCCGCCGAGCATGGCACAACCCAGGGCGAGTATCAATCGGTAACGCATGATGTCTCCTACGGCGGTTCCTCCGGAGCCCCGACCTGCTTCGATTCGGGCGGCAAGCCGCTAGACGTGTCGCCCCCTTGGGAAGAGTCTACAGGATCGCCGCACTCCCGCAAAGCGAACCGACAGACAATAATCCCCCAACGGGCATCGGGATTGATCCCCCGGTGAACGGATCGGGCGGGGTTCTTGGCGGTCACTCGCTCCAAGACTCCGCCCGACCGGCCCGAGAAAGCGAGTGACCGATGGACGCGACGCCCGGGGCAAAACCGCATCCCGTTGTCAATCTGTTCAACATGCTTCAAGTCTTGGGCTTGACGCTTCAGGCGATCCCGATCGCCGCACGATCGTCGTTGGCGCGGAGGAGTGGTGCGAACAACTCCGATGACCCCCACGGTTTGATCGCCAACTTGCTCCCAAAGCACTTGTCGGACACCGTCGGATCAGTCGATTCGCTTCTCGGCCGCGCCCGAGAATGGAAACCCGCGATCGATGATGCCGTGAATCCCGGAGCACTCACTTGGTCGGTGGGCTTGGTGGAAGAGTTAGAGCGCGTTCGCGCGGCTGCGATACATGTCACTCTGGAGATGCAGCAGACCACCCCAAACTTGGACGCGGCTTTAGCGACCATGTCCGAGTTGCGGCGAGCGATTGCTCGCCGATTGGGAACGGTGTCCGCACTCGTGACCTTGGGACGGCACGAACGCAAGGATCCCGAAGCAAAACGAACGCACTCTGTGTTTGACGAAGCTGAAGGCGAATGGAAAACCATCGTCATAGACCAACGCGGCAATCCCGCTGGATACTTGGTGCTGGAGCGGTTGCATGGGAACCACGTACGAACGTGGAAGGGACGACTCGGCCAGCGGCACTTCGAGGTTTTGTACGAAGTCGATGATATTGCTGGTTCGCCGCCAGCGTACTACTTGGCATTCAGACACGGAAACCCGGGCTCTTTTGAGTTGACGGATGCAGACTACGTGCAGATTTTCACGAACACGGAGGCCGCACGATGGCTGGAGAGGGAAGGGATGGACTTGCCCGACGCCCTGCGGGCCGTCGGCCACGCCCCCTCCGCTGCTGGCGCGGTATCCGCCGACCTGCTGGCGAAGCTGGAAGCAGTGGTCACGAAATCAACGGTTGAAATCAACGGTCATAATCAACGGTCGGGTGTGGATGAGATTCGGGCATGGGTGGCCGAAAATCCAAGCGCCCGGCCTTGGCTGTGCGAGCAGTTGAACACCGAAGTACGGCTGGAAATGGCATGGAAAGAGCAGTCGAAGCCGATTCCCTTTCCCGATGATCCGGCCGATTCGAAAGCGGTGCGAGCCATGTCCCCCGAATGGCGGCTGCTACTGGCGTGCGCGGTAGTTGTGGCGCTACATGACCACGATTATGTAGACCCCATCTGGGAGCGTCCGTCGGAGTCGTGGGGCGACTACACCAAAGACCCGAAGGCATTGGAGGAGCGCACTTACGACGTAAACGCGGAGGCGTTGATGCGGTATGCACGAGGACTGACTGACCGGCACGCGCGGGCATACTTGAACATCGTGAAACGGGACTGGCAAAAGCAATCGCACAGCGATGGTGTGAATCGACCATCGGTAAAGGCGGCTGCGGGTGGTGCTGAAGGCAACGCGACGCCGCCAGCCCTTCCCGGTGGAGCGGTTGACGCGAACGGGCCGGCGCTGACTGCTGACCATGAGTCCGTACTGGCGGTGTTGGCCAAGACTCCGACGAAGTGCAAGACTGTGATTGACGTGGCGAGCTGCGGCCCGATTCGGAACCGTGAAACGGTTGGGCGGCTGCTGCGTGAGTTGGAGGGTTTTGGGCAGGTCAATCGACCTTACGGCAAACACAAGGGGTACGCGCTCATGGCGAGCGGCAAAGCCCGGAACAAGACCACGCACGCGACGACATAACTCCGGCGCAATTGCCGACACAACTCCGGCGCATCGTTCAACCCTGCCCGCGATCGTTTGGCATGTTGAACACACCAAGCGAGCCGCCGCGGAAACTCGCCGAAATGGCCCGACTATTGGGCGTTTCGGTGACGTGGCTGCGGGCGGAAGCCGAACGGGGCGCGCTCCCGCACGTCAAGACTGATCGGGGGATGCTGTTTGATCGTGCAACGGTTGAACGGCTGCTGATTGAGCGCGCCAAACGTGAGGGGGTGGCCCGTGGCAAGTGACACGAACTCCCCGACGATGACGGCCCCACTGCTGATCGATCGCCGAGAGGCGGGTCGGCTGCTGGACGTTTCGCCAGGAACGATCGACAACCTGCGGCTACGGGGTGAACTTCCTTCCCTGAAGATTGGAGCGCGTCGCCTGTTCGACGTGGCGGACCTGCGGCGGCTGATCGACGCGCGAAAGGGGGTGCGCCCATGATCGCCCCCAACCTGTTCGATCCCGGTCCACCGGACCCAGACCCCAAAAAAGACGCGGCCCCGCGACTTGGCAGAAACGGGGCGAGCGCCGACGATCAGACTTCCCAGCATCGTACACGCTTGCCCCTGACCCCGCCCGCGCGGCACAACGCCCCGTCCGGTACGTCCGGCGTCGCGGCGGATCGGATCGCCGGCCACGCCAAAGACCTGCGCGCCCGTGTACTGGCGTTCATCGTGGAGCAAGGCCCGCACGGCGCAACCGATGACGAAGGGGAAGCGGCGCTGGGCATCAAGCCCCAGACGTACACGCCCCGGCGCGGTGAACTTGTCGCCCTGCGGCTGGTGGTCGATTCGGGTCGCCGGCGGAACACGGCGAGCGGACGCCCTGCGGCGGTGTGGGTGACGACCAACCACGCCCACCCGTCGCCAAAGCCCGAAGGCGGTGCGGCATGAGCGAACCCGTACGACGAATCCTGACGGCCCTGCGGGAACACGGACACGAACCCAAGCGGGCGGGCAACGGTTGGACGTGTCGATGCCCCGCCCACGATGACCGCACCCCGAGTTTGAGCATCCACGCCGGCGACGACGGGCGCGCGCTGGTGAACTGCCACGCCGGTTGTACCGTCGATGCGGTGTGTGGAGCGATCGGGCTGCGGTCCGCTGACCTGTTCATCCCTGACCCGAGCCGGTTGGGGCGGAACGGACACGCGCCCCCCCACCCCAAGACCCGGCGACGTGGCGACGGCGACGAAACTACATCGAAGCTCGCACGCGGCGGGGATTCTGTCACCGTCGCCAGTGACGCCACGGGCGGGCGCACGTTCCCCACGGCCCGCGACGCAGTGGCGGACCTGGAACGCCGGCACGGCCCGCGATCGACGACGTGGACGTACCACAACGCGGCGGGCGAGCCGGTGGGGCTCGTGGTGCGGTGGAACACGCCCATGGGGAAAGACGTGCGCCCGGTGTCGCGGAAGGCGGACGGGTCGGGCTGGTGCATCGGCGGGATTCCCACGCCCCGACCGCTGTACGCCCTGCCCGACCTGCTGGCGACGCCGGCGGCGGCGCGGGTGTTCATCGTCGAAGGCGAGAAAGCGGCGGACTCGGCCCGCGCGGTCGGGCTGGTGGCAACGACAAGCCCGCACGGGTCGAAGTCGGCGAGCAAGGCGGATTGGTCCCCGATGGCGGGGCGTGACGTGGTGATCCTGCCCGACCATGACGACGCGGGCGAGCGGTACGCCACCGACGTGGCGCGGCTGCTGACGGCTGCGGGCGCGAAGTCGGTGCGGGTGATTCGATTGGTGGACTTGTGGGCAGGGATGCCCGAAGGCGGCGATATGGCGGACCTCGTGAAGCATCGCGGCGGGGACGTGGAGCCGATCCGCGCGGAAGTCGAAACCCTGGCGGACAAGACCGAGCTGGAAGCGATGACGCCCGACGCGCCGGCGGTTCCCGTCTTCAAGCCCTTCCCGGTTGACGTTCTGCCCGAGCCGATTCACGGATTCGTCTTGGGCGCAGCGAAGGCGATGGGGTGCGATCCGTCGTTCGTCGCGCTGCCCCTGCTGGCGGGGCTAGCGGCCGCGATCGGCAACACCCACCGGCTGCGGCTGTCGAACACTTGGCATGCCCCGCCCAACCTGTGGACGGTGACGGTGGGAGAGTCGGGTTCGTTGAAGTCGCCCGCGTTCCGGCTGGCGATGAAACCGATTCGCAAGACCCAAGCCAAAGCGTGGAAGGAACACGAAGCGGCGCATCGGGAATGGGAAGCCGAACACCTGCGGTATGAAGCGGAACTGACAGGGTGGAAACGGGACGCGGCGAAGAAACACGGTGACGACGGGTACACGATCGCTCCCCCCGAGAAACCCGCCCCGCCGATCGCGCGGCGGTACACCGTGTCCGATACCACGGTCGAAGCCCTTGCGCCGATCCTGTTGGAGAATCCGTCCGGCGTGCTGCTCGCCCGTGACGAACTCAATGGGTGGCTGGGATCGTTCGACCAATACCGGGGCGGTCGCGGCGCGGACTCCGCGCACTGGCTGTCGATGCACGACGGCGAGGAAATGACGGTCGATCGCAAGACTGGCAACCCACGCACGATTCGCGTTCCGCTGGCATCGGTGAGCATCACGGGCGGGATTCAACCCGGCGTATTGGCTCGGGCGATGGGGCAGGAGCATCACGAAAGCGGGATGCTGGCCCGCCTGCTGTTCGCCATGCCCCCACGCAAGGCGAAGCGATGGACGGAAGCCGACGTGGATCCGGCGAGCGAAGCGGCGGTGGCGGTGGTGTTCGATCGGCTGTATGCCCTGACGCCAGCAACCGACGGTGAAGGCGACGCCATTCCCCGACTTCTGACACTTACCCCCGACGGGAAGGCGGCGTGGGTGCTGTTCTACAACGAACACAACACGGAGGCGGAGGAACTGACGGGCGACGAGGCGGCGGCGTGGTCGAAGTTGGAGGGGTACGCCCCACGGCTGGCGCTGGTGGTCCACCTGACCCGCGCTGCGGCGGGTGATACCACGCTACTCGATCCGTCGCGGGTGAATGAGGCGAGCATCATGGCGGGCGTGGTGTTGGCCCGGTGGTTCGGTGACGAAGCCCGTCGCGTCTACGCGATCCTGGGGGAGTCGGACGAAGGGCGTGAATCCCGCCGGCTGGTGGAGTGGATCGACCGCAAGGGCGGCACGGCGACGGTGCGGGAACTGACACGCGGACCACGCGAGTATCGGGGCGATCCCGAGCGGGCGACGAAGGCGCTGGGCGAACTGGTGGCGGCGGGTGTAGCGATGTGGGTTCACGATGACCACGGCCCCAAGGGCGGGCGTCCCACGGATCGGATTCGGCTGGTGTCGCGGCGTGGTGACACTGGCGACGGCGACGAAACCCCCGTGAACGCCGGGAATCGCGTGGGTTCTGTCACCGTCGCCACGGTCGCCAAGCCCACGGACGCCGGGGACGGCTGGGGGGAACTGTGAACCCAGCCCCCCACGCACTCGCCCTGCTGCTGGTGGCCCTTGGGCGGGCCGGGATTGAACTGGCCCCGCACCCGACCGACTCAGGCCGGCTGCGGCATCGCCCGGCGGTCCTGTCGCCCGATCTGTCGGCGCGGCTGCGGATATACCGGGCGGCGGTCCTGCGGCTGGTGCTTGGCGGATACTCCCCCGCCGACGACACGGACGCGGGGTACGTCTACGGCGAACGGCTGGGCGTGGCCGATGGGCTGGGGCTGGCGACGCACCCCGGTTCGGCGGCGTGGCTGGTCGCGGTCGGAGAGTCGATGTGCGACGATGCCGCGCCCGCCGCTTCGCCACCCACCCCCGGCATCGCCGTACGGCTGGCGGGCGTGCTGTCAGTGGCGCTGGGTGTATCCGTTCGGGCGTCAACCCTGCCACCCAACGAGCGGTTCCCCGGCGAGCCGGAAAGGGGTAAGCTGCCCACCGCGCGAAATAGTTGCGAAATCGCAACACATCGCGTACACTCTGGGCATGGGGAAGTTGACAAAGGCGATCACCGCGGCGGTGAAGGCGAGTAGTCTGACGCCCTACGCGATCGCCAAGGGCGCGGGCGTGGCCCGTAGTCAACTTTCGCGGATGATGCGCGGTCAGAGCGGGATGACGGCGGACACGATCGAACGGCTGGCAGACTACCTGCGGTTGGAAATCGTGGTTCAATCAAAGACACGATCAAGAAAGGACGTTCTCAATGGAAAGAAATAATCGAATGCTGAGGGCGGTCGGGTGTGGCATGGTCGGTGCATTGCTAGTGGGGCTGTTCGGCCAAACATCGGTTCCAGACAAAGAGAGCATCTCCTGGGGACCGTCAGTGACTCAGATTGTCGCAATAGCGAGCCCCGACGGGCGGGGGGTCCGGATGTGGCGAGTCTCATCTGGACACGACGGGATCAGCGAGTTTCGAACGGGAACTACCTACCTGGGAGAGGTGCGAGAAGGTACTGTGACACAGGTGAACGTGTCTCGATTCAACGATCAAGCTCACGAATGGCAGGTAGAAACCACTGTTTGTTTGCCCAAGCGCAAGGCAGTAAAAGAGGGGGAATAACGCATGGCGAGCATCGGATACGAAGGCGAGCGGGCCGCGTTGAAGCGGGTTCTGTTCCGCAACGCCAAGGGGCAACAGAAAACCCTGCGGCTGGGCGAGTGCTCCGAGCGCGTCGCGGAATCGGCCCGCGTGGCGGTGGAGCATCTTGTGATCGCCAAGCGGCACACGAGCGTTCCGCACCCCGACGCGACTCGGTGGCTAGCGGGCGTCGATGACGTGCTGTACGCCCGCGTGGCGGCCCTTGGATTGTGCCAACCACGGGAGGGCGTCGCGCTGGTGACGCTGGCCGACCTGTTGGACCGATTCGACGCAACGGGAACGGTGAAGTCGGGAACACACTACAAGTACCGGCAAGTCGCGGACAGTCTGCGGGCGTTTCTGGGCGCGGCTACTCCGCTGGCGTCTATCACTCCGGCCCACGCCGACAACTGGCGCAAGTCGATCGCCGAGCCGAAGGCGCACCCCGACGACAAGACCGCACCGGCTAAGACGCTGGCCCGCGCCACGGTCGCCAAGCGTGTTGTGATCGCAAAGGGCGTGTTTCGGAAGGCGGTTCGGTGGGGGATGATCCCGGCCAACCCGTTCGCCGACCTGCGGGCCGGTTCACAATCGAACCCCGATCGGGCGTACTACGTCACCGTCGAATCCATCCGGTCCATTCTGGCGGTGTGCCCCGACGACCAATGGCGGGCGATCGTGGCGCTGTCGCGGTTCGCGGGGCTGCGCTGCCCTTCCGAAATCGTGGCCCTGCGGTGGGGTGACGTGAACTGGGAGCGTGGGCGGCTGATGGTGCGAAGCCCCAAGACCGCCGGGTACGAAGGCCACGCGGTACGGGTGGTCCCGATCGCCCCCGAGTTGCGCCCGATCCTGCAAGACCTGTTCGACCGGGCAGAAGTCGGGGCGGAGGCAGTTGTACCCCGGCTGCACGATCCGAAGATGAACCTGCGAACCCAGTTTGAGCGGATCATCGCCAAGGCGGGCGTGAAGCCCTGGCCCCGGCTATTCCACAACATGCGGGCATCGTGCGCGACGGACTGGGTGGAGCGGTTCCCGGCCCATGTTGTCGCGGGGTGGTTGGGTCATTCTCCGATGATCGCGGCCCAACACTACCTGCAAACGCGCGATGCACACTTCGACCTTGCGGCGGGCCTCGGTGAGGCGGCAGCAAATCCGGCAACACACACGCGCCCACACGGTCCCACGGCGTCCGAACCCAAAACACAAAACCCCGAAATCCCTGCGGAAATGGTGGGGTGTGGTGTCGGGTGTGATCCCGTGGAATATGAGCAAGTGCCCCCCGAAGGACTCGAACCTTCGACCCGCTGATTAAGAGTCAGCTGCTCTACCAACTGAGCTAGGGAGGCCAATATGAAGTTTCCCGAAGCCGATCAGGGACCGACCGCGAGAGGGGGGAGTTTATCCGGTCCTTGCGGCAGGTCTAGTCTCTCCACTGCCGGGAGCGACGGAATCTTGACCGATAGGGGTTCGATTCCTAGCGTTCACATCCCGTTCGGCGGAGTTTGGCTCCGCCCGCGCGGGCACCGGAGGCCTGATCCGGCGCTCGCGCCACCCGTCCCGATTCCTCGTACTCGTGTTGCCCACCCCAGGCCGGGATGTGCAACCAACCGGATGTGACCACGCCATGCAACCATGTTTCCGCCAAAGCCACGGTCGCAGCCGCCGCCGCCGTTCCCACCACGCGATGAAGCCCACGCATCCCACGGTCTGCCCCCTCTCGGGTATGCCCAAGGCCCACCACCGCGCCTGCGTGGAGTCCGGGTACGTTCGCGCCGGCCTCAAGATCAGCGTTCCCAAGCTCGGTATCGGCGTGGATCGGAACTAAGGGGCCCTGAGCGATGCGAATCGCCGTCGACGCCATGGGCGGCGACCACGCCCCGGACGCCATCGTTCGCGGATGTGCCGACGCCCTCCCTGATCTTCCCGCCGGCGACCAGCTCGTCCTGGTCGGGCGCACGCACGACATTCAAGAACTGCTTTCCGAGCGCGGCGTAAGCCCCTCGGACCCACGCATCGAAATCATCCACTGCGATGAGGTCATCGGCATGGACGAGTCCCCCGTGGACGCCGTTCGCGCCAAGAAAAACTCCTCCATCGTCGTCTCCGCCCAGATGGGCTCCTTCCGCGCCGGCGACAAACGCTGCGATGTCGTGCTCTCCGCCGGAAACACCGGCGCGTGCGTTTCCGCGGCCACCATGCAAATGAAGCGGCTCCGCGGCGTGCACCGCCCCGGAATCGCCGTCACCTTCCCCGCCTTCCACGGCCCCGTCGTGCTCTGCGACGCCGGCGCGAATCCCGAGCCGCGCCCCAGCCACCTCTGGCAGTATGGCCTCATGAGCGAGGTCTTCAGCCGCACCGTGCTGGGCATCGAGAACCCCCGCGTCGCGCAGATGAACATCGGCTCCGAAGAGGGCAAGGGCGGCTCGCTCATCAACCAGGTGCACGAGCTCTTCAAGGCCACACCGAACATCAACTACGTCGGCTTCATCGAAGGGCGTGACCTCTTCGACGGCGTCGCGGATGTCGTCGTCACCGATGGCTTCGTCGGCAACACGCTACTGAAAATGGCCGAGGGCATGGCCCGCTCGCTCTTCAAAGCCATCGCCCACGAGATCTTTGAGCACTCGCCCGACCTGGGCCTCCAACTCGAGCCCATCTTCAAGGGCATCTACAAGAAGAACGACTACCACGAGTACGGCGGCGCGCCCCTTCTCGGCGTGAACGGCGTCTACGTCATCGCCCACGGCTCCTCCGAGGCCAAGACCATCAAGAACGCCATCCGCAACTCCCGCCAATACGTCACCTGCGGCGTCAACGACGCCATCGTCGCCCGTCTGGCCGAGGTATCCTCCATCGTCGGCCAGGAAGTAGGCAACGAGCAGGAGTAAGCATGAGCGGGTCCCTCCACGAGCCAGGCCAGTCACGCGGGCACGGTGCATCGGGCGGCAAAGGCCCCGGAAGCCGTCCCATCGGTATCACCATTGTCGGCACCGGCTCCGCGCTCCCCGTCGGCGTCATCACCAATCAGGACCTCGAAAAGCTGATGGACACCTCGGACGATTGGATCGTCCAGCGCACCGGCATTCGCACACGCCACAAAATCGACCGCTCCAAGGGCGAGTCCACTTTCTCCCTCGGCGCGGCCGCGCTCACCAAGGCCCTCGCCAGCGCCCGAATGCAGCCCACCGATCTGGACCTCATTCTCTGCGCCACCATGACGCCCGAGATGGGCTGCCCGCCCACCGGCTGCCTGATCGCCAACGCCGTCGGCGCCATCGGCTGTGCCGCATTCGATATCTCCGGCGCATGCAGCGGCTACGTCTACACGCTCAATGTCGCCCACGCCCTGATGAAGGCCGGCGAATATCGAAACGTCGCCGTCATCGGCTCGGACACCATCACGCCCCTGATGGACTATTCCAACAACGGCCGCTCCACCGCCATTCTTTTCGGCGACGGCGCGGGGTGCGCCATCCTGAAGGCCACCGATGACGTCAGTCAGGGCATCATCGCCCAGACCATGCACGCCGACGGCCGCGGCTGGAAAGAAATCTACATCCCCCACGACGACAGCGACTTCCCCCCCGGCGTCGCCTGCGACCCATTAAAGATCGGCCACGTGCAGATGAACGGCGCGGGCGTCTTCAAGTTCGCCGTCGGAACGTTTCCGCAAGTCATCCAGGAAACCCTGGACAAAGCCGGAATCACCGCGGCCGAGGTGGACATGTTCGTCTGCCACCAGTCCAACGCCCGCATCCTCGGCGCCGCCCGCGAACGCTTCGGCCTTCCCGAGGACAAGCTCTACGTCAATATCGACAAAGTCGGCAACACCCTCGCCGCCAGCGTCCCCCTCGTGCTCGACGAATGCGTACGCAACGGCCGCATCAAGCTCGGCACCGGCCAGAAGGTGCTCTTCGTCGCCTTCGGCGGCGGCCTGACGTGGGGATCGTGCCTCTGGCAGTTGTGACAACGGTCGCACGCCCGGGATGAGCGAGTCTGCGAGGGAATCCCGCGGATTCCCGCATCTCCCAACACACCCTCCGCGAACAGCCAAGTGCGATCCCCTGCGGATCACAGGGAACTTCCCATGCGCTGGACCATCGGTCGCACGATCTGCCTGTTCGTAGGCCTGATGCTTCTGGGCACCAGCGTCTGGTTCGCGTGGTTCAGTTTCGATTGGAATCGCCGCTTCGAAACATGGCAGACCGAAATCCCGGCGCGCCTCACGCTCGACCCAGCCAGCACCACCGAAGTCGCCGCCACGCTGCACCACACCTGCACGGTCGGCCACTCGCAGCAAATCCTCCTGCGTGTGCTGAATGCCGACGGCGTGCCAGCGCCGGATGAACTCTGGCCGAAACGTCTGGATGCGAACATCACGCTCGATTCACTGAGCCATCCTGACCCGCCACGCGAGATCGAATCATCGGCGCGTGACTACGACCTCTCCCCCGCCATGGTGGAGTCGCAGGGACTTGTGCTCGCCCTCCCGCATTTCGGCCGAGAAGGCGATTATCGCTTGCGGATCGCCCTCGCCAAACCCATCGATGTGCCGCCGGGAATTCAGTACGAAATCACTGTCCGCAATCTCCTCTGCGGCCTGGAGCGCATGCCCGGAGCCATGGCCGGCGTCATCGCTGTTGTCTCGGGCCTTATTGGTTTCGCATTCGCAATCCCGTCCGTCGCACTGATCGCCAAAGGCCCAAGCCCCATACGCCCATGATGAGCGGCGCTCCGGGAGCGAATCCTGCGGCTTCATCCGCCGCCAACACAACGCGTTCCGTTTGGTCATCCCATAGCAGTACTCAATAGCGGTGACGGCCGCTGGCCTTTGAGGTAATCCGCGCATGGCGGCTTCCCACCGAACTGATGCCGCGTGGCATCGCCGGATGCTAACAGCGTCAGCAATGAAACGCCGTCAATGAGTGCGGGGGAGTTCGCCCGACCGTGCCGGATTCAACTTCCCCATCTTCTCGACTGGGGCTACCCCCCCCGTCACAGGTATTCCTCAGATTTCATGTCATCCCGCACCCCGGATTTCCGGATATAGAAGAGAAGGCAGACTCGAAAGCGACGGCACCGGTGCCCGAACGCGGTCTGACATATTGACCTATTGACTGGAACGCGCATGAAACGCCGCATTTCCCCCGCCATGTTCTGGTTGTCCACGGGCACCCTGTCGCTCGGCGGCGCGGCGGTCTTCGCCGGACCCATCAATCCACCTGTTGGCCCTATCGCCTCTACCGCCAAGCCACTCTCGGACGTCGAGCCACGCACTGCGATCAACGCCGTCAACACCCCCGGCGACACGGACAGCGTCTATCGAATCACACAGTCCGGCTCGTACTATCTCACCGGCAATCTCAACGGTGTCAGCGGTAAGAGCGGAATCAAGATTTCTACCTCCAACGTCACGATCGACCTGCGCGGCTTCACCCTCCTCGGCGCCAACGGCTCCCTTGACGGCATCCGGGCCGATTCCGGCATCTACCACAAGATCACGATCCGCGACGGCACCATCACCGGCTGGGGTGAGGATGGGATCGATCTCCGACAGACCAGCACCGGTGCCGCCTCTCTGATCGAGGGCATTCATTCGTTCCAGAATGTGGGCAACGGCATCAGTGGAAACTATTCCGGCATCATCCGTCGCTGCACGTCGAGTCTCAATGGTGGGGCGGGCATTCTCGCGCAGGACGGCTCGGTGATCGAGGGCTGCTCCGTGCGACAATGCACCGGCGAGGGCATCCGCGCCGAACGCGGTTCCACCGTCACCGACTGCGTCTCCCAGGACAACGGCAGCACCGGCATTCACACCCGCAACGGCGGCTCGGTTTCGCACTGCACGGCCACCGGCAACGCCGCGGCGGGAATCTTCGTGGACATCGGCGGGGCGGTCACAGCGTGCCAGGCCTCGAACAACGTCGACGAAGGGATCTTCGCCAGAACCGGCGTCGTCGTGAGCCAGTGTTCGTGTTCTTCCAACTCGGGATATGGCATACTCGCCGCAGGCGGTGCGGTCGTTAGCGGCTGCATAATCACTTCCAATACCGCCGACGGCATTTACGCCAGCGCATTCAGCGGCGTGGGCTGCACAGTGTTGAACAATCAGTGCGTCAGCAACGGCGGCATCGCCAACGAGGGCGCAGGCATCAACGCCCAGGGTGCGGGCAATCGCGTCGAGGGCAACAACTGCACCCTCAACCGTCGGGGCATCCACATTCTCAGCGCCGGCAACACAATTGTCCGCAACTCCTGCTCCGCCAACGCAACCTCCAACTGGGATGTCGTCGCTGGAAATGTGATCTACGTCATCTCGACCACAACCTCGGGAGCGTTCACAGGCAACTCCGGCGGCGTCGCTACCCCCAGCACCGATCCCAACGCGAACTACACCTATTGATCAAGCGGCTCGCCACTCCGTGATCACTGCGAATGCACACGCCTGTGAGTCACCGACCACATATCATCCCGCATGACCCCCCGCATCATCCTCTGCCCCGGCCAAGGCGCCCAGTTCGTCGGCATGGGCAAGTCGTGGTTCGAAAAATCACCCGAGGCCAGCGCCGTCTTTGAGCGCGCCGACAAACTTCTCGGTAACCGACTCGGCTCACCCCTCTCCACGCTCTGCTTCGGCGGACCGGCCGACCGCCTCAACCAGACCGACGCCTCCCAGCCCGCCATCTACGTCACTTCCATCGCTTGCTGGCACGCCCTCTTGGCCGCTTGGAACGGCGGAGGTGGGGGGGTCAACGGCGGCGGAGCCATCGAGTCCCACGTCGTCGCCACCGCCGGTCTCTCCCTCGGCGAGTACACCGCGCTCCACCTCGCCGGCGCGTTCTCCTTCGAAGCCGGTCTGGAACTCGTCCTCCTCCGCGGCCGTGCCATGCAGGATGCCGCCGACGCCATCAAGCAACCCGACGGAACTCCCGGAAGTGGTATGGTCGCTCTGATCGGTGCCGATGACGCCCAGGCAACCGAACTGTGCATGAAGGTGCTGGCGGAGAAACCCGGTTCGGAGAACCGGGGTACCCAAGTCCTTGTCCCCGCCAACTTCAACTGCCCCGGCCAGATCGTGATCTCCGGCTCCATCGCCGCCTGCACCCGTGCCGTGGCAATGGCTGGCGAAACCGGCATGCGCGCCCAACCCCTCCCTGTTGCCGGCGCCTTCCACTCCCCCCTCATGGCCCCCGCCGCCGAGCGTCTCGCCGCGGCCCTCAAGTCCACACCCATCAAGCCCCCGCGCTGCCCTGTCATGTCGAATGTCACCGGTGCCCAGCATGAAGCCACGGGCGGCGGGGCGGGCGGTACAATCGAAGACAGCATCCGGGCCCGTCTGGTGGAGCAACTCACCAACCCGGTCCGCTGGGAGCAGGACTGCCGGAGTTTGCTCGCAGCACACCCGGGTGCCGCATGG
The DNA here is from genome assembly GCA_038225655.1 of Phycisphaerales bacterium. Lineage (GTDB taxonomy): Bacteria > Planctomycetota > Phycisphaerae > Phycisphaerales > UBA1924 > UBA4658. Next base: position 148,159 of record JBBRQY010000001.1, on the reverse strand, counting down.
CACGAACTCGCCCCCGGCCGCTCGCTGATGGGCATGATGCGACGAATCGACAAAGCCGCCAAAGTGGAGACGCACGATGAACCGTAAGACCAACCTGATCCTCTCCTCCGGTCTCGCCATGGCCGGCGGCCTGGCCATCACGCTCGGCGGCGTGGGTGGCTGCTCCAAGCCCCCGCCCGTCGGCTCCTGCTGCGCCTCCGACGGCTCCTGCTCCATCTCCAAGCAGGCCGATTGCGGCTCGCGCTGGAACTTGAATGGTGCATGCTCTCCCAACCCCTGCCCGCAGCCCGTCCCCCCTCCCCCTCCCGAAATCACGCTCGAGTCCGTCGCCCAGAGCGAGCACGCCGATCCCCGCGTGCAGTTCGCCGCCGATCTCAAAGTTGAGGAGAGCAACCTCGAACTCGCCAAGGCCATCGTCCACCTCGCCGACGCCTTCGCCCGCGGCGACGCCAAGGCCCTCAAGCCCCTCCTCAGCCGTCGCGCCCAAACCCTTCTCGACGATCTCCAGACCAGCGGCCAGTGGGAAGAGTCCACCAAGCAGATCGAGGCCGTCCGCATCGTGCTCGTCCGCGACGGTGTGGACTTCACCGGCATCGGTGCGGCCAAAGTGCCCGCCGGCGAAGTGCCTCTCGGCATCATGCAAAAACTCACCCAGGCCCTGAAGGGTCTTCCCCCCGAGCAGCTCGCCGCGATCACCAAGGCCGCCGCGGAAGCCGGGGATGCGTCCGGCGCCGATCCCGCCGCACTCGCCGCGGACCCCGCCAAGATGGCCGAGTTTCAGACGAAAGTCACCGAGGCCATGAAGGCCGCCGGCGTTTCCGAAGAGACCATGAACAAGTTTGCCGAGATGAGCAAGGATGTCCCCGCCGAGGCCGCCCCCGCGGTCCCATCCGGTCCTTCCGGCATGGGCATTGCCATCGCCGTGCAAGATATCCACGGCGCATACCTCCTCACCTGGGCCGCCGAAAAGTTTGGCGAGAAGTGGGGCTTCACAAATGCCCCCGCAACTCCGGAAATCCGCCGCCGCGCCTCCCTCTGGGACAACGTCGGCAACGAGGCCTTCCAGGCCATGGCCCTCGCCACGCTTCCGGCCGCGGGCAAGTTCAACGACGATTCCGGCGGCGGCATGAAGAGCAGCGGCGGTGATTCCGGCGGCGGCGGCGAGGCCCCTCCCGCGGCCCCATCGCCCGATGCCCCGTCCAACCCCGTTCCCACGATCAACCCCGGGGCCCCCGGCAAGCACCCGCACGGCTGAGCCCTCCTTCCCCCTGATTCCCAGACGCCGAGGCCGCGCGTTCATACGCTCGCCCTCGGCGTGTTTGTTTGGGTGGCCCGCCGCTCCGCGGCGATCTTCACCCTCCCGCGACATCACCTTCCCCTTTGACGGAGCCAACCGTGTCCGACACGATACCCACTCCCACCCGCGTCGCCTTCATCACCGGCGCCAGCCGCGGCATCGGCAAGGCCATCGCCCTCCGCCTCGCCAAGGACGGTCGCCACGTCGTTCTCGCCGCTCGCTCCGCTGGCCCACTGAACGACCTCAAGTCGCAGATCGAGGCCGCCGGTGGCAAGGCCAGCGTCAAGGCCTTCGACATCTCCGACCTCGCCGCCTTCGCCAAAGCCATCGACGAAACCGTCGCCGAACTCGGGCGGCTTGACATCCTCGTCAACAACGCCGGCATCACCCGCGACAACCTCATCCTCCGCATGTCCGACGAGGAATGGCTCGAGGTCATCCAGACCAATCTCACCTCCGCCTTCGCCGCTATCCGCGCCGCCGCACGCCCCATGATGAAGGGCAAGTTCGGGCGCATCGTGAACATCGCCTCCACCTCCGGCGTCGTCGGCAACGCGGGTCAGGCGAACTACGCCGCCGCCAAGGCCGGGCTCATCGGCCTCACCAAAACCGTCGCCCGCGAACTCGGCGGCAAGAACATCACCGCCAACGCCATCGCCCCCGGCTACATCGAAACCGACATGACCGCCGCACTCCCCCAGGACATCAAGGACAAGATCACGGCCATGGTCGCCGTCCGCCGCCTCGGCGTCGCCGACGACATCGCCGCGGCCGTCTCCTACGTCTCCTCCGACGAAGCCGGCTACCTCACCGGCCAGACCATCGTCGTCGACGGCGGCATGACCATGGCCTGACTCCGGGTAGCACGGGTCTCCGACCCGTGTTTCGGGCGCATCGCCCGAACTCTTTGTCTTGGTGCATTGCGCATACGGAACCAAGGCCCGGTGGCAGCGCCCGCTCCGGGGGCCGATCACCCCATGCCCTTGTTCAATCCCTATGATTCCGCCAATGCCCGCGTCCCCCGCCCACCACAATCACGCACCCCTCACCCCCACGGACATCCTCCGCGCCGCCACGCTCCGTGTTACAGGCATGCGCCTCGCGCTCCTCGAAAAACTCTCCACCGCCCGCCAGCCCGCCACCGCCCAGCAGATCTTCGACGACCTCTGCACTCTTGCAAAGCGCGACCGCGCCGCGCGCCCCGACCGCGTCACGGTCTACCGCACGCTCAACACCCTCGTCGAAAAAGGCCTCGCCCACAAGGTCGATCCCGGCGACCGCATCTTCCGCTTCTCCCTCACCGACCATGCCCGCTGCGAAGGCGAAAAGCACGTCCACGAGCACCCGCACTTTGTCTGCGATGCCTGCGGCACGGTCGAGTGCCTAGAAGGCACGGAGGTCGTCGTGAAGCCCGCCTCCGCGCACACGGAAGCCGTCCCCGCCCGTCGCAAAGTGAAGCCCGACGGTGTGGTCCTTCACGGCACGTGCGAAACCTGCGTGGATGAGCCCATTAGACCCGAGCGGCGCAAGCCACCGGTCCGAACCACGCGCCGCTCCTGAGCGCAAGACCGCTCAAAAGAAATCCGCCATCCACGGCGTCCCGAACCCCCCGAACACCGCATCCGCCGCCTCCAGCGCGCCCGCCTCACCCTCGGCCCACCCCAGCAGCGCGGCCTGGCTCGCCGTGTACAGCCCAGAGTAGATCGCCGCGAACTTCCCGATCTCGCACGTCAGCGCAGGCCGCACCGCCGCCTCCTTCTTCACCTCCGCCCGCCCGTGCTCCACGCGCAGCGTCCAACTCCCGTCGTTGGCCCGCACGATCGGGTCGTGGATGTTCAACTGGATCGCCGCCGACAGATGCCGCGGATACCCGCGTTCCGTCAGCGCCTTCGCCAAGTCCGTGATCCGCACCATCCAGATCTCGCTCTTGGCGATGGTGTGGTGGTGCGATGTCAACAGCGAAATCGCCGGATGCAGCGGAGAGCCCGCGATCGAAATCTCCTTCGTCGTCGTGGAGAAGTCCGCCAGAAACCCCAGCAGACGCCGTCCCGCTCGCGCCGAGGTGAACGCAAAGTCCGAAACATCCAGTTCGATCCCGTCATCCACGCGGTTCTGGTGCAGAAAAACGTACCCCTCAAGCCCGCCGTTGGGGCCCTCGATCCCGAAGGGGTGGTACGTATTCCCGCGCCACTCCCGCACACGCCGCCAGATGTATGGTCCACGCTCAAGCGTCCCCGAGAATCGCCCCGCGTACGCCGCGTAGCACGCCGCCATCGCCCGATCATCCTGCGCCGTCATGGGCCGCACCGTCGGCTCACGGTCCCGCACATCAATCCGGTGCGGCAGCAGCTTCGTTACGCATCGATACCCCGCCTGCTCATACCCCACCTGCCGGTACAACCCCTGCGTGGATGCGTATAGCGCGGAGAGCGCAAACCCATCCTCGTGCGCCTCCTGCATCGCCTTCCCCATCATCCACCGCGCCGTCCCCTGCCCCCGATGCTCCGGCGCAACCGCGACGCCCGCGATCCCCAGCATCGACACCGGTCTGCCCCCAAAGTGCTGCCCCATCTCGATGCGCAGCAGACACCCCGCCATCGGCGCCTGTCCCGCCTCGCGCACGCCGCGGAAGTTCTCCAGCCCCGCCGGCCGGATCCACTTTGCTTCCACTTCGGGCGTTGATGCAAACGCGTGGTGAATCAGCCGCACGATCGAGGGGAGATCCTGCTCGCCGATCGCGCCGAAAGAACGTGTATCGCTCATGGAATCTCCGGGTGCAGATAGCTCAGATGCAGTTCGGTGTGTCGCAGATGCAGCAGGAACCATTCATCGCGCGTCAGGGCCCCGAAGAACGGATGCGGATGCGTCGGCGTCCCCGCCGCAAGCCGCGCCCACCCCGCGCGATACCGCCCCAGCCCCTCCTCCACGCTCAGTGCTTCGATCCCCGCAGTTCCCCCCTCCACGCCCGGGATGTACACCCCCGCGCGCAATCCGTCGCGAAACGCCACATCCTTCCGCGCCATCGCCCGCGCCACCAACTCCTCCGGCGGCCTCAGCACGGGATACCCATCAAAGCCAAAGTGCATCCACGCCGCAAGATGCCCCATCGCCTGCCCAGCCGACCAGTTTCCTTTGCATGCCAGCGTCCCCGCACGCTCCGCAACGCTCACGCGCTCCGCCTCGCGCACCGCGTCATCCATCGACTCCAGCCGCAACGCCCGCCGCAGATGCGCGTTGTTGTTCGCAGGCAGATCCGGCATCGACGCGGCAGCGGTCATGCCCGATCGTACCGCCCCTCCATCCTTCTTCGCGCTCTGCTCCAACGCAGCTTCCTCCGCGTTCTGGTCCATCTTTGTGTATAGCGGTTTCAGCGTTCACGCAGGATGCAGGAAGCTCAGGTGCAACTCCCCGTGCCGCAGGGCTAATCGAATCGCATCCTCGTGCGACATCGCCCCGAACGCCGGACTCGCCACCGGCGGGCGCTCCTTCTCCAGCCGATCCAGATCACGTCGCAATCGCGTCAGCCCCGCCTCGAACGGCACGTCATCCATCCCCACGGTCCCACCCGCAACCCCGGGAATGTTCTTCCCCGCTGGCAATCCATCACGCAGAAACTTGCCGCGCATGGGCCGAAAGATCAGTTTGATGAACCATGGCATCGAGATCTCTTTGGGATACCCGGTGTATCCATACTCCACGAACGCCGCAAGGTGCGAGAAGATCTGCCCCTCGGTCCAGTTCCCGCTCCGTCGCAGCGTTCCCTTGATGTGCGATTGCTCGATCAGATCCAGATCGCGCCGCATATCCGCGATGCTCACGAACAGCAGCTTCCGTCGATCCGTCGTCTTGCCAGTGTCAACGCTCACGTGCTCCTCCGAACTCCCGAAACCCCATCGCGTGCCGCTAACCGCCTTGCCACCGCTACACCCGATTGCAGCGCGCCTTCCATGTACCCCACAAACCCGGGGCAACAGTGCTCACCCGCAAAGTGCAGCCGCGCCAGGCCATCCACTTCCATCCCCCCTCGCGCCAGTCGCGGCCCCTGCGAACAGACCTGCCCCGGCGCAGGAAACGAATAACTCGCTCCCGTCCACGGATCACGCGGCCAATCCATGAACCGCGCCTTCACAAACTCCCCGGCATAGCCGGGAAACATCCCTTCCAGGATCTGTCCATATGCCGCATCGCGACGCTCCTCGTCGAAGGCCATGCACGCCCGCGCGCTCGATCCCCCGCTGAACACCGTCAGCACCGCGTCCCCTTCCCCTTCCTGTCCCTCCGTTGCATCCCACGTCATGTTCAATGGCCCATCCGAAAGCGCTTCGGGCGACAGCTTCGACTTCTCCCAGTAGCGGGATCGCACGTGCGCCAGGTACTTCACATTCACGCCCATCTGCGGCCGCAGCCCGCGCGAGAGCCCGGGCGCAAACACGATCGACCCCCACACGCTCGGCGGCACCGCCAGCACCACATCATCGCACTCGAACACCGCACCATCCCGGCACGTCACGCGCATCGCGCCGCGCTGCACTTCCACGCTCGCCACCGGCATGCCCATTCGCACGCGTCCCCCGCCCACCCCGATCGCCAGCTTCTCCGCGAGTTGCCCGTTCCCTCCGTTGCACCGCCACGTCTCCGTTTCCGTCCAGAACCGCTCCAGCCCGCCGCCCTTCACCGCCGCGAGTTGTCCGAGCAAGCTCGCCCGCGACGGGTCCACGCCGTTGTCGGCGGATTGGTTGATCCAGCACGCCCGCTTCGTCAGATCATCCGCGTCCAAATCATCGATCCACGACTGGATCGAGCGCGTATCCAACTCCCGGGCCCCGGGCGTCTTCCACGGTTCGATCGCATCCACCTCGGTCGCCGGCCCGTTCATCTTGTTCAGCGCGGCGCGCAAGGACTCGTGCAGGTCCGATGCCTCTTTGTCCTCCAGCCGCCTTTCCCCAATCACCACCGGCTCGGCTTCATCGCCCCCTGTGGGAATCTCCCATCGTTCCAGCCCGAACTTCTCCGCGTACGCGCACCACAGCGGATGATTCGTGCCGATCAGCTCTCCGCCCCCCTCGCACGTGCGCCCCGGGGCAAGCTCAGTCGCGCTCCCCGCAGCGAATGAGAGCACTCGTCCCCCCAGCCGCTTCCGCGCCTCCAGCACGATTACGTCGTATCCCGCCGCCCGCATCTCGTACGCCGCGCTCAGCCCCGCCAGTCCCGCGCCGATCACCACCACGCGCTTCGCGCCCTCCGCCGTCCGGCCGCGCAGCGGAGTTCCCGCGCACCCCGAAAGCAGCAGCGCGGCCCCGGTTGCCACGCTCGCACGCAGCACCTCGCGCCGCGTCCACGCATCCGGCCGCTGTCCGTAGCGCATATCCAACGTCCGAAAAAGTGATCGTGGCATTCCCGGAGCGTACCCGATCCCGCCCCCCCGCGAGAATCGGCCTGCTTCGCCGGTATTGCCTCCATTCCCAAAATCCTGCGTGATTTTTCCGGCGCATTCAAACCCAAATTTCCTGCGCGGCCAGTCCTCCGGCATCGCGTACTCCCACGGGTAGCACAGACCCAGCAAAGGAGTCCACCATGTTCCGCTCACTCGCAACTCTTCGTTCGTCCTTCACCCGCTCCCGCCTTGCCTTCGCAGGCGCAACACTCGCCGCCGTCGGCGCGGCCGCCCCACTGATGGGTGCTGGCCCCTGGGATTGGCAGCGCGGCCCGCACGGCAGGGAGATCGAGGTCCGCATCGAGCCCCGCCGCGAAGTCCGCATCGAGTATCGCCCGCAGGTCCTCGCCATCGCCCCCATCGAGGTCGCTCCGTGCGACGTCAACATCACCGCCTACCAGAGCCACGGCACCATCATGGTCTTCGCCACCGGCACCAACCGCACCGGCGGATTCGGCACCGCCCTCCGCGCCCTGGACTGCCGCGACGCCTCGCCGCGTATCCAGCTCAGCAACGTCGCCCCCTGCGGCTACACCACGCAGTGCCTCACTCCTTTCTCCATCAATGCCGCCCTCCACATCGATCGTTGCGTCTCAACGATTGAGGTGGTCTCCGGCGGCCGGGTGATCTGCGTGCCCGTCCAGCAGGTCGCCGGCATCTCTTAATCCACAATCTGGCGGAATCATTGTGAAAACGGGGAGGGGGGGAGGGGGGGAGTGGGGGGGTAGGGGTGGGCCGGGCATCCTCCCCCGGTCTACCCTTTCCCTCCACTTTTCCAACCCAGGATCTCATTCCCATGCGCACCATCGTCACCGCCCTTGTCGTCTCCGGCTGCATGTTCAATGCGGCCTCGTTCGCCTCCGCACAGCCCGACCCGAAGCCCGCCATCGAGCAGGCCAAGAAGGCGGCCGAGGAAGCCGCCATGAAGGCCCAAATGGAGAAGGCCATCAAGGACGCCGCCGACAAGGCCGCAGGCACCGCACAACCCCCGGCGACCCCACCCGTGAACCCAAACGCAATACCCGTCCCCGAAGGCAAAGTCCTCAACACCATCCAGCTTGAGGACGGCCTCGTCGCCGAAGAGATCAAGATCGGCGAGGGGTACGAGGTCAAGCCCGGCGGCGCGGTCATCGCCAACTATCACGGCACCCTCAAAGAGGGGGGCAAAGTCTTCGACTCCTCCTTCAACCGCGGCGAGCCCGCCATGTTCACCCTCGGCCAGGTCATTCCCGGCTGGCAGAAGGGCGTTCCGGGCATGAAGATCGGCGGCGTCCGCCGCCTCATTATCCCCGCCAAGCTCGCCTACGGCGAACGTAGCCCCAGCGCCGACATCCCCGCTAACTCTGATCTCGTCTTCGTCATCCAGCTCGTCGATGCCCTGCAGATGAACGACATCAAGGTCGGCGACGGCGAAGAGGTCGGCACCCAGCCCGTCTGCGTTACGGCCTACACCATGAAGGACGCCGACGGCAAGGAAATCGCCTCCGCCACCAAAGAGAAGCCCTACATCTGGGTTCCCAACGAGCTCATGGGCGTCTCCGCAGGGCTTGAGGGCATGAAGGTCGGTGGCAAGCGTTCCATCAAGATCCCCGCCAAGATGAACCAGTCCCACCCCCAGCTCGCGGGCACCCGTCCCCAGAACGTTCCCTGCACGGTCGAGATCGAACTCCTCGCCGTCCGCAACCTCGCCCCCGCCCAGCCCAAGAAGTAATCCGCGCCCGCTCATCGGGTGCGCAGGAATGGAAAGCCGATCACGTATCAGGGGGTGTCCCCTGATACGTGTTTTTCTGCGCGAGTACGCAACTGTTTGCACGGAGGCCGCAATGCGATCGAACACCTGGATGACCCCGGCCGCGGCGATTCTCATAGCCGCCGTGGGAAGTACCGCCGCTCTCGCCCAGCCCCCTGCGTCTAGCGCTCCCCGGCAAACCACCCCAGCCGCGCCCGGCCAAGTGGATCTACGCCCCAAGTTCAAGACGGGCCAGCAGACCCGCTACTCGTTTGATCAGACCGCCAAGAACACGATCAAGACCGACGATCCCGACGACGCTGCCGCACAGGAGCAACTCCAGACCGAGCACATCACGCTGCTGCTGAAGGTCGTCGAGTCCGGCGATGCCGGCTCCACGATCCAGGTTGTGTATGAGTCGATCAAAGTTCGGCTCATGACTGACGACGGCCCTGCGGAGTATGACAGCACTAAGCCGGCCGCAAAGAAGCCCGCGCCCGCGCAAGCTCCTGCACCCTCCCCCTCGCGTACGCCAAGCAGGCCCGGCACTCCCGCAACCACTCCCACCACCACGCCAGCCAAGCCCGCGCCAAACCTCGATCCCCTCAAGCAGATCGCCGACATGGACGCCAGCGGCATGCTGGCCCAAATGGTCGGCCCAATGGTCGGCGCCACCATCACTGTTAAGACCGACAACTCCGGCGCGATCACCAGCGTCTCCGGCGGCGAATCCCTCGGCGGTGCGTTGCCCGGTTTGGGCGGCATGGGCGGATCGCTCGTGCCAAGCCCCACCGCCGTGGCCAACTGGCTTGTCGCCGGCCTCGGCGGCCCCGGCAACAAGGGCGTCGCCCATGTCGGCGAAACCTGGACCAACAAAGACGCGCTCTCCGGCACGCCCGTCGGCTCGTTCAACATGAACACCAAGCACACCCTCAAGTCTGCGAGCAACGGCACCGCCAATCTCTCATTTGTCGGCGGCATAGAGCCCGCCTCGCAGGGCACAACTCCCGGCGGCCTGGCGCAAGTCCAAAGCGCGGCATACACCGGCACCTACGCCTGGGACACCCGCGCCGGCTCACTAGTAGAGATGAACACCGACATGCGCGTCGTCCTCGAAGGCGGCCTCATGGGGGCCAAGAGCCGCTTGTCATCGCAAACGCAGGTCAAAGTCCGCCGTCAGTGACAATGGGTGGCACGGGCAGCTCGCTGCCTGCGGTGCTGGAACCGAGCATTCAAGACCTCCTTGAACGCGAACAAGTTCTGACCTGAATCTCTACCACCCCGCGTACGATCGCGCATGTCCCCCGGCGCAGAAGCACTGAGCAAGCTCAACTCCCCCCGCGTCGACACGCGCCGCGCCGAACGCCGCGCTCTCACCCTCGCATCCTTCGACGATCTCGCCCGCGAACTCGATCGCATCGAGCATGCCGCCCGCCCGGATGGCGAGGGCCTCCGCGTCACCGGCAACTGGTCCGCCGGACAGATCCTTGAGCACATCGCCAAGGCCATCGAGCGCTCCATGGATGGCTTCAGCGCACCGCCCGCCAGCACGCGCCCCGCCCCGCGCGGCCTAACCGCCCTATCCGATCGACCTGTGCACGCCCGCGCCATCGACGCCGAACGCGCCCTGCGTGCCACGCTTCTGGCCCACCCTTTCTCCCCCGACTCCCCCGGCTTCGCGCTTCCCGGCGAGATCAACCCCGCTCTGTATGTCTGGACCAACGATGGCGCGGCCCGCCTCCGCGTCGCCCTCGCCCGCATCCGCGACGGCCACCCGATGGCCAGGTCCAGCCCCACGATCGGCCCACTCTCTCAAGAGGAATGGGCGGCCGTTCATCTCCGCCACGCCGCGCTCCACCTCTCGTTCATTATTCTCGGACAGTGGCGATAGCCCCGGCCCCGCCGGATACCGGGGAGTCCTCCGAATCTGCCGCCCGACGTGCGCTCCTGCGGCAGCCACATCGCGTTTGGACGGTACAGTGTGGGCCCGACCGTCGATGGTGGTGGGTGAAACCGCAGGGTGGGGGGTGGGGGGGTGGGGGCTGCGCCGCCGTCTGGTGGCGCGATCGTCCGGTAACGTGGAGTGTGACATGGCGCGTCTGTTCATCGGATCGTTGGCGATGGCATTGGTCTGCGGTCAAGCCCTTGGCCAGGTCGCCGCACCCCCGGAAACGCTGCGCCCGCCGCAGCCCGAGAAGCCCGTTCCCCGCGCCGGACCGCGCGCCGAGCCGGTGCCGGCACCCGTTGTGCATGAACCGCGCCCCAAAATCGATCTCCCCGGCACCGGCCCGCGCGTCGATCTGCGCCCCAAGTGGACAACCGGCGACACCGCCCGCTACGACTTCGAGTTCCTCAACCACTGGGTCGCTCGTGTTCCCGGCGACGACGGCAACAAGAAGGGCGGGCAGCTCTATCGCAGCGAGGGCCGCCTCCTCCGGCGCGTCCTCGCCGCCGATGACAAGGGCATCACGCTCTCCTTCGTCATTGAACGCCTGCACATGCAGGTCTCCTCCGGTACGGAGGTCATCCACTACGACAGCGACTTCGGCAACGATCCCGCCCGCCACAACGATCTCACGGACCCGGTGCAGGCGACCGTCGGCCGAATCATCACCGTGCGCGTCGGCAACGATGGCAAGATCATCTCCATCGACGGCAACGAGAATCCGCCCCCTCCCGCCGCCGATCCCAATAAGCCCGACGCCGCGCCTCCCACGCCCCCTCCGCAGGTTCTCCAAGCGATCATCGGCACCCCCATCATCCGAAAAGTCTGGCGCCCCCTCTACACACTCGACAAGAAGTTCGCCGATTCGCGCATCGGCGACAAATGGACCACCGAGGAAGTCACCCCCGATCCGAGCATGGGCACATACTCCCTCACCCTCCACAACGAACTCAAAGAGCTCACCGACGGCATCGCCAAAATCGAAACAGTCGTGGATGTGGACTTTTCTCCCCTCATCGGCCACGGCGTTGTTCACGCCGCGCTCACTTCCAGCGACGTCACCGGCGCATTGGAATGGGACACCTCCAAGGGCATCCTCAAGCGATGGAGCACCAGCCAGGAGATGAAGCTCGATGCCGAGCGCTCCGGTGAAAACCAGAAGCTCGAAACCAAGCTCACCACCACCTTCAAGTGGTTCGATCCCAACGCGCCCAAGGAAGTCCCCAAGCCCGCCGCCGATCCCACCAAGGCCCCCGAGCCGGCGGACCCCAAGAAGACGCACTGATCATTGCGGCCGCGTACCCTTGGCGGATTCGCACGCATTTCCTTCCCCGCCCGCTTCGCCGGGCAACTCAGCATCACAGCGGCCCACCGGGCCTCGGAGCACACACAGATGAAGACCTCGGCATGGATCGTGGCGGCTGGCCTGGCTCTTGGCATGAACGCGGCCGCTATCGCCGCGCCCGCCACCCTGGACGACACCGCCGACCTCACCCCGCGCTACAAACTCGGACAGGTCATCACCTTCAAGCAGCACACCGTCCGCAAGGACACGATGACCATCGTCAATCTTCCCGCGCAAGGCAAGGACGACAAGCCCGCCGACGGCGCTAAGGAGCCGGCCAAGGCCGATCCCGCCAAGGCCGATGCGCCCAAGACCGACGCTCCAAAGTCCGACCCAGCCAAAACCGACCCGGCCAAGCCCGAGGCACCCAAGGCCGAGGCGGCCAAGGCGGAGGCCCCCAAGGCGGATCCCCCCAAGCCCGCCGCCGGTCCCCTCAGCTCCACCACGACCTTTGACCAGATCGCCACCTATGAACTCCGCGTCACCGATGCCGGCGACAAGGGCGTCTCGATGGACGTCGAGCTCAAAGCCGTCGCCTGCACCGCCGAGCTCAGCTCCGGCAAGTTCACATGGAACAGCGAGACCCCCGAGGATGACAAGGACGTGAAGAATCCTGTGATGATGTCGTTTCGTCCCATCATCGGCGCCGTTCTCAAAATCAATGTCGGTCCGGACGGCAACATCGTCGGCGTCACCCCCGACGCCCGTGTCAATATCAACGGCCGCAGCCCCCTCGCCGCCATGGTTCAGCAGCTTGCAAGCGCAGACGGCATCCGCCTGCGCTTCGGCTCCGTCCTCTGGATCAAGGATGGACACGAGCCCGCCACCACCGGAAAGCCCTGGACCAACACCGACGAGCTCTTCTTCGCCGCCGTCGGCAAGTTCGTCCATCTCAGCTCGAACACGCTCAAGTCCGTCAAGGATGGTCTCGCCCAGATCGACATCACCGGTCAGATCTCACTCGTCGGCGCTGAGGCCGGCAAGCCCCCCGCGGGCACGCTCAAGGAGCAGTATCTCAAGGGCGCGTGCACCTGGGACACCAAGGCCGGCCTCGTGAAGTCGCACACCTGGGAGCAGAAGACAACCATGGACCTGCGGGCCGCCGGCGCGTTCGACGTCATTCGCTCCAGCGAGTTCAGTGTCACGACCACCCGCGAGTGATATCGATCGCACAAAGTTCACACGCCCAAGAATCACACGCCCGGGATGAGGGAGTCCGCGAGCGAATCCCGCGGATTTCCCCTCACATTCCGCCGAAATAGCAGGAACGCCCGCTACCGCGCCCTCGCGTGCGCGGCCGCCCCAGCCAACTCCCGGACCGCCTCCGCCGCGCGATCGATTCCCGCACGATCGACATCCAGGTGGCAGACCGCCCGAATCCGCTGCGCCCCCGTCGGCAGCATCCAGATCCCCCGCGCCTTCAGCCGCGCGCAGAACTCGCTCGCCGTTCCCAGCTTCGGCGCCAGATCAAAGAACACCATGTTCGTCTCCACCGGCAGCGGCACACTCACGCCCGCCACGCCGCGCAGCCCCTCGGCCAGCCGCCCCGCGTTGGCATGATCCTCCGTCAGCCGCGTGCGATGGTTCTCCAGCGCGAACCGCGCCGCCGCCGCCAGAACCCCCGCCTGACGCATCGCCCCGCCGAACATCTTTCGGAACCGATGCACGCGATACACCGTCGCCTTGTCCCCGCACACCGCCGAGCCCGCCGGCGCGCCCAATCCCTTCGAGAAGCAGCACGAAACCGTATCAAAGTGCTTCGCGTAGTCCGCCGGCTTCAATCCCGTCGCGGCACAAGCGTTCCAGACCCGCGCTCCATCCAGATGTGTCCGCAGTCCATGCTTCCTGGCGAGCGTCGTCACCCGTTCGATCTGTTCGATTGGCCACACGCTTCCTCCACCCCTGTTGTGCGTGTTCTCCACGATCAGGAGCCGCGATCGCGCCGAATGGCAGTTGTCCGGCCGCAGCGCCTGCTCCACATCCCCCGCCTCGAACAACCCCGCATCCCCGTCAAGCGGCCGCACCATCACGCCGCAAAGCGCCGCCGGCGCGCCCGTCTCGTAGTGAATAATGTGCGAGTCCTTGTGCGCGATCACCTCGTCTCCGGGCTCCGTGTGCGCTCGGATCGCCGTCTGATTCGCCATCGTCCCGCTCGGAACGAAGCACGCTGCCTCCTTGCCCATCACCTCCGCGACGCGCTCCTGCAGCGCGATCACCGTGGGATCATCCCCCAGCACATCGTCCCCAACTTCCGCGTTGGCCATCGCCTGACGCATCGCGGGCGTCGGGCGGGTCACGGTGTCCGATCGCAGGTCGATGATGTGTTCGCTGGGCATTTGGTGGCGTCCGTTTGGGGCAGGTGGGGGATTGGTTGGGGAGAGGTTCGTCCGACGTCCGGTGCGAGAGCGGCAAGTGTAAAGAATGCATCCGTTGGGCGGGCAATGCAGCGACTCCGCCAGACCGACCAGTAGAATCGCGCCATTCCGGTCGGGCGCGGCTCTCCCGGACACGCACAATACGACCTCCAGCAAGGGCCGTCACTTTGGGCACGCCCAAGCAGATATGGACTCGGGCACTCACGCCCGGCACACCCGTCGCGGAGGCCGCGGCGATCACGTTGGATCACCGACTCGCCAACGTCATTCGCCTTCTCTCCCGCGCCGCACACCGCCGCCCCGGCACCCCCGAAGCCGCCAAGGACGTTCACGGCCTGCGCGTGGCTACCCGCCGTGCCGCAGCCGCTCTCGATGTTTTTCGCGCGTGCCTCTCCCCCGCCGACACCAAGCGCATCACCAAGCGCCTCCGGGCCATCCGCCGCGCCGCCGGTGAAGCCCGCGACTTGGATGTGCAGCTCAAGATCTTTGAACGGGCCGCCAGCACCGCAAGCGGCCCGGCCAAATCCGCCCTTCAACGCCTCGCCCGGTCCACCAGCCAGCAAAGGCAGGACGCCCACAAGCCCCTCGCGTCCGTTTCCAGGAATTGGCCGACCGGCAAACTCCGCAAGCACTGGGAAAAAGCCCTCAAACGTCTTCATCCGTCCGACGACCGCACCCTCGCCGATGCAGCACGCGACGCCGTCGCTCGCGCCGTGGACCGCGTGGAGCAATCCGCCGCGGCGGACCTGCGCGTCATCGACAATGTCCACATCCTCCGCCTGAAGCTCAAACGCCTGCGCTACGCCATGGAAGCCGTCGGCGTCTGCTTCGGTGACGTTTGGAAAAAGCGCGTCGAGCCCCGTCTCGTCTCCGCCCAGGATCTCCTCGGCGAAATCAACGATTCCCACGTGCTCATCAATCGCCTCGCTCCCG
This sequence comes from Phycisphaerales bacterium, assembly GCA_038225655.1. GTDB lineage: Bacteria > Planctomycetota > Phycisphaerae > Phycisphaerales > UBA1924 > UBA4658. Next base: position 133,101 of record JBBRQY010000001.1, on the reverse strand, counting down.
CGTCTCCCGCGTCCGCGGCCAAGTCCGGCCGAAAAGTTCCTGGCACGCTAGGGCTCGAATCGCTCGTGCGCGACCAGTGCGAAGCCCTCGCCCGGTCCCACGCTGCGTTCCTGGAGCAGTGGGGAGCCCTCGCCGCTTCGGGCTTCCTCGCCCAGCTTCGTCACGAGCTCGGCGTCAAGCGCACCGCGGTCGCGGGCGCCGACGCACCCTCCCCGCCCGCGCCGGGAGTTCCCACCACGCCCACACGCATCCTCCGCCCCTTCGGCATGATCGAGCACAAGCCGGGAGCTCTCAACGGAACCCATCCTCCCAGCGACAAAGGCAGGCGTGCGCCTGCAACACGCCGGCGCATCGCGGCCATCGATGTCGGCACCAACAGTGTCCGCCTCATCGTCGCCGAGGCCCAGCCCGACGGCTCGTACCGCATCCTCGACGACGAAAAGGAAATCACCCGTCTCGGTCGCGCCCTGAACGCCACCGGCAAGCTCGACGCCCCCTCCATCGAGCACACCATCGTCACAATCGCACGCATGCAGTCCATCGCCCAGGGCTACGGCGCGGCGGAAATCCAGGTCGTCGGCACCGCCGCGGCGCGCGAGGCAAAGAACGCTTCCGTGCTGGAAAAACAGCTCAAATCACGCACCGGGCTGGATCTCAAAGTCATCTCCGGCGAGGAGGAGGCAATGCTCGCCTATCGCTCCGCCGCCAACGCCTTCGATCTCGCGGGAGCTCCGGGCGCGGTCGTCGATATTGGCGGCGGAAGCACCGAGATTGTTCTCAGTGCGCCCGTCGGAGCCGCCCTCGCCGGCTCGGAAGTCCGGCGCGCCGGACTCGGCGGCGGCCTCATCGAGCGTGTCTACACCATTCCCATCGGCGCCGTCCGACTCACCGACCGCTTCGGTGGCCCGGAACACTGCTCCGGCAAACGCTACGAAGAGATGCGTGCCTTCATCAAGCAGACGCTCAAGGAGCACGTCGGTCGGCCGCCCCTCATCCCGCAGATCATCGTCGGCACCGGCGGAACGCTCACCACCCTCGCCTCCATGGTTCTTCAGAAGGAACTTGGTCCCAGCGGCGACTCGCTCTTCTCAGGCGGCGTGCAAGGCCTCGAGGTCAGCCGCGCCGATCTGAAACACCTCCTCGAATACCTCCGCAAGCTCCCCGTCAAGGAGCGCACGCGTGTTCCCGGTCTCTCATCAGATCGCGCCGACATCATCATCGCGGGCCTTGCCATCGTTGACGGCGTGCTCAAGCGATTTGGCGCCAATCGTGTCCGCGTTCACGAGGGCGGCATCCGCGATGGCATCCTGCTCAGCATGGTCGGCCCCGCGCGCGATGGCTCCGACGGTGCCGTCAACCCCGCCAAGCGGGACCCCATGAAGGCCGTCCGTCGATTCGCCAAGTCCTGCGCCTATGAGGCCGCGCACGCCAAGCAAGTGACCACCCTCGCCCTGCAGATCTTCGATCAGCTCGCAACCCAGCATGCCCGAATTCATGCGGAATCCGGCGTGGATTTTGGCTCCGAACAGCGTCTGATCCTCGAAGCCGCGGCCCTGCTGCACGACATCGGGTACCTGATCAACTACGCCCAGCACCACAAGCACTCCTACCACCTCATCGTCCACGCCGATCTCCCCGGTCTCACCACCCGGCAGGTGCAGGTGATCGCAAATATTGCCCGGTACCACCGTGCCGCTGAGCCCAAAATCCGGCATAGAGCATTCGCTTTGCTCTCAGATCAGGATCGGGCGATCGTCCGATCGCTTTCGGGCATTCTCCGCATCGCCGACGGCCTCGATCGCACTCATATGCAGAGCGTCCGTTCGGTAGGCGTCCGCGTTGATCGCAACGACGCTTTTTTCTCAGTCAGCTCGGAGCGGGAGCCCGCGGTGGACACTTGGGGTGCCGTCCGCAAGAGCTCCCTTTTCAAAGAGGCCTTTGGACTGGTTCCACACTTCGAATGGGTGCCCATTCTCGCTCCCGCGCCAGCTTCCCCTATGGTCACCACTCGGGGCTCCGGGGTCTTGGTGTGAAAATGGGTAATTTGGACGCGGGTTCCGGTCGCTCTGATTCATCCCACAATCTTGCTCAGCAAAGTCAAGTCTTCCGAGCAGTTCACAAGGGGTTCCGGGGGCAAAAGTAAAACTGCGCAGTCTGCGTGAATTTGGGGGCTGGCGGTTTCAAGGGAATTGAGCGCAAGTAGTGTCTGCATCAGATTTTCTGACAAAAAGACCTTGCGTGGTCGCAGTGCATGTGATACAAACAGTGCTGCTCTAGAGCAATACGAGCGGGTCCGGAGCCTTGATGCTCTTGATCGGGCCATGACGCCCAGGTTGGTTCAGGCAATTTGTCGAGTCGTTCCAGCCACATGCGTGCGTATGAACACGCTCAATGTGGGTTGGTGTTCAGCACGCATGTCCCGGTCGGGCAATGTGCCCGGCCGCAGGCGACTGAGACACGTGGGTTCGTTCCATTCCGTTTTTGAAGGAGGTTTCCAGATGGTTCGTATGTGTGAACTGATGACCCTGGCCTGTGCCACAGCGCTCGTGGCCGGCTCCGTGGCTTCTGCCGCGGACAAGAGCGTTGCCTCGTCTCACGACCAGGTGATCGCACCGATGTCCGCCCGCGAGGCGGTGAACAATGTCGTCAACAACGCCAACCTGTTCGGGAACGCCGGCTGCGGCACCTGCACCTGGTTGAACGGCGCTTTTGACAACCGCGACGGCACGCTCTCCCACCTGGGCGGCGCTGCTCCGCAAGGCATTAAGGCCGCCGACGATTTCTTCCTCTGCGAAGGCTTCGTCTACGACCTGCACACGATCAGCGCCACCCTGCTGACGACCACGACCCAGACCGCCGGCAACACGTTCGTGAAGCCCAAGGCTGAGATCTGGTCCGACTGCAACGGCTGCCCCGATCGCGTTCTCTACACCTTCGACAAGCCCATCGTGACCGAGACCGGCGCCACCTTCGGCACCGCGTTCGATGGCCGCCCCCTCCGTATCATCAACGTCACGTGGGACGTGAACAATGAGACGGTCGTTGGCAATCGCAATGTCGCCCTCAAGGGTGGCAACTACTGGCTCTCCGTTTACGGCCAGTCCGACGGCCTCGGCCCCACCATGCAGATGTACGACGTGACCTACTGGGGCACGACGGGCAACGGCATCCGTGGCCTCCCCGCCAAGAAGGTCGCTGGTCGCCAGACGATCTCGCAGTACCAGTTCAACTTCCCGAACGGCTGCGGCTCCGCTGCTTGGCACTCCGTCGATGACTGCTGCATCGGCTGCACCGACCTCAACTTCTCGATCTGCGCCACCGCGTGCAAGATCCTGATCAACAACGGCGGCGCTCTCGCCCAGGCCAACGGCGCCGTGGTCGGCTCCACCTCGCAGTTCGCCGGTGCGAACTCCCTGTTCGATACCCGCACGGCCGACGACTTCGTCGTTCCCCCCTGCCAGGACTACCGCATCTGCTACATCGAAGGCTGCATCCTCACGGACTGCCTCACCTTCGACGGCGCGTTCGAGATCTACGCGAACGATTGCAACAAGCCCTCCTACACCCGCTTCGGTTCCCCGCTGCAGAGCGGCACCGCGACCAAGATCATCGACCTCGGCTACAGCGCCGTTCTCGATGGCCGCGCCCGTCGCGCCTACAAGCTCGAGTTCCACGACCTGAACTTCACCCTCGGTGGTGGTCGTCAGTACTGGATCTCCGTCGGTGTGGTCTACACCTTCTCCCTCATCGAGCGCGCCTACTTCTGCTACAACGACGACTGCGCCCGCTCCTGCCTCATCCGTTGGAACGCTGGTAAGGTCCTCACCTCCACCTCCATCGAGGACAACACCGTCAACACCCTCGGCTGGCAGACCACCGGCCACGACTACTCCTTCCTCATCGCAGCCGACGGCGTCAACAGCCCCGGCCCGATCGGCTCCACCCCCACCTGCACCGCGGACTTCAACCGCGACGGCATCATCAACAGCCAGGACATCTTCGACTACCTGAACAGCTGGTTCACGGGCTGCCCGTAATCACGCCTCAGGTTCGGAGCTGATCCGGGCCTCGGGTTTCGCCCGAAGCTCATGATCGAGTCCAACTGCAACGCCCCGGAGCTTCGCTCCGGGGCGTTGTCTTTTTTGCCCTGGTTCTCTCCCACCCGCCCCAGTCATCGCTCCAGCGACGGGGTCATCGGAGCAAGCTCCATCTCCAGCCCCTCAGGCCCCGTCAGCGTGACCAGTCGCTTCCGCGTGTCGATCGCAGACACCTTCCAACTCCCCGTCACCGTGTCGCCGATCCGGTACACATGGTGGTTGATCGATGTCAGACTCAGCCCGTCAGTTCCTCCCGCAATCATCCCCGTCACCACCAGGCCCTTCGGTTGACCTTCAACCACCGGAACGCTCGCGGGCTTCGCCGGTTCGTTCGGCACGCTCGGTACCGCGACCACCTCCACCGGCGCCGGGTCCGCCCGGTCCATAGGAGAGCGGCCGTGCAGCGTCCTGGTGTGCGATCCCAGCCAGTTCTTCGCCTTGGATTGCCCCGCCGTCAAGGCCTTCTCCGGCTCCGCGGCAACAGGGGAGGCCGCCGCCGGTTGCACCGCCGCGGCCGACGCGCCCGCGGGTGCCGCCGCGCGTCCAAATCCAACACGCACCCCCTGTACCGCCAGCACAGGCGCCAGCAGCGTCGCCATCAGCGCCAACTTCGATTTCGTCTTTGAGTCGAGATTCAACATGGGATCACTCGCCCTCCATTGCCGGCCCGGCATTCGCGGCAGTGGGCGCCACGGGCATGGGTTGCTTCGCCGCCGACGCGCCTCCTGCCAGCTTGATCGCCGAAAGGTCCAGCGAGAAGTGCTCAGTCTCAATCGCCGCACGCAGCATGTCGCCGCGATGCAGATCCGGCTGCGTAATACGAACGCTCTTTACGACGGTGTACCCCACCCGGTCCGTCAGCGCCCCGATGAACTCCGCCAAATCCGTGTAGGCCCCCGTCACCGTCATCGTGTACCCGATCCGCGTGTCCTTCGCCACCACGGGGGCTGGCGCGTCTGGTGCGCCCGGCACAACGGGCGGCTGGGCCCCCGCGGCCGCCGGTGTTCCCGGCGACACGCCCGGCGGCAGAGCCGCGGCGCCGCTCCCGGCAATCTGCACCTGCGACGGGTTGAGCTGTTCGACCCGCACGGAGTGCGTCGCCGCCAGCGCGGAAATCCGCGCGAACATCGCCGCCTCATCGCGGGCCGGCGCGGAACGTTCTTGCATCTCCGCGACCCGCTCGCTCGTGGTTCGCTTGAGCTCGTCGATCTGCGTCTGTGTCAGTCCGCCGATGCCGGCCTGAGCCGCCTCTCGCTGCTGCGTCTGCTCGATCTGGCGACGCACCACCTCGATCTTTCCGCTCGCGGAATCCACAAGAAAGTAGTACGCGCCGCCGCACAGCGCGGCCGCAATCGCGAACTCAACCGCCAGACGTCGGGTGCTCGAAGGTGTGCTCACTTGCCCTCCTGCGAATGTGCTCCGGCCGTGGCCGTTGTCCCGGATGCCGGCGGCAGCGCGAAGGCGCTCATGGTCAGGTCGAAAGTCTGTGAGTCATGCCCCGCCAGTGCGGCACGCTGGGTCGCGCCCAATCGCACGCTCTCAATCAGCGGCACCTGCTCCAGCTTTGAGACGTAGGTGTGGATCGTCGTGGCCGGATCGCGGGCCTCCTCGAAGCGAATGTGCCCGCGCACGTGCATGGTTCCCTTGCCCGCGTCGCGGATCATGTCCAGGGTCTCCAGCCGCACTTCGGGGGGCGTCGTCTCCGCCATGGCTTCCAGAATCGTCGACCAGTCGGGCGTCTGGTCGAGGGCCTTCCTCAACCGACGCTCCGCGTCCGTCAGCGCGGCGCGATCCGCCATCACCTGTTGGCGCACCGCCATCGGTCCTTCGGAGCTCTGAAATGCCGCGTTGATCTTCGTCAGTCGGTCCTGTTCGGCGCCTAGCTTGCGGTACGAGTCGAACGTTTCGAATCCGACGTACGCCAGCGCCAGCGCGGCGCCGATCGCCAGCGCCTTGCGGGCACGCCGAACTTTCCTGGCCTGACGCGCTTCAGAGGGCAGCAGCGAAATGGTCAAATTCGGGCATCGCACCAGCGCGGCTAGCAACCCACCCGTGCTGGAGTCCAGCGCATCGGGCGCGTGCGCATCGTTCATTTCCGATTCGAACACAAACCCGGACGCACGTGCGATCGCCTCGCCAAGCCCCGGAACCGCAGCGCCCGGACCCGCCAGCCGCAGCCGAATCCTCGGACGATCCGCCTCCGCCACGCCGAACCGGAGCGATTGTTTGATCTCGATCGAAAGCCGCTGCAGAATCGGCTGCAAGTGCGGCAGCAGCGCGGACCCGGCCAGCGTCGGGTGCCCCGGAATCGTCGCGTCCGCCATCGGCACGCCCACGGTCAGCAGCATCGCGCGGGCCGCGTCGTACGCCAGTGTCACCGGCGGAGCTTCGGGATCGCGCGCTCGTAGCGGTCGGCAGAGCACTTCCGCCAGCGCTTCGGTTCCCGTTGACGTCGTTCGTGCAAACATCAGGCGGCCGGGAGAACCCACCGCCAGATTCGTCGAATGTTCCCCGATCCACACCACCGCGCAGATCTCATCCAGCGACCGTGCGGTCGTCGCAAGGCGAATTGCATCCGCCGCGGCCACCGCGTCCGCGGGAATCATCCGATCGACAATCAGTCCCGCGCCCGTCAGCGCCTCGCAGATCGCAAGCGCCCGTTGCTCTGCTTCCGCGCACGCCAGGATGTGCCGCTGCGCCGCGATTGCCGGGGCATCGCCCACGGCCTTGGTCGCCTTGTCCACAAACAGCGTGCACGTGTCGGATGGACAATCCTCGATCGGAAAGTCCGCCACATTCGCAAGCGCCAGCAGAGAGGCCTGCTCCGCGCCCCCGGCATTGATCGAAGCCGCACAGGAAGTCAGCCCCGTAACCGATCCGGTCGCGGCGTACACCACCGTGGCCGTCGCCTTGACAATCCCCATCTCCGTCAGCAGTTTGGTGATCGTGTTTACGCAGTCCGGCAGGGCGGTTGTGTACGGCACCGGCCATTCGGAGCGATCCACGCGTTCGCAGCGCCAATCCCCGATGGCCGCACCGCGCAGCGATGTTACCTCGACGCGCGAGGGTGAGAGTTCGACGATAACTCGTTGAATGGACACGTGTGCCTCTCGTCTGCGGGTGTGGGGCCGGCGGTTCGCTCATGCTCGCCGCTCGTGCCCTATCGACCGGCCCGAGCACCGACTTGCGGGGTGCTAGGGGTTATCCGGAACTTGCCGCCCCTCGCTCCTCGGCCCCCCCGCCCCGCACCGTACAGGGGCCCTATGCCATCACACCGCTTCCGTGTGCCGCGGCGTCTTCTTCGAGGCCGGGAACACCCCCGCGCTTCAATAGCCCGAGGCAGCACGTCGATGAGGTTGGGTTCAATGCGGGTTGCGTCAAGCCGCAGGGCGGCGCGGCCCGGCCGCATATCCACGTCCTGAAGTCGAACGGAGTGAGCGTCTCATGAATATCCCAAGACTCCCGTGTGCAACCCGTCTCGGGCTGGCCATGACCCTCCCGTTGATTCTCTGCTCGACATCGCTCGCTGGCACCGGCACCATCATGTTCATCGTCGTGAACTCCGCGAGTCTGACGGTCGAGGAAACGGCCAAGAAAACCCTGATGACGGCCTGGGGATACACCGTCAACCCGATCACGGCCACGGCATCGCAGGCAACCTACGACGCCGCGGCTCTCGTCTCCAGCGCGGCGTATATCTCCGAGACCGTGACCTCCTCCGATGTCGGAACCAAACTCACGAACGCGACCATTCCGGTGGTGAATGAAGAGGCCGCACTTTCAGACGAACTCGGTTTCTCCGCTTCAATGACCACCTTCAGCAGCAATCAGATCAATATCACCAACACAAGCCACTACATCACAAGCACGTTCGCAATGGGCAACCGAGCGATCTTCTCGTCCAGTCAGCCGATTCGGTACCTTTCCGGCGCCCTCGGCGGCTACACCGCTCTCGCCCGGCAGGTCGCTACCAGCAACGACGTGCTCGCGGTCTTCGACCGGGCAGACACGCTTACTCCCAGCGGAACCGCCGCAGGCAAACGCGTCTTTCTCCCCTTCGGAAACACCGGCTACGACCCAAACTCGCTCACCACCGATGGTCTGACACTCATGCAGCGATCGATTGAGTGGGCGCTTCTCCCCGTCGCCCACTGGAAGCTCGACGACGCGGCAGGAACGACCGCGGTCGACTGGATCGGGGCCCACAACGGCACGCTCAGCGGACCGACTTGGACCGCAGGGAAGATCGCCGGTGGTCTGCAGTTGAACGGAGCAAGCGACTACGTCACCATCCCGGACCACGTCGCATTCCGGGTGACCAACGCTCTCACCATCGCTGGATGGATCAAGGGAAATAGTTGGAATCCCGATGGCAACTGGGCCAGCCCCATTCTCCGAAAAGGCGACGCGAATCCTTGCAACTGGCAACTCGAAGTTTCCGGAGGCGTGGCCACGCTCTGTCTCGACGACTACGACCTGTACGGCATTCGCGGCAACACCACCTTGGCCCTGAACAAGTGGTACCACATCGCCGGAACATGGGACGGCGCCACGGTCCGTGTGTACGTGAATGGCGTGCTCGATATGACCCCGGCGGCCCGGGCCGCACCGATCACCACGGACACACGCCCTGTCTATCTTGGCGGACGCATGGGCGCAACCGACGTGACCGACGGAAGCGTGGATGATGTTCGCTTCTACAACCGATGCCTGACCGCGGCCGAGATCGCCGCCCTCGCCAAGGCCAAACCGACCATGCAGACTTGGCAGCAAGTCTCGCCTCCCTGAAGCCGGCCAGCCGCGGCCGGCCGATCAGTTGAGCGTCACGACGATCGACCGCTTGGTGTTGCTCGTTCGCGCCGTCGAGGTCAAGGTTGTGGTCGTTCCCGAAACCGACACCGTCACGACGATCGAAGCCCCGTTCACCGTCGGATCGTTGCCGGAGTTCCCATCGTCCGAAATCGAGCCAATGCCCCCATCTCCATCCTCGTCGGCGCTGTCGTACAGCTCGCGCAAAGCCATGTTCATCCCCGCCTCCGCCGCGTATTGGGCCTTGGAGGCCTCCAGCCGCAGCGTCGTGAGACTCTGCTCCCGAGCCCCCATCAGAACCACCCCGACCACTACCACCTGCAGCACCACGAGCGCCATGACAATCGCGACCAGAATGGAGCCGCGCCGGGCTGGACCGGAGGGTTGCAAGCGGGGATGGCCGCGGGTGTGCACCATGGAGATTCGGAGAGCGGCATCTTCGCCGCATGTGGTCAACTCGACCCGGAGCCCAAGGACATGCAGCGAACGTAGACCTTCGTCCGGAGTGTGTCCGACACGCCGTTGGTCGTCGCTGTGATGGTGATCTGGATCCGTCGGATCGTCGCGATCTGCGCGGCCGATGGCGAGGCGGCAAGCGCCGTGTTGCTCCCGTCGTAGGTCTGGATCGTGAACGCGGAAACGTTCGTGGCAATAATGGAGTTGGACTTCGCGCTTCCCGAGACCAGCAGCGTGCTCCCCGTGAGCGAGATCGTGCGTGTGGTGGTCGTGTTGTTGAACGAGATCGATGTCGCCGTACAGGCCGTGATGTCCGGCGTCGCAGGGCTGGACGCGGCCTTGATCGCGATCGTGTGCAGCTCCGATGTCACGCGCTCCATCGCCGAGCCCACCTGATCGTGCATGTCACACCGAGTGGAAGCGTCGTTCAACGCGGAGAACGCCTGGAACAGAATGCGCGACGCGGCCCCCGAGATCAGCGACATCACCACGAGCGTCGTGATCACCTCCACCAGCGTGAATGCGCGGCGTGAGCCCCCCCCTCTCCGCCGATGGGCGCTCCCAGCGTGTGCACTGCCATTGATCGTTGCGCGGGTCATGGGGTGTAGCTCGTCACCACCGTCGAGAGGGCCAGCGACCGAGAGACGCCCTGCCCATCGGTGTAGGTCACGGTCACGGTAATAGTCTTCCATCCTGTCCCGGCCACGAACTTCGGAGCCGTCTCCGCGATCGCGACCGAGCGGTTCATTCCCGTGAACCCGGTCACGGGCGTCTCGTCCGGGTAGTTGCCCGTCGCCAGGTACGAATACCCGCGCGTGGGGGAGTGGCCGTCGGCGATGCAGTCCTCGAGCCTTTCCGCCGCGAGCCACCGGGCCCGCGAGAGCAGGACCGGATCGGCCCGTCGCCGAACCGAGTCGCGGATGGACCAGAGCATCGCCGGCATGGCGATCGAAAGCACCACCAGCGCGGTGATGGCCTCAATGAGCGAGAAGGCCCGCCGATGGCGGGTCCGCATGCCCAGTTGGGTTGTTGTTCTTGGGAGAGACATGGCACGCTCTCCATCGGCCGGATAACCACGCGGCATTACCACGCAGTAACCGTGGCAAGCCCGGTCTCGGCATACACCGTCACCGTGATGGTCGTCTGGCCGGACTGGGTCACCGTGATCGTCCAATCGGATGAGACCAGCGCGCCCCCAGAATCGGTCAGCCGCCCTTGCCAGTCGAATCCGAAAATAATCGCCGACGCGGACGTGGCGCCGTTCACCGACAATACGCCGACTTCGGCAAACTGCGCGTTGTCCGAGCTTGCCCCTAGCACAGTCGTCAACTGCTTGTTCGTAGCCGGATCCGTCATCGTCACCAGCACGCCGCCCACCGTTTCGTACAGCGAAAACGTCTCCGTGTTCGTGTAGATGTATACCCACGTGGGGTGACCCGTCGCCAGCGCCCGCTCGCGGGCATAGGCGATGTTGACGACCATGGTGTGTGCCGCGGCCCGCTGCCTGTTCTGCCGGCTGCGGCCCATCGAACCAACCGCCACCGCGCTCACGATGCCCATGATCACAATGACCGTAATCAGCTCAATGAGCGAAAAGCCGGCGCGCACACCGGCGCGCAGAACGTGTCGGCGATGTTCGGTTCCGGCCATGGTGCGGTCTCGGTGGCGTCGATCGGAAACTACCAGAGATTCTCGCCCACAGTCGTGGAGTTGGTCCAGAAGCGACCCGACGCCGCGTCGTAGTTCCACCCGTTCACGCCGCTGGTCGGCGGTGTCGCGGCCCAGGTGGCCGCGGCGATCACGTTCGAGCTGTTGTACGGATTGTTCGGGAGCGGCTCACGCATCACCGTTCCCAGCGTTTGCATCTGCACCAGCGTCGGAAACGTCGCCGTTCCCGTCAACGCGGAGTTCACGTAGTACAGCGAGATCGCCGTTCGTGCCGCACCCAGCGTGCCCTTCGTCACCGAAGACTTCGCGTTGGCCGTGTAATCAATGTACTTGGGAATCGCGACTCCCGAGAGAATCGCAAGCACGACGATAATCACGATCAGCTCGACGAGCGTAAACCCGCTGCGCCGGCTGTGAGTGGTTGTGGAGAACATCTTGGGGCTCCGGTGGGACATTGTGGGTGCGGGCCAGCCATTTGGCCGGAGGCATGTCCGGATATCATCGGGTCCAGGAGCCACCGTCTGAAGCAAACGACACCCGAACTGGGGCGACAAGTCCCGGCACTACCAGAAGTTCTCCCCCAACCCCCCAGTATTTGAGTTCAGCCAGATGCGCCCCGACGCCGCGTCGTAGTTCCAGCCGTTGTTGCCGCTGGTCGGCGGCGTCGCCGCCCAAGTCGCCGCGGCGATCACCTTGGAGTTGTTGTACGGATTCACGGGCAGCGCCTCATGCAGCACCGTGTCCAACGTTTGCAACTGCACCAGTGTCGGGTACGCCGCCGTCCCGTTCATCGCCGAGTTCAGATAGAAAGTCGAGATCGCCGAACGCACAGCACCCAAAGTTCCCTTTGCCGCCGCGGCCTTGGCATTGGTGGTGTAGTCGATGTACACAGGAATCGCCACGCCGGCGAGCACCCCGAGGATGCACACCAGCACGACCATTTCTATAAGAGTGAATGCGCGCCCGGGCCTGCGCATTGCAAGTGTGGACATCTTCAATCTCCGCGGAACAGCCGATTGGCAGGCCGATCGTGGGCCCAAAATTGTCCTGCATCATCGGGCGAGCCGCCGTATCACTGAAGCGGCCCTGCTCGGGCTTCGCTCGGGGGCGATACAGCAAACGGCCGCGCCCGATGTGTCGGGCGCGGCCGCAGGAGTTCATGTGTACGAGGCCGAAGCGTTCAAATCGCGGCCGTCTGCATTACCAGAGGTTTTCGCCAACGCTCGTCGAGTTGGCCCAGAAGCGCCCGGCGGTCGCATCGTAGTTCCAGCCGTTCACGCCGCTGGTGGGGGGGGTGGCCGCCCAAGTGGCCGCCGCGATGACGTTCGAGTTCTGGTACGGATTGGTCGGAAGGGTTTCCTGCATCACGCCGCCGAGGGTCTGCATCTGCACAAGCGTGGGGTATGTCGCCGTGCCTGTGAGGGCGGAGTTGGCGTAGAAGTTCGAGATGGCCGTGCGGACGGCGCCCAGCGTGGCCTTGCACGCCGAGGACTTCGCGTTGGCCGTGTAATCGATGTACTTGGGAATGGCAACACCCGAGAGGATCGCCAGCACAACGATGATCACGATCAACTCAACCAGCGTGAACGCGCGAGACTTGCGGATGGCGGGGGCGAACATGTCTTGTCTCCTGAGTTTGCGAGCGGCGAGGCCCGCACTGGGCCCGTGTATGAATCCATCGGTCCGGGTACTCTCGCACTTAACATCGGTGCGAGCATTTGTCTTTGTCATCCCACCAGTTTGGCCATGTCCCACATGGGCATGAAGATGGCCAGGGCGATCAGCAGCACCACGCCCGCGATCGCCACGATCAGCACGGGTTCGATAACCGTGGAAAGATTCTTGGTCAGGTGGCTCGTCTCCCGGTCGTAATGCTTCGAGACCACCGTGCACATCTTCGGGATCTCCGCGGACTGCTCACCCGCGATCAACATCCGCTTCGTGAACGGCGTCAGGTACTTGCATGCCACCAGCACTTCCATCAGCCGACCTCCCGAACGCACCTGCGACACCATCTTCTGCACGTCCTTGGCCAGCAACGGGCGCCCCGCGGCCTTGCCCGCCAGCTCCAGCGAATCAATCAAGCCCAGTCCGGACTGCAAGCTCAGCGCGAAAATCCGCGTAAACCGCGAGATCGTCGACCCGATCAGGATCGTGTTCACATACGGGATCCGGTGCGCGAAGCGGTCGATCATCGCGCGCCCGTTCGGCCGAACCCACATCATCCGAATTCCGAACACAGCGCCGGCGATCCCGATGATGTACGCCCACCAGTAGCCCTGCAGCGAGTTGCCGAAGCCCATCAGGATTTCCGTGAAGATCGGCAGCTTGAGTTGTTTCGACTGGAACATCTTCGCGAACTTGGGAACCACAAAGCCGCACATGAACAGCACCGCCAGCCCAAGCACCGAGACCACGCACAGCGGGTACATCATCGCGCCGCGCACCATCCGCGTCTGCTCCTGCCCCTTCTCCAGCATGTCCGTCAGGTGATCCAGCACTTTCGGCAGGTTGCCGGATTTTTCTGCGGCCCGGATCGTTTCGACGTACACCTCGCCCAGCGCGTCCTGGTGCGCTTCCATCGCTGCCGCGAGCTGCTCGCCCGCCTGAATACGCTTGGCAAGGTCCATCACCAGCGCCTTGAACTTCACGTCCTTTTCCTGCTGCGCGATATTGACCAACCCCTCCGAGATCGGAATCCGCGCCGACACCAACACCCCGAGCTGATACGTGAAGTTCGAAAGGTCCCTGGTCTTGATGCGTGACGAGCCGAATCGCGACGAAAGCTTTGTCCCCACCGGCCGGATCGAGAGCGGCGTCAGCCCCAGCCCCGCGATCTTGCGGTACGCCTCTGCCTTGTTCGTCGCCGTCGCCATGCCCCGGCGCTTGACGCCGGCGCGATCCGCCGCGGTGTATTCGAAGTTGAGAGCGCTCATGCGGCCACCTTCAACGCTGCGGATGCCCCGGGTGTCGCCGGCGCCGAGCTCGGCTCGACGTCATCCTCGGTGGCCTGCACAGCCACCACGCGCCCGATGTCCTCCAGGGTGGTCAGGCCCATCTTGGCCTTCTCCAGCCCGTCGTACCACATCTCTTTCATGCCGTCGGCCACCGCCCCGCGCCGGATTTCGGCGGCCGACGCGAGCTTCTCAACCAGTCTCCGCACCGTCGGCGTCAGCTTCAGCAACTCGTAGATGCCCACACGCCCGCGCACGCCCTGGTTGCCGCACTTGATGCACCCGGCCCCGCGCACGAATCGGCCATCCGTCGGTTTCAGGCCGAACTTCTCCAGCAGCACTCTATCCGGCGTGTGCGACTTGGCGCACTCGGCGCAAACCCGCTTCACCAGCCGCTGCGCGATCACGCACAGCATCGCGGCATTCACTGCAAACGGCGGTACGCCCAGGTCCCGCAATCGCGGGATCGAGCCCGCAGCGTCGTTCGTATGCAAGCTCGAAAGCACCAGGTGGCCCGTCAATGCCGCCTGCACGCTGATGCGCGCCGTCTCGTCGTCGCGGATCTCGCCCACGAACACCACGTCCGGGTCCTGACGCAGGATCGAGCGCAATGCGCTCGCGAACGTCATCCCGATCTCGCTGTTCGTCTGCACCTGACGCATCAGCGGCATCCGGATCTCCACCGGATCCTCGATCGTCATGATGTTCCGGTCCGGCGTGTTCAGCATCTTCAGCGCGGTGTACAGCGTCGTGGTCTTGCCCGAGCCCGTCGGGCCGGTCACCAGAATCATCCCGTACGGCGATTCGATCACGTCGTGGAAGAACGCTGTCTGATCCGCCGGGAAGCCCAGCTCCGCGAATCCGCGAATGCCCGCCGCCGTCGCCAGCACGCGCATCACCACGTTCTCTCCGCTCACCGTCGGAATCAGCGAAAGCCGGATGTCCACCGTTCGGTTGTTGTGAACGTACCGGAGTTTGCCGTCCTGCGGCCGGCGCGTCTGCGTCAGATCCAGGTCCGCCATCACCTTCAACCGCTGTACCAGCCCCGTATGCATGTCGATCGGCGGCCCCTTGAAGGGCTGCAGCGTCCCGTCGATGCGGTAGCGCAGATGCAGCTCTCGCTCGTCGGGCCCGATGTGGATGTCGCTCGCGCCCAGATCGATCCCCTGCGCGATAATCTGATTCACGGCCGCGACGATCGGCTCCTTGCCGGTCGTCAGCGCCTCGTCCGAGGCCGCGTCGGGCACCTGGGTCACGGCCTCGCGCGGCCCGGCGGTCAAGGCGTATGCCCGCTCGATCAGATTGTGCAGTGCGCCGGCCTCGACCAGCACCGGCTCAATGTCCACCTTGAGCATGGACCGCAACTGGTCGACCGCCTTGAGATCCAGCGGATTCGCCATCCCCACCGTCGCGATGTCGCCCACCAAAAACAGCGGGAACGCGCACATTGTTTCCGCCGTCGATCGCGCCAACAGCTTCGTGTTGCCGAAGTTCACGTCGAACTGCGCGGGATCGACGAACGGATATTCGGCCACCTGGGCCCGAACCAGCGCGATCGTACGCGCATCAACAATGTCCAGTGCGCTCAGCGCCTCGGAGGGCGACCGATCGCTCTCCACCGCGTGCCGGCGTGCCTGCTCAACGCCCTCGCGCGTGACAAGGCCCTCCTCCACCAGGGCGGCGAGTACAAAGTCGTCATGGCCGATCATTCAGCTGCCCCCCTTGCCCGGCGCAGCGTGCGGCGGAGTGGGAACAGTCGAGGGTGTGTTCAGTGTCTTGGCCGGAGCGTCGTCGACCTGCTGGCCTCTCCTCGCCGCGTCCAGCATCGCGGCAACAGCCGCGTCGTGCTCCATGCCCTTCGAGAAGAATGAAACGCCCAGATAATATGTCGGTTTGCGGTCCAGCATTGATACCCGCTGCACCCGCACCACCAGTTCGTGCGCGATCGTGTCCGACGGACCCCCATCCTTCAAGCGCACACGCAGGCGGCATCCCCGCGGCAGAAATACCGCCGATTCAATCCCCAGCCCGCCGCGCGATGCATCTGTGATAAACGCCTCGATCGAGCCCGACCCATCGCACACCGCTCGCGCCAGAACGATCTGCTCCGCCATCTCCGGCGCGACACGCAGCTGCAAGGGCAACCTGCAATGGAAGCGCTCATGCTGACGAACAACGAGTTGTTCCGCGCTCTGGGGCATACGTGTCTTTCGATATCAGGACTCGCCTCGGCTATCGACCCATGCCCCCGCCAAGTTGAGGGTGGTCAGCCGAGCGGGCCAGAGTTGCTGGGTATTCGATGTTTCTCCCCAGCCGTAAAGACATCGCGCTTGCTGCGCTGTGCGCGGCGTAAAGCAAAGCCCCCCAAAGCGGCGGTCATCCGTCCCAATCATGCCCAGTTGCCTATGCCATCAACTCACTGACAGCCGACGAACCACGAGTTGAGGAACGCGAAGATGTCCTGAACATTCACGGCACCATCCTCGTTGAAGTCCGCAACGCTTCCGACCGGCCCGGTGGCCGTCGCGTTGAACCACGCGGCGATAAACGACAGAATGTCGCCGACGCTCAGCGAGCCCGAGCCATCGAAGTCCGCCGGGCACGTGATCCGCCCCTGGAAGTACTTCTGCGACTTGGCCCACACAAGCTTCCCGACAACCTCCCCATTCCGCCTTCCCGTGAGATCGTCCGACGAAATGTGAATACCCCCGTAGATGCGCGAAATGCCCGCATCATCCGCGGCGTCGTAGTACGTCGCCCATTGCAGTTGCATGTTCTGCGATGGCCCGATCTCAAACTTCAGAAACGCGTTTGCCGGGAAGTCGTACGTGCCCAATCCTCCTGGGAAATACGGGCTTCCTGTAATGCCCGCGAGCGCCTCCGCTGCGGCCCGGCTGTACGTGCTGTGCCCGCTGGTATAGCCCGCAAACGGCGGAGTCACGAACGTGTTTTTCTGATAAGGCATCCAGGTCGCCGCGCGGATCCAGCCGACGCCGTACGCCTGCGTCGGGGGGCTCGGCGGATTGGGCGGTTGTCCAACCCACGCGCGGATCGCAACCTCGCCGATAAACGTCCCGAGCGCCTCATGGCGTTCTCCGGGCGCGGATGACGCGGCCGTAATGACCTCAATGAGCCCAGGCACCAGAATCATGCCCTCTGGGTTGTACGACGGCTGCGCGGGGTCGGAGCATTGCCCCATGCCGCAGGTGCGACGAATGGCCGAAATCGGACGGACCGAATCGTACTTGCCCTTGATCCCCCAGCAGGAAACCGCGGCGTCATGGGCTGCGCCGTTGACGGCAAGATACGTCTTCACATCCCATTCGAGGCGGTTCACCACCGGGCCCGTGCCGCCGATCCGAAAAACGGCGAGCGGATCATCCGAGACTTTGTTGGCGATCACATTCCAGTGCCCCGGGGGCGTCTCCGAACTCGGACCATCGGCGAAGAACTCCGCCAGCACGCGCGCATAGTCGCCGCGCTTCACAACGTTCGGCGGATATGGCAGCCCCGTCACGGGGTTCACTGCGTACCCCGTGCCGCTGTTCGTGCCTACCTCGTTGTTGTGCGATGCGCCGGGAGAGATGTCCACCGTGGCTCCGTCGTTCGGATCGAGCTCTCCCGAAGCCAGGATCACGCTCGCAAACTCGGACTTGAACTGCGTATCCGACGTCTGCGGCGGCGGACCCGGATCAAAGTAGGGCTGCGACGCATCGGTGCGGGTCAGAGAGAACGGCGTCACACTGGCCCAATGCGGCCCGATGAACGACTGAATGGATGCGCCCACGACGATCCCATTCTGAAGCACCAGATAGTCGAAGGCCAGGGGCTGCCAGCGGTTGGGATTGTTCATCACCGCGCCCGGGAACTTGAAAATGAGCGGATCGTTCACGGGCGCGTAGCCGTTGTTGTAGGCGTAGTCGTTCACCTCATTCGATCCGTCGTTCAGCCCGAACGCCTTGATGGTCTCGTAGATCCGGTTGCCCAGCGCGGCGGGTGTATTGCCAGTTGTCGACACGTTGTTGAGGTCGTATCCCATCGCCGCAAACGCGCTGTCCAATGCGGCCGTGGTGGCCGCCGCACCGGCCGAGTGCGCGTTCCGCCAGCGCAGCAGCCGGTACGCCGCATACGAAATGGTCTCCGCCCGCGCCGCCTCCACATCCACCGCCGTCGCCCGCTCGTGATGCAAGACCTGATCCGCGTGTGCGTCGTACGCCGCCCACGCGTCGTACATCGCCGCGGAAACGTGGTACAGGTTCCGGGCATGGATCGGTGGACGCGGCTTGTCGATCCGGATCGCCGCCAGCATCTGCTCATCCCACGCCCGCGCGGCCGACATCTGCGCCCCCGCCGATGATGCCAGCGCTCCGGCCGCCAGTGCCGAGAATCCAACCAGGAAAGCATGAAATGGGCGCATAGTGGTTCCTCGCTCACACCATACCTCATGACCGCGGCAAAACGAGCCAATGACCCCGCTCACGCGATGAGCTGGAGAAGTTGAAAGGTTTCACACGCCGCATGTACGGAGACCGGTCGGTATATCTGGGCAGAACGCAACTGCTTCCGAACACGGCAATGCCGCAAGTCCTGCCAGTTTGTGGTAGATTCGGCCAGTCGCCGGATCATGCCGCCGCCCCCGGACGCAGCCACCATGCGATTCATACCTCGCCAAACGACCATTTCCGCATTCACGCTGATCGAGCTGCTCGTGGTCGTCGCCATCATTGCCGTGCTGGTCTCCATGCTCCTCCCCGCGCTGCGCGGCGCGCGAAACGCCGCCCGCGTCACCGTTTGCCTGGCCAACCAGAAGTCCCTCGCCCTTGCCTACACGCTCTACGCCAACGACTTCCGCGAGGTCCTTGTCCACTCCTACACCAACTTCGACCAGTTCGATTCCAGTTGGCAGGACTACCCGCGCGATGCCGCGGGCGTCATCATGACCCAGCCCGCCCTCGTCGCAGCGACGAATGTCTCCGCCCAGATCGACGCCTGCAAGCGCGGCCGGCTCTTCCAGTACGCCCCGGACCAGGGCGCGTACCACTGCCCCTCCGACACCCGCAACACCGTGCGATGGAACTCCGGCGCGGCCCTCGCCTACGTCACATACTCGATCCCGAACTACCTCAACGGTGACCCCGTCTATGAGTCCCAAACAGTCGTCTGGAAACCCCCGGCCAAACGCATGGGCGATCTCTGGCGACCCGCGGACAACTTCGCCTTCCTCGAAGAATCCGATCCCCGCGGCCTGAACATCGACTCCTGGGTCATGTACATGACCCAGGAACGCTGGATCGATACGCTCACTGTCTGGCACGGCAACGAGGGCACCATCGGTTTCGCCGACGGACACGCCCTTCTGCACCGCTGGGAAGATCCACGCACTCTCCGCATGAGCCGCGATCAGGTCTTCTCAGCCGACGCAACCGGCAACGCCGACTACCGCTTCTTGAAGAAACGCTGGGGAGCGCTGCCGCGGTAGCCAAGCGGCTCGCGCTCGACCCATGGCCTTAGCACCCGCGCCACTTCCCTCGAATCCGGCACCCGCTGCCCGCGCGTGTCCGCACTGTGAATATGCATTGGACGGTCTCCCAAGCGGCACGTTGCGCTGCCCCGAGTGCGGCGGCTCCCTTGCCAGGAACGCATTCGCCAGGGCCACCGCCAAGGGCCTGGCTCGCAGCCACAACGCGCGCCTGGCCCTGTGGATCTCCCCTGGCGTGGCGATCTTCGCCGCGTTCCCCGCCTTCTTCCTGAGGCGTGCTTTCTACGACGTGTTCGCCGCGATGTTGTTCTGCCTCTGGGCCGGCGGCGCGATCGCGGTCTACTACGCGGTCAAGGAGCCGAGCAAGCGCAGTCTGCGCCGAGCGATACTCGTTGGTCTGCTCGTAGCGATCGTGTACCTTGTCGCGATCCTTGTAATTGCCCTGATTGCCGTGTTGATCATGGGCTTTGCTCAATGGCGTTGAACGCACGCGTGCGCTCTGCGCGCACTCCTGTAGATTCCTCTCGAATCGGACGCACATGGCGTGGCCTGCGTCAATGGGCCTGCTCACCGTCGCGCATGACCTTGCCCACCTACTCCAGTTTCTGCGGCACCGTCGCCCCCGAATACGGCATCACAAACACCCCGCGCACCGGCGTTCCCCGCCGCGTTCCCACCGCCCGCTCGCACTCCACGCCCATCAGCGGCGCCTGCACCCCGCCCCACGGCCCAACCATCATCATCCCCGCAATCCGCGGCCGACAGCGAAGAACAACATCATTCTGCTTCGGATAGTTCGGGTCATAAATCCGGATCGAAATCGTCCCCGACTCTTGCGCCACCGGTGTCGCCACGTCATACGCCAGCACCTGGTGGTTCTCCCATGGCACTCCCGCCGGTCCGCTCGCTTCCTTGTTCGCCGCGTGGTGATTGAAGACCAGCCCCAGCACGATCGGCCTTCCCGCGCCCAGCCCCGCCCGGACGCCGTCCAACTCCCCGATCGTCATCGTCCGCGTCCCCAGCGGCCCCAAATCCGGCAGCGACATCCATCGCCCGAACCGCCCCGCCAGCCCCATCCCCGGCCCGAACGTCGCCATCTGCCGCCGCTGGATGTAGTCGAACAGCGCGCCGTCATCCTGCTTGCTCGGCGACGTACTACGCACCGGCGGCGCGCGACCGGCCAGATACATGTCCGCCGCCGCGAACGACATCCCGCCGCAGAGCCCGAACGCCGAAGGCGTTCCGATCCTGTTCTCCAACCCCCCAAGCGAAAACGGAATCGGCGACCCCGTGAAGTGATTCACAAACGCAAACCCATTCGCCGAAGGCCGAAACGCCCGAATATCCGGCGCGCTCAACTCCCCCCCCGGCTGCCGCGCCGTCCCCGCCAGGCACGCACCGAGCATCAGCAAACAGGCAGTGTGGATTGAACTCCGGGCCATTGCCTGATTGTACCGTGCCTCCCACATCCCACATCCCACATCCCACATCCCACATCTGACATCTGACATCTGACATCCCCTCTACCCTCCACCCATGCCCCTCACCCGCGACCAACTCGCCATCCGCGCTTCCAAAGAACTGCGCGACGGCTACATCGTTAACCTCGGCATCGGCATGCCCACGCTCGTCGCCAACTACATCCCCCCCGGCATGGATGTCTGGCTGCAATCCGAGAACGGCCTCCTGGGCATCGGCCCCTTCCCCAAGGACGCCGAAGTTGACGCCGACCTTATCAACGCGGGTAAGCAGACCATCACCGCTCGCAAAGGCGCGAGCTATTTCTCCTCCGCCGACTCTTTCGCCATGATCCGCGGCGGCCACATCGACATGTGCATCCTCGGCGCCATGCAGGTCTCCCAGAACGGCGACATCGCCAACTGGATGATCCCCGGCAAAATGGTCAAGGGCATGGGCGGCGCAATGGACCTCGTCGCCGGCGTCAAAAAAGTCGTCGTCGTCATGGAACACAACGCCAAAGACGGCGGCTTCAAGTTCGTCAAGTCCTGCAACCTCCCCCTGACGGGCCAGAAGTGCGTGAACATGCTCATCACCGACCTCGCCGTGTTCGAGTTCGATGAGTCCGCGAAGAAGTTCCGATTGACGGAACTCGCCCCCGGCGAGAACGTCGAGTCCATCCGCGAGAAGACCGAGGCGGAGTTTGTGGTGGCCGACAGGGTCGCAACGGTTTTGGGCTGACCAATCGGGCTAAGCCCGTGGCATGTTGTTCCTCGTCGCGCGACGGGATCAATCTTGGATCACTTGTCGTGCTTCGGGGTAAGCGATGGACATGGCACGAGCAAGAAGCAGAATCTCGTCTGCGCAGGCCGCTGACAGGTTTCTCGAATCACACGTGTGTGCAGTTGCGACGGCAACAAATACGGCTGAGTCTGCATGAATCGAAGCGTCTTGCACGAGCGCATGATTCCGACGACGAATGTCCGGAAGTGTTCGTTCTCCACCACGCGGCCCAATCCAGCAAGTTAGGGCAGGCACGAGCTGGCCGAGCATCCTGATCGCGGGTTTTCCAAGGGCGAGCACAATGCCCGGCTTCAGAGTCAGAAGTTGGAAGCCCAGAAACTCGCGACAACGCTGCTCAAAGAGGGGTGCCGATGCAAGGTCGCCCACATTTCCGCCGCCATCATCTTTCAGTCCCATATACGCATTCGTGAAGAAGCATCGATCGGGCGTGATGCCGGCACCACGCAGGATTGGCAACAGATTCCACCATGTACTGCGGATTCGTCTCTTCGATTCTGTCCAGTCATCTGAGTACTCAATGCCCTCCGCAAACGCTTCATCATGATCGCTCGGCGTTCCCCAGTTGTGGCCAACGATCACCACGGGGCGCGAGGGCAATGCGGGGAAGCCCCCGTCGGGGTTCCATATCCCAAATCCGCCGGGAAAGAACGCGGTTCGAGGAATCCTTCGATCGTTGGCAATGCACTGCATGCCAGGTGGATACTCATCGAGCATCGCCAACTGCGTAATCAACTGATGGCAAACGTGTGTTCCGGGAGAAATGTCCATGGCCCACCATATTTTCAGACGAGTTGCAACGCAATCTCCGCAGAACTGCGAAGCATGTCACCCCAACCGCAGCGCCGCCCGCAACCGCTCCATCATCGTAAACTCGCTCAGGTCCATCAGCTCCCCCGCATCCAGCAGCTTCCCGCCGCAGTCCGTACACAGCATGATCAGCACGTGCATCTGCTTCTTGTCCGCGACCTCCACCAGCAACGTGTGATCCCGCGGGCAGTGCAGCGGCGCAATCGGTCCGTTCGGCTTGTCCTTCCCGAACGGCCCAAGGTCCACCTGGCTCGCCGCCCCCATCGCAAAGATCGCCTCCATCTCATGCGCATCAAGCCAGAGGGCCCCGCACTTGGCGCACCGGTCGATCGTGACGCCCTCGGCGCTCGGCCCACCGCCCACCACCTGCTTCTCCATCAGCGTCCCATCCTTCGGACACCGCAGGCGCGGGTCGGATGCCTCGGATTGCAGTCGATGAGAGTCGGTGCTCATGGAGATTTCCCTGGTGCCCAGTGCCTGATGCCTCGTGCCTTCTTCCCCCTCAACCCGGCTTCCGCGCCAACATCAGCATCGAAGAAGTCTTTCCCCCTAGCAGAGCCCGCGTCTTGTCAAACGCCGTGAACGCCATCAGCCCCGGCAGAGCTGGCCACCCGCCGAAGGGGTCAAACATCCGCGACAGTCTCACACGCCCGGGATGAGGCCGCCTCGGGCCGAATCCCGCGGCCGTTCTCCCACTCCCATACCGCATCCAATGGTGCATCGAGTACATCCAGAACGAGTGCCCCGTCTGGTACCGCGTATCGATCACCTCCAACCCCGCGTCCGTCAGCAGCCGCGAAAGCGTCGGCGGCGAGAACATGTTCCAGTGTCGAGGAATGTGGTACCCGCCCCAAAACGTCTTCCTGAAGAGCCGCGCATCCATCGAATCAATATTCGGCGTTTCCACCGCGAACACGCCCCCGGGCGCCAGCCAGTCCGCCACACCCTGCACCACCGCCTTCGGATCATCCACGTGCTCGATCACGTGGAACATCGTCGCCAGATCGATCGACCCCTGCCGGATCGATTTGCAATCCTCCACGCGCTCGCACAACCCCACATACCCCTGCGCGTTCAGCCGATCGACGACCTTCTGCTCCAGCTCCAACCCATAATCCCGGTTCTTCGGCACGCCCGCCCGCGCGGCGAACCCCAAATACCGCCCATCCCCGCACCCCACATCCACGAACGATTCCGGTTTCCGCCCCAGCGCCCGTACCAGCCCCGCGAACTTCCGCGAGTCCAGCCAGTTCTTCGCCTTCAGCGCCAGCGGGCTCACCTTCTCTGTGTAGTGATACGCGTAGTAGTGGGGGGGATAGATCGTCGAGAGCGTCCCGATCGCCGGCCGCGGATTCAGCCAGACATGCCCGCACGCCTCGCAGCGCACAAACCTCCACGGATTGCGGCACGTTCTCAGTTCATAATCAAACCCCACCGCATGATCCGCGAATCGCTCGCAGGCACAGACCGGGCAGGCCGCTACCTCCGTGGTCGCAATCAGCGGCGCGCCATCGGCAAGAAACTCCCCCGGCGGCGCGCTGTGCCACGCCTCAACTCGGATGGGACTGGCGGGAGAAATGGTCTCAGCGTGCGCCACAACTGCTCCTGGAAAGCGAGCAGTTTACGCCGGGAATCCCCCGGGCATACGTGCAGATTCATGATTTGGCAAACCCTTCGCTGGCGCTTGCTGAGCCCAGAATGCTGGGCCCGGCTTCTCAGCCCTGAATGCTCAGCGCAGGCCGCGATCCCGACGCCGCCTTAGCCGGTGCCGGGGCACGGGCCGTCGCAGGCATGCTCCCACGTTCCTGTGCGGCCTTCTCCATAGCCATCTTCCAGGTCTCCACCTCGTACTCCAGCAGCCGAACGGCGTCATCCACCTTCGCCACATCCCGCTCGAACGAGGCATCCACCAGCAGTTTAAAAATAAACGCGTACAACCCCCGCACGCGATCGCGCAACGAAGCGTCCGTGTCGCCGCGGATGGAGGTCATGAGTTCAACAACAATGTCCCGCGACCGGCTCAGCCCGTTGTACGCCTGCTCATGCGCGTTGGTCGCGAGTCCCTCACGCCCCTGCCGGGCAAACTTCACGGCCCCCTCCAGCAGCATGAGCCGAAGCTGCTCCGGCTTGGCCGTCAGCACAGTGGTCTTGAGGTACGCGGTGGCGGTGTCGGTATTCATGGGCGAATCAACACATCGGTCCGAGAAGAACCCTGCTTGAAACAGTGTCCGCCTTCACGCCGGAATACAGCGTCCGATAACCGCACGCGGCCCGATTTACGCCGTAGTCTTAAGGCCTGCCAGCGCCGAGCTCTGCCCCTGCAACTGCGCCAACGTCGCCTCCATCGCGGCAAACTGCGACTCCAGCAGCGTCCGCTTGGCCGCCAATCGATCGTCGTAGTCCGCGATTCTGGCGTTGTCCGCCGCGATCGACGAGTCCAGGTTCTTCCCGCGATTGGTCAGCACGCCGTCGGAGACGTTCACATACTTGTCCGCCAGGCTGGCGATCCGCTCCAGCACGCCGAGCTTTGTGTACGCGCCCTGAGTGTCGGTGTTCAGCACCTGAACCCCCGTCACGCCCTGAATCGTGGTGTACTGCGGGATCGGCTGCTGCTCGAAGGCGCTGAAAAGGTCTTTCACCGCCGTCGGATCGGTCTGGATCGCCGCCCGCAGCTTGTCCGAGTCGATCGAAATCGTGTTGTCCCGGGAAATGGCCAGCCCCACCTGCGACAGGTGGCTGTACCGCCCGCCCACGCCCAGCGGCGTTCCTTCCAGCACGTTGTTCAGCTCGTTGCGGAGCGAAAGCGTCGTGGAATCGCCGAGCAGCGTGCCGCGTTTCTGCGTCGTCGCGTCGTAGCTTGTCAGATCGGAAATCTTGGACGACAGCGCATTGAACGCCGTCACAAAGTCCTGGATGGCCGTCACCGTGGAATCCGTGTCCTGCGACACTGTCAGCGACACCGGCGTCGCGCTCGTCGTATGCAGATCAACGTGCAGCCCTTCCACCACGCCGTCGACCGAGTTCGAGTTGCGCGACACCAGAATCGCTCGTGCCGGATCGTCCGATCCGTAGAACACCCGGGAATCCGACCCGCGCGCCACCAGCGACAGCCCCAGATCCGCTCCCGTGCTGGACACCTGGAACTGTCCGGAGTCGCCCGCAAAGTTTGAAGTCAGCTTCAGCCGGAACGGCGAGGCGCTCGATCCGTCCGTCACCACCGACGCCGACACGCCGGCGTGTGCCGAGTTGATCTTGGTAATCACCTGGTCCAGAGTGTCCGTGCTCGCCACCCCCACCGAAACGCGGAAAGACCCGTCGATGTAGTTCGTGGCGCCCACCGCCGCCGCGCTTCCCGCCAGATTCAACGACTGTGCCACCACGCCGTTCGTATCCGTAATGCTGATCCGCTGGTCGGCCCCGACAAACGCCGGGTCCTTTTCCACGATCACGCCATTGCCCGCATCGTTGATCCGCGCCCGCACCCCGATGCTTGTGCCCCCGTTGATCTGATCCAGCAGAGCCCCGACCGTGCGCACCGAGTCGCCGATCGTCACATCCTTTGTGTTCCCGTCCGCGCCCTGGATCCGGAATGTTCCCGAGCCCACGCCGCGCCCACCGTTCAAGCTCGCCAGCGTTGTGCTCAGCGAGACATACGCCCGGTTCAGCCGTGTTCCCGAAACCGTCGAGGCGTCCGTGCCGCTCGCCCCGGTGTCCACGCCGAGCTGCGCCGCCGCGCCGCCCCCGATCACCAGCTTCGCCACGCCCGACGTGTGATCGGCAAACACCAGCGATGTTCCGTCACTCGCGACCGACGCCGTAACACGCCCTCCGGTTCCATCGCTAATCGACTTCAGCAGGTCGCTCACCGAGCCCGACGAGTTCAGCGTGATGTTGTACACCCCGCCATTGTGCGCCGAGATCGACAGGTCCGTGGACGCCAGGCCATGCCCGCCGTTGAGCGTTGAAGAAAGCCGGCTCCCCAGCGCGGCCAGCAGCGACCTGCTGTCAATGCTACTGCGGGCAACCGTCGTGGTGCCTCCCAGCGTGTCGACGAACCCAAGGTCCGCCGCACTCCCGCTCAGGTCATGCACCACCAGACTGCCCGCGCCCCCGCTCGAGTCCTGGAGTTTCAGCCCCGATCCGTCCGTCGAAGTCGCGAGCGTGACCTTGCCCCCCGTCTGCGAAGCGATCCGCGCCTTGAGCTGCCCGATAGTCGTCACCGGCGTTGACGTAACTGTTCCCGTCGAGTCGTAGATCGTGCCAATGTCGATGTGGAAGAGCGATCCGTCCTTTGCGGTGATGTCAAAGTCGAAGCTCGCCGTGCCGCCGGCGCCCGACAGCCGGATGCCGTTGCCGTCGTTGAGCGACTGCACCGTCGTGTTGTCTCCAAGGTATGAGATCAGCGAGCCCGTCAGCGAGCTTCCCGCCACGCTCTGCTCGATCCCCAGACTCGCCGCGGTCGTATACCCCGCGGCGCTGGCCACCGACAGCGAGCCGCCGCCGCCGGATGTGTCCGTCAGCACCAATCGGCCCCCGCTCACGGCCGCCGACACCTGCGTCGTCGTGCTCGCGTTGAACGCGTCCACAACCTCGGAAATGTTCCCCGTCCGCGAAAGATCGATCGTCGTCGCCACGCCCGCCCGATTCGTCACCACCACCTTGCCGCGAGCCACACCCGCCCCGCCGTTCAGCGAGGACAACTGCGTGTCCGAGTCCAGCCGCGCCTGATTCGATTCGATCGTCAGTTGCGTCAGCCCGACCCCGGAGACGTTCCGATCCGTCACGCCGCGCGACAGCAGTTGGTGCGTGCTCACCAGCCGGTCAACGATAAAGCTGTAGTTGCCCGCGGGTGTCCCCGCGCTCGCCGCGCCCGAAAGCACATCAGCGTTCGTCGACGTCGCCTTCGACGCATCGAACAGCCGATTCAGCCGCAGCTTCTGAGCCGCCGTCTTCAGCGCGTTCAGCGAACTGTTCAGCGCCAGGTACGACGCCTGCTGCGTCTGCAGCTGCGCCACGTGCTGCTGGATCAGCGTCTTCGGCCTCGTTTCGATCGCGATCAACTGGTCAATGATCGCGCTGGTGTTGATCCCGCTGATCAGCCCGGTACTCGACGAAATGCCGCTCATGTTCCTGCTCCCGCCTCGGCCGCTTTACGCGGCCCGGCGCCGTCCCGACAACCGCCCCGCCCGACGCACCGGCGCCGCGCTTCCTCCGCCCAATCCCGTCCGCAAACACGGCCTATCCCACCCGCGACGCCGAAGTGCAAGCACGTCCGACGCCCAGCCCGCGATCATCTTCTGGAACTTGGCTTTGGCGATCATCACTGGCTCGCGGCTGGACGTTTCGTGAATGGCTTGCATCGCGTGCTCCCATCTGGTGCACAGTCCGTATAAATCGGACTTGTGCGGTGTGTGTCTGGAATAGCCGTTCGACCTCTCTCCCTTCCCTCCCAACGCCATCGACCCAACTCGCCTCCCGCTTTGCTCCAACTCTGAGACTCTGGGAAAATCTGACGGTAAATACCCTTGTTGTGGGGAGGTGTGGGGGGTACGTGCCAAGATGAAAAAACCCCCGCACCCAGTGGCCCGTAGAGACCAAAGCCCTCGTCTCATGTGGCCACACCCCTCCCTGGGTGCCGATACCTGTGGCTCTCTCAACTTTGCCATCCCAAGGGAATTCCCGATCTTGAGCCAACTCAGCATCAAGCAACCCATCGGCCTCTTCGTTGGTGCTGTCAACGCCTTGATCGCACTCAGCGCCATCGCGGGGGTCGCCGCGGCTCTCCTCGCCGCCGCGCCGCTCTGGTACATGCTCGGATTCGAGCTCGTCATTCTCGTCGCTGCGGCCTTCGGCCTGCTCATCGCCATGGGCCGCTTTAGCGATGGCCCGGCTCTCGGGCTCCTCTGCATCGTCGGTGCCGTCGCCGCCGGATCGGTCCTCGGCGATCTCAGCACCTATCTCGCCAACCCCATCCGCGGCCCAATCCTCCACGTCTACGGCAAGGGCGGCATGGTCGAACTCCCCATCACGCTCTTCATGACGCTCCGATTGGCGGCCGCAGGTCTCGTCGCCCTCGGCGCCGCCTGGATCGTCCTCTCCCGCAGTCCGCGCCAAGCCCTCGCCTCATTGTGGCGAGGTCTGGTCTGTGCGGGCTTCCTCCTGCTCCTGCTCTTTGCCGTCTGGCGTCTGCGCTCGCACGCCGCCGGTCTGGCTCCCCTCGTTCGGACGCTCGGCGGCATCACCATCGGCGTTGTGGCGCTCGCCCTCACCGCCGCCGCCGTTCACTTCACGATCCGCGCCTTCGAGTTCGGACGCATCCACGACGATCTCCCGCGCCCCGGATGAGCGATGACGTTCGACCCGTTCGATGCGCATGGGCGCAAGCCCTCCCGCGATCCTGCGTTCATACGAATCCTGTTGTATTCACACGCCCGGGATGAGCGAGTCCGCGAGCGAATCCCGCGGATGCACGCACGATTTCAATTTCGGATTCGTATCAAGCCCTTCTCGTCTCGTGCTCCGGCGGCAGCAGAATCACCGCCGAGGGCTCATCTGCCCTCTTCGCGAGCGGCAGCCGCAGCGTGAAAATCGCTCCGGAATCGGGCGCATTGGCCACTTCGATCTTTCCCCCGTGCAGGTCCACGATCGACTTGGCGATGTTCAGCCCCAGCCCCGTTCCGCGCTGCCCGACGCGACGATCCGGGCTCTGCGAGAAACGGTCGAACATCCGGTCCACAAACCCCGGCGGCACCCCCGGCCCCCGATCAGACACGCGCACGAGCACCGTCCCATCCACAATCCCCACCGCGATCTCGATCGGGTCCCCCGGTCGAGACGCCCCGATCGCATTCCGCATCAGGTTGTCCACCGCAACGCGCAGCAGGTGGGCGTCGCCGCGCACCATCGGCTCCCGTCCCGCCTCCCCGGGATCGGCCAGATGCAGCTTCACGATCACGGACCGCTGCCGCGCGAAAAGGTCGTTGTGGCGCAGCGAGTCCACCGCCGTGTCGTTGATCGAAATCAGCGTGTCCGGGCGGCCGGCCCTCCCTTCCTCGAATCGCGCCATCGCCAGGAAGGTCTCCACCAGCGCGCCAAGCCGGCGCGTCTCCTCCTCCACGCTCCCCGCGAACGCCAGCAGCGCCTCCGGATCCGCCTTCGTCGCCCGAAGCACCTGCGCCTCGGCCAGCATCGACGCGATCGGCGTCTTCAACTCGTGCGACACGTTCGAGATGAAGTGCTCCTGCCCGCGGAACGCGCTCGCCAACCGGTGCAGCATCGCGTTCACCGCCTGACCCATCCGCCCGATCTCATCCTCCCCGGTCGGCAGTTCGTGCGGCTCATCCAGCCGCGTCGGCGAGACCGTCTCCACCTCGCTCGTTACCTTCTCGATCCGCCGCGCGGCACGCCCCGCCACGATCCACCCCGCCGTTGCCGCACCGATGATTCCCACGCTCAGCCCCGCGATCATCATCCGCGTGATCACCGACGTCGTCCGGTCCGAAAGCTCCAGCGACGATCCGAACTCCAGCCGGTAGTCCGCACCCTCCACCGTGTGGATCATCATCGCGGCGCACCGGAACCGCACCGGCACGATCGTGTCGCTCTCGTCCGACTGCGCCTGCACGCGCACCGTCGCGAACACCAGCCGGGGAAGCTCCCCGTCCGGCGAGAGTGGGGGGGACAGGTCCAGCGGCGGGTCGCGGTCCGGCCATCGCGAGATCGTTTTCCCCGCCACGGTCGAACCCGAGATCGACGAGCGTGCCCGCAGCACGATCGGCAGCAGCGGCGCGTTCGGCTCGGCCTGCAGTTCGAACGACGCCTGCTCAAGCGCGGGCGGCCAAGATGGATCCGCCTCCAGCCCGCGCCGCAGTCGGACCCCGATCTCCGACAGCGCACGATCAAAGCTGCTCACCACCAGCAGCTCGCGCCCCAGCACGAACACCAGCGCAATCACAAGCTGAATCCCCGCCGTCCAGGCAAGGAACGCCAGCGTCAGCCGAAACCGAAGTGTCTGCCGAAAGGGAACCACGCCACCATCGTACCGCGCCGCTCAACCCCACCCCGCCAACCCCGCGGCGCGGCCCATCACCCCCGCACCCACACACCGTCCCCCCGAAACTTGAAACTCGACCTTACCCCTCTTCCCCTCACCCCGCCGGCCGATCTCCAAACACGTACCCAGTTCCCACCACCGTATGAATCCGCGCCGAGGCAAACCCCCGGTCGATCTTCCGGCGCAGCATCGACACATACACGTCGATCACGTTCGAGCTCGGATCGAAGTTCAAGTCCCACACATGCTCGCCGATCTGGGCCCGCGAAAGTGTCGTCCCCGGCCGGCGCATGAAGAACTCCAGCAGCGCAAACTCCTTGTTCGTCAGCTGGATCGTCTGCCCCGCCCGCTTCGCCACGCGCTTTGTCAGGTCCAGATCGATGTCCGCATAGTGCAGCGTTGTCGACTCCGAGGCCGAACCCCGGCGCTGCAACGCCCGCAGCCGCGACAGCAGCTCCTCAAACTCAAATGGCTTGGAGAGATAATCGTCCGCCCCCGCATCCAGCCCCGTGACCTTGTCCTTCGTCGCGGAAAGTGCGCTCAGAATCAGAATCGGCGCCCGCAACCCCGACCGCCGCAATCCCTTGCACACTTCCAGCCCATCCCGATCCGGCAGCATCAAATCCAGGATCAGCAGGTCGTACTTATGCCGCCCCGCCATCGCCTCCCCATCCGCCGCGGTGAGGGCCGCATCCACCGTGTACCCGCGCTCACGCAGCCCGCGCGACATCGTGTCCACAAGTTTCGCGTTGTCCTCCACCAGCAGCACGCGCAGGGACGCCCCCTCCTGTTCCTGCACCACCACCTGCGGCCCAGGCCCCTCGGTCTGCTTGGGAAGATTGTCCGTCGGCGTGCGGACCTTGGGAGTGGCACGCTGACCCGTTGGCATCGTTGGATTCATGGTGCGCTCCACGCACGAAACACTAGAGATCTAAAACCTTGCCGCAACGTCCACACAAACAAGGTGCTACGCCAACGAATGTCGCGCAACATGCCCACAGCGGCCAAGAGGTCAATGGGCTCAGGGAAAGCCCATGTCCTACCCATTCATAAACGCAATCCAGCCCCAAGGGCTGCCATGAGTGAACGAATTGCCATCAAGTTAGTATTCGCAAGCCGCTTCGCCTAAGGGACTGAGGCCCAAAAACAAACAACCCCACTTCCGTGGGGTTGCTCGGTACGAATGGCCAATCGAGTTGTTCAGGATCAGCACCCGCCCGCAAACCACGCGGACAGGAAATCAAAGATGTCGTTGACGCCCAATCCGCCACCATTGATGTCGGCCTTGTGGCTCCCGGAGAACCACGCGGCCAGGAAGTCGAAAATGTCATTGACCGCGATGACCCCATCGCAGTTGAAGTCCGCCGGGCAGGACAGGTGCAAATCCTGCGCGTCCACAATGCCATCCCCGTTCAGATCGCCGCCGGCCCAACCGACGTTCGTCTGCCCAAAGTGCGCCATGATGATGTCCCGGTCGGCCTGATTGATAACGCCGTCCAGATTCACATCACCCATGCACGTGCCGAGGATCGTCAGGATCTCCTCAACATCATGCTTGTCCACCTTCAGGTCGCCGTTGATGTCGGCCGTCAGGTCGATCTTCTCCGCCTGTGCGATGATCGACCAATCCGCGCTCAGAGTGCTCGTCCAAGGGTTGGCGATCCCAACCGCCCGGATCTGCTTGTACACGTAGTCGATGTCATTCGCATCGACGCGCCCATCGGCGCCAACCGGGGCCCATCCGCGGGCCACATTGCCCGACGACCCGATCACATCCGCCCGGGAGGCGCCCGCCGTGTACGCCGCGCTGGAGTTGGCCAGCGTCGTGCCGAAGAAGTTCAACGCGCCGCCCGCCGCAAGCGAAGCGTTGTCCACGGCGATGAAGCCCTGCTTGCGATCGACATTGCCCGCGCCGTTCACCGCCAGCCCATCGGCCCAGTAGCGGATGTCCGCCGATGTGAACGACCCGTTCCCATCCGCATCGCCCAGGATCTCGATCACCGCGTTGTTGCCCGCACCGGCGCCATAGATGCCGTCCGGAGCCGTCCACGCAGCCCCGCCGTTGCGGGAGCGATACGCCTGGACAATGTCCGAAGCGTCCGCGAGCGAACGCACGCCGTCACCGTTGAAGTCAAACGCGACCTTGTTGCGTGCGCTCAGAGCCGAGGCGTACGAAACCACGTTCCCGGCCTGATCGATGTAGTTCACGCCGTTCACGACCCCGTCGGAATACACCACGCCCGTCTCACGCGTCGGAGCAAACCCGACCGTCGAAGTGTTGAACGCCGTGTACCGGCTGTTCGTGAAGATCGTGTTGTTCGCCACCGTGAAGTTGTACGCGTTCGTGTTGAAGTTGGGGTTGGTGCTGCGATCGATCGAGTTCCCCACCGGTGCGAGGTTCTGCACCGCCGCCTGCAGGATGAAGTTCGTCGCCAGGAACTCGCCGGGCGAGGCCACCGTTGCCAGGGGCGGCGTCACGGCGTTGAAGGCCACGATGCTCCGGTAGATGTTGTTGGCGTACCGCGCCGCGGACTTGTTCACCATCGCCGGATTGCCGTTGGCGTCGCCGCCGGCATTCGGCACCGTCGCCGTGTTCACGCCCACCGGCTCGGCCAGCGAGTCGCCGATCGTCGCCAGCACGGCCTGTCCGTTGATCACCCAGCCCGTCGACGTGTTGCTCAGGATGTTCGCCAGCGTGGGACGCGTGTAGGTGGTCGTGTTCCCGAACACATCGTTCTGCGTATCCACGATCTCCAGCGCGTTGCCCGTCAGCCAGCTGCTCGGTGCCGAGCCGGACGCACCCGTCTCGGCCCCGGCATACCCGATCGCCAGACGGTGATTGCGCAGCGTGTTCAGCATTCCGCTCGTCGCGCCCTTGTTCGTCGGATAGAAGTGGGGGCCCAGCAGATTCTGGTTGCCCGAGTTGGACTGCAACCCGACATTGTCACCAACGCCGAACGACGGATCGATCCCGATCGCGTTCATGAATCCGTTTCGTGTTCCGGATCCCACATCTCGGGTGCACACAACAAAGTTCTCCCCCGTCTTCGCCCGTCCCGTCGTGAACAGCCACTGCAGCTCCGTCATCTTCATCTGCCGGATCCCTGTGCCGGGATTCGTCACCGGTGCAATCGGGGCCAGTGTCAGGGGAATCTCGAACACCGTGTTGTTGTCATACGGCGTCACGCCGCGATTCGGATCGCTCGCCAGATTCCGCGTTCCCAGCGTGATCAGCGCGTTCGAGAGGCCGCCTCCCGCCGCCGAACCCGTCGCGGAGCCATCCAGTCCCGCGGACAACCGCGCGTTCTGTCCATATCCCGGCTGCACCGGCCTCAGAAGTGGATCTGCCGCGCCCGGCTGCTTCACGCCCCAGATCGCCGGTACATCCAGAAACGCCGCATCCAAGGTCACGCCGCCCGTCGGAGCATCCACCACGCTCCGGTCAGCGCCGTTCGTGTTCGCCCGCTTCGGCTGCCCGCCGGCATTCAACCCGTTGTAGATCCCGCTCGTCACGCCGCTCGTGATGTACTGAACCCGGTTGAACCACTCGTCGGTGAGCTGCAGGGAGTTCAGCGGCGTGATGTTCCCGACCGTCCGATCGTCCGCCGCCGTCGTGAAGTTCG
The DNA here is from genome assembly GCA_038225655.1 of Phycisphaerales bacterium. GTDB lineage: Bacteria > Planctomycetota > Phycisphaerae > Phycisphaerales > UBA1924 > UBA4658. The sequence goes on along the minus strand of JBBRQY010000001.1, from coordinate 98,893 downwards.
GATACCCGAACGTCAACAGCTCGTCGAACCCGTTGATCGAGCCCGAAACCCGATAGTTCACGCTCCACGCGCCCGTGCCCGACGCCAACTGCGTCCCCAGCGCGGGCGTCTGTGCCGACACGCCGATAAAGTCGTTCGTCGACGCCCCGCCTCTGACAAAGCTCCCCAGCAGCGACGACCCCGACACATTGATCAGTTGCTGCGCACTGGCGACAGACGAGGCCGCCATCGCCGCGCCCGCCGCGGCCAACACGATCCACGGTGAAATGCTCTTCTTCATGCTTGGACTCCTTTTTCGAGTGAACGCATCCGACGAAAAACCCGGGCAGACCGATCGCGCGGCCGAAACCCCAAGCCACGCAACGACACGTGGCCCAAGCTCCGGTCTCCTGCCAATCCCGCGTATTTCAGTCGCCGACAAACCCCAGCGCCCGGTCTCCCGGGCCACCGGAGCAATGAGGTGTTATGGCTGCACGCCTGTCGCAATGCCCGTCAGGGAGTAGAACCGATCTCCCCAGCGACGCTTCTTGATCGTGTCCAGAACTGTCATGAGCTCGACGTGCCCGTCGCAATATCCGAAGTTTGCCGCGCCCCCGTTCTTATCCCGCACGCCCTTGTGGGTCCGCCCCACCGCGTTGAGAATCGTCCCGTTCGTCCCGTTGATGGCGCCCAGGCCTACCTGCGCCGTCGGAAGAATGTCCGCCGCGTTCGGATAGCGGAACCGCGCGGAAACCCCTCCGACATTCGGCTCCGAGTACACATCAGTCCCCGTCAGCCCCTCGAACGGCGTGATGGGCCGGTGGCTCTTCACCACCGACGAAGACGATGCACCAGGGGCCGTCAGCGCATCCCAGTTCCCGTTGAAGAAATACTCTGTCGTCAGAATCGTCGACGACGGAAGTTGGATCTCCGAATCCTTCACGAACTTGTTCTTCCGCGCCGAAGTGATGCTCGGGCTGAACTTGTTGCGGGGAAAAATCGCCCCGTTCCCGGCAAACGCCATCCGGGGCGCCTGTCGATCCGTCGGAATATCGCTCGGCGTTGTGGAGCCCGAGTCGTTCGCCTGCCCCGGCTCCCAGTCGATCGGGTTCGCCCCGGGATTTGCTCGCGGCGCGCCGCCCCTGGTGCTGATCGACGGGCACGTGAACGCATCCGTGCTCACGCTCGTCGAGGTCCCCGAATCAAAGAGCGACGACGACCAGTGAATGTACCCGTTCGAGGCCGCGGGATTGCTCTCGTCCTGATCGTTGATGTCCCAGTCCACCCCATTGGCGGAGTTCGCGTACAGGTAGTGCGCCGGGTAGACCTCCCGATTCGTCGCGTTGTAGGTGTACACGCCCTGGGCCGTGCTCCGCGCCCCCGCCGCGCACTTCACGGTCCTCGCCGATTCCCGCGCCGCCGCCAAACTCGGCAGCAGAATCCCCACCAGCAAGGCGATGATCGCGATCACCACCAGCAGTTCGATAAGCGTAAACCCGTTCCGCGTCCGTTGCTCATTGCGCATTCGTTGGTGCTCCCACACTTCGAGGTGATGAGGCGAGACATCCTGCTTCGCCTCCGATTTTCCTGAGTGCGGAAAGTAGCCGCGCGCGGCCTCGATTGGGCCGCGACAACGATCAAGCTTGCGCTGCGTTTGTGTGTGGATCGAATGTGCTTCACACGCCGTCCGGTATTCACCGTGCGCAGCGCAAAGAAAAACGCCGCACTTCACGCGGCGCTTGCACGACCTTCTCATTTCTCAAACAGGCCCGCACCCACATGCGGGGACGCACTCCATCTGCGTGAACAGATCGATCGCATCGAGGCACAGTTCCCCCATCGCGCTGCAAGCGGCCGCGCCGGTCTCGGGAGCAAGATCGTTGTGTGTCGGGCGCATGCGTCTCCCCTTGAGAAAGTGCGTGGTTTGAATCCCCGTGTCGAGCAAGCTCGATGAACATGCAGCGCCGGATCCCGCACCCCAACAATCCCTGCAGCACCCACTTCCGTTCGGTCGATTGTCGGGTAAAACCCCGAACATCCACTTCGCAGTTGCTCGAACCGCCTCCTTCCTTTACTCTCCGCACAAGATTCGAGCACCCGAGGACCCATCCATGGCCGGACCATTGCATTCCTACAACCCGACCACCTCGCCCACGCCCATCTCCCCAACCGGCGAGACAATCCCCGAGCTTCCCCTCGATGCCACGCCCGAGCAAAAAGACGCCCACTGGTTCAAGTACATCTACGCCGGCGACAAAATGCCGCAGCTCACCCTGCGCGCCGTCATCATGGGCGGCATCCTCGGCATGCTCATGGCCGCCAGCAACCTGTACACCACCCTCTCCATCGGCTGGTCCTTCGGCGTCGCCATCACCGCCTGCGTCATGTCCTTCGTCATCTGGTCCGGCATCTCCCTGATCGCCGGAACCATCTTCGGACGAGTACTCGCCGCGTTCATCGCGGCTGTCGGCGTCACGCTGACATGGTGGGTGGTCTATCCCGCACTCGGCACCATCGCCCTGAAGTTCTGGCCCGGATCGACCGCCACCCTCGTCGCCACCGCTCTCGCCGCCCTCGTCACCTTCTTCATCCTCGGCGCGGCCATCCTCCTCTGGTTCCGCCAGTCCAAGATGTCCCTCCTCGAAAATAACTGCATGCAGTCCACGGCCTCCGCCGCGGGTGCATCCACCGGCGCGACCATCGCCACCATGTTCGGCGCGCTCGTGATTCTCGAAGTCGTTCCAGACGGCAAAACCGCCGCCGATATCGCCACCTGGAACGTCAGCCCCTGGTGGGCCGTCGGCGGATTCACCCTCGCCACCGCCGCCCTCGGCTGCTTCCTCGCCGTTCCCATGAAGCGGCAGATGATCAACCACGAGCAGCTCCGCTTCCCCTCCGGCGTCGCCGCGGCCGAAACCCTCCGCTCTCTCTACAGCCAGTCCAAGGCCGCCATGGACAAGGCCTATGCCCTCATCGTGGGCCTGCTCCTAGGCCTCCTTGTCGGATTCCTGAACACCGGCGAAGGTGCGCTCGAGTTCGTGGATAAGTTCTTCCAGAAGGTGCACGTCCGGCTCCCAGATTCGTTCCCGATCCCGCCCGACGCCACCACACCCAGTTCGTTCATATTCTTCTCCGGCAAGGCCGCTTCGGGGTTCAACTGGGAGCCAAGCGTTCTTCTCCTGGCGGCGGGCGTCATCACGCGGCTCCGCGTCTGCATCAGTATGTTTGCCGGCTCGTGCCTCCTCTATTTCGTCATCGCGCCCGCGCTCGTGACCATGGATCAGCAGCACTCTCCCGACAGCGGGTGGAGCAGGCAGGGCGAGGCCTGGGTCTACGACGCCCGCACCCGCGATCGCGAATACAACCAGAACATCGAGCTCAACATCAACGCCGGCAATCCGCCCATCAACAGGCAGGTCGTCGCCGCCGACCCGCGCCGCGGCGCGGACGATCCCAAGAAGCCCAATCAGTTCTTCGGAACGACCCTCAAGTTTACGACATGGTCGCTCTGGGGTGGCACGGCCGTCATGGTCTTTGCCTCCCTCACGTCCCTTGCCCTCGGCTGGAAGACCATCGTCCGCGCATTCACCGGGCTCATGGGCGAGCGCAAGGTCGGTAAAGATGCGCTCGACGCCATCGAAGTCCCCACCAGTTGGATGGTCATCGGCCTCATACCGATCACGCTCGCCCTGGTCTTCGTGCAGGTCATCGCCTTCGACATCGCCTGGTGGGCCGGTCTCCTCGCCGTCGGTATGGCCTTCTTCCTCGCCCTCGTCGCCTGCCGCGCCACCGGCGAAACCGATACCACGCCCATCGGCGCCATGGGCAAGGTCATGCAGCTCACCTTCGCCGTCATCCATCCGGGCAAGGTCATTCCGAACCTCACCGCCGCGGGCGTCGCCGCCAACAGCGCCTCTTCCTCCGCCGACCTTCTCACCGACCTCAAGAGCGGCTACCTCCTCGGCGCAAATCCGCGCAAGCAGTTCCTCGCCCAGTTCATTGGCGTCTTCTTCGGCACCGTGGCCATCGTCCCCGTCTGGTATCTCATGGTCCCCAATAAGGCCGCACTGGAGAAGTACCCCCTTCCCGCCACGCAGCAGTGGGTCGCCGTCGCCCGCCTCCTCACCGATGGCCTCAAGCATCTTCCGACCTCGGCCGTCTACGCAATCTGCATCGGCGCGTTCGTCGGCATGGTCATCCCCATCATTGAGCGGCTCGTCCCCGCCAAGTATCGCGGCTATCTCCCCTCCGCCATGGGCCTTGGCCTCTCCTGGGTCATTCCCTTCGGCAACGCCCTTTCCTTCTTCCTCGGCGCGCTCATCGGCTGGATTTGGGAAAAGGCCTCCCCCAAGAGCAGCGATCGCTTCTCCATCGCCCTCGCCTCCGGCCTCATCGCCGGGGAGTCCCTTATGAAGGCCATCGTCGCCATGGCCGCCACCGCCATCGGCATCTTCGGCTAAGAAACGCCTCCGCCTGCGGCTCTTCGGTTATGCTTGGCCCATGGCCATCAAGCAGTTGACCGAAGAGCAAATCCGCACCTGGACCCGCGAGGAAAAAGACCGCTGGTGGCTCACCAACGTCTTCCGCGGGAACATGGCCCAGCTCACCATCCGCTCGGCCATCACCGGCTTCCTCCTCGGCGGCATTCTCTCGGCCACCAATCTCTACATCGGCGCAAAGACTGGCTGGACCCTCGGCGTCGGCCTCACCAGCGTCATCCTCGCCTTCGCCATGTTCAAGGCCCTCTCGGGCATCGGCATCGCCAAGGACTTCACCATCCTTGAGAACAACGCCTCGCAGAGCGTCGCCACCGCCGCCGGATACATGACCGGCCCCCTCATCTCCGGCATGGCCGCGTACATGATGGTCACCAACGCCCGGATGCCCTGGTATCAGATGATGTGGTTCAACGTCGTTCTCAGCATCCTCGGCATCCTTGTCGCCTTTCCCATGAAGCGACGCTTCATCAACGAGGAACAGGCCCCCTTCCCCGAAGGCGCGGCCTGCGGCGTAGTCCTCGACACCCTCTATTCCTCCGACGCCAAAGTCGGCCTCTTCAAGGCCAAGGCCCTCGTCGCCGCCGCGCTCATCGCCAGTTTCCTCAAGTTCCTTGGCGGCGAGGCCTACCAGACGCTCCTCCAGGCCAAGATCCTCGGCCTCAAAACCGTCGTCTGGCTCGCAGAGAATCTCGACCACGGCTACTACCAGCTCGTCGCCCGCAACGCCGCCCCGCTTCCCACCATCATGGGGGTGGACATTCGCAAGGTCGGCCTCTCGCCCACGCTCGACCTCGCCATGTTCGGCGCAGGCGGCCTGATGAACATCCGCTACTCGCTCAACATGTTCCTCGGCATGGTTTTCGCATGGGCCTTCTGCGCCCCATACGCCGTCTCGCACGGCTGGGTCATGAAGAAGGGCGTCGTGCTCTCCGCCGCGTCGGACTTCTCCTATCGCGACGTGCTCACGGCCTGGAACCTCTGGCCCGGCGTCGCCATGCTCGTCTGCGCCAGCATTGCCGCCCTCTTCGCCAAGCCCCAGGTCATCATTTCCGCGTTCAGCGGCCTCTTCGGCAAGAAAAAAACCGGCCCCGACGTGCTCAAGGACATCGAAGTCCCCCTCTGGATCAGTTGGGTCGGCATCCCCATCTTCGGCGCGATCGGCGTCTGGATGGCCCACGACTGGTTCGGCGTGAAGATCATCTACGGCGCGCTCGCCATCCCCCTCATCATTCTCCTCACCCTCATCGCCGCCAACGCCACCGCGCTCACCAGCATCACCCCCACCGGCTCGCTCTCCAAGATCACGCAGTTCACCTTCGGTGTCATGAATCCCAGCCACCCCCCGACCAATCTCATGACCGCCTGCATGACCACCGAGGTCGCCTCCAACGCCTCGAACCTCCTCATGGACATCAAGCCCGGCTACATGCTCGGCGGCAAGCCCCGCCATCAGGTCATGGGCCATCTCATCGGCATCTTCGCCGGAGCCATCGCCTCCACGCCCCTCTTCTATCTTCTCTTCGTCCGCAGTGCGCCCGCCGGGCTGGACATGCAGCACACCCTCGTCCGCGGCGAGTTCTCCTTCACCGCCGCCCTCCAGTGGAAGGGCATCAGCGAGTTCATCAACGGACTCACCTCCGACGCCGGCCTGACCGCCATCATCCACCCCTCCGCCCTTACCGCCATGGCCATCGGCGCGGTCCTCGGCGTCGCGCTCGAAGTCTGGCGCGTGCTCAGCAGGAACAAAAGCCCCATCTCCCCCGTCGCCTTCGCCCTCGGCTTCGTTCTCCCCCCGGATTCCACGCTCTGGATGTTCCTCGGCTCGCTCTTCTTCTGGTCCATGGGCAAGCTGTTCAAAGGCAATCCCCTGAGCTTCGCCAACCGCCTGCTTGTGCAAACCCACGAGCCCATCTCCGCCGGCCTCATCGCCGGAGCCGCCCTGACCGGCATCGGCAACATCATCGTCGGCCTCTTCGTCTGATCCCAATCGCACAAAGAACACACGCCCGGGATGAGCGAGTCTGTTGGGGGGGCGAGCGAATCCTGGGATTTCCGCCCGTAGTCTAAGTGCGTTTGGTCTGATCCCTGCTACTTCGCCAGCGCCGCCGCCTCAACCTTCTCCGGACTCTCATACGCCAATCCAAACAGCGTCTGGTTGAACGTCGCCAGCGAGCACTCCTCCTGCCGCACGAGCCCCTTCTGACGGATCTTCCCCTGCCGGTGCAGATCCACCATCGCGCACACCCCCGCCGCCGTCGTCAGCTCGATCGCCGGCCAGACCCGCCCGAACATCTGCGTCGAGTGGATCGACCGCCGGAAGTTAATCTGCTCCCGCCGCCCATCCTTCACGCCGATCGCGTTGATGAACACCACCACCACATCCTGCAGCGTCCGCGCCACCGCGTGATCCAGCAGATCGATCGCCAGCGCCCGGTCGAACGTCCGCCCATGCTTGTTCGGCGGCACCTTCTCCACGTTCAGCCGCAGATCCTGCAGCAGAAACTTCATCAGGTCCCGGTGCCCCGGATATCGAATCGTCTTGTACGCAATCCGGGTTTCCGGGCAGGTCTTCTTCTCCGCCGTCAGCGTCTCGATCAATGTCCCGACTCCGCCCGACGTGTAGAACGCCTCGTACTCCAGCGCCTCGAACGAGAAGTGCTCCAGCCCCTCCAGCGCGGGCACCTTCACCAGGTGCCCATCCAGCATCACGTTGCACGGCTCGCAGTACTCGTTCACAACCCCCGCCGCGGACCACGTGATGTTGTACTTCGGCGCATTCGTCGGAAACTGCGGCAGCGCACCGACGCGCAGCGTCAGATCGTGCAGCATCGTGAAGTCCCGCGTGATGTCGTACGCCGCGATCGCCACATACCCCGGCGCAAGTCCGCACTGCGGCACCAGCGCAACCTTCGCCTTCCCCCCCGCGTCAATCGCCTTCACCTGGTCCGTCGTCTCCACATCCTCCGTCACATCGAAGTAATGCACGCCCATCTCGTTGGCGATCTCCGCCACCCCCGCCACGAAGTTGTAGGGCAGCATGCACACCACATAATCCATCCCCTTGAGTGCATCCCGCACCGCCTGCTTGTCGCTCGCGTCGATCTTCTTCGCGACAAACTCCGTCTTATGCGGCACAAGCGACTTCAGCCGCGCCAGATTCAGCTCCGCCTCGCGCAGGTTCCCCTCGTCCCGGTCCGCCAGCGTCACGCGATAGCCCCCTCGTCCGCACGCGAGCAGCAGTTCCGCCACCGACTTCCCGACCTTGCCGCCGCCAAGCACCAGAACATTCTTCATTGTCGGTTCCTTCAATGCCCACACGCCCGGGATGAGCGAGTCCGCGAGCGAATCCCGCGGATGCCAAACAAGCCAAAAAGAGACAGGGCCGATGGTACAACGCACCCTCGGCCCTGTCCTCACGTTCTATCGGTCCAACTCAGCCCCGCCTTGGCCCGCGCGGTGCGTTGTGCGAGAACAACTTCCGCTTGGGAACCTCCACCTGCCCGGAGTTGCTCTGGTTGGTGTTCGGCCCATTCCCCTTCCGGTGCGGCTTCTTTCCCTGCCCGCTGTGCGGGGCGTGGGAGGTGTTGGGGGTGTGGGGAGCGTGCGGGGCATGAGAAGTGTGCGACGATTCAGACGAACGCGCCGCCGGAGCGTGCGAAGTTCCCGAATGTTGCGTCCCATTCTGCGCCGGCCTCGCATGCTGCGGCCGCGCCGCCGGAGCATGAGGAGCGGAAAAAGCCGGCGAGTTCTTCTGGGCTGGGGGGTTGAGAGGGGCGGAGGGGGCGGAAGAATGCGCCGTATTGTGCGCCCGCGGCGCCTGTGGCGCTCGCGACCCATACCCAGAAGACCCCGATGAAGACTGCGATCGCGGCGCAAACGCCGGACGATCCCCATACGAGGATCGCTCGCGAGCCGGCCCACGCGGCTGCCCGCGATACCCGGCCCGATCGCGCGAATCCCCACGGTCATTTCCGCGATCGCTCCCGGCAAACGCATGATCGTTCGTCGGCATGTCCGTCGGCGTCTGCACAACCGGAATCTGTTTGCCCGTCAGCTTCTGAATCTGCCGGAGCAGGTCCCGCTCGTGCCCATCGCAGAACGAAATCGCGATGCCCTTCGCCCCGGCCCGGCCCGTGCGCCCGATCCGGTGCACATACGCCTCCGGCTCCATGGGCAGATCGAAGTTGATCACATGCGTGATTCCATCCACATCCAGCCCGCGGGCCGCGACATCCGTCGCCACAAGCACGCGCGTCTTGCCGCTCCGGAATCCGTCCAGCGCCTTCGTGCGGTAGTTCTGCGCCTTGTTTCCGTGGATCGCCACCGACGGCACGCCATCGTGTCCGAGGTTCTTGCAGACCCGGTCCGCCCCGTGCTTGGTCTTCGTGAACACCAGCACGCGCTCGACGGACTTGTCCGCCAGAATGTACTCCAGCAACGCCATCTTCTGCCGCATCGGCACCATGAACAGCCGCTGCTCGATCAGCGGCGCCAGCGACGCCACCGGCGTCACGGAAACCTTGACGGGCTCGGTGAGCAGGGAGTCGGCCAGGTGCATGATCTCCTTGGGCATCGTCGCCGAGAAGAGCAGCGTCTGCCGCGGCTTCTGCAACTGGCTCGCGATCCGCCGGATCGGCTGGATGAAGCCCATGTCCAGCATCCGGTCCGCCTCATCGAGCACAAAGATCTTGACGTCCTTCAACGTCACGATTCGCTGCTCCATCAAATCGATCAGCCGTCCCGGCGTCGCCACCAGAATGTCCACCCCGCGGTGGATCGCCTTCACCTGATGGAACTGGCTCACGCCTCCGTAGATCACCGCATGCGAAAGCCCCGCGTGCCGTCCGTACGTCGCGAACGACTCCCCGATCTGCGCCGCCAGCTCGCGCGTCGGCGACAGAATCAGCGCCCGAGGATGCCGCGCCCCGCGTGTCGACTTATCGATCGGCATCTCCGACAATCGCTGGATCATCGGCAGCGCGAACGCGGCCGTCTTGCCGGTCCCCGTCTGGGCGCAGCCGAGAACATCCTTGCCTTCGAGAATGGGCGGAATCGCCTTCGCCTGAATCGGCGTCGGCGTCTCGTACCCCTCATCTACAAGGGCCTGCAGAATCGTCGCGTTGAGTTTGAGTGCTTTGAATGCCATAGCGGAAAACTAGCTCCTTCGGGCAAAGTCCCACGGGCAGCTTGCCCATGTTCTTCGCTCGATTCCGGCCCTGGCAACAGCCATAGCCGGTAGTGTGTTTCGGGCTTTGCCTGCACCAAGCTGATTGGTTCAAGTGCGGCCGTACTGGGGTGGAACGCCCGACCGCGATCATCGCGATCCAAGCGCTGCCAGCAGATTCCCAGTGAATATCGCCCTTTTACACGCAATCCGTGCGTCAGAGCGATGGCTGAGGCCACCGGCTTGAAGATCAAGTATAGGCACGCCGATCCGGTGGCATTCGATACACTGGCGGCGATGGCCTTTCCGCGTCGAGTCCCTTCAAAGCGTGCGATTCGCCAAGCGCTGCTCTGGCTTGTGATTGGAGCGGCCGCGAACGTTCTGGTTGCGTGGTGCACCGTAAGGACGTTCGACAGGGATGAGGAAAACTTCCACCAGGAGTTCGCTGCGGCGCTGCCGCGAATCCATAGGGATCGGGGGGTGGAGACAAGAGGCCGTCCGCCTTGGCCGGTCACAGTGCCGTCAGGGTGGCCAGCAAACGCGAACTTCGCAAATGTCCGAGAAGGCCTTGGTTGGACGCTCAGCACAGCAAACGATGAGCAATTTCTTCAGCCCTTCCGATTCTACGCATCAAACGTGGAACTCGGGCTTCCCATGCGAAGTCTCTCTTCGTACTACCTGAGCGAGGGTCTGCCACGGGACAAGCAGAACACGACTCATGGCGGGGCTTGGCGGGCACGATGGATCAGAAACGTGCTGGGGCTCTCTCAACTCCCTTGGCGCCCAATCTGGCCCGGCTTCGCCATCAACACGACGGTTTTCGCGGTTGCGTTCTGGGTGCTTTGGGCAGGCGTCCGCTTTCTTGCGCAGAAACTGCGAGCGTACCTTCGGGATCTGCACGAGGCCCAGTGCTTTCGTGCAGGAAAGTGCCCCGGTTGCGGATACTCACGAGAGGGCCTCTCACCTTGGGCCACGTGCCCGGAGTGCGGCTGGAAACCCTGATTCGTCGCATCACTCGCTGGCACGTGCGAGAAAAAACACAACGACCCGCGCCTTTCCCGGCGCGGGTCGTTGCAGCGAGAGAATCACTTGCCGTGCGGCCCGGTCAGCACCCGCCGAACCACGAGGCCAGGAAGTCAAAGATGTCCTGCACCGTCAGGGCTCCGCCGTTGAAGTTCGCCGACGGGCTGCCCGCGAACCACGCGCCCAGGAAGTCGAAGATGTCCTGTACTTCCAAAGTGCCATTCTGGTTGAAGTCCGCCGGGCACGTGTGGCACGATCCCACGTTCAGCACCACGTCGCCCTTGGTCGCGTTGTACCCCGCCACGCGGATGTAGTACGCCGTGCCCGCGTTCACGTGCATCGTGATCGTCGAAGTCGTGTTGCTCGGGAACGACACATCATCGTTGCACGCCAGCGTGTTGATCGAAGAGCCGGAGCATCCGGAGTGTACCGAAAGCACCGTGTCGAACGTCGAACCGGACGTGTTGAACGTCACGTTGCCCGTGCACGGCGCGGTGTATGAGAACCAGACGTCCGGCCCCGACGGGTTGCCAGTGCCGCACGTCGAAATGCCGTCCACCGTGGCGTACCAGGTGCAGGTCGAGTGCGAGCCCGCCGTCACCGGCGTCGCCCCTTCGCACGAGTCGCTCCCCATGCTCGCCGTAGAATAGATGTACGCCGCGCCCGCGTTCGAGAAGTTCGGCGTGTTGAAGCCCCAGTCGCCCACGATCACGTTCGTCCCGCTGATCGCCGCGTCGGCCCCGAAGGCCTGATTCGAAGCGCCCGGGCTCGTGAACCGCTGGTCCTGCACCCAGTTCAGCGGGCCGACGCGCTTGAAGACCCACGCCCGGTTGTCGCCGGTGCCCGTGACAACGATCCGCGTCCCGTTGATCGCAACCTTGGCCCCGAAGTGCGCGTTGGGCACGCCGTCGGTCGCCCAGATCTTTCCGTCGATCTGCCAGTTCGTTCCGTTGAAGTGTTGAATGTACGCCGCGCCCGCCCCGGCCAGCCCGCCGATCGTCGCGTTCGGAGCCCCGCACACCACGTAGTTCCCGCTGATCGCGACGGACGAGCCCACCGCGTCGCCCGCGGCGTAATCGTTCGTGAAATACTCCAGCTCGGTGTTCCAGGTGCCGTTCGCCGCCCTGCGGAAGATGTCCACGTATCCGGTGTTCTGCGCGTTGAACGCATCGCCGCCCGGGCAACCGCAAACCGCGACGCCGCCATCAATGGCCACGGCCAACCCGTACCCATCGTTGGTGTGCCGGCTGGAGGCGAACGTCTGGAAAAGCTGCACATCCTGCGACCATCCCGCGCCCGTCCAGCGATACACCCACGCGCTTCCCTCGCCCGCGATCCCGCCGATCAGGATGTTCGGTGCGCCGGCGATGGCGTACTGACCATCAGAGCTCATCCCCACGGACCAACCGAACTTGTCGTTCGCCGCATTCGCGGGATCGTTGACTTTGTTCACCTGCCCCCACTGAAACGTCCCGGAGTTGTAGTTGAAGAAGTACACGGCCCCACGATTCGAGGAAACTCCCAGCGCGCCCACGATCGCATGTCCCGCGCTCCCGGAGAACCCAACGCTGGAGCCGAACGAATCATTGGCCAGGCCGTCGTTGGCGAAGAAGTGGTTGGACTGGCCCCACTGTCCGCTGAATGGCGAGAACTCGTACACCTCCCCCGCGCTCGCCTCGCCCCCGGGATTCTTACCCGGCGCGCCGAGCAACGCGGTGTTGCCGCTGATCGCCACGGCCGAGCCCGTGAACACGTTCACCGCGGGGTCTCCCGCGATCAACTCCTGCGGCGCGCCGCACTGGGCCATCGCCGATCCCGCGGCCATCGCAAACCCGGCAATCGAAGCGACCGATCGAATGGACATGATCTTCTGCATCTGCGTGCTCCTTCTGAGTGGTGTGTTGTGATGTGTGCTTCTGCTGGTCGGCTCAACACGCTCAGATGGCGGAGGAGCGACCGAGAACCAGTGCGACGCCCGCGCGTCAACCGGCCAGATATTCGCCGCAATCTCTTCGCTCACACGATGGGATGAGCAAGTCTCCGCGATGTGAGCTGCTTGTCGTTGCTCACGGCCGGTGAGTGCTGGGATGCCAGAACCCCGTGCGCACATGCAACTCTCCCGAGCGCGATGCCGCCAGCCGATCCGCCGCCGCACGCAGCGCACCCTTCAGCAACCCCTCGCACACGATCGTCAATCCCAGAAACCAGTCCCGCTCCAGTTGCGGATTCCACGCCGCACCCGACGATTTCGCCAGCGCGGGAATCAGACAATCCCGCATCTGCGCGTAGTGCTCCGGCAATGCCCCGTGCCGCGTCAACCGCGCACCGAGCGCCATCAGCGGCTCCTCCAGCACGTCAATGCGTTCCAGATTCCGCGCCACCGTCGCCAGCGTCGCTGCGAACTCGCGCTCGGGCTCCCCCAACTGCTCCGGGAGACGCGCCCGAAGCCCGGGGTTCAGCGCGAAGAACCGCTCCTCGAACTCCCGAAGGATCGCAGGCATGTCCGCGCTGCGATCCTCGAAGTTGCCGCGAACTCGTTGGGCGGCCAGCTTGTGCATCTCGGATTCCTTCCGTCCCTTTCAAGCGCGCCCATAGCGCATACCCACACGCCCGGGATGAGCGATTCTGCGAGCAAACCCGGCGGGTCACGGCAAAGCCGGGAGCCGTCGGAGAAAGCCCATCCTGTCATCCCTACCGTGCGACAAACTCCCCCCGAGTGGCCAGAACTTCTTTTGCCCTGCTCGCGCAAGCCCTTGCCAAGCCCGTAATTACGCTCGATTCCCGTTTCGGGTATACCCTTGTCCGCCGTCGTCTATGCGGTCGCGGCCCCTTCGGTCGCACGGAGTTTCCTTATGTCCGACAGACCCCCCTCGGACGTCACCCAACTCCTCAATCACGCCGCGCAGGGCGACTCCGGCGCGGCCGAACGCCTCCTTCCTCTTATTTACGAAGAACTCCGCAAACTCGCCGCGGCCCGCCTCGCTCGCGAACCCGGCGGCGGCGCGGGGCTCACTCTCCAGCCCACCGCGCTTGTGCACGAGGCCTACCTCCGTCTCGTCACGCCTCCCGCGGGCGGCGCGGAGCCGCAGTGGAACGGCCGCGGCCATTTCTTCGGCGCTGCCGCACTTGCCATGCGCCGCATTCTTGTTGAGCGTGCCCGCCACTCCGGGCGCGTGAAGCACGGCGGCGGACGCAACCGCGTGGAACTCGGCGACCATCCCGGCCAGGAACCTGCCGACGGCACCGATCTCCTCGCCCTCGACGACGCCCTCAGCAAGCTCTCCGCGTACGACGAACGCAAGGCCCAGGTCGTCATGCTCCGATACTTCGCCGGGCTCACCATCGAGGAGACCGCTGCGGCCATGGAACTCTCTCCCGCCACCGTCAAAACCGAATGGACGTTTGCGCGTGCCTGGCTGCACCGCGCCATGACCGGCGAGAGTGCAGGCGGGACCCAGATCGCGTGAACCAGGACCGCCGGCAACTCGTCGAGACCCTGTTCGCCGAGATCGTCGAGCGACCCTCCGAGCAGTGGCCAACCCTCATCGCCGAACGTTGCGCCGGCGACGGTGCCCTTCGCGCCGAACTGCAATCGCTCCTCGGCCATGTTCCCGAGGCGGCCGGCGCCAAAGCGTTCCTTGACCCCGACGAGCTGCGCAAACATCGCGGCGTGCTTGGGCTCGAGGCCGAGTCCATTGTTCCCAACACCCGCATCGCCGAGTTCACCATCCTCGGCAAGATCGGCGAGGGCGGCATGGGGGTTGTGTATATCGCCGAGCAGGCCCGCCCGCGACGCACCGTCGCGCTCAAGCTCATCCGCCGCGGCCTCGCCACCCCGAGCATGACGCGCCGTTTCGAGCACGAGGCCGAGGTGCTCGGCCGCCTCGCGCATCCCGGCATCGCCCAGATCTACGAGGCCGGCGTCGCGCCGACGCCCGCGGGCGTGCAGCCATACATCGCGATGGAGCGCATCGACGGCCCGACCATCACCGACTTTTGCTCGACCCGCGCGGTTCCGCTCGCCGACAAGCTCCGGCTCATGGTGCAGGTCTGTGATGCCGTGCAGCACGCCCACCAGCGCGGCGTCATCCACCGCGACCTGAAGCCCAGCAACATCCTTGTCGCGGCGGGCGAAGCAGCTCCCCAGCCGAAGATCCTCGATTTCGGCGTCGCCCGCGTCATCCAGTCCGACGGCGAGCATGAGCATCTGATCACTTCCCTCCACACCGGTGTCGGCCAGTTCATCGGCACGCTCGCGTACATGAGCCCCGAGCAGGTCCTTGCCGACGCGAGCCAGATCGACACGCGCTCGGACGTGTACTCGCTCGGCGTCATTCTCTTCGAACTCATCACGGGTCGCCTGCCCATCGACATCCGTGGTAAGTCCATGCCGGAGGCCGCGCGGCTCATCCGCGAGGCCGACCCCACGCGGCTGACCACCATCGACCGTGCCTTGCGCGGTGATCTGGAGACCATCGTCGGCAAAGCGCTCGAGAAAGACCGCGAGCGCAGGTATGCCTCCGCTGCGGAGCTTGGTGATGAACTTCGACGCTTCCTCGACGGGCGTCCCATCCTCGCCAAGCAGGATTCGGCGATGTACGTCCTGCGTAAGCAGTTCATGCGGAACCGGGTCGCCGGCGCGGCCGTGGCCGCCGCGCTCGTCGCGCTGCTCACCTTTACGGCTTATGCCTGGTGGCAATCGCGCGTGCAGGCGCGGCTGGCCGATGGCGAACGAATCGCGCGTCAAGACGCCGATCGCGCCAGTGCTGCGGCCAAGGACCGCTCCGAAGCCCTGCGCCGGAATCTGTACGTGAGCGCGATCGGCTTTGCACAGGCCGCGTACGCGTCCAGCGACGCCGACCGCATGCGCCGGGTACTTGCCTCGTGTCCGGAGGACATGCGCGGCTGGGAGTGGCGGTACCTCCACTCCATCGCGGATTCTTCGCGCCGCGTGCAGCAGCTGCCCGCCAATGGCTTTGCCAATGTGCGTCCCAACGCGCGGGGCACGCGCATCGTCGCCTGGTCCGGGAAGGAGCCGGTGCAGGTCTTCGACACGGTCGATTGGCGCGAAGTCGCTCGCCTGGACACCGGGTTGTACACCGCTTCTGCGGCGATCGCGGACGATGAGCGGACGTGCATTTTCAACGCTACGGACGGTTCGTTGAACATTGCCGACCTCTCCACAGGACTCTCGCGCAAGCTGGACGCCGGCTCCGGCCCGAACACGCCGCTGGCGATCAGCGCCGATGGGGCGATCGCGCTGGTTGCTTCGGACGCTGGGTCCAGCGACAAGGCGCGTCCGATGCGGCTGATCGATACACGCTCCGGCAAGTTGCTGCGGGACCTTGGCCCGATTGCTTCGTTTGCCAGCGCGTTCAGTCCGGATGGGTTGTTGGTGGCGTTTGGGCTGGAGAACGGCGGCGTGCGTGTTTGCGCGGCGGTCGAAGGGGGGCCCGCCGACCGGACGACCGTGCCGCACACGGGGCCGGTGCGCACGATCGCGTTCAGCCACGACGGTCGGCGCGTGGCGTCGGGGGCGTTTGACGGGTTGGTGTGTGTGCGTGAACTGGCGAGCGGGATGACGCAGTCGGTTCCGGTTTCGGAGAACAAGGTGCTTGCGCTGGCGTGGAGCCCGGATGACTCGCTGATCGCGGCGTCGGGGACGGAGCCGGTGATCCGGATCGTGGATCCGCGGCTGCCGAAGATTGTGACGACGCTGTTCGGGCATGAGGCACGGGTGGATCTGCTGGCGTGGAGTCCAAGCACGCTGATCTCGGCGGGACGGGATGGGAATGCGCGGTGGTGGAACGCGGCCGCGCTGACTCCGCCAACGCGGAACGTGGGGGAGAACATCGGGGCGGGGTGTTTCGATCCGCGCGGGCGGTACTTCTATGTGGGATTGGACGGCGGGGATGTGGCCGCGCTTGACCCGGTGGATCTGCGAACGGTGTTCATGCTGCATACTCCGGGCGGGCACATTTTCGGATTGGCGAGCTCACACGATGGGGATCGGCTGGCGGTGGGGACGATATCCGGAGAGATGTTTATCTTTGATGTGGAGTCGAGAGCGATCGTGGCTCATGCGAAGGCGCCGACGGGTCGTCCGTCCAGCATCTCGTTCGGCGCTTCGGATAAAACGATTGCGATGGCGTTTGAGCAGCGCCATGCGGAGGTGTTCGACGTGGCGACAGGCGCACGGGTGCTTTCGCTTCCGGAGCACACGGCCGATGCCGTGAGCGTTCGGTATTCGCCGGATGGTTCAACGCTTGCGGTTGGCTATCGGGACGGGAAGCTGTTTCTGCATGATGCGGCGAGCGGGCGTGTGCTACGTGAGGTGGTGGGGCACGAGGGAATTGTGTTTCAGGTACGATTTGCGGCGAATGGGAAGGTGGCGTGTTCGGGGGATGACTTCGGGCTGATCCAGAGCTGGGATGCGAGGACGGGGGTTGTGCTCGACAAGTTTCGCGGGCATCAGCATGGGGCGTTTACGGTGTCGATCAATCATGATGCGACGCGGCTGGTGTCGGGGGGGTGGGACAACACGGTGCGGGTCTGGCAGTTTGACGATGGGCAGGAGCTGTTGACGCTGCGGGCGCATATAGCGGGGATGTACGCGGCGGAGTTCAGCCCGGATGGGGAGACGCTGATCTCGGCGTCGAGCGATGGATGGGTGCGGGTGTGGTCGGCGGGGAGGAAGTGAATCGGCGAGATGGCGAAGCTACGCGGCGAGGCGGGTGATGTGTTTGGTGAAGGAACCGATGAGTGTGTGGGCGGCGAGGCCGGGGGGGATGACGGTGGCGACGCTGGCCATGCGCTGCACGGCGGCGAGGTGTTCGTCGGTCCAGGTGAGTTGGTCGTCGAGGACGACGGGGGTCATGGCCCAACGCTGGAAGGCACGCCCTTTTACAGTGTGGTCGACGAGGGTTTGGACGTTGCTATGGCGGGGATCGCGGTGGATTCGCGAGCGGACTTCGTCAACGGCGTCGTGCTCGCCTTCGAGGGCTTGAAGGAAGAGGCCGCGGCCGTAGAGGAGGGCGCCGGCGACATCGCTTTCGCGGTTTCGCTGCTCCGATTGTCGCGCGAGTGTGATGAGGTCCTCTGCGGTGAAGAGTCGCAGGGCGCGGCTGACATAGACAAGTTGGCGGAGATTCTCGTGCATCATGGCGCGGCGAACCTTTCGGGATGGAAACGGATAGACGCGGAGTGATACCAAACGCACTTAAACTTCGGGCGGAAATCCGCGGGATTCACTCGCGGACTCGCTCATCCCGGGCGTGTGTTCTTTGTGCGATTGGTATGATCGACGAGCGGGGGAGGGTACTGAAGGGGTTTGGGAGTGGGAGTTTGCGGAATAACCGGTGCGTGTGGCGTGGGAATGGGATAACGGGCTCGCGCGAGGAGTGGTCCGTGCGCAAGCTGGGCGGATGTGGAGCGTGGGGAGAGCAGCGGGATGATGCCAAACGCACTTGAACCACGGGCGGAAATCCGCGGGATTCGCTCGCCCCGCCCCCCCCCCCCCCCCCCCCACCAGACTCGCTCATCCCGGGCGTGGGGCTGACGAGGAGCACGCGTGTTAGGGGGCGCGGGCGCGTGGGGTGTGATTGAGGCGCTTGGGGAGCGGGGTGGTTCCGTTGGTTGCCGGGGCGTTGTGGGCGAGCGGGCCTTTGGGCGGCGGGATTGGCGCAGAGGAACTGCGGGTGGATTGCTCGTGGTGGAGTTCCGTTTTCACTCCGCTGCTCTCTGCGTGCTCGTCTTTGGTCTCGGGAGTGGGAGGGGTGATGGCAGAAGTGGGTTGAGGGAAGGCGGATGTGGGAGATGGGGGCGTGGAGTGCGCGGGGTTGTGGGGAGCGGGAATGGGAGGCGTGGAGTTCGCGGGCTGAGGGGAAGTCGTGGGGAGTGGTGCTGCGTCGGAGGTTGCCGCGTTCGGGAGGGGAGTTTGCGGGTCGGAGAAGTTGCTGAGATGGTTGAGGAGGAAGTTGAGAGCGGCGAAGTCCGGGGCGGTGGGGAGTTGAGGGATGACGGGAGTTGGAGCGTGCGAGGAGTGGGGGGGAGTCGTCTGGGTCTCGCCGGCGGCTTCGTTGGTGCGGGAGTTCTGGATGCGCGTGAGGCGGGGGCGGTTGGGATCGAAGTTGGCGAGGCGCATGACGAGGGCGGCGGCGCGGCAGGCGGTTTCGCGGTCGCGGCGGTAGTGGGAGCTTGCGCTCGCGCCGCGACCTTCCTGGATGGCGGCTTCGTAGCAGGCGGAGTCGTTGAACTCGCGGAGGATGACGGAGAGGGCTTCGAGGGCGTGGTGGAGGCGGTGGATGCCGACAAGGCGGAGGCGGGCCGCGGATGCGCTGTTGAGATTGGCCATGCGCTCGGCGATGTCCGGACGGGCCATCCAGAGGGAGAGGGCTTCGATGGAGCAGCCGTTGTCGTAGGCGATGTCGCCGAAGGTGGAGTTGTGGCTGTAGAAGGCCTTGAAGATCTTGTCGGCGGTTTCGTGGTCGGGATCGAAGCCGAGAACGCGGCGGGCCTGCTTGGGGGCGTCGGGCGCTGCGGAGGGGAAGGGCTCATCGGAGATGGGCGGGGCGTGGGGCGGGATGAGGGTGGAGAAATAGGAGGGCGAGCCGGGGCGGATGCCGGCGGTGGGATCGCCTTTGAGGATGACGGACATGTGTGGACCCCCGGTGGCCGCGACCTGGGTGGAGGGCGGGGCTTAAGGGGAAGTGTACAAGTGGCTTGGGGTCTGTCAAGGGCATTTGAACGGTTTTTGTTTGGATGCTTTAAGGTGTTGTGGGCTATGATTTTAAGGACATCTGCTGCGGTGGATGATCCTTCAAATGGCAATGAGAGGACCGCGGCAGCCCGTGTCCTTTGCCTGATAGACTGGCTGAATGCCGCTTAATCCACCCCTTCGTGAGGCGCCTCGATTTCCGGTCACATCGCTGGTGGCGATCGCCGCGATTGTTGTTTCGGTGCGCTGGTGGATGGGGTACGGCCTGAGCGGGCTTGCAACCACATCGGGTTCGATTCTCACACAGCCGTGGACACTGGTGACTTCGATCATTCCGCACGTTAATCCCCTGCACCTGCTGTTCAATCTGAGCTGGTGGTGGGTGTTGGGGACGCGGATTGAGCGGGCGTGGGGAGCGATGCGGCTCATCGGCGTGGTGCTGTTACTCGCCGTTGTGAGCAACGGTGCGGAGTACGCGACGGGTGCGACGGGAGTCGGACTTTCCGGAGTGGTGTATGGATTCTGCACGCTGCTGTGGGTGGTGCAGAGCAAGTATCCCGCGCTGGAAGGAACCGTTACGCGGCGGACGCTTGAACTCTTCGGCATCTGGTTCGTCATCTGCATCGTGCTCACCGTGATGAAAGTGCTGCCGGTCGGGAACGTTGCGCATGGCGTCGGCGCGATCTGCGGGTGGCTGCTGGGCAAGTGCATTGTGGCCGAGCCGCGCCGGCGTGCACCGTGGTACGGCGCACTTGTGGGGGCGATTCTTCTGGTCGGCGCTGGGGCGACGGTGGCGCGGCCGTGGACCAACATGTCCCGATGGTTCGGCTCGAACGCGTCCGCGGGACAGGTTGCGATCAAGGAGGGCCGCTACGACGACGCGGTGCGATTGCTTGAAGCGGCGAGGCAGAAGAGCCCGCGGGACGCAGCCGTGCTGATCAACCTCGGGATTGCGTACATGCACAAGGAGCGTCCCGAGGAGGCGATGGGAGTGTTCAAGGCGGCCGTCGGGATTGATCCTGCAAAGAGAGATTGGGTCGCGCCGTCAATTGCTTCCATACTCGACAATCAGGCCGCAGAAGCGGCGAAGCGTGGCGACACTTCGGCTGTCAGAACGCTGGAGATGGAGTCGCTCGGCTGGAATCCGAAGGGCGAGTATGCCGGGAAGCTTCTGGAGTGGGCGAGAGAGACGGAGGAGGAGATGAAGAAAGAGAAGGAAAAGAAAGGCGGGGGGTGAGCGGGGAAGCGGGGGCATGGGGCGAGCAAACCGCGTCCACACGCCGGGGGACGCAATAGGACATGTAGGTCGTATAGGACCAATGTGAGGAGGGGTCGGCTTCGGGCACGGATCATTGCTGTGGGCGGTTGCGGTGTTGGAGGCGGGCCTGGGTCATGCGCTCGCGGAGACCGCCTTGCTGGATGAATGCCTGTTCGAGTTGGCGGAGTTGCTGGTCGAGGAGGTAGTTGGCTTGGTGGGTGAGGCAGATGGCAATGTTGGCGACGGTTTCGGCGGGGCGAGATTCGATGAACTGGCGGTAGGTTTCGTAGGACTCTGAGAGGCCCCTGCCGAGACCGCGGACGAACATGGCCTGCTCGGAAGTCTTGGTCCAGAGGGCGTGGTCGCGGACGCGGAGGAAGTCGTAGTAGTCAACGAGGAGTTCTTCGAGACTGGCGCGGGCGACACCGATAAGTTTGATTTCCATTTCCTTGGAAGTGCCGGAAGCGGCGCAGCCCTCGACGATGTTCTGCTTGCCGGAGCGGGCGGCTTGGACCATCTGGTCGATGGTGCGGTCGCCTCGGTTGAGGAACCGCTGGGTGAAACGGAAGGTGATGTCGTAGACAACTTCGGCTTTTCGGTAGGAGAGGAGGTCTTTGTAGCCGCAGTGCGGGGGGATGAAGTGGGGGGTGGGCATGGGGAGAATCCGAATGGGAGACCAAGGCCAAGGCGATAGGTCATATAGGACGTATATGACCTATTGCAGGATGCCAAGAAAAACGGCCCCGGTCAAGTGACCGGGGCCGTGATTGTGGTGTGATTGCGGGGAGAGCGATCAGTAATCCATGTCATCCATCCCGCCGCCGGCGGGGGCCATGGCCTTCTTCTTGTCCTTGATATCGACGATGGCGGCGTCGGTGGTGAGGAGGAGGCCGGCGATGCTGGCGGCGTTCTGCAAGGCGACGCGCTCCACCTTCGTGGGGACGATGACGCCCATGGCCATCATGTCGCCGTATTCGTGGGTGAGGGCGTTGAAGCCGAAGTTGTCGTGCTTGGACTCTTCGACCTTCATGGCGATAACGGAGCCGTCCAGGCCGCAGTTGGCGACGATCTGCTTGATCGGCGCGGAGACGGCGCGGTCGATGATGTCGATGCCGATGCGCTCGTCGCCGTTGGCCTTCTTGCGGGCCTTTTCGAGGGAGCGACGGGCGCGGAGGATGGCGACGCCGCCGCCGGGGAGGATGCCTTCTTCGACTGCGGCGCGGCAGGCGTGGAGGGCGTCTTCGACGCGCATCTTCTTCTCTTTCATTTCGACTTCGGTGGCCGCGCCGACGTTGATCTGGGCGACGCCGCCGGAGAGCTTGGCGAGGCGCTCTTCGAGCTTCTCGCGGTCGTAATCGGAGGTGGTGGCGTCGATCTGGTGGCGGATCTGGTCGATGCGGGCCTTGATGTCGGCGGAGGAGCCGGCGCCTTCGACGATGGTGCAGTTATCCTTGTCGATGGAGACCTTCTTGGCGCGGCCGAGGTCGGCGATGTCGACCTTCTCGAGCTCGATGCCGAGCTCTTCCATGATGGCCTTGCCGCCGGTGAGGGTGGCGATGTCATCGAGCATGGCCTTGCGGCGGTCGCCGAAGCCGGGGGCCTTGACGGCGGCGATCTTCAGGATGCCGCGGAGCTTGTTGACGACGAGGGTGGCGAGGGCCTCACCTTCGACATCTTCGGCGACGATGAGGAGCGAGGAGCCCTGCTCGGCGATTTTGCCGAGGAGGGGAAGCATGTCCTTGGCGGAGGCGATCTTCTTCTCGAAGATGAGGATGTAGGGCTTCTCGAGGACGCACTCCATGGTGGCGGGATTGGTGACGAAGTGGGGGGAGAGGAAGCCCTTGTCGAACTGCATGCCTTCGACGAGCTCGACCTCGGTGGCGAGGGAGGTGCCTTCTTCGACGGTGATGACGCCGTCCTTGCCGACTTTGTCCATGGCGTCGGCGATGATTTTGCCGATGGCCGCGTCCTGGTTGGCGGAGCAGGTGCCGACCTGGGCGATCTCCTTGGAGTTGGAGACCTTCTTGGACATGGACTTGAGTTCTTCGACGATCGCGGAGACGGCGAGATCGATGCCGCGCTTCACCTGGTTGGCGTTGGCGCCGGCGGTGATGTTCTTAAGGCCTTCCTGGAAGATGGCTTCGGCGTAGATGGTGGCGGTGGTGGTGCCGTCGCCGGCGTCCTTGGAGGCCTTGGAGGCGACTTCCTTGACCATTTGGGCGCCCATGTTTTCGTAGGGGTCTTCGAGCTCGATCTCCTTGGCGACGGTGACGCCGTCCTTGGTGACGGTGGGGGAGCCGAAGGATTTTTCGAGGACGACGACGCGGCCGGAGGGGCCGAGGGTGACTTTGACTGCGCGGGCGAGTTTTTGCACGCCGCGGAGGATTCGTTCGCGGCAGTCTGTGTCGAAGGCGATTTGCTTGGCGGCCATGGGGGAGTCCTGTTTATGGGGGCTAAGGGTGTTTGGGTTGGTCAGGGGTGATCGATGTCGGATGTGCGATGTCGGATGTCGGATGTGAAGGCGCTACCCGATTTTGATCCAGCAGACGAGGGCGGAGTCGAGGATGTAGACGTGTTTGCCGTCGGTGAGCTTGACGAGGTGGTCGGGCTCATCGGGGAGGAGCATGGCGTTGGTGACGATGCACTTTTCGGCGCGAGCGAAGTAGATGACGGCGTCGCGTTTGCCGTTGAGTTCGCGGAGGGCTTGGCGGAGTTCGGAGGTGGTCATGGGAAGAAGTGACGAAGTGATCGAGTGACGAAGAGAGGGAGAGAGGGAGTAAGAAGAAAGGCACATGGGCGGGACGCCCATGGCACGGAGTTAGTCAATGACGGCGAGGACTTCTTCCTCGGACATGATGAGGAGCTTGTCGTCGTTGAGTTTGACTTCGGAGCCGGCGTAGCTGGAGAAGATGACGCGGTCGCCCTTCTTGACGGTGAGGGGGATGAGCTTGCCGGTGTCGGTGTTGATGTTGCCGGTGCCGACGGCTTCGACGACGCCGGTCTTGGGGGTGTCCTTGGCTTTTTCTGGGAGGATGATGCCGGCCGCGGTGCGGTCGTCGGCTTCGTCGCGGCGGACGATGATCTTGTCGTGGAGGGGACGGATCTTGAGGTCGGCGGCAGCGGCGGAAGAACGGGCCATCGGAGATCTCCTGAAAAGGTCAAAGTTCAAATCGGCAAAGTTCAAATGGGGAGAGGTCGTATGGGATGCATAGGACCTGCGGAACGGCGGTTAGTTGTTGGAGCGCGAGTGGTGGTTGTGGGGGCCGGGCCAGCGGCCGGCGTAGAAGCGGTCCATGCAGCGCTGCAGGACTTTGAGCATGAGCTCGACATCCGCACTGCGGCGGTCAACGACGGCGAAGGCGTCGAAGCGGAGGGCGGCGCACATATCCCGGTGCATGTCGCGGGAGGTGCGCGGAGAACGGACGATGACGACGGGGGGCGGGGAAGCGAGGCGGTTCAGGATGTCGAGGATGCGGCAGCCGGCTTCGTCGGAGGGGGAGCCGTAGTCGAGGGGGAGGCCGAGATCGACGACGGCGACATGGACGGGGGTGTTGCGAATGACGCGCTCGGCGTCGCGAGCGGTGCGGGCCTTCAGGGAGGTAACGCCCATGGGCTCAAGGAGTGCGGCCATGCGGTCGGCCCAGGAGTCGGGCCGCCAGCCGCCCCAGGAGAGAAGGAGGTTCAGCCGCGCACCTTCGGGGGAGGCGGGGATACCCGAGACAGACCCCGGGCCGGAGGGGAATCCGGGGTGGGGCGTGAGCGCGGGATGGGTGGGGCCGAAGGGCATTGTGTTGGGGAGGAGGGCAAGGGGTGTGCCGGAGAGCAGGGGGCGAGGAGGGTTGTCGGATGGGGTTTGGAGTGGGAATTGGGAGGAAAAAGTGTGTCAGGGGTCGAGGGAGTGGGGGTGGGGAGTGCCAATGTGGCAGGGGGTGAAGAAGGAGGAGGAGGGATTCGAAGAGATGAGAGAGAGGGGAAGATGATCGAACAGATGCCGGACGGTGGGGGCGGCGTGGTACACTGGAATCACTATGGATGGAACCACGTTTGTGCTGGGGGCGGTGGCGATGGCGGGGTGCGCGGCGGCGGTGTGGTTGGGGGTGGGGCGGGCGCGGCTGATGGCGGAGCATGCGCGGGAGCGGGCGGAGCGCGAGGGGGCGGAGCGGGAACTGGGGGTGGTGCGCGGGGAGGCGGGGCGGGTGGGAGAGCAGCTTTCGCAAGCGCGGGAGACGCTGACGAAGGTGAGCGTGGATCGGGCGGGGCTGGAGCAGAAGCTGAGTTCGGAGGAGGAGGCGCATCGGGCGACGCGCGCGAACCTGGAGGAGCGCAGGGTGCGCGATGTGTCGGAGGTGGAGGAGCGATTGACGGCGGAGGTGGCCGCGGCGGAGCGGTTGGCGGCTGAGCGGCTGGAGAGCGTGCAGCGAGAGAAGAAGGTGATCCTGGAGCAGCAACTGGATTTTGAGAAGAAGGTGCGCGAGGCGTTCGGGTCGCTGGCGGCCGATGCGCTGGCGAAGAACCGGGAGCAGTTTCTTGCGCTGGCGGAGCAGAAGTTCGAGGCCAAGAGCGGGAAGATTGATGAGATGGTGCGGCCGATCGCGGAGACGCTGCGCAAGACGGATGCGAAGCTGGCGATCATCGAGCAGGCGGGGACGGAGCTGCGCGGGGAGACCAGCAAGCTGGTGCGGGCATTGCGGGAGCCGCATGTGCGCGGGAGATATGGAGAAATTCAGTTGCGGCGGGTGGCGGAACTGGCGGGGATGAGCGCGTTCTGTGACTTCACGGAGCAGGAGCAGACGCGCGGGGCGGATGGGACGCCACTGCGGCCGGATATGGTGGTGAAGATGCCGAGCGGGCGGGTGGTGGTGGTGGATGCGAAGACGAACATTCAGGGGTACATGGACGCGATCAGCGCGGCGACGCCGGAACTGGCGGAGGTGTGCCTGGACAAGTTCGCGCGGCATGTGGCGGAGCAGGCGACGGCGCTTGCGAAGAAGAAATACTGGGCGCAGTACGACGGGTCACCGGAGTTTGTGGTGATGTTCATTCCGGGGGATCAGTTTGTGGACGCCGCGTTGACGCGGCAGCCGGAGATATTGGAGAATGCGGCGCAGCAGGGGGTGATTCTGGCGAGCCCTTCGACGCTGATCGGGCTTTTGCGTGCGGTGGCGGTGGGGTACAAGGAGCAGCAGTTGGCGCACGCGGCGGAGGAGCTGCGGGAGCTGGGGAAGGAGCTGCATGAGCGCGTGGCGGTGGCGATGGGGCACGCGATGCGGGTGGGGAAGAATCTGAATCAGGCGGTGGATGCGTACAACGATTTTGTGGGGAGCTATGAGCGGAGGTTGGAGCCGGTGATGCGGAAGTTTGAGGAGGGCGGGGTGAAGAGTTCCAAGGAGTTGCCGGAGGTGGGGGGGGTGATGGTGAGGGCGCGGGGGAGTGGACTCGCCACGGAGGGGAATGAGCAGGTGGGGAGGTGAGCAGGCGAACGGCTGACGAGCTATCGGCAACACCGGATCCAGCGTGGCCGCTCTTGCAGAACTGGGTTGCGAGGGCGGAAGTGCCCGTAGAGGTATTACCAGTCGATCCGCAAGCGGGAGCAAGAGAACTCGAATCGATTCAGGTGACGACCCATTCGACGCTCGGCGCGCTTGTGTACCACACGGGCGGGTTGATTCTTGATCGCGGGTGGCTTCGGATACTGGGAGGGGGGCATCAACGATGTCCGTGGTCGGTCTACGACATGACGGCCCGCGCGGGCTGGTCCCGCGAGGTTGGTCCACCGCCGGCCGTCGCGGTTGGAGTTGATGTCCTCGGGGGCCTATTCGCGATCAATGGCGGAGAGATGTCCGGAAGATCGTTGGGATGCGTGCACTACTTTGATCCGAGCGCTATGTGCTGGGAAGATCTGGAAATGGGCCACACGGACTGGGTCTCATCGATGCTGTCCGGGGATAAGGTTGCCCGTTTCTACGAAAACCTGCGGTGGAAGGGATGGGAGACCGAGGTCGGCGCGCTTCGGCCGTCGGATGGCATCGGTGTGTATCCGTTCCTATTCACCAAGGAGTCCCGTCCGATCGAACGGACTACGCGACGGCCTGTGCCGATGGAGGAGTTGTTGTCCTTGCACTTTGACCTTGCAAGGCAGTTGGGGAATGGGAAACGGGACGGATGATCGCGTGCGAAGCGGGCGGGTGTGGTGTTCGTGCGCTCCCCGTGGCCGCCCGCGTTACCGCGGGGGTTCTGTATGCGCGGGCTCGGGCTTGAGTTTGCTGCGCATTTCGAGGAGGTCTTTGTGGGCTTCTTCGAAGGCGGCGGTGTTGGTTTCGTCCATCGCGTCGGGGGAAATGCGGGCGATGAGGGCGAGGCGGGCTTCGATGAGGGGGAGGTCGTCGGGGGTGAGGCGCTCGGGGTCGGGGAAGCCGTCTTCGTTGAGGTCTTCGATGAGGTTCTGGCGGTCTTCGGCGCTGAGGTTGGGATTGTTGATGGCACGGAGCCAGAGGGCGTCGGCGAGATCGTCGACACCGACGTTGGCGAGGGCGAGGCGTGCGAGGGGGAGGAGCAGAGTGGGGTCGTTGAGGTCGAGGTCGTCGGTGGGCTGCGGTGCGCCGGGGGTGGTGGTGGAGGCGGGGCGCGTGGTGGCGGTGCGGAGGTTGGGCGGGGGGCCCATGCCGCGGAAGGGATCGGTTTCGGAGAGTTGCGGGCCGCGGGTATGGGGGCGGGCGTGGGCGTGCGGCGCGGCGGCGGGAGCGTTTTGTTCAGCAGCGGAGGTAGGGCGCGGACGTGACTGGACAGAGTACAAAAGCCCGCCGGCGACGCCGCAGGCGAGGAGGGTGATCAAGGTAGTTCGGAAGATTGGGCCGGGCATGATGAGATCCGATACGAGGAGTCTACATCATGGGATCGGGTGAATGTGAAAGAGGGCTCAGGGAGCGGTCATGGGGTGTCGGTTTGGGGACGTGGAAATGGGGAGGGGTGGGGGGATGTGCGGCTTCTACAGGCCAAAAGCGGGCGCGGCGGCGCGGATGGCGTCGATGCAGGTCTGGATGTGGAGGGGTTCAAAGGTGGCGGGATCGGGCTGGGAGCAGAGCGGGCCGAGCTCGGTGAGGCCGATGGCGATGTCTTCGCGGCTGACGGCGGCGGCGAAGGACTTGTCTTTGAGTTTCTTCTTGACGGATTTTGTTTCGAGGGAGGCGAGGCCGTCAGGGCGGACTTTGGAGCAGGCGACGATGAAGCCGGCGAGTTCATCCACGGCGAAGAGGGCTTTGGCCATGGGGGAGACGCGCGGGATGTTGCAGTAGTGGGCGTGGCCGAGGATGGAATCGAGGATCTCGACGTCCACGCCGAGGGTGGCGAGATGACGGACGCCGGTGGAGGGGTGCTCGTCGGTGGGGGAGTGGGCGTTGTTGGGATGCTTCTCGTAGTCGAAGTCGTGGAGGAGGCCGCAGATGAACCAGCGGTCGGCTTCGGCGGGGGCGAGTTTGGCGGCATATGCGGCCATGCAGGTCGCGACGCATTCCATGTGGATGCGGAGGGCGGGGGAGGGGGTCCACTCGTGCATGAGGGAGCGGGCGGTGGTGGGGGTCATGGGAGGATCATACAGAACCCCCGCGGTCACGCGGGGGCCGCGGGGCGTAGGAGTTCACCGCACGTGTTTTTTGGTACAATCCGTCCCGGACCCGCGAGGAACTCCGTCATGCACTTGGGCGGCCCGATGGCCTACTTCATTTCGTTTCGCGCCTACGGCACTTGGCTGCATGGCTCGGAGCACGGCTCAGTGGATCGGGAGCGCAATCAATACGGCGCGGAGCTGATTCCGCCGAACGCCAAGTTCGAGGAGCGCCGGCGGGACGCGATGCGACAGGAGGAGATGAGTTTTTCGCAGGAGCAACGGGCCTGCCTGGCGGCAACGGTGCGGGAGGTTTGTGACCATCGTGGATGGCGGATTCGTGCGCTGAATGTGCGGACGAACCATGTGCATGTGGTGGTGTCTGGTGGGGCGACACCCGAGAAGATGCTGGGGGACTTTAAGCGGTATGGAACGCGGCGGCTGCGGGAGAGCGGATTCGTTGAGTGGGATCGGCTCGTGTGGTCGGAGCATGGGAGCACGCGGTATCTGTGGGATGATGCTGATGTGATCGAGGCGTGTGAGTATGTGGTGAATGGGCAGTAGGTGTGGGCGTTCAGGGGGTTGAGGACGTGAGACCCCTGTGGCCCCCGCGTTACCGCGGGGGTTCTGTATGAGGGGAGTGGCCGCGCGTGACCGCGAGGGTTCTGTAAGGCGGGAGTGGCCGCCCGCGTTACCGCGGGGGTTCTGTATCAGGGGACGGCGGCGGGATCGGGGATCAGGCGGCGGATGATGCGGCGGGCGGTGGCGATGGCGGCGATGAGGAGGAGCCACCAGATGAGGCCGCCGACGGCGATGCGGATGAGGAAGGCGAGGGTGTCGGTGAGGGTGGTGAGGCCGGTGGTCCAGGCGGTGGACATTTCGGCGGAGAAGGAGTTGAAGAGGGAGGCGGGCTTGGGGGGGTCTTTGGGGGCGTTGTCGGGGCGGATGAGGATGAGGATGGAGGCGAGGGAAATCTGGCGGCCGAGCGTGTCGCGGCGGCCTTGCAGGGATTCGATGCCGCCGCGGATGGAGGAGAGTTTGTCGCGGAGTTCGAGGATGTCTTTGAGCTGGGCGTCCTTGCGGGTTTCAAGCAGTTTGAGGACTTCGCACTCGACTTGTTTCTCGTTGCGGAGATGGGCGTCGAGATCGACGACGGTGGCGGAGACGTCGTCGCCGGTGGAGTTTTCGGAGTCGATCTTGCCGAGGGAGCGGAGGGTGTTGAGGACTTCGTCGAGGCGGGAGGCGGCGACTCGGAGGGTGAGCTGCGCGCGGGCGGTGGACGCCGGGTGGTCGAGCCCGGGGCTTACGCCCCTGGGTTCTGTATCGCCGGTGAGCGTGGAGCCCTCGATGAACTCGCCGAGGTCGGCGCGGAGGAGATGCTGGACTTTGGCGAAGGTTTCGCGGGTGTCGGGGACGGCGAGTTCGATGGTGGCTTTGCGGATGACGGAGCGGGGGGAGTCGGTTGGGAGGGGGCGGCCGTCGGTGATATCGCCTGGGGGAGCGGCGTGCTTGGTGGCTTCGGGAGCGGCGGACAAGGACTTTCCGATTCGAGTTTGGCTCTCTTCTCCTCCGATCGTGTCGAGGGCGAATCCGTTGAGTGCCGGGGTGGCGGCGCGATGCACCAATGCGGTCTTGTCGGCTCCAATAGCCGAATCCAACTCAAAGGCAACTCGTCCTGCGGAGGAGCGGGAATGGCCGAGTGAGGGGAGGATGAGGCCGACGGCTACGACGATGATGGCGGCGGCGGAGAGGAGGGTGAGGGCGAGTTTGAGGTTGAAGCGCGGGGCGGGGCGGGCCGCGTGCTGGTCCAGGGCGGATTGCCAGAGGGCGGTGGGCTCGCCGGTGTAGGTGGTGAGGGCGCGGAGATTGGATTCGAGGGCGGGGTCGGGGATGGGATCGGGGATGGGGGTGGTGGTCATGGGGTGGGCTCGGGTGGGGGGCCCGGATTTCGAAGGGGAAGAAGGCAAGAGGGATCAGGCATGTGGCATGAGGCGGGTGCGGAGGGTGGTGAGGATGGTGTTGAGGCGGGACTTGAGGGTGCCGAGGGGAATGTTGAGGACTTCGGCGGCTTGGGGGTGGGTGAGGCCGTTGTGGTAGCAGAGGAGGATCAGGAGCTTCTGGTCGCCGGAGAGGTTGTCGACGGCGGTGCGGAGGTGGGCGAGGTCGGGGGGGTCGGGGGGGTCGGAGAAGTGCTGTTGCTGGTTGTCAGGGGCGTCGGTTGACAGTCTCACGGGCAGCGAGCTGCCCGTGCCACCCCTGGATTTTTTCCGGACATCCTTGGAGTTGTTGATGAGGATGCGGTAGAGCCAGGTCTTGACTGTGGAGCCGGATTTGAAGGAGCGGCCGTACTTGATGACTTTGAGCCAGGTTTCCTGTACGGCTTCGAGCGCGAGATCGCGCCGGCCGGTGAGGGCACAGGCGAGGCCGAGGAGCTGGGATTCGTGGCGGGTGGCGAGCGTGCCGAGGGCGTCGCGATCGCCTTTGAGGAAGCGGGCGAGGAGGAGTTCGTCGGTGGGACCGCAAGGCGAGTGCGTAGTGATCGCCGGGGGGTGTGGCGGGGCGTTTGCGCTGGCGGCGTCCGGCCCAACCTCATCCACCCCATGAGCCCCGAGGAGTTCGGCGGCGGGTTGAAGGGTCATCGGGGATTAGACCGGGGTGGGGGCGGGGTGGTTCGGGGGGTGCGCGAAAAAAGGCAGTCGGGCCGCGGCGGCCCGAACATGGGCCAGTAGGCCCATGCCACTAGCCATGCCACTAGCGGCCGAGGCGGGTGAGGATTTTGTCGAGGATGAGGCGGGCTTTGGCCTCGTCGCCGAAGGCGCCGACGTTGGCTTCGACGTCGGTGACCTTGTCGGACTTGCGCTGGAGCTCGACGGTGACGCGGCTGTTGTCGGCTTCGCGGGCCTTGACGATGCCCTTGAGGACGTCTTTATTGGACTCTTCGATCTTGTAGCCCATGTCGTCCATGGCCTTCTTGGCGGCCTCGAAGCAGTCGTCGATGGAGCGGTCGAGGGTGGTGTAGGCGTTGCCGGTGGTTTTGTTGAAGGTGACGGAGGTGTTGGAGGAGCCGGCGGTCTGGCTGGAGGTGCAGCCAGCGAGTGAGAGGGCGAGGGTGGTGAGGGCGAGGGCGGAGAGGATGCGGTTCATGGGGGCTCCTTTGTGAGGGCGCGAGAGGGCGTAGATGCAAAAGAGTATCCGTGAGAAGGTGGGCGGGGGGAGGGAGACGAAAAGGCGCTCTGGGCGATTCATCGGGCGGGGTGGGCGCATGAAAAACGCCGCGGTTTGGCGCGCGGCGTTTGGGGTGAAGTGCGGATGCGTTGTTAACTCATGCGAATCGGTTGGCGAGCGATGCGATCACCCGCCGGATTCACTGCCCTTCCAACAGACTTGCTGATCTCGGCGTGTGAATCAGAGATGATCCGGATTACTTGCCGGCGAGCGCGGTGTCGATGATGGCGGCGAGCTTTTCGTCGCCGGACTCGTCGAAGCCGGAGCCGATGTGGAGGATCTTGCCATCGGGGCCGATGACGAGGAAGGTGGGGATGCCGGAAATTCCGATCTGCTTGGCGAGATCATCGCCGCTGAAGAGGAGGCCGTAGGTGTACTTCTTCTCGGCCATGTACTTCTTGGGCTTCTCGATCTTCTGCTCGGAGGAGCCGCGTTCCCAGGTGTCAACGCCGAAGACGGAGACCTTCTTGCCGGCGTACTTCTCGTGGATCTTCTGGACACCGGGCATGGCCATTTTGCAGGGGCCGCACCAGGTGGCCCAGAAGTCGAGGAGAACGACGCGGCCTTTGAGGGAGGCGAGGGTGACGGTGGTGCCGTCGCCTGAGGAGAGGGAGAAATCGGGGGCGGGGTCGCCGACGGCGACGTTGAACTCGGGCTCGTTGCTGGGGATGCCGAGCGCGCTGGCGCGGGGCTTGGTGGTTTTGTAGCCCTCGGGGGCGGCGAGGGTGAAGGATTTCTCGGCGGGGTTGGAGTTGATCTTGACGTTGGTGTAGGCGGCGGTGAAGGTGCGCGGCTGATCGTCGGGGACGCCGGTGGTGCTGGTGTGGGACTCGATCTTGCGGGAGACGAGGTCGTCGGCGCCGACGGAGCGCGTCTGCACCATGGTCATGACGGGGGGCTCGGACTTCTTGTCCTTGGCGGAGTCTTCGGAGGCGGCTTCGGGGAAGGTCATCTCGACGCGGTACTCGACGACGCGGCACTTGACGCCATCGACGACTGCATCCGGGAGGAAGCGAGCTCCGACGAGCTTGGCTCCGGGATTGGAGAGGACATCGGAGCCGTAGATCCAGGTGGGGACGATCATGGCGACATCCTGCGCGGGGAAGGCACCATCGGGGGCTTCCATGGTGGCGAAGGTCTTGGCGGCGTTGTCGATTTTGTAGGCGGAGGCACCGTCGAAGGACCAGACGCCGTCGATGGCGTCGCGCTTGGAGGTGATCTTGAAGTGGGTGATCTTGGCGCGGCCCTCGTCGGGGCGGGAGATGATGGCGACGAGGTCGCCGGTCTGGCGCTCGGTTTTATCTCCGGTGGTCATGGACTGCGTGACGGTGCAGGAGATGCTGTTGATGGATTTGACGGCGGCGCGGAACTTGTCGATGAAGGCCTTGGCGGCGGGATCAACGGAGGGCGCGGCGGCTTTGGCGTCCGGCTTCGCGGCGGGGGGTTGGGCGAGGGACATCTGAGAGATGGAGAGGGGGAGGCCGATCGCGGCCAGCAGGATGGCGATCCGAACGGGAGAGAGCATCGGGAGTCCTTTCGGTGGGCGGGGGAGGAGTGTGCCAATTGTACCGCTGGGCGGGGGCGGGGTTTATGGTGGGGGCGGGGGAGGCGGGGGAACGGGAAAGTTGTGGGCTGGGCTGGCTTTGGGTGGCCGCGAGGTTGACATCAATGGGGCAGCACGCGGATTGCCCGACTGAGGTAGACTGGGCGGCTGCGAGGCCCAGATCACCTTTGCCGAGAGGATTTTCATGAAGCCGATCACGAGTTCCCGCCGTGTGTTTCTTCAGTATGCCACGGCCGCGGGTGCGGCGGCGTTGCTTGTGCCGCGGGTGTCGTGGGCGATGTCGGACACGCGGCTGCGGGTGCTGTCGATCGGGGTGATCGGGACGATCGGGGGGACGGACCGGGAGAAGATTGCGGCGCATCCGCTGGTGGACATCGTGGGCCTGTGCGACGTGGACTCGGAGTCGCTGGCGAAGGCGGCGAAGGACCACCCGAACGCGTTCACGTGCGCGGACTATCGGGAGGCGTTTGACAAGTATGGGGACAAGTTTGATGCGGTGATCGTGGCGACGCCGGATCACTCGCACTGCGCGATCATGACGATGGCGCTGGCGCGGGGGAAGCATGTGTATGGGCAGAAGCCGCTGGTGCATGAGCTGGAGGAACTGGTGATTCTGGAGCAGGCGATTCGGGCCAAACCGAACCTGGTGACGCAGACGGGGGCGCAGCGGATTGAGCATGCGCCGCGGCGGGCGGCGGTGGACATTCTGAAGGGTGGGGGGCTGGGGAAGGTGATCGAGGTACATATCGCGTTCGGCGGGGGCGCGCTGGCGGGTGGGTTTTACTTCACGGATGGGAAGCTGGGAGAGCCGGTTGCGCCGCCGAAGGGATTCGATTACAACCTGTGGCTGAATGGGGCGCAGGAGGAGCCGTGCCGGCCGAACATGGTGCAGCGGCAGTGGCGGAGCTGGTGGAGGTTCGGCGGGGGACAGATCGCGGACTGGATCGTGCACACGACGGATGTGCTGTTCTATGCGTTCCCGGAGTTGCAGAGCCCGACGCAGGTGTGCTCGCGGACGCCGTCGCGGGATCTGTCGTTCTTCCATGCGGATCGCGTGCTGTCGACGCTGACGTATCCGGTGAGCGGGAACAAGTTTGCGAACTCGACGTGCAACTTCCACTTCTACGACACGGACATGAAGCCGGATCGGGCGCAGCTGGGGATCGGGGAGGGGAAGTGGCCGAGCGGGGTGGTGACGATCGTGGTGTGCGAGGGCGGGACGCTGGTGCTGGCGCCGGAGGGGCCGCTGGAGATCTGGCGCGATGGGAAGATGACGGATGGGATGAAGTGGGAGGGTCTGCCGAAGTACGAGTCGTTCAACCACTGGCATGCGTGGGTGGACAAGGCGCTGGGGAAGGAGACGCCGCACTTGTGGATGCCGTTCAGCATCGGGCTGCGATGTACGGAGCCGGGGTTGCTGGCGGTGAAGGCGGCGAAGTATCCGGGCCAGGTGCTGAACTGGGATCGGAAGCAACTGGCGTTCACGAATCATGCGCAGGCGAGCAAGACGATTGTGCGGCGGGAGTATCGGAAGGGGTTCGAGCCGACTCGGCTGGGGGCGTAGCGCATGTGGGCGCAGCGGTGATTGTACGAGTTCGTAATCTTGGGTGTATCCGCGGGATTCGCTCGAGGACTCGCTCATCCCGGGCGTGGGAATCGAACAGGATTTGTATTAGAGCGCGAGGGGGCCGGTGCTGTCGGCGAAGGAGGGCTGCGGGCAGCCGGCGCGGTCGAGCATGGAGAGGTAGAGGTTGCAGAGGGGTGTTTCGTTGGGCGTGCGGATGATGCGGCCGGTGGTGATGGGACCGCCGGCAGCGTCGGCGCCTCCGCGACCGGCGACGAGGATCGGGAGATCTTCGTGGTTGTGGCGGTTGCCGTCGCTGATGCCGCCGCCGAGGAGAATGAGGGAGTTGTCGAGGAGGGATTTGCCGTCGTCGCCTTCTTTGGTGGTGGAGAGGTTTTGGACGAAGCGGGCGAAGCGCTCGACGTGGAAGCGATCGATGCGGCGGATTTTGTCGATCATTTCCTGATTGTTCTGATGATGCGAGAGCTGGTGGTGGCCTTCCTTGATGCCGATCTCGGGGAAGGAGCGCGTGGAGCCGTCCACGGCGAGCATGAGCGTGCCGACGCGGGTGGTGTCGGTCTGGAAGGCGAGCAGGAGCATGTCGTACATGAGATCCATGTGCTCGCTGGTTTTATCAGGAATGCCGACGGGGGCGGGAGATGTGGGCAGCTTGCGCGGGGTGGATTCCTTGCGGGCTCGCTCGATGCGCTGCTCGATCTCGCGGACGGCGGTCTGGAACTGGTCGAGCTTGCGATGGTCGGCGGCGCCGA
This sequence comes from Phycisphaerales bacterium, assembly GCA_038225655.1. Classification (GTDB taxonomy): domain Bacteria; phylum Planctomycetota; class Phycisphaerae; order Phycisphaerales; family UBA1924; genus UBA4658. Next base: position 63,531 of record JBBRQY010000001.1, on the reverse strand, counting down.
GTTTGGCGGCGAGGGAGCGGGTGTCGTCGAGAACGAAATCAAGGATGCTCTGGCGGCGGCTGAGGCGTTCTTTGGCCGCGGCGGCCTGGGTGGCGTCGCCGAAGAGGCGCTCGAAGGCGGCGGCGGGATCGATGACCTTGGCCATGGGGGTGGTTTCGTCGCGCCAGGAGATGTTGGAGGAGTAGGCGCAGGAGTAACCGGAATCGCAACTGCCCGCGGAGGGGCCGTGCTCGCAGCCGAGCTCGATGGAGGGAAGGCGCGTGCGCTGGCCGATTTGCGAGGCGGCGAGTTGATCGACGCTGACGCCGTTCTTGATGTCGTTGCCGGCGGTTTTGCGGGCCTGGCTGCCGGTGAGGAAGGAGGCGGAGGAGCGGGCGTGATCGCCGGGGCCGTCGCCGTTGGCGCGGGCTTTCTGGAGGGTGAGGCCGGTGAAGATGTTTAAGTGATTGCGAACGGCGGCGAGGGGTTCGAGGGTGGGGGAGAGCGCGAAGGTGGAGGATTCGGTTGCGCCGGCTTCGAGGGCGGGGGCCCAGGCATCGTGGTTCACACCATTGGGCATGAAGACGAAGGCGAGGCGGACGGGGGGCGCGGCCGCGGGGGACGCGAGAGGGGCGGCGAAGACCCGGTTGGCGACGGGGCTCATGATCTCGAGCCATGGGAGGGCCATGGAGACGCCGAGGCCCTGGAGGACGGTGCGACGAGAGATTCCCCTACTCATGGGTGGGCTTCCTTGTCCGGCAGGTGCGGAAGGTCTCGCTGAGGACGATGGATTGGATGAGGGCGGGGAGTTTGTCGCCTTGGGCGCGGGTGCGCTGGGAGATTTGGCGGATGGCGCGGCGATCGAAGGGTTCTACGCCGCGGCCGAGGGCGTAGGTGAGGAGTTTGGAGCTGAGGGCTTCGATGAACTGGTCGCTGCGTGCGAGGAGGATGCGCTTGAGATCGGCGGAGCCGTTGAGGGAGATGTTGCCGGGGAGGGTGCCGGTGGCGTCGATGGGTTTGCCGTTCTCGGTGTCGCGCCAGCGGCCGATGGCGTCGAAGTGTTCGAAGGAGAGGCCAAGGGGATCGAGTCGCGCGTGGCAGGCGGCACAGCTGGCGACGGCGACGTGGGCGGCGAGGCGCTCGCGGACGGTGGCATCGGGGTTGGCGTGGGCGGCTTGTTCGAGCGGGGGGATGTCGGGGGGAGGGGGCGGGGGAGCGGCGTCGAGCATTTGGTCGAGGACGAAGAGGCCGCGTTTGACGGGGCTGGTGCGGGTGGTGTTGCTGGTGAGCGTGAGAATGGCGGCCATGGTGAGGACGCCGCCGCGGGGGGAGCCGGTGGGGAGGGTGACGCGGCGGAAGGTGTCGCCTTTGATTTCGGGGAGGCCGTAAAAGGAGGCGAGGCGTTCGTTGAGGAAGGTGTCGGGGCTGTCGAGAAAATCGAGGACGCTGCGGTTGGAAGTGAGGATGTCGCCGAAGAAGCGGGTGGCTTCGGTGGTCATGTCGGCGCGGAGCTGGTCGTTGTAGTCGGGGAAGCGTTCGCGGTCGATGGCGACACGTTCCAGGGCGCGGAGCTCGAGCCATTGGCCGGCGAAGTTTTCGACGAATGCGATGGAGCGCGGGTCGGCGAGGAGGCGATGGGTTTGTGATGTGAGGCCGGCATCGGTGAGCAGAGAGCCGTCGGCGGCGGCGGCGAGGAGTGGGTCATCGGGCGCGCTGCTCCAGAGGAAGTAGGAGAGGCGGCTGGCGAGTTCGTAGCCATCGAGGGTGTAGCGGGCGTCGGGATCGAATGCGCCATCGGGCGATGGAGCGTTGACGGAGCGGAAGAGAAAATTGGGGGAGACGAGAATGGCGGCGAGGGCGGTGCGGATGGCGGGCTCGAAGGGTTGGCTTGCCTCGCACTGGGATTGATAGAGCTTGAGGAGTGCCGCGATTTGTGCGGGGGTGGCGGGCCGGCGATAGGCGCGGGTGGCGAAGGCGGTGAGGATGGACTGGGCGCGGGTGGATTCGTCGGCGATGGGGGATTCTTTCGATCCTGCGGGAGTGAAAATCGCGGACCATTGGGGGGGGCGCTCGGCGGTGGCTTCGTCGAGGGGGCCGGCGATGGTGATGGAATCGACGCCGAGGTTGCGATCAGCGACGTCCTTGACGTAGTAGTCGTTGAGGAAGTAGGCGGAGATGGTTTGCGGGCCGCGGGAGAGGTGGGCGCGGAGCTGGAAATCCTGCGGGCCTTCGCGGGTGCCGGAGACGGAGAACTCGTCGAGCTTGCGTTTGTCGGTGCGGAGGGCCATGCGGGCGTTGTCGTCGCCACCGTGGGTCTCCCAGGCGCGGATACGGATGAGATAGTCGCCGGTGATGGGGGCGGTGAAGGGGGCGGAGGCGGGTCCGTTGGAGTAGAGGAAGAAACCGCCTTTGGGAAGGGGCTGGCCGGTGGTGCCTTCGAGGGGGCGGAGTGGGCGCGGGGTGTCGCCGAAGGTCACGATGGGGCCAAGCGCGATGTCGATGGCCCGCTCGGCGGCTTCGAGGTATTGCTCGATGGCGAGTGGGGACATGGAGAGGACGTCGGCGACGTTGTCGAAGCCGTAGCCGGTGTCGTCGCGCGGGAGACGGGCGGCGAGGTCGGTGGTGTGCGGATCGATGCCGAGGAGATCGCGGAGGGTGTTGCGGTACTCGGTGCGGTTGAGGCGGTGGGGGGTGAACCAGCCGGGATCGATGGGGGCATCGGCGGGGACATAGGCGAGAACGGAGTCGGCCCATTGGGTGATGACGAGACGCTGGTGGTCGGTGGGGATGGGCGGGGCCGGGGGATCGCCGGGTGCGGGCTTGATTTTGGGGGGCATGGCGGCGGTGCCGACCATTTCCTTGAGGAGACGGACGTCGACCTTGCCGCTGAGCACGTCTTTGAGTGACTTGAGACGATCGAGGCGGAAGTCGCCGCTTGCGCTCTCGCCGGTGTGGCAAGAGAGGCAGTAGGTAGCCAGGAGGGGGGCGACATCCTGGGTGAGGCGGCGATCGAGTTCGGCGGCGAGTTCGTCGTGCGGCGGGTTGGGGGATGCGGACGGGACTGGCGCGGCTTCAGGAGGGGGAGTACACGCGAGGGCCAGGGCGGCGAGCATCGCCACGGACATGGTCACGGGGAGAACGTGACCCAGCAGTCGCCGGGCCGGATGGGGATGGGGGGCATCCATGGCGTGTGGGGAGTGTACATCAGGGGTGGGGGGTGTACGACCAAAATCGTGTAAGGCGGTGGTGGGACCGGAAGGGTGGTGGGAAAGCGACGGGAGGATGCGGGTGCGGGGAGTCCGGGGCGCGGGTGCGATTGGGGATTCTCGACACGCCGGATGAGGGAGGGGGATGAGGGGATTTCTGTGATGCGCTGGGAATAAGCGGAAGCGGGCGATCCTGGTTGGAGGATCGCCCGCCCGGCAAGGTTGAACTTTGGGTGTGGGAGTGTGCGGGTGTGTGCGCGATTACGGTTCGCCGAACCACTTGTTGGTTGTTTCGTTGAAGCCGAAGGGAGCGAACTCGCCGGTGGACTGGTTGTAGAGCCAGCCCGCGCTGCCCGTGGGGTCAACGAATGCGGCGGTGGCAAAGGCGGTGCCGGTGGCTGTGGAGGCGGTTACGGTGGCGAGGCCGTTGCGAGGGTTGATCGGGGGAGTGCGGAGATAGGTGTTCTGGCCCGAGGGCGGATTGCAGAGGGAGTTGCCGGAGGTGAGCGAGAAGATGTCGCCGGCTGTGCCGCCGGGGGCGACGCCGTTGTTTTTGACGCGGTAGAGCTCGATCTGGTTTCTAATGGATTGGGACTGGGTCTGGATGTTGCCGCGTTGAGCATCCTGGGATGCGTTGGTGAACTGCGGGATGACGATCGCGGCGAGAATGCCGAGGATCACCACGACGATCAGAATTTCCACCAACGTAAACGCGTTACGAGCTCGAACTGTCATGACTGAAACTCCTTGCCTCTTGTGAACCGTTGCAATTCGGGCTGGGGCCCGTTCGATTGGTTGTGCATCAGCAGAAGGGTGGTGCGGGGCGCTCGGTTCTTTTCGGCGTGAGATGTGCATCGGCGGCGGGAAGCGTCGGGGAGAGTTCGCACGCATTGGCGGCGCGGAAACGGGTGGGAGTTTGGCGGATATCGCGATTTTGACGGGCGTGTGTCGGGCTCGGGTGACTTGGGGAGTGCGAGAGTTGAACAACTACAGGACCCGGGGCATTTCGAGCAAATCGCCGGAAGATGGGATTATCAATACCGAACGAGCAACGCGGTGTTCTGAGATGCATCTTCATCGACACACTCGCGAAGAAAAACGCCCAATGGGGGAGGTGTGCGGTGCGTGAAGCGATTTGGTCGAGATGGCGCACGTGTGTGCGGCGGGGTTCATGTACACTGGCCGAATGAACCGGATAGCGAGGAACGGGTTGATTGTGCTGGCGCTGGCGTGCTTCGGTGGGGCGGGTTGGGTGTCTGGATCGCGGCGTGCGGCGATGCCCGGGGGGCTGATGGCCGCGGCGGCGGAGCGATTCCTTGATGGGCTTTCACTTGAACGGAGGGCGAAGGCGGCGTTTGCGTTTCAGAGCGCGGAGCGCGGGGATTGGCACATCGTTCCTGGCGTTCATCACGGGCTTGCGTTTGCGGACATGACGGACGCGGATCGGCTTGCGGCACGCGAGCTCGTGCGCACGGCTCTGAGCGCGCGAGGAACTCTGAAGGTTGAGGCGATCATCGCACTGGAGAGCGTTCTCAAGGATCTGGAGAACGGCAGCTCTGTGCGCGATCCGTTGAAGTACTCGGTTGCGATCTTCGGGGCTCCGGGGAAGGAAGCTCCGTGGGCGTGGCACTTTGAGGGGCACCATATCTCGCTCAACTTCACGTGCGCGAAGGGCGAGGTGATCTCCGTTACGCCGTACTTTCTTGGAGCCAACCCCGGCGAGGTTCGCGCGGGGGCGAACTCGGGCAAACGTGCCCTTGCGGGGGAGGAAGACCTTGGTCGGGAACTCGTTACGTCCCTCTCGGCCGAGCAGCGGGGGAAGGCGATCATCGCGGAGGCCGCGCCGAAGGATGTGCTGACTCTTCCGGGCCGGCCGATTGGGGGTCTGTGGCCCGAGCCGTCTTTGGGTCTTCCGGTCGCGGAGCTTACTGCCGAGCAGCGCGGGATTTTCGATGAGCTGCTTGACGAGTATCTGCGCGACCTTCGAGGGCCGCTCGCCGCGGCGGAACTGGAACGCATGCGCGGGGCTGGGCTCGACAAGATTCGCTTCTGCTGGGCGGGAGGATTGGTGAAGGGAGAGGCGCACTACTACCGGCTGGTCGGACCCACGTTTGTGATTGAGTACGACAACACGCAGAATGACGCCAACCACATCCACACCGTCTGGCACGATCGGATGCGGGACTTCGGCGGGGATGCGCTGGCGGAACATTTGAAGGGGGATGGGAAGTAGGGGCTTGGAATTGTGAGTGATTGAGCACGGTGATGTCGGTGTGGTACGCTGGCGGCCATGAAGATGCGGGCGTGCAATAGGAAGATGGTGAAGTGGGGCGGTATTGCCGTTCGGGGATCGGGGGCAAAGATCATGGTCGACGCAGGCATTTGTGGCGAAGCCCAGTGCGGCGTGGTCCGAGGCATTGGCAACATCATTCAACGCGGGAATTGAATGCTCCAGATGCGCCATATACAGGTCGCTTCCGCCGCGGTGGCCGCGGGTTGTGCGGCGTTTCTGCTCTGCGTGGAATCGGCGAGGGGTGGGCCTCCATTTGCCGTGGATGATCCGGGAACGGTGGAGCCGGGCAGGAGCACGCTGCTGCTGCGGTACGAGTTCGTTCGGGCTCGGGGGCAGAACACCGATTCGTTTCCCGCCGCGACATTGACCGTGGGGCTGCCCGGGAAGTTAGAGCTTGCGATCAATGGGGGAGTTGATTGGCCGGAGGGATCGGGGGCCGCGGATGCGGGTGTGCGCGACCTTGCGGTGGGCCTGAAGTGGCGAATCATCGAGGAGGACGGAGGTGTGCCTGCGGTGGCTCTTGACTACACACTTTCGCTCCCCACAGGGAGCGCGGGGCTTTCGGCCGAAACGGTGGTGCATACGCCCTACGTCACGTTCAGTTGGAAGATCGATGAGCAGTGGGGGGTGTTCGGGAATGTCGGCGTGAATGTGCCCGATGGCGGGGTGCAGCGGCCGCAGTTCTTTGCGGGGGCGGCGATTGCGTACCAGGCGACGGAATCGTGGATGATCGGGATGGATGTTTCGGGGACTACGCGCGTCAGCGCGGATGAGCGATCCGACCTTTCGATCGGCATCGCAACGCAACTGGCACTCTCAGAGTCGTGGACGCTAATGGCCCGGGTGGGGCGGAGCGTTTCGGGGACGCAGGCGGTGAATGTGTTTGTGGGGATTCAACTCAACTTTTGAGTGGGGGTGGTTGGCCGGGGCGATGGCGCTGACACGGGTCGGAGGAATGAGCTTCGGCGATGAGAGGGGCTGGTGCGGCCGGATCTGCGTGCATTGAGAGATGGGGGGGCGAGGGGGCGTTCAGCCCTTGACGGGGGAGTCGGTTGGTTTGCGGGAGACTTCCGTTCCATCCGTGAGCGAGCCGGGATTTTTGATGATCGCGCTGTCCTTGGTCAGGCCGTTCAGGATCTCGGCATCCGCGCCGAAATCGCGTCCGATGGAAACGGTGCGTAATCGCACGCGATCGCCCTCGAGCACCGCGACCTTGGTTCCGCCGCCACCCATGATCAGGGCGCTGGTGGGAATGATGATGGAGGGGCGATCCCGGCGCACGTGGAAACGCACTTGGGCATACATGCCGGGAAGGAGCTTGCCTTCGGGGTTTGGAACATCCACCTGCACGCGGAGCGTGCGTGTTGCCGGGTCGATGGAACCGGTTGATCTCGCGACGGCTCCGGGAAAATCGTGGCCGGGATAGTTCGAGACGAGCAGGGAGGCCGTTTGTCCCGGGCGAACGTCGGTGGCGAATCCCTGGGGCACGTTGACCTGCACGCGGAGGAGATCGACCTGCTCGACGATGAAGAGCGGCTTGCCGGCCGCGGCATCGGTGGAGGAGATCAACGCGCCCGCGTCGTATCCGCGGGCGGTGATGACGCCGGAGAAGGGGGCCGTGACTTTCTCGAATCCCTGGAGCTCGCTGAGGCGCTTCACGGTGGCATCGGCGACGGCGATGTTGCTCTGGGCTTCCTTGACGGCGGCGGCGGCGACTCCCTCTTGCGATCGCTTGATGTCGAGATCCTGCTGGGAGATGGCGCGTCCGAGAGAGGGGTCCTCGTATCGCTTGAGCGTGGTGGCGGCGAGGGAGTGTTCCTCCTGGGCGCGGGTTGCGGCTGCCCGGATCTGTTCCAGAGAGGCGCGGGCCTGCTCGAGCTGCGCGTCAACCTCGGGCGCTGCGATCTCGGCCATGAGCTGGCCTGCCTGCACCGCGGCGCCGATGTCGATGCCCGGCGGGAGGGGCTTGAGGTATCCGCCTGTGCGGGCGAAGATCGAGGTTGATTGGTTGGCTTGCACATCGCCGGGGAGCAGGAGTTCGTCGTCCTGCGGGGACTCGCGGGCGGCGATGATCTCGACGACGGGCTTTGTGCTGACCGCTTCGGTGGCATCGGCGTGGGCGACGTCGAGCCGGCGCTGGTGGGGAATCCACCCGGCAAAGAAGAGCCCCACGAAGAGAATGGCGAGGACTATTACAATCGCGACAACGCCCAAACTGGAGACTTTGGGGAGGTCCGAGGGGCCAGAGTGCTCGTCGCTGGATCGCGGGGGGGGCGGGGGCGGGGGGGCGGTAGAGACGTGGCCGTTGGTTGTGGTCGTCGCGGAGCTGTTGGACGAGCCGCGTGGCATGGGATCAGACATTGGAGACCTGCCCTTCGCGTGGGTGATTGTGCGTTTCGGTGGCGGAGAGAGGATTGTCGGACGGATTGATGAGTTCGGGCGCCATGTGGCGATCGGGGTTCTTGCGGCGGAGCGCGCTGTAGCAGACGGGGACGAAGAAGAGCGTGGCGACCGTGGCGAAGAGAAGGCCGCCGATGACGGCGCGGGCGAGCGGGGCGTTCTGCTCGCCGCCTTCACCCAGGCCGAGGGACATGGGGAGCATGCCGATGATCATGGCGAGGGCGGTCATGACGACGGGGCGCAGACGGGTGAGGCCGGCGGAGAGGGCAGCGTCGTGGGCGTTCATGCCGTGGTCGCGGCGCTGATCGTTGGCGAAGGTGACCATGAGGATGGAGTTGGCGGTGGCGACGCCGATGGCCATGATGGCGCCCATGAGGGAGGGAACGCTGATGGTGGTGCCGGTGACAAAGAGCATCCAGAGCATTCCCGCGGCCGCGCCGGGGAGGGCCATGAGGATGATGAAGGGATCGACCCAGCTCTGGAAGTTGATAACCATGAGCAGGTAGACGAGGAGAATGGCGAAGACGAGGCCGCCGCCGAGGCCGAGGAACGAGTTGCTCATGCTCTCGACCTGGCCGCGGAGGGTGATGGTGGAGCCGCGGGGGAGTTTGTCGCGGTATTTCGCGACGACGGCGCGGACGGCGTCGCCGGCGCGGCCGAGATCGGTGCCGGCGACGTTCATCTGCACATCCGCGGTGCGCAGGATGTTCGTGTGCGTGACGTTGGCGGTGCTCATCCCGCGAGAGAGGGAGGAGACGTTGCTGAGCAACTGTCCATCGGCGGCGCCTGGCGGCCCGTTGCCGGGCTGGAGGGGGAGATTCTGGAGCGCGGCGAGGGAGTCGATGCGGTACTGGGGTGTTTGCACGATGACGCTGTAGGTGACCCCGGACTGGGGATTCATCCAAAAGTTCGGCGCGGCCTGCAAGGTGCCGGAGAGGGAGATCAGGAGGTCCTGAGCGACGTCACGCTGGGTGAGGCCGACCTGGCTGGCGAGCGTGCGATCGACATTCAGCCGGATGTCGGGAACTTGCGTGACTTGCTGCATGTGCAGATCGACAATGCCGGGCGCGCCGCGGAGCTCATCGAGAATCTTCTGTGCGATCTGAAAGTTCTCCGGCTGGTTGCGGATGGGTCCGGCGATCTGCACGTCGATGGGCGAGGAGAGGCCGAAGTTGAGCACTTGCGTGACGATGTCCGCCGGCTGGAAGAAGAAGCTCATCTCGGGGAACTCGCGGGGAAGCTCCTTTCTGAGTCGGCGGACGTGCTCGGCGGTGGGGCGATGGTTCTCGGTCAGCGAGAGGAGAATCTCACCTTCGGCGGGGGAGATGAGCGTGCCGTCGCTGAGCGACAGATTGATGCCGCTGTTGGGGATTCCCATGTTGTCGAGCATGGCCTCGATCTCGCTGGCGGGAATCTTGCGGCGGATGGCCGCTTCGACTTGCGCGAAATAGGCCTCGGTCTGTTCGATGCGGGTGCCGGCGGGCGTGCGGATGTGCAGGCGTATCTGCCCTGCATCGACCGAGGGAAAGAAGTCCTGTCCGATTGTCGGGATGATGATGAGGCAGGAGGCGGCGACTAAGAGGGAGAATCCGGCGAAGGTGGCCAGACGATGATGCAGCGTCCAGGAGAGGAGGCCGCCGTACCAGCGGCGGAGTCGTTCGAACTGGCGGTTGAAGGCGAAGTGGACCCGCCAGATAAGGCCGAATCGGGAGATGAGGTAGAGCATCGCGAGGGCGGAGAGGGCGATCACGAGCCAGATCGCGGCGAGAACGGGGTCTTTGAGAAACCAGGAACGGGCCATGTCGATCGGCTTGAAGATCCAGGCCCCGTAGCCGCGGCTGATGGCCTGTTGCAGGCCGAATGCGAGGCCGGCGAGGAGGACCGCGCCGAGGATGAGGATGGTTTTGGCGTGTGGGCGCCCGAGCCAGCCGCGGGAGGTGGGGGGGGTGGGGGAGGAGATGTCGGAGGAGGCGGGAAAGTCTGATGGGTCCGCGAGGCCGCCGTACATGGCGGTTTCGGCGCGGAGCAGGAAATGCACCATGGTGGGGATGAGCGTGCGGCTGAGGAGATAGCTGGTCATCATGGCGAAGACGACGGCCATCGCCAGAGGGGTGAAGAGGAACTTGGCGGACCCGCTGATGAAGACGACGGGGACGAAGACGATGCAGATGCAGAGCGTGGCGACGAAGGCGGGGACGGCGATCTGCTGCGCGCCGTCGAGGATGGCACGCACGAGGGTTTTGTGCTGGTGCAGATTGCGGTGGATGTTCTCGATCTCGACGGTGGCGTCGTCCACGAGAATGCCGACGGCCAGGGCCATGCCGCCGAGGGTCATGACGTTGAGGGTTTCGCCGAGGAAGCCGAGAATGATGATGGAGACCAGGATGGAGAGAGGGATGGAGATGATGACGATGAGCGTGCTGCGCCAGCTTCCCAAGAAGAGCAGGATCATGAGACCGGTGAGGCCGGCGGCGATGGCCGCTTCCTTGATCACGCCTTCGACAGAGGCACGCACGAAGATGGATTGATCGACGAGGAGATCAACCTTGAGATCGGGGGGGAGCTGCTTCTGGGCCTCGGGGAGGGCTTTTTTGACGGCCTCGACGACGTCGAGCGTGGAGGCGTTGCCCTGCTTGAGGATGGAGAGGAGCACGCCGCGTTTGCCACCGGCGTGGACGACGTTGGTCTGGACCTGGAAACCGTCGCGGACCTGGGCGACATCGCGGATGTAGACGGTCGTGCCGCGGACGGTTTTGATGGGCATGTCGTTGATCGGGGGCACGGTTTGGGGGCTGGAGTTGAGCCGGATGGGGTATTCCTGCGCACCGATCTTGGTTGTTCCTGCGGGAAGGATGAGATTCTGATCGCCGATGGCGGCCGAGACGTCCTGGGGGGAGATTCCCCAAGCACGGAGCTTTTCGGGATCGAGATCAACGAGGATCTGCCGCTGCTTGCCGCCGTAGGGATACGGGATCATGATTCCGGGGATCGTGATGAGCTGGGTGCGCAACTGGTTGATGGTGATGTCGAAGAGCTGCTGCTCGGGGATGGTGTCGCTGCTGATGGAGAGCTGGAGAATCGGCACGCTGGATGCGCTGTAGCGGATGATCAGCGGGGGCTGGGTGCCGGCGGGCATCTGGCGCAGGCCGGCCTGGGCGGTGGCGACGACCTCTGCGGTTGCTTCTTCGATTTTGGCGTTTTTCTGGAAAAAGATCTTGACGACGCCGACGCCATTGAGCGATTGGCTGTCGATGTGGTCGATGTCGTTGACGGTGGTGATCACGAACCGTTCGAACTGCGTGATGATCCGAGTCTCCATGTCGTCGGGGGCCATGCCCGCGTAGTTGTACACGACGGAGATGACGGGAATGTTGATCGCGGGGAAGACGTCGGTAGGCATGCGCACGATGGTGACGATCCCGAGGATCAGCACCAGCATGGATGCCACGAGGAACGTGTACGGGCGGCGGAGAGCGAGTCGTACGATCCACATTGGCGGAGACTCCGTGAGCAGCGCCATTCATGGGCGCTCGGGGCGGGGGGCGGGGGGCGGGGGGGGCGCGGGGGCGGGGGGCTATCTCGCTACGCGGCGTGCGCGGGGCTTGGTCCTACGCGAGGGCGTGGCCCTGGCGATGGGGCGGCGTTTGGGGGCGGGTGCGGAGAACTGGCGTGAAAGAAGACCAAACAGAAGTGCGCGGTATTCATGGTGTATCCAGCGCCGCTCCTCGGGGGCGGAGCGCGCGTAGTGGCCCATGGTGGCTTTGTTGACCTGGAGGATGTACTCGGCGATGCGTGCTTCGTCGCCCTTGCGCAGCGAGGGATGCAGCGATCGGAGCATGCCTTCGAGTCTTGTTCGAAGTCTGTGGCGCGGGCCGGTTGGGAGGGTGCTTGATGGGGCGTCGAGCAGGGGGAGGAAGGCCGGATGCTCGCGTTCGAAGACGACCATCATGGTCACGAAGCCGTCGACGAAGGCCTCGATGCTCTCGGTATGCAGCGCGGTGCAGAGGCCCTCGAAGTCCTCGATCTGGCGGGTGCGCAGGGCGCGGGCGATGGCCTGTTTGTTCGGGAAAAACTGGTAGAGCGACCCGATGCATGCGCCGGCACGGTTGGCGATTGCGCTCATGGTCGCGGCTTCGTATCCGCTGGCGGCAAACTCGCTCACCGCGGCGGCGAGCAGGACCTGCACACGCTTGGCGCCCCGCTCCTGAATGGGCAGCCGGCGCGTGCAGCCGGAGAGAGATGAGGTGTGTCTACTCATGTACCTAAACATGAGGGTATGCTCACATTCGGCGCGCGGGCGAGCGTGGGCTGTGAAATCGGCGGCCGCAGGCAGGGGAGAGGGATGGCCTGAGATAAATGAAGACTTACACCAAACGGACTTGAATCACGGGCGGAAACCCGCGGGATTCGCTCGCCCCACCCCACCCCAACGACTCGCTCATCCCGGGCGTGTGCGCGCTAGGGGGCATGCTGGGTTAAGGCAACGCCCCGCTCGGCTGAGCCCGGGCTGTGGTTTTCCAGATGCCGGTGTGTTTGCCCCGAATCCAGCGAAAGAGTCCGACGAGGAGGGCGACATTCATGCCGGTGAACATGGGGAGAATGCGGGCGGTGCGGCAGAAGCGATTGCCGGGTGGTAGCGCGATCGCTACGACGCAGAGCGTGTAGAACGTGGCTTGGGCCAGCAGAGCGGCTTGATAGAGCCGATATCCCACGAGCGCGGATGCGGCGACGAGCATGGCGATCATCAAGAGCGGGCAGAGCCAGCGCAGCACTTTGTGGGACCAGAACGTGAAGGCCGTCCAGCCATGGCGCGGGCTGAGCAGGGGCCAGAGCGTTGTGAGGGCCTGGAAGCCGCCGACGCCGATGCGGGAACGGCGATGGAACTCGCCGCGGAGATTGGGCGCGGATTCTTCTGTGGCGACCGCCGCGGCGTCGTAGAGGATGCGGCAGCCGCTGCGGAGCTTGGCAACGAGGGGGATCACGAAATCGTCGACAACGGTTCCGGCGACGAGGGGCGTGAAGAGATCTTTGCGGATGGCGTAGATCGCGCCGTTCGCGCCGAGCAGGCCGCCGAGTCGATTCTCGCACTTCTTGAGGAAGGTTTCGTAGCGCCAGTACACGCTGTCGACGTTGCGTCCGGTGCGAGGATCGTTGAGCACGAGGCGGCCGCAGACGGCTCCGACGTTAGGATCGGTGAACCAGCGGGCCAGGAGGCGGAGGGCACCCGGCTGCATGAACGTGTTCGCGTCGGAGAGGACGATGATGTCGGAAGCAAGCGTTGGGATTGCGGCGTTGAGCGTGGCGGGCTTGCCCTGCCGGACGGGGAAGTTCAGAACGCGGATCCGATCTTGATAGCGGTGGCAGATCTCCGCGGTGCCATCATCGCTGCCATCGGAGGCGACGACGATTTCGAGGCGATCGGGGGGGTAGTCCATCGCGAGGGCGTTCAGGATGCGCGACTCGATCACTGCGGCTTCGTTGTGCGCGGCGATGAGCAAGGAAACACGCGGGAGGGCGTGGTCGCTGATTGCCGGGGCTTGTGGTTCGCGGCCGAAGAGTCGAGAGAGGCCGAAGATGAGCGCGGGATAGAAGAGATAGGCGTAGACCACGCCGGCGGCAGAGAGCCAGAAGAGCCACGCGAGGAGTGAGTCGGTGATTGTCATGGCTGGGGCTGTGGCGCTGGGTGGATGGGCACACAGAACTCAGGCGGCTTGTTGCCGGGATGTGGATTGGAAGGAGCGCGGGCGTGCGGGAAGCACGACATCGGCAACGTGGGCCTTGATCTCGTCGATTCGCGCTTCCCAGCTTTGGTGGCGAACAGACTCGCTGCGATCGTGTGCGGGACCGGGCTCGGTGAGCGCGGCCTGGATCTGCTCGACAAAGCCGTCGTGGTCGCGTCCGATACGGCAGGTTCCGAGGACCTCCACCTCCGGGATGGCGGTGGAGACGACGGGGAGCCCGGCTGCGAGATACTCGCGGGCCTTGAGCGGATTGGCGTTGAGCGTTACTTCGCTGATGGGGAAGGGAATAAGCGCGACATCGAAGCCGCGGCAGTACGCGGGGAGCGCCTGGTACGGGCGATGCCCGAGCAGATGCACGTTCGGGAACTTCTTGAGCGGCGAAACGTCCATAGTGATCTTGCCGAGCATGACGATGGAGGCGTGGGGCATGCGCCGGGCGACATGGGCGATGAGCTCCAGATCGACCCAGTCTCTGGCGATGAGGCCGAAGTAGCCGAGGATGGGGCCCTGAAGCCGCGCGAGGTCGGGGGGCTTGGGCAAGTCGGCATCCAATGCGCTGCGGAAGTGCGACCAGTCGACGCCGTGGCGGATGAGCGCGGTGGTTTGATTGTGGCGGCGCTTGGACTCGTACAGGCGGCCGGAGGAGGCGAAGACGACATGGGCCTTGGCGAGCAGTTCTCGCTCCATGTCGGCGATGGACTCGCCGCAGACGTCGCAGAAGGCGGGGTACTCATCGACGCAGTAGTAGATGAGAAGATCCTCGTTGAGCGATCCGGCGACGATGGCGGCGGCGGGGTTGAAGATCCAGTTCACAGGCCGCTGGAATCGAAGGCACTTCATGGCGCCGAGCACCTGGCAGCGGAGGAACCAGCGGTTGAACTTTCGAACCCAGGGACGCCCGTAGGAGGGAATGATCAGCGGATTGAGAACGTGGATATTCGGCTCGGTTTCGCGGATCGGCGCGGCCGCGGCCAGCAGCTTGCGTGCGGCTCGGGAGATGTCCCGGCGCGTGGCAGTGGGGGCGCGGTATCCGATCGAGTTGACCCAGAGGACGCGGTTCTCGCGGGCCATGAGACGCATCAGATGGGTTTTGGAGAGCGGATCTGCGCTCCAATCGTGGCTGAAGCAGAGCATGTCGCGGCCGCGCAACAGATCGGCTGGAGGGGCGGAGTTGTCGACAACCGAGGGCTCCATGCTTGGTACGACTACGCGGCCCGACGGGCGGCGTCCGTTCCTTTCTTCTCGAAGCCATCGTTCAGCAGGTCCAGATCGTCCGCGCTGATGCGGGAGAGCGAGGCGAGGGTGCAACCAACCAAGGGGCCGAATCGGTTGAGACGTTCGGGGAGCGAACGCGGATCGGCGGCGGTGTGGGCCTGCTGCCTGGCGAGTTCGCGGAAGTCCGACGCGGGAGCGCGGTTGAAAACGACGCCGGAGATGTTGGCCCCGAGCATTTCGATGCGTTTGGCGGCCTCGATGACCTGGGTCTGCTCCTGGTCGCGGGAAACGGTGAGGATCACACCATCCACCAGCGGGGCGAAGATCGCGGCCCGAATGCCGGTGAGGATCGGATCGCCGTCGATGAGCATGACATCAAACTGGTCCGATAGCTCGCCGAGAACGCGTGCGGCGGAGATGGGCGAGAGCTCGCAGGCCATGCGCGGCCCTGATCGCCCTGCGCCGAGGAAGGAGAAGCCGGCGCGGACCTGCCGAAGCTGAAACTTGTTCCGGCCGACGGCCTCGCTGAGCCCAGGAGAGTTGGTGGAGTCGAGGCCGGACGTGAGGGTGCGGGTTGCCAGATCGGCGTCGATGACGAGTGTGCGGTATCCGGCGGCGGCGAAGGACGCGGCCAAGGCCACGACCAGACCGCTCTTTCCCTCGGAGGGTGATGCGCTGGTGACCACGTAGGTGCGCGGGTGCGCCGGGCTGGTGGGTTGCAGTCGCACGCGAAGGTCGTGGATTCCGTGGGCGGCAACAGCGCTGATCACGGGATCGGTGGTGATTTCGGGAAGAATACCGACAAATGGCACGCGGTACGCCAGGTCCTCGGCCACTTCATCGGCGAAGCGATATCGACGACGGAACGAACCGCGGAGCACGAGCGCGCCAAGGGGGAGCGCCAGGCCGAAGAATCCACCGACGGCCGCGGCCTTGGCTCGGTTGTCCAGCACCGCTGTGATTGGTTTGTCTCCGACGCTGACAACGGTCAAGCGGCTGCCCGCGCCGGCTTCGATGGCGAGGGCGTCCAGGCGCGATGCTGTATCGCGAATGCCCTGCTCCACCGTCGCGGCGCGCTCCTCAAGACTCGTGAGCTGCGTTCGCTGCGCTCCAAGGGACTTGAGGGAATCTTCCGCGGCCTGGGCGGATGCCTGCAGACTTGCGGAGCGTTCTACGAGGGACTTGGATGTTCCGGCCGTGACGCCTCCGCCCCGTGCGGCATCGGATGCCTTGGCGTAGTTGATGACGCGCTCGTGGTATTCCTTCACCAGCCCCTCGTAACGCTGCACGGTGGGATGCGCCGGACCGAAGCCCTTGCTTTTGGTCTCGGCGAGTTGATTTTCCACGCGCACGAGTTCCATGGCGTATGAACGAAGGATGTCGTCGGAGACGGCTTGGCCGGGGGAACGCGCGGGCATGGTCTGTCGCTGGACGAGATCCGGGCCGCCGTCCTGCGCGAGCTGCACATCCGCAACGGCGGCGCGAAGCTTCTTCACGCGATCTGCGGCCGCGGCGCAGAGCGGTTCGAGTTCGGCTGCGGTACGCCCGTCGGCGATCTGGCGCATGTCCTCATGAATCTTCTGAGATTCTTCCTTGAGGGACGCTCGGCGGGCGGTCAACTGATCGAGGCGGGCGTTCTCGACCCGCGTCTGCTCGTTCGTGAAGGCCTTTTGGAACGCCGCGACGATCGATCGGACGGCGTTGGCCGCGACGGCGGGGTCTTTGCTCGTGAAGTTCACGCGCAAATGGTCGCTGCGCTGACGTGTTTCAACTTTGAGGCCTGCGGCGAACTCTTCCTCGGAGGGAATGTTCGAGCCATCGGGGCCCTGCTGCCAGACGTTGTCTTTCATGGCCGCCAGGATCATTTCGCGGCTGGCCATGAGATCGCGCTGGGCCTGGATGATTCCATCGAACATGGCGATGGGCTTGTTCTGATCGGTTTCGCGCATGACCTGCGGGAGCACCGAGGCGATCCGGACCAGGCCGGTTGAGGTGTACAGACGCTTTCCCATCATCCAGCCCGTGCCGCAGCCAGCGATCGCGCCGGCCGCACCGAGGATGCAGGCGATGCGGTAGTGCCCGCGGAGGGCACGATGCGTCATCCTCCAGAGATCCATGGGTTGGTTCACTGGCAGCGAGCCCGGAGCGATCGCCGCGGGGCGCGTTGGCCCGTTGGGTGATTCGTTGTCGCTGGGGTTGGTTGCTCTGGTGTTCACGTTGTTGGATTCGAGAGTCATGCTCGAACACTCCCGATTACGGCTCGGAAGCCCCGGCTTACCGGATCTACGCTTCTAGCTTTATCGGTCGCCCAAAGAGCGAGTTGAACGCTTGTGCCGATTATGCGGCGCGGGCGGCAGCAATTTTCGCGTTATTCGGACGTGCCGGGGCAACGCAGAAGTCCCTGGCGGCGGCGACGGTGCCCGTCCAGCCCGCCTCGGCGGCCTTGGCAAGGTTGTACATCTCGCGTGCGGTGACGTAATGGAACTTGAATCGAGTGTCCTGAGCGGCCCGCTCGGCCAGTTCCCGATGGAACTTGAGCATGGGCTCGCCGAGCAGGAGACGCTGGTTCGACTCTGGCGCGCCGTGCGTGTGGAGTTTTACGAAGAGCCAGTCCGGGCGGGAGGGAATGCTTACTCCGGCGCGGATCCACTGCTCCAGACGCGCCATCGATGGGGGCTGGGTGTGCTGGAGACAACCGTTTTCGATCCGAGGAGTCCAGCTTCCCTTTGGCCACCAGAGCCGGAGTGGTCCTTGAACGAGCATGAGTCCATTCGAAGGCGGCGGGGCCATTCCGACGTCCACGCCGCGATCGTGCGAGCGGCAGCAGCCGGGAGAGCCGATGGCGTAGTAGATGCTGTTGATTTTGGATGTCTGTGATGCGTCGGGGGCAGCGGGGAGTGTGAAATCGGCGTAGCACCCGGTGCGGCGGAGGACGTCGAGCTCATTGTGTACGCCGCACCAGCGTCCGTCGGGGCGGGAGTTGTCGAGGGCCCAGTTGCCGTGCACGAAGCCGTATGCGATGCGCCCATCGGGCCAATGCCCGAGCAGGCCGTGGCGCTGCACGAAGAGGTGCTGGAAGCGGTTGAGCGTGCGCTCGAGATTCTCCGCCGTGTCGTTGTCGTGGTGCAGATGGATCTCGACTTCGCCAAAGCCCTGCTGACAGAGCGTGGCGATGGCGTCGACGTGGCGCGGCTCGTATTGATCGATGGGATAGAAGAACGTGTGGCGCGGGGCTCTGCCGTCGGTGTCGCGGAACGCGCCAAGCAGTCGCGGGTACTCGCGCACCCATGCCTGCACGCGGGCATCGGCGGTTTCGGCGATCGCGGTGGCTTCCACGCCGGAGTCGCCGTTCCAGGAAGGTTCGAAGTGATCGGCGATGCAGAGGAGGATGTGGATTGGTTCGTCGGCGTTGCGAGGGGGGCCGGCCAATCGTCTTTCGATGGATTGGCGGATGTAGCTTCCCAACCAGCGTTGCAGGTTGCGCCGTCTGGCTTGCCATGCAGCGAACACAACCACCGATGCCGCGGCGGCGAGAATGAGCAGAAGTGTGAGGTACACGGCGTTCATTGGGTGCTATGCGGCCCGAGCCATGCGAGATGTGGACGCTGTGACCGCCGCTTGAAGGACATTCGCCAAGGCATGAGCCGAGGCGGACCAGTTGCCGGGCGTTGATACGCCGGAAGTGGCTTGCCGATTGCCCGACGCGAGTGCCCGGGCGATGCTGCTCGCCAGCGCGGAGGAATCACCGGCGGGGACGAGGGACTGCGCGGGAGCAATCTCCGGAATGCCTCCGACGTGCGAGGCGATGCACGGCGTGCCGCAGGCCATGGCTTCGAGCAGGACGTTCGGCACGCCTTCGGATCGGCTGGGAAGAACGAAGAGGTCCGCGGCTCGGTACCAGTGCGGCAACTGGGCTGGAGGCATGGCTCCGGCCAGACGTACCTGCCCGCGCAGGCCGAGCGACTCGATGCGCGACTCTAGGGAGGCGCGGAGCGGTCCTTCTCCAACGAGAACGCATTGGAATCGGCGGTCGTCGCGTTTCAACGTAGCGAGAGAATCGAGGAATACGTCCAATCCCTTGACGGGGGCGAGATTGCCAACGAACAGAATGAGGGGATCGGTGGATGTGAGTCCGACATGGCGTGCGGCTTCCTCGCGCGAACCCGGGCAGAAGAGGTTTGTGTCAACGCCGTTGTAGACAATGTGTACTTTGGCGCGATCTGCGCCGAGTTGCACGGCCCGCTCCTTCAGATTCCGGCTGACGGCGATGACCGCATCGCAGGACCGGAGAGCGTCGCTGGTGGCTCGCTTCTTGGCCGGTTGATCGTCGATCGTCAGCAGGTCCGACCCGTGGACCTTGATGGCCACGGGCAAGTCCGCTTCGCGTGCCAGTTGCACGGCCGCCCAGCCATCGGGATAGGCCCAGCAGCCAAGTACAATGTCGGGGCGGAACTGTTCAACTACGCCGCGGAAGCAGGCACGCACGCTCTCGATAAAAAATCGCCCATACCAGCCGCGGAGGATTTTGGGCGTGTAGAGATACCGGGGATGGTGAATGACCATTCCGTCGTAGAGGCGCTTGCGGTCTTCGGGGAGGTCTTCGGAAGCAGTTGTGCGGCCGCGTGCGGACCATTCCCCGGCCCAGGCGATCGGGGCGATCACTTGCACCTCATGCTCCCCGCCGGTGGCGAGGGCGCGGAACTGCTGGCGATTGAACGTGGCGCGGAGGGGCTGCCAGGGGTTGGGGTAGAGATTGGTCAACGCGAGGATGCGCATCAGGCGACCCTCTTGTACGGAACGTGGTTGACCACGACGCGGAGTTTGCCGGCGGCGGTCAGGGGGATCTGATCGATGGGCTCGAAGTCCACGCGAACGCCGGGGCCAAAGGCAACGCGCACGAGAAACTCGAGTTTGGCCCGGTCGTGTTCGAGCATGCCGTCGGCCACCATGGCGAAGCGCACGCGATCGGGTTGTTCCTGAACCACCTGGAAGCGACGGATGGCTGGGAAATCCTTGACGAGGTGGGGGAAGAGCTCGCCGGGGACGGCGCGGCCGCCGGTTCCGGTCAGCATATCCAGCCGCCGCCCGACGACTTGCTTCAGTACGGGCAGGCCGCGGCCGCAGTCACAGGTTGTGAAACCGGCGATCGCCCGATCGCCGTTGGCGTATCGCACGAACGGCATGCCGTGGTTGTAGAGGTCGGTGATGACGACGTTTCCTTCCATGCCCTCGGGCGTTGGGCAGCCGTCGTCATCGAGGACTTCGACGAGGAGATGCTCGGAGGTGAGATGCAGGCCGGAGTGGCGATCGCACTCGCTGCCGATGAGCATGAACTCGCGCGATCCATAAGTCTCGAAGACGGGGGCACGGAAGACACGCTCGATCTGGTCGCGCTGGAACGGATGAAGCTTTTCTGCGCCGAGGATGATGGATTTGGGCTGGAATGTGATTGTGGTTCCGGATTCCTCAATGCGGCGTGCCACTTCGTAGAGCGGATTTGTGTATGCGACGATCGCATCGGGGCGAGTGCGCTGCACTTCAGCGGCGAACCGCTCGGCCAGATCGCCGGAGGCGTCAAGACAACTGACCATGCGACGTCGGTAGAGTCCGTGGTACAGGCGGTCCTTGATGTTCGTGCGCATCGGACGCGGCCCGAGGGGTGCGCCCCAGAGATGCAGTTGGCAGGTTCCGGGCGCGGCCGCGGCCCATCCGTATCCGCGGTGCCAGGCGGCGTTTCGGCGATCGTGGCTGTCCACATCAAGATCAAACTGCAGGGGGACGCCGCTGGACCCGCCTGTGGCCTTGGAGATCAGACGCATGGACGGGTTTGCGGCTCGCATGGCCGCGCGGTGCTCGCGGATTGTGTCGCGGTCGATGACGGGCCAATGAGCGAAGTCGGCGGGTGCATGCAGATCGGAGGGGCGGAGGCCGAGGTGGTCCCATGCGCTGCGGTAGTACGGGCAGTGGTCGAAGGCGTGGGCCAACAGACGGCGCAGGGCTTGGAACTGGAGCTCCTCGATGGCGGGGCGCGACAGCCACTGGGATTTTTCCAGATCGTGCCAGTAGCGCAGCGTCTTGCGGCGCTTGAGCCCGGTTTCGAACGCGGGCAGGAGGATGTGTCGGTGGATGAAGCGGGTCATGGTTCGATCATGCGGCAAGGGCTTTGCGAGGTGGAAGGATCTGGTGGTAGAGGGTTTCGTATTTGGTGACCATGGTGCGCACATCGAATCTGTCCCGAGCGAGCTGTGCGCCGGCCGCGCCCATCTGTCGAGCCAGCTCGAAGTCCACGTACACGCGGAGCAGGGCATCGGCGAGTTGCTCCGGCTGCGCCGGTTCCACGAGGAGCCCGGATCGACCATTGGCAACCGCTTCGGGCGTTCCGCCCACGGAAGTAGCCACGACCGGGAGGCCGCAGGCCATGGCCTCTAAGACGGTCAGGGGCAAGCCCTCGGTCAAGGAAGGCAGGACGAAGAGCGAGGCGCGGCTCAGCAGTGGGGGGATGTCTCGCACTTCGCCGAGAAAAGTCACACAGTTGTCCAGCCCGAGCGTGCGTGCCATCGCCGAGAGTTCGGCGCGGCATGATC
Source organism: Phycisphaerales bacterium (assembly GCA_038225655.1). Lineage (GTDB taxonomy): Bacteria > Planctomycetota > Phycisphaerae > Phycisphaerales > UBA1924 > UBA4658. Next base: position 42,113 of record JBBRQY010000001.1, on the reverse strand, counting down.
CGGTGCCGGCGATGTGCAGGCGAAACGAGGGGCGTTTGCGGAGGACCAACGCGGTCGCCCGGAGCAGCGTTGCCACGTCTTTTTCCGGGGAGAGTCGGCCGACGAAGACGGCCGGGCCGTTTTCGACGGGCCCGGCAAGTGTGAATCGGGCTGTGTCGATGCCGTTGCTGATTGTGTGGATGGCGGCCGCGTCGATGCCTTCGGCGCGGCACAATCGTGCGCTGTTATCAGAAACACAAACAATCCGGTCGGCGCAGCGGCAGGCCATGCGGAAGAGTGTGTTCTGGCGGGCGGTGGCTCCATGCCGCTGCCCGTGGCGCGTGTGTATGACGCCGGGAATGCCCGCAATGCGTGCCGCGGGTCCGGCGTAGAGCAGCGGTTTGGTATTGTGCGTATGGACGATGTCGGCGCGATGCTCGCGGAAGAAGTGAGCCAGTTTGAAAAGGATCGACGGACGCAGGCCGGGGCGCACGTTCAGCGTGGTCACCGGGCATCCGAGTGACTCGAGTTCATCGGCTACGACCCCGCGCGTGCCGAGGGCGACAAACTGGAGCGCGAAGCGTGCGCGGTCCGCGTGGCGAGCGAACTCCACCAGAAGGCGCTCCATGCCGCCGGTCTCCAGTTGCAGGGCGACGTGGACGATGCGGATTCGCTCAGCCATGTGCCACCTCGCTGGTTCGGCCGACGCGGGTGACGATTGTTTCGCGATCTCCATGTTGTGTTGCGGAGGGCGTCGGCACGCCGATCGGCCGGGCCACGACGGCGAGGTTTTCACCGAGGCCGAGCCCGAGAAACGCGTCGCGGAGACCGTGGCGCAGACGCCGCCAGGCAGTTCGGGGTGGGGGGGTGGGCTGGGCGGGGCTCTTTGACTTTCCGTCGGGTTCGCTGGGGCGCGTGAAGAACTCATCGGCCCCGAGGCCGATGGTGAACGCCGAATCAACGGCCCATCCGCCCTTTGCCAGCATGCGGCGGAGCGTGGATATGTTGTAGTACATCAGATGGATCGGGAAGGCGCGGTAGCGTTCGTCGACGCCGCAGTTGCGGGAAAATGCGGGCAGCGCCAATCGGGCGCGCAAAGAGCGGGCATTCGGGACTTCGATGAAGAGCCGACCGCCGGGGGCCATCAATCGTCGGATGTCGCGGAGGGCCTGGGCCGGGTCCGGCACGTGCTCCAGCACGTGGTGCAGCGTGACGAGGCCGAACTTTTCGGAGGGAAGATCATCCGCGGCACCTGTGACATTCAGCCCCAAGCGGCGGCATGTCTCCAGCCCTCGACGGCCGGGCTCGAAGCCCTGCACATTCCATCCCGCGGCGCGAGCGTGCAGCAGGAACGCCCCGCCGCCGGCTCCGTAATCCAGGAGGGAACGGGGTGCGCCGGGTGGCAAGAGCTTAAAGAGGCGATCGAGCACGAAGCTCGCCTTTGCGCCACCGGAGGCCGATCCCGCGGTTTCGTGGCAGACGTAGGTGTTGCCGGAATAATATGAGTTCAGCCGCTCACCCGAAGGGCGGGGGTTGGTGAAGACCAGTCCGCAATCGCGACAGCGTGCAAGACCGACTTTGCCCTGCAGGTCGCCAAACACGTCCCTTCCAATCCAATGGCCGGGAAGGGAGAGCGATGCGTGGGCACGACAGTCGCAGGCGGGGCACGCCGAGAGCGTTTGGCAGCCGGAGTTGCCGGTGTCCGTGGGTTTCATGGTTGTACGCTCGGTGTCACGCCCGCGGTTGCGGGGCCGCTTGCTGCCGATCGGTACTTCACATCCGCAACCAAGGGGCGATGCGGCGAACCGACATCCGGGCCGACCCAGCAGCGCACGAACTCGGCGGTTGGGCGCGCCAGAACATGGTCGATGCGCAGTTGGGTGTGCCGGATCAGATAGGTGTATCCGAAGCCGTTGCCGCGCTGACTGAAGGCATCGCCGAAGTCATGCCAGTGCTCATGGAAGATCGGACTGTCGTCGGTTGTGTTGAAGTCTCCCGCCAACAGCAACGGGCCCTGTACGCTCTGGCACGCGGCGCGCACGAGTTCGGATTCGTAGCAGCGTCGATCAAGGTTGCCGGAGAGCTTGTCGCCGCCATCGGAGGAGACAACGCCGAGCCCGGCGTGCGGCGAGGCCAGATGCAGGCAGAGGAGCGTGACCGTGCCGGAGGGGGCGGCGATCTCGAAGAGTCCTGCCGCGCCGCGCTCGCCTGCGGGAATGCTGGTGCCGTCGGACAAATCCAGCGAGGTGACACGCTGGATGGGGAACCGGCTGGCAACAAGCAACTCACCTTCTCTGCGGGCGTTCCAGGTGCGCCCGGCGAATACGCGCTCGTAGTTTGCCTCGGACCAGCCCTGCAATGCAACGACGTCGGGCTGTACCTCGGCGATAAAGGTCGCCAAGCTTTCGGGTTTGAGCTGTTGTCGATGGACATTGCAGGTGAGTAGACGCAGGTCCGCGCGCTCGGCTGCGGCGGGCAGCGAGAGACGCAGACCGAGAATGGGAACCAGCACGATGAGCGTGGCGATCGTCGTGAGTGTGGCCGGCCGCCACCGCCGCGCCACCAGTGTCCAGGGCCAAAGCGCGAGCAGCGGAAGGGCGAATGGCCATCGCGGGCCGAGCAGCAGCAGCGTGGCGATCCACTGGCGGTCGCCGTACTGCCGTGTGATAAACCAGAACGCAGTTATGCAGGCCAAATAGAAGGCACAGGCGAGGGGGAGCAGCCAATGGCGCGACCGTCGCGCCCCAGCTCGGGCGACGGAGGTTGCGGGCCGGGAAGATGTTAAAGCTTCGATGATCATCGCGTCATGCCGCCTTCCCGAGAAGCGCTGTTGGGTGGGCGGATTCGGTTGCGGCGGTTTCAAGATGTTTGTGTGATCGGGGGCGAAATGTTCGCCAGACGACTGGGGCCAGGAAACCAGCGCGTACCGCTGGACGCGCGACCATGGACCAGCACGCGCCCGGGATGCCGAACACCGAGATGAGCGCCACTGAGCAGAGGAGACTCAACGCGGCGGCGGGCAACGAGGCCCGCGCCTGCGCGGCGTCCTTCCCTGCCGCGTTGAGCGCGTATCCCATCATGGATTCCAGAGCGACGAGCGGGAGTGCCCAGATGGTGACGCGGGCGACGAATGCGAACGTGGCCGCGTCGTCGGCAAGAAGTATGTTTCCGATCAGTTCCGCCAGAATCGTGACCGCCAGCGCGACGAGCACTCCCCCCGTGATGCCGATCAGGGCGTAGCCGACAAGCAATCGCGAACCGTTTCTTGCACCTCGTGCGCAGGCGCGGCTCATCGCCGGATACGCCGCGGTGCAGAGGCCGTCGGGGAGCACCATCAGTCGATTTGCCGGCATTGCGCCGGCCGTGAAGAGCCCGAACTGGCCGATGCCGACCAGACGCGGCAGCATGAGCGCTTCGGCCTGTGCGCTTCCGGCGGCGAGCAACTGCTGTGCGGCGAAGAACCGGGAGCCCGTGAGAAGGGCTCGAAACCGGCGCAGGTTCCAGTGAATCGCGACGGGGCAGCATTGCCGGGAGACAATGAAGTACAAAAGAGCGGCGGAGAGCGCGGGGCCGCTCAGGTATGCCGCGGCCATCGCTACGGGTCCCCCGCCGCGCCAGGCGACGATCACGGAGACTCCGGTGAGGGTCAACCCCGCGGCGAAGCTGATGGCCGCGAGCGTCTTGATTCTGTGCAACGCCTGCAGAAGGTCCGCGAGGGTTGTTGAGAAGACCGTGAGCGAGAGACCCGCCGCACCAACGAGGACGCACCAGAGCACGACGGGTGGATATGCCAGGAGGAGGCATGCGCTCACGACGATCAGTCCGGCGAGGGCCGTGAGCAGAAGCCGCAAGCCAAGTTGCTCGGCGAGCGCCTTGGGTGCGGTCGATGGATCTGCGGCGATGCAGCGGATGAAGGCCCCGCGCAGACCGAGACTTGTCAGTATGGCGCAGCAGGCGATGAGCGATGTCGCCACCATCCACTGCCCGTAGCCATCACGCCCGAGGCGATGGATGATGTATCCCAACGCCGGCATGCTGAGCGCGCCGAGCACCAGCGGTTGCAGGGAATAGAACGCCGCACCCACCAGGGATTTCACGACCGTCGGACAATCGTCGGTGGGGGACGGTTGCATGTGCGGCACGCTTTGGGCGGAACTGCGGAAGGAGGTGGGGGGGGGGGGGCGCGAGGGGAACGTGTTCAGCCCTCACCCTTACACCGCGATCCGCCTGGCCCGGTTGGCCACGACGCGCACCTCGGTTTGGGGCTGGCTGACACCGTTATTCTCGGATGTTTCCGGCACCCTCTGAATCACAAACTCCATTTGCGTTCCCTGCCAACGCCCGAACGTGGCCCAAGAGAGCAGGCGAATCGGGAGCTCGGCCAGTCGCACCAGTCCGGAACTTGCACGCTCGAATGGGGGCTGGGACCGGCGAAACTCCACTACCCGAAATCCTGCGGCGGAAAAGCAGCTCTCGGCGGTCCTCGGCGTGAACTCCCAAACGTGAAGCGGAATGTGGCAGGATCTCCAGAGCCAGTTGCGACCTGTCAGCTTGGCCAGGGCGCGCTGATACAGCGACTCGAGCGAGCGGATATCCGGGAACGTGACCATCACCAACCCGTTGGGTGCGAGGAACCGAGCGACGCTTCGCAGGAACTCCATCGGATGGCGTGTGTGCTCCAGCACATCCGTCAGCAGCACTGCGTCGAGCGATTCTTGGGCAAAGCCGCAGTTGTCGAGTGTCTGGGTGTGAATGCGCACGCCGTACTGAGCGCTTCCCCACGCAGCACTCTGCTGGTTGAGTTCCACGCCTTCGGCCTGATAGCCGCGATCGCAGAGGAGACGCACGAGAAGTCCGGTGCTGCACCCCACATCCACCACGCGCCCGGATTGCAGATGTCGCGCGAGCGTGTCGGCGTATCGGCGGTACTTCTCGCCAAACGCGGCTTCGCTGCCGCCTTCCGTGCGCAGCTCACCGTGATAGTCGCCTGCGTAGAAGGCCCGCAGATCGGCCTCCGTGGGCGTCGGGGATGTGAAATGCTGGCCGCAGCTTGCGCAGTGTGCCAACGTCCAGCGGCGATTTAGAAACTCGCGTTCGTGAAGCCGACGCGGGGAATCTGATCCGCAGGCCGGGCAGGGTTCGATCGTTTCTGGGCTCATGATTGGTTGTTCCGCGCGTTAGATCGGCTGCAACTGCGTCTGTGTTCGCGGGATAGACGGCCAATCCATGGGGGCGATTTCACGGTTAAGCGATTTGACGATTCGGGCCGGATTTCCCGCGACGATGCAGTCCGGCGGCACATCGCGGCTCACGACGGCGCCCGCTCCGACAATCGAGCGAGCGCCGATGCGCACGCCTTTGAGGATTCTCGCTCCGCTGCCGATCCACGCGCCGTCTTCGATGACCACGGGTCGAATCTCCTCGGCCGTCGTGCGATCGCCGGACATCCGGCGCTGCGCATCGACCGGGTGGCCGTCGCAATCGCGAATCGTCACGGCTCCTGCCAGCAGACAGTTGGCCCCGATTCGCACGGATCCGGCGATGCCGAAGCTGCACGCGTGGCCTACAAACGAGCCATCGCCGATCACCAACTCCGGCCGGTCGCTCGTGTGATTGCAGAAGCCGATGGACGACTTGCCGGAGAGTCTGACGCCGCGCCCGAGCGTGATGCGCCCGGTTCCGTGCAGATACGGCAACTGCTCCATGCGCAAGCCGCGGCCGACCGTGGCGCATTGGCTGCGAAAGAGCGGCTCGAACCAGAAGAAGCGCAGGGCCCACAGACAGCCCTCGCGCACCAGCACGTGGGCGCGATAGAGGGAAGCGAAGATGGGGCGCGTCGTCGGATGGACCGGAATGTGCCAGCTCAGGGCCGCGCGGGCGAGCCGCTTGACGCGGCCCCAGATCGAGCCCTTGCCCTCTCGGAGCTTCATCTCAACATTCATGGGCGGCTCCCATCCGCGGCGTGCAGCGGTGCCCCGCGCGCCGTAGCCTCATCGGGCAGGAGGCGCAGCAGGCGCAGGGCCAGAACGGCCAGCATGCGCGGCCGCGCCAGCGTCATGGAGACTTCCGTCCGCCGATAGGGCAGCGGGTACCACGCGAGGGATTTGGCCATGTTCATGAGCGCGCGGGCCTGATTCCCCGCCGCGCCGTACATGTACGCGCAGGAGTAGCAGCAGTAGCTGTGGGCCTTGCGTTGGCACAGGCGTCTGCCGCGCCAGCCGCGTGTATCCAGCTTGGCGAGAATCCGGCGCATGTCCGCTTCCATGGCGTTGGGGCGTTTGCTCAGACTCTCGGCGACGGAGCGGTACCCCGTGAGGGGCGCCTCGACGTTGGCGACGCCGGTGATCTCCGCGGCGCGGAGCCAGTAGTCGTGATCCTCGGCGCCCTGCATGCGCCCGTCGAAGCCGCCGACGCGGCGCACCACTTCGCGGCGTGCCAGGACCGACGAGACTGTCAGATAGTTCTTTACTGCGAGGTTGGCATGAGTGACATGTGTCAGCGGCGGCTGTTCCGCATCGAGTGCGGTTGGCATTTCCGCACCCGCGGTGGGTAAGCTGAAGACGCGGGTCCCCAAAACGCCCACGTCCGGATTTAAATCCATAGCACGCAACTGCACCTCGAGCTTTCGCGGGTGCCAGACGTCATCGGCATCCAGAAACGCGATCAGGTCGCCATGTGCGGCATTCATTCCGGCGTTGCGTGCGGCTGATACGCCCTGGTTGCGCTGCGAGATCACCCGGATGTTCGATCCGAAACCCGCCAGCACATCGGCCGTGCCATCGGTCGATCCGTCGTCGACGACGAGGATCTCCATTGGCGGCGCGGTCTGATTCAATGCGCTCTGCACGGCCTCGCCGATCCAGTTGCGGCAGTTGAAGGCGGGAATGACGACCGATACTTCTGCGCGACTCATGATTGCACCTGCTGCATCATGACGCGGATGAACACGTACGTGCCGACCAGGAACAGGGCGCCGATGCCCGAAATGCGACGCATGCAGGCCCAGTTCAGCCGAGGCAGAGCGATTCCGGAAGTCTTGGCCTCAATCATCAGGTACGCCGCGCCGAGAGCCAGCACGAACTGTGTCGGCACGGTGTAGCAGCGCGACAAGGCGAGGAGCCCGGTGGCGTATCCAACCACGATCGCCAGCACGTAGGGGCGAAGGCGGGTCAGTTCGGTGTGGGCCTGCGGCGGACGGGGTCTCCAGAGTCCGGAGACCACAAGATAGAACACGCCGGCAAAGACGCATCCGCCAAGAACGCCCATTTCCGTGAACGCGTGGAGGAATGAGTTGTGCGTTACGTGGCCCGTGGCATCCACAACCTTGCCTTGGCCAATGCCGAAGAGTGGCGAGGCGCGAAACAGGTCGAGAGACTCGCCCCAGAGGTACAGACGCGTTTGAAAGGTATCTTCCGGGTTGGTCAGGGCCAGACTCGCCTGCCTTCCCCAGAACGGCAACAGCAAGACCGCGCCCATCAGAGCGCAGACCAGCATGGCACTGCGCCATCCCATTCTTGCCCAGACCAGCGCCAGGACTGTGGCTACCGCCGCCATTAGCCCGCCGCGTGAGTGCGTCAGGATGAGCGCGTAGCCAAATATCGCGAGCGGCAGGAGAATCGCCCATCGCCAGCGACCAAGCCGGCTCTCTCCAAGCCCATACACGCAGACCACGCCGCCAAGCACGATTACCAGGGAGAAGTCGTTGGGATCGTTGAACACACCGGTTCCGCAGAGTCGCAGGAATGGCGAGCCGCCGCTCTCGGCCGCGCTCTGCATCACGCCGGCGAGCGCGGGCAGGTGAATTAGGCCTTTGTGCTGCGCAACGGAGAGGAGCGTGACTCCGAAGATGGCGGCCGCGGCGGCGCCGAGCATGAGTTTCAGCTTCCTGACCGAGTCGATCAGCGCGACCATGAGGAGGAAGAAGACGCAGGCCTTGGCCATCTCGATGCCGTCGATTCGGGCGTCGTAGGTGTCCGCGTGGGCCAGGTGCGAGAGCATGACCGAGGGCACAAGCAGTAGCACCAGTGCCGTGATCGCGTTGGACTGCAAGGATCGACCCCTGAGCAGACCGGCGACGCGCCTGAGGGAACAGACGAGGCAGGCCAGCACGAAGTATTTATAGATTTCCCATTCGGCGAGCGCGGGGACGAGGTCCGAAGGCCGCAGAAGCAGCGCGGTTGCGGCAAGCAGCAGGAACACCAGTCCTGCGATACCGGCCGCGTCAGACATCCGCGAGGGTTGCATTTGCAGCGAAATCCGTGTCGACCAGCGCGCGGCAATCTCCCGGGCCGCGGAGGCGCCCTCGGAAAGTACCGGCGATTCTGTCGTGTATGCGGCTCTCATGGTTGTTGTGTGTGCGATCGGCATGCCCGCGGCGGCTCAGGCCGCGATGGAGAGGTCATCCCTTTCTGCCGGTGCGCGGGAGACTCCGATGTCGCGGATGGTCAACGACAGCCCAGGGCGGGAAACGACGGTGGGGGGTTGCACCACCGGCGGGGGCGCGAACGGGTTGACGAGTCCGCGCGATCCGGCCATCGCCGCCCAGCCAACAAAGTGCAGGGCGGTGGAGACCGCGATCCGGACATCCAGCGCGGGACCGATGCTTTCAACGTAGCGGAGGTCGTGCGCGAGCTTCTCTCGCACCGTGTCGAGGTCGCGGTCCGCGGGAAGCCGCATCTGGGCGAGGCCGGTGATTCCGGGGCGGACACGCAGCCGATGGGCGAACTCGGGGAGCTCGACGACGATCTTCGCGGCGATCTCCGGCCGCTCAGGGCGGGGGCCGATGAGACTCATCTCGCCGCGGAGCACGTTCCACAACTGGGGGAGTTCGTCCAGATGCGTATCTCGCAGCCATCTGCCGACACGAGTCACGCGAGAGTCGTTGTCCACGGACCATACCGGCCCTGTGGTGGCCTCGCACCCGTGCGTCATGGTGCGGAGTTTGTGAATCCGGAACGTCCGACCGCCGCGCCCCAGGCGCGTCTGCGAGTAGAGGACCGGACCGGAGGATGTGCATTTCAGAAGCACAGCCAGCCCGGCAACGAAGGGGGTGGCGATCGAGAGCATCACGAGCGCAGCGAGCCAGTCCAGTGCTGTTTTGAAGAGCAGGTACGTGCCCTTATGCGCAGGCCGCTCTTGCGAGGCGGCGCTGGCCTTCCCGGCTCGGGTGGGCGCATGATCGCCCTCTGCAGATGGAACAGTCGATCCGTCGACCATAACTTCTCCTGCCCGGGGAATCGGCGGGAGTTCGGCTTGGATGAAGTAAATTCTCGGACTTGCAGCGATTTGCGTGGCGGAATTCCCCAAGGAGGCGATGGTCCAACGTGGGGATATCCGGCGGCTTGTGCGGACCCGTTCAGATGGGGCGCGGCCGTGCCACTCCGTGAGTGCCGCGAACGTTTCGCCTTTGCGGCGATTTGCTTCGCACGAGTTGGAACTGCTTATGGAGCGGCAGGAAGGTCGAACCACGTTGTCAGCGAAACGAATGGCAGCGGATACTTGATGTAGCAGCGGTACGCGCGGAAGCGAGAGGGATCCCATCCGGCTCGCTTGAACGCAGCGCGGAGGGCGGGCTCGTACCCGCTCCATTCCTTTAAGCCAATGCGATCCAGGCCCCAGCCAAGTCGCTCCAGATCCGCTTCCAGTTCCATACGGTCGATATCGAGCATCTCGGGATCGCGGGCGGCCGCATTGAAGGAGAGGTTGTCCATCCGGGGCACGATGTTGGGCATGAAACCCGGGAACGCCTCCTCGTGGATGAAGAGGTCCTGCACGAAGACCCGGATCGGCACCTTGGTGGCGTTCATAAACGATTCGGTCGGGGACTCGGGAGTGCGATAGCGGCGGTACTGGTTTCGAGAGATGTATGCCAGCGCAGTGCTGATGGGTGCATGGAGCTGGGGCGTTGAGGATTCAAGCACCACGCGGGTGTGCGTGCCGCGTTCGAGCATGCGGACGGGAATGTGCGCTCCAAGCCCGACATCGGGGAGCAGGAGTTTGCGGGCATCGGTGACCTCGCGTTCTCCATCAAGGGTCTCCACGATCATGGGCGGAAGCCCCTGGCGCGTGGGATCGTTCGCGCCCCATGAATGGCCGAACAGGAGGATCGGGGCGCCCTCGCGCAAGCGGCGAATGCCATCCATGGCGACGAACGTCATGGCATCGCAACTGTCGCCGGCAGCCGATGGCTTGATCACCATGGCGAAGCAGGCCGTGTTCACTGTGAAGCCGAGCATCTGGGAGAAGGCCTTGAAGACGGCCTGCTTGCCGGCGCGCTCGGCACGGGCGCGGCCGCTGGGGAGCCAGCCATCGATGGCTGTGTCGAGCGAGGCGCGGCCGAGGGGGAGTTCCTCGAGCAGGTCTTCCATTCGTGTGACGGCGTCCGTGGCCGCGCGTTGGAGCTGTACGGGCAGGCCACGTTTGGCTGTGGCGTCGAGGAAAATCCGAATGCCCTGGGGCGACGGGAGTTCGCGGAGGACAGAGAGCGGGTCGCTGGCCCGTACTGAGCGCAGGATGCGTGCGGCGAGAGAGTCGTCGATTTTCAGGTCTTTGGCGAGCGTGACAGGGCGCACGCCCTGGGGGGCCACGCGAGCCAGCACCGCGCTCAACGAGACCCGCAGGGCCTCGCCGACATCGCGCATGGCGCCTCGCGTGGGATTCGGGGTTGGCTCGGTCTGGTGCATGGGTGTCTGCGTGATGATACCAGCGAAAGAATACCCTAGGAACTACTCTTGCACAACTCCAAGAGTTATGCTATGCTCTTGTTTGGGGGTAGGAATAACCAAGCATGCTACACGCGACATCCGTAGCCGAGCGAGGCCGCAAACGACCAGAATCAGGGCACGCGCCTGGCGCGAACGCCCCCGGCTTTACGCTCGTGGAGCTTCTCATCGTGATCGTGGTCATCGCCCTGTTGATCGCGCTGCTGCTGCCGGCGCTGGGCGGGGCAAGGAAGGCCGCGCGGGCGCAGATCTGCCGTTCCAATCTTCGCCAGCTCACGACTGCGGGGGGGTCTTACGCGCTGGATTTCCAGGACCGGATCTACATGTACTCGTGGACGCCGAACAACATTCCCACGACGTACGCCGACCTTGTTCCCCCCGGGGGCGTGTTCAACTCAACGGCGTTCTCCATTCAGGGAACGGAGATCATCCGCAAGCACTCACCATCCGAGCCGAACTTCGCGCTGGTGCCGTTGTGGTTGCCGGCAATCGAGTACACCCATCTGATTATTCTCGACTATCTGTTGTCGGCGTTTCCGACGCCGATTGCCGCGTGTCCGGAAGATCGGAATTTGCTGCTCTGGCAGCGGGACATTCCGGGGTTCAATGCGGGCATCTTCGGCACGCAGCAGCCGGCGTTCACGGGCTTTGAGGCGGGGTTCATGCACGCCAAGCCCTACAGCAGCAGCTACGAGACCGGGCCGGGGACGTATGAGCGGAGCAAGCCCCCGGATCGGCTGCGACAGTCGGCGAACCAGTACATCTACGGGACGGACAGCAACGCGCGATTCGGCGCGTATCGGCTCGACGAGGTTGCGTATCCGTCGCTGAAGGTGCATCTGTACGACACGCATCAGCGGCACCATTCCCGCACGCTGTTCTTCGCCCATCCGGATGCCAGCCAGCCGTTGTTGTTCTTCGACGGTTCGGTCGTGGAACGACGCACCCGGGATTCGGGCAACGGATGGCAGGCCAACTTTCCCGATCAGGGGCCGACGACGATTCACTACATGCCGTACCAGTACGAAGCGCCGACATCCAACGGCGCTGTCACGGAGGATTTCTTTGGGCACTACCGCTGGACGCGCGGCGGCATCCGGGGCGCGGACTTTGGAGGGGAAGTCACCAACGTTCGCTGATCCTCATGGGCAGGTGTGGACTTCTGTGCATGGGCAATGTCCCTTCACGGCGCCCTCGGGGCGCTTTGTTCAGGTCAGGCAATCGATGGATACATGAATGCCCGGCCCTGAACTTCCTCTTATCTCCTTCCGTATCCCTGCCAAGCCATTGACATTGGTGTGTTTGTCCGTCAGACTTCATGAGCGGCTTCGGTGCAACAGCATCGCACGGCGCGAGCGTTACGACTCCATGGATGATCCTGGCTCGGTGTGTCACCCTGCCGACGCTCGTGTTGAATGTGCATGCGACGGAGCCGAGGGGAATCGGCACATGAGCATTCGTTCCTGGTTTCCAACCACCCTTGCGATCCTGGCGTGTGCTGGGGCCGCGTCCGTGGCCTCCGCACAATGCGCGACGTACACCGTAGCGACGGGCCCGGCCTCGTTCGTCTCCGGCGTGGACGACAGCACCAATCACGCGGACGACGCGACGACCAGCATCGCGCTCCCCTTTTCGTTCTCGCTGTACGCCAACGCTTACACGAGCGTCAATGCCGGCTCTAACGGCTTCCTTGACTTCACGCAGGCCCACGGAGCCGGGTTCTACTCAAATGCTTGCCTTCCTGCGCCGCGCGGAACGACCGATGGCACCGGCACGAGCTTCGGTCCGACCATCTTTGCCCATTGGGACGATCTGCGCACGGACGGAACCGACCAGGGCATCTTCACGACCACTCTCGGCATTGCTCCGAATCGCACGTTCGTGATCGAATGGCGGGCCGGGTATTTCAGCAACTGCAGCGGCGCTGCCAACTTTGAAGTCCTGCTCTACGAAGGGCAGACTTTCTTTGACGTCGTTTACGCCGATGGCGGGTCCTGCGGCGGCAGTTCCGCCACCGCCGGGGTTGAGTCCTCCGGCACCGGCCCGTTCACGCAATACTCCTGCAACACCGCCGCCCTCTCCGCGGGCGTCTCGCTCCGCTACACCTGCGTTCCGCCGACCTTCGGCGCGTGCTGCGCCGCGGCGGGCGCATGCACCACGACCGACACCTCGGGGTGCGTCGGCGGCGTCTTCCAGGGCATTGGTTCAAGCTGCACTCCGGCCAATCCTTGCGGCGGCGCGTGCTGCGACACGAATCAGGCGTGTACGGTGACCGCCGCGGCGGGCTGCACTGGAGGCAGCGTCTTTATCAATCACGGCATCTGCTCTCCCAGCCCATGTCCGGTGGGCGTCTGTTGCAACAACTCGACCGGGGCGTGTACATCGCTCCTCAGCGGCTCGTGCCCCAACGGATCGACCGCGGGCGTGGGCATTGCCTGCCAACCGTCGACCTGCCCGGCCATCGGGCACTGCTGCGACAACATTTCGAGCGCGTGTTCGCTGCTCTACGGCGGGTTCTGCTCGATCAACGGCACATTCGACCCTTCGCCGACGTGTACGCCCGCTCCGTGCGCGGAGATCGCGTGGGCCTGCTGCCTCGCGGATGCTTCGTGCATCACACTCTTTCAGAACAACTGTTCCACGCGCGGCGGTGTGTGGCAGCCCGGCTCGACCTGCGGCGCGTTCATTTGCTCCGGGTCCCCCAATCTGATCCAGAACTCCGGCGCCGAGGCCGGCGATTATTCCTCGTGGACAATCACTGCCAACGGCGGCGGCGATCCCGCGTGCGGCTGCGGGGACGTTACGGGCTGGAGCATCGCCAACGACTCGCCCATCCACTCCGGAAACCGATCGTTCAATACTTCGTACGTTCTCGACGAGCGCAATCAGGTCGTTGACCTGCTTGCGGCCGGGTTCACCGCTGCACAGCTTGATGCCGCGCCCGCGATCGTCATGGGCGAATGGGTCGGCAGCCGATTCGATCAGGGCGCACGCTACTACGTCCGCTTCGAGCTGCTGGCGGTGGATCAGGCGACCGTCATATCGGCCTTCGAGCACGGTAACGCGGCGGCCCTCAATCAGATTGACGCGGGCACCGCATTCTTCCAGGAAGCCAACACGTTCAGCGGCTACGGCCCCGGTGTGCGATACCTTCGCTTCTCCGATGGCGGGCGCGATGTCGCGGGATGGTCCGGGCATTACGGCGCGCACTTTGATGACGCCTTCGCCTCGGTCGTGGTGACCAGCGCTTGCTGCACCGGAGCTGCGTGCAGTTTGGTTTCCAACGCCGATTGCATTACTGCCGGGGGCACCCCGGCCGCGCCTGGATCCACGTGCACCGTGAATCCCTGCGGTGGTACGGCTGGAATCTGCTGCCGCGGTGCGACATGCAACACCTCAGTGGCTTCCGCCGCGGCGTGCACCGCTTCCTTGATCAGCGGCCAGCTTGCCGGAGCCGCCTTCGCCTCCGGAACATCTTGCAATCCGGGTGCGATCTCCACCAGCCCTTGCTGCTATGCGAACTACAACAAGGTGAACGGCATCAGCGTGCAGGACATCTTTGACTTCCTGGGTGACTGGTTCGCCGGAAGCCGCTATGCGATCGTCGGTGGTTCGGGCGCGCCCGGGACACTGTCGGTGCAGAATATCTTCGATTTCCTCTCCAACTGGTTCAATGGCGGCTGCAACTGAGAGCACGTTGGTCGGTCCGATGAACTTCCAAGCCCCCCCTCCCCCCGCCATGCAGGCGGGGGCTTTTCATTTTGGCCGTCTTGATGTGGTATGCGGAAGTTGATTGTTGGTCGCTGAGATGGAGCGAGCTCATCGCTGGATCCGCGGCGACCGGGGACGCACCTTGCTCAGATGGCACAGGGAAGATCAGACGTTCCTGGGGCAGATGCCAGGACGCACGTTGGCAGTTGTTCTGCTACGCGGCGTTGAAAAACCAGCAGTCCCCGCAACCGAGATGGAGGTCTCATAGACTCATGCGTTGCAACCCGGGATCGGCCCGGGCGCGGCGATGGCCCCGGCGCACAAATGTACTTTTAGTTGGGAGTCTTCATGCGGCCCATGTTCATGATTGTGCTGCGAGCGATGTTGGTGCTGGGGTTTGTGGGCGCGCCGAGTCATGGCATGACCGGGGAGCCGCCCAAAGCCAGCCGCGTGTCGGCGCCCGAGTTCGGGCCGAATGTGCTGGTGCTTGATCCATCGATGAGCGGAGTCCAGCAGCAGGTCGATGCGGTGTTTGCACGTCAGGAAAAAAACCAGTTCGGAAACGAGCGATACGCGATTCTGTTCAAGCCGGGAAAGTACAATCTGGATGCACGTCTTGGCTTCTACACGCAGGTGCTGGGGCTCGGGCACGCGCCCGATGATGTTGAGATCGTCGGGGGTGTGCGCTCTCTTGCGGGCTGGAGAAAGGGCGACGCGACGTGCAACTTCTGGCGCTCCGCGGAGAATATCTCGGTGTCTCCGGCCGCAGAGCATCGGCCCAACGTGTGGGCGGTGTCGCAAGGAACGGCTCTCCGGCGTGTACACATCAAGGGTGATCTGGCGCTTTCTGATGGGGGCTGGTCGAGCGGCGGGTTTCTCGCCGACTGCCGCATCGATGGTCAGGTTGACTCCGGATCGCAGCAGCAATGGCTTTCACGAAACGTCGAGTGGAAGAGTTGGATAGGCGGCAACTGGAACATGGTGTTCCTTGGCACGACGAATCCGCCCGCCGGATCTTGGCCAGAGAAACCGTACACGGTGGTGAAAAAGACGCCGCTGATTCGGGAGAAACCGTATCTTCGCATCGCTGAGGATGGTCGGTACGTGGTCACGGTTCCCGATTTGATCACCGACGGATCGGAGGGTGCGACGTGGAGATCCGGAGAGGGTCCTTCGGGCAAGAGCGGGACGCAGATCCCTATCGAGCAGTTCTTCCTGGCGCGCGCGGACAAGGACAACGCCGCAACCATCAATGCCGCGCTGGAGAGCGGCAAGCACCTGCTTCTCACTCCTGGGATCTACCACCTTGCCGAGCCCATTCGAGTGGTGCGGCCGCACACCGTTGTACTGGGCTTGGGTTATGCCACACTTGTTCCCGACAAGGGAACGCCGGCGATGAACGTCGCTGACATCGATGGAGTTCAGGTTGCCGGCGTAATTTGCGATGCGGGTGAGGCTGAGTCGCCAACTCTCATTCAGGTGGGAAATCCGGGGTGCGCGGGAATGCATGGGGCTGATCCGATCTTTCTCTACGACATCGTGTGCAGGGCCGGAGGTGCGGCCCCCGGTGCGGCGAGAAGTTTCGTCACCATCGAAAGCAACAATGTGGTGGCCGACAATCTGTGGCTCTGGAGGGCGGACCATGGGGCGGGCGCCAAATGGGACGTGAACAAGAATCGGAATGGCCTGATCGTCAACGGCAATGATGTCACGATGTACGGTTTGTTCGTGGAGCATTGCCAGGAATACCAGACACTCTGGAACGGCGAGGGCGGGCGCGTGTACTTCTACCAATCAGAAATGCCGTACGACCCGCCAAGCGAAAGCGGTTGGTCGCACGATGGCGTGGCGGGGTATGCGTCGTATAAAGTGGCCGCGGGTGTTCGGACGCATGAAGCATGGGGCCTTGGCGTGTACTGTGTATTCCGTGCCGCGCCGGTGGTGGCGGAATCGGCGATCGAAGCTCCGGTGGCTTCCGGGGTCCGCCTGCACCACATGGTGTCCATCCGCCTCAACGGATTGCCGGGAAGCGGAATCAAGCACGTTGTCAACTCGACTGGAGCCGCCGTGACAACGACGCAGGACAAGAAGGCACAGGTGGAGTGAGGAGCGGCTGGGCGTCGATAGTGGTCGGATCCGCGCGGTCAACGGGGAGTGGTGAGTCATGAGATATTTCTTGTCTGGCTCATCGCTCGCACGCGGGGCGCGGGCGCGTTACATTGGGAGACACGAATGGCGACCATGAATCGATATTTGCTGCTGATGACGGCGTGTGCGGCGATGGCTGCGAGCGGTGGGCGATCGTTGGCCCAGCCGGACGAAGTGCGCAAGCCGGAGGTTGCTACGCCCGCCGTTGCCGCCGATTCGTCGGAAACGTTGTGGCAATCGCGCGGCTGCGTTGATGACGAGCGCGGGCAGTGGTTTCGCGACGCCAAGTTCGGGGCGTTCATTCACTTCGGGCTCTACTCACATCTGGGCGGGTACTACGACGGCAAGGGACCGTATCGGCCGGCGGAGCAGATCATCGGACTGGGGGATCGGCGGGCGGTGATTTCTGCGGCGGACTACCGAACGAAAGTGGGGGGGGCGTTCAATCCGGCGAAGTTTGATGCGGCCAAGTGGGTCGGGCTCATGAAGAAGGCGGGGCAGAAGTACGTCATTCTGACAGCCAAGCACCACGACGGCTTCTGCATGTTCCGCACCGCCACGACGGGGCACAACGTGGTGGAGGCAACACCCTTCGGGCGGGATGTCGTGAAGGAACTGTCGGAGGAGTGCCGCAAGCAGGGGCTGGTGTTCTGCGTCTATTACTCGATCGGAGACTGGTGCGCGGCGGATGTGCAGAAACCGGGCTTTGCGTCGTACCAGGAGTACATGCACGCGCAGCTCCAGGAGCTGCTCACGAACTACGGCGAGATCAAGATGCTGTGGTTCGACAACTATTGGTACGTCAACGGCCAATGGAAGAACGACGCGGCACACGCGAAGGACCTGTACGGGTTTGCGCGGTCGATCAGCCCACGGGCGCTTGTGAACGATCGGTGTGGGAAGGGAGCTGCGAGCACGGATGGGGATTACGCAACACCGGAGAACCAGCTCAAGGGGTCGCTGCAGAGCAGGTACTTTGAGGTCGTGATGACCAACACGGATGACGACAACTGGGGATGGGTGAAGGGGGCGACAAACTACCGCAAGCCAGCGCAGCTGATCAAGAATCTGATCGACTCGGTGAGCAAGGGCGGCAACTTTGTGCTGAATGTTGGGCCGAACGCCGAAGGGGAGTTTCCTCCGGAGCACGTCGCTGTGCTCGAGGAGATTGGGAAGTGGACGGCGGTCAATGGGGAAGCTCTGTATGGGACGGTGCCCGCGCCCGAGGTGAACACAGAAGGGGGGCTGTGCTACACCACTCGGTCAAGAGATCGTAAAGCCGCGTTTATTCATGTGGTCAAATGGCCAGATGCCGGCGGACGATTGCAGATCGACGTGCCCGGAGTGGGCATGTCCATCGAGTTGCTTGACAAGACCCTGGGAGAGATCTCACTCGGCGCAGAGTCCTCGCACGGCGGAAAATCCCGCTTCACCGTTGGGCCACCGGCCAAGGTGGACCCCTATGCGACGGTCATCAAGATCACAGGGGCGGGGGGGACGCCTCACGCCCGTTGATACACGCAGGGACTATTAATTTAGCGTCTCGCCAGTCGATGCGACTCCTTCGGCCACTCGCACTTGCCGCCCAGGCCGATGGGCTGCTTTGGAGCCCGGGCAAATCAGGCCACTTGCCTTTTTGGATTGGCACGCAGCCCAGTGCGCGGTATTGTTTTCGGCGGCCATGACGCCGCGCGGGCCCATTGTTTGGTGGTGTCTGCCCATCTTCATCCCGTCAGACTGTTTGTATAAGGAATCTGTTCCCATGCTGTGTTTCTCTTCACGCTCTGGAATCACCGGTTGTCTCTCATCCGCCGCTCGCCTGCTTGCCTGCGTGGTTGTGGCCGCCGGCGCGGCCTCGGTGGCGCACGCGGGCGCGCCGATCTACGCGCGGCACGCAACCATCGACGCGTACAAGCAGTTTGCGCGGGCGGATCTCCAGCTTGAGCAGCTCGATGGTGTCGGCGGCGCTTTCGTGCCATCGGCGTCGTATCCCGGCACGTATTCCTTCACGGTGCACTCGACGAGCCCGCTTCCGGGCATCCGTCAGACGCCGCTGGGCTCGGGAGCAGGCAATCCCGATCAGGGCACGGTGATTGATTTCGCCGGGCTGCCCGTTGGCCGCGGCGTTACGGCGTTCGCGGGAACCGTTCGTGTGGCCGACTCGCTGGGCACCACGTCGATGGGCGGCTCGGTAACGATCCAGACCAACACGGGCATTTCGTTCACCGTCACCGCGCCGGTCGCGGGGCAGTTTATCGCTTTCACCACCGCCGAGCCGTTTACCAGCGTCATCATCTCCGGACTGGGGTACGAGTACATCCGTGATGTCTTCATCGGCTCTTCTTCGAGCGCACCGATCGCGGGTGAGAGCTGCGCCGACGGCCCGACCGTCGGCATCGGACAGTTTCCCTTCACGACCGCGAATCTCATCGGCACCAACACGACGATCCCCGGCACTTGCGCACTCGGTGGCGTGGACACTGGCAATGACGTCTGGTTCCGCTTTGTTCCGCCCGCAAACGGGCAGGTGACGATGACCACCTGCGGCTGCTCGTTCGACTCCGTGCTCCGGGTTTTCAACAGTTGCCCAACCGACACCAGTGTGCCGACGCAGATCGCCTGCAACGACGATTTCTGCGCCAGCGCCACGGGCAACACCGCCTCGCAGGTCTCTTTCCGCGGCACCTGCGGCGTTGCGGTGCTCGTCCGCATCAGCGGCTACAACGGTGCCACGGGCGGCGGCAATCTGGGCATCTCGATGGTCGCCGATTGCTCGGCGGACTTCAACCATGTCAACGGCATCAACGTGCAGGACATCTTCGACTTCCTGAGCGCGTGGTTCGCCGGATGTTGAGGATGGCGGATGGCGGATGTGGGATGTGGGATGGGGGATGTCGGATGTAGATGCAATGACAGCGGCCCCGGTCAGTTGACCGGGGCCGCTTGTTTCTTGCCTTGGTGGGCCATGTGGCTTCGGGCCGTGTTCCTACGCAGCGACGCGGAAGTGCGCTCTTTGATCCGTCCGGTGACCACGAAGGTTTGTCGCTGCTACATGGGTCGGGAGTCTGCGTGAGCTACGCAGCCGGTGGCGTTGTTGTTGTAGTTGTTGTTGACCGATGCGCTGATCCGATCCGGGCGGGCCGGGAGGAGGTCGGTCTTACGGCGTTCGTTCGCGGGCTTCACGGGATAAACCGCGGACTACGCATGTCATACCAAACGCAATTGAATCAAGGGGGGAAATCCGCGGGATTCGCTCGCGACTCGCTCCTCCCGGGCGTGTGTTTTTTGTGCGATCGGTATTATCCATTCGCGGGATGGAAGCGGGATTTGAGCGAGGGTATCAGATCTTCGGAGTCGTTCGAGCCCTCATCAACTTGAGCGGTCTCTGCTCCGTGCTTCGGTAGAGGCGCAGCGGTCAGCATCCGGCAAACCACGCGGCCAGGAAGTCGAAGATGTCCTGTAAGGTCAGGTGCGTGTTGGCGTCGAAGTCTGCGGCGGTATCGCCCGCGAACCACGCGCCCAAGAAATTGAAGATGTCCTGCACGGCCACGGAGCCGGAGCAATCGAAATCGACTGGGCAGGCGGGTTGAGTGGTCCAACGCGCAAAGTACGCTGTGCCCAGACCGCCGGCGGTCGCGAACTGGCCACCGGCAATCAACCCTCCGCCCGGCGTCGGCGCGACCGCGGAAACAAACCCGTTCATACCGGAGCCGAATCCGGACCACAAACCGTCATGCCATCTCGCAACGCGCCCCACACTCAATCCCCCGACGCTTGTGAACATGCCGGCCACGGCTAAATCCCCGTTTGTCAGGACTGTCGTCGCCAGGGGCGTGTAGTTCAATGGGCCGCCAAGCCCCGACCAGACAGTTCCGTTCCAACGAGCCAGCCGCGGGGCGGTCACGCCGTCGACCGTCACAAAGCTACCCGCCGCCACCAGGTCACCGTTGGGGAGCACGGCAAGCGCGTAGACACTGGCGTCCAATCCATCCACGCCGGACCCGATCGCGGACCACGCACTGCCGTTCCAACGTGCGATCCCCCATCCGTTGGAGTCGTCGATGCTGGAGAAGTCCCCGGCCGCAATCAGATCGCCGTTGGGCAGCACGGCCAGGGCGTACGCGACGCCATCTTGCAAGCCCACAACGCCAACGCGGGACCAGGCAGCACCGTTCCATCGAGCGATGCCCCGGGAATACATGCCGCCAGCGGTCTCGAAGGCGCCGCCCGCAATCAGGTCACCGTTGGGAAGCACTGTGAGCGCGAAGATTATGCCCTCCGTGCCCAACCCGAGAGCGGACCACGCGTTGCCGTCCCAGCGAGCGATGTTGTTCGTTTCAAGGGAACCAGCGAAGGAAAAACTGCCGGCTGCCACTACGTCGCCGTTGGGCATCAACGCAAGCGCGTTCACCTGACGACCAGTCAGACCGGGACCAAGCGCCGTCCACGCGGCCCCGTGCTGGCGTGCGATGTGGTGTGCGGGCACTCCCCCGGCGGCGCTGAACTGTCCGCCGGCCACTGCATCGCCGTTGGGCATTGTGATAAGCGCTTGTACCGTCCCGTCCATTCCCCGGCCGAGGGCGTGCCACACCGCGCCGTCCCAGCGTGCGATGCCGAACGCGGCCTCACCTCCCGTCGAAGAGAAGTTCCCTCCGGCCAGCAGATCGCCGTTGGGCAGCAATCGCAGTGCGTTCGCGGAGTTCCCAAGCCCGGGGGCGTGCGGAACCCAGGCCGCGCCGTTCCACCGGGCGATGTAGGTGGCGCTCCTGCCAGAGTCGGCCCGGAAGTCTCCGCCGGCGATCACCTCACCCGCCGGCGTCACAGCCAGAGAATGCACCCAACTGCCGGGTCCGGCTCCAAGCACAGACCACGCGACGCCGTCCCAGCGCGCGATGCCCCCCGCGACGGAACCGCGGACTGTGGCGATGCCGCCTCCCGCCAACAGATCGCCGTTGGGCATAACGGCCAGGGTCAGCACCGACCCATCGAACCCCGCTCCCAAACGGCTCCAAGCGGTTCCGTCCCAGCGTGCCACGGGGCCGGCGGCGACACCTCCCGCCGAGGTGAATAGTCCGCTTGCGACCAGATCCCCATTGGGCATCACTGCGAGGGAGCCAACTCTCACGCTCGAGCCCGAGCCGAGCGGAAACCAGGCGTTCCCATCCCAACGGGCGATGTTGCTCGCTTCGCCGCCGCCCGCGGCGGAGAATGTGCCGCCCGCAACAAGATCGCCATTTGGCAGTACGGCGAGCGAGGTCACGAGATAGCCGTTCGTTCCCGAACCCAGCGTGGCCCACTCAGCGCCCGTCCATCGCGCGATAGAGTTGGCATTGACGCCGCCGGCGATGGTGAACTGGCCGCCCGCAATCAGATCGCCATTGGGCAGCACGGCAAGCGAAGTCACCTGCCCGTTGGTTCCCTCACCAAGTGCGGACCACATCTGGCCGTCCCAGAGCGCGATGTTGTTCGCTTGCACATTTCCCGCGATGTTGAACAACCCGGCGACGACCAGCGCCGGGGGCAGGGGACCTGGCCCATCGGGGTCCCATGTCGCCGTCGCGTAGACGGTTCCATTCAGTCCCGGCAACCCGTCGCCTTGCAGCCATCGCCCCACGCACTGCGCGCCGGCGGAGGAAGCGGTGAGCGACGAGAGCAGGAGCAGCAAGATTGCGGAACGAGTGGTTTTCATTGAGTGTTCCGCGTGACGTCGGAAATCGGCATGTGAGTGATAGGGTACCTCGCACACGTGAATCCGCGTGGGGAATTGCTGCGAGAATCAAGAGGTGCGAGAAGCTCGGGTTGTTCCCGAGGTTTGATCCGGGTGTTTTCGGCCGCCGATCGCTGTGTGCGTGGGCGTCCCAGACATCGGAGTGTTAAGGGCAGCCCGCGAACCACGCGGCGAAGAAGTCGAAGATGTCCTGGATGTCGATGCCGTTGACGCCATTGAAGTCGGCACGGTTGTCTTGGGCGAACCACGCGTTGAGGATGTCGACGATGTCGTTGATGGTTAGCGAGCCGGAGCAGTCGAAGTCGGCCGGGCAGTCGGGGCGGGCGGTCCAGTGGGCGACGTACCCGGAGACGGTGGAATCGACTCCTGTGAAGACTCCTGCCACCATCAACTCCCCATGCGACGCGGCCGCGAAATGGCCGGCGCCTGGGTAGCCGAAGGTCGTGCCGATGGGCGTCCATGCGGAACCATCTTGGCGCCAGACTCCCGTACCACCGAACGCGTACAGATGTCCCCCTGCGGAGCAGAGTGTCTCTGTCGAAACGCCGAGGGGTGTCGCGATACCCTGCCAGTCCGCGGTCGTCGCGGAGCCGATCCATTTGACCATCCGGGCGCTGGTTCCTCCCACCGAAACGATCCCGCCGCCTCCCAGTAGCGACCCGTTGAACACGCAGAGCGACGAGATTCCGGGATTGCGCGCCACGATCTGAGTCGTCGAGGTCCACGTCGTTCCATCAAAGCGATACACCCAGGGTCCGGTCGAGTTCTGCCCGTAAGCGTTGCTCACTACGTTCGGACAGACGAAGAGTTGGTCGTCGAAGATCGCCATGGCCGCGGACGGCTGGTAGGGAAGGTCCGATTCCCAGACCACGGACGACCACGCCGCGCCGTCCCAGCGTTCGATGGTGGCCCATCGCTGAGCGGCCACGTCCCACATGTAGCCGACGACGTACAGAACGCCGTGGTACTCCGCCATGGCTGTGATAAAGGGGCCGTTGGAGGTGTCGCCCATCGCGTGCCACGCCTGACCGTCCCAGCGTGCAACGGCATGGGCCTGCACGCCACCGATCGACGTGAAATCGCCGGCGACGATCAGGCCTCCCTGGTACTCGCCAAGGGCGCGGATGTACCCCGGGTCGCTCCCCGGTTGGATCGGGATCGCGTGCCACTGGCGACCGTCCCAGCGCGCCAGGCCGTCGGCGGGCACGCCTTCGATCATGCGGAACTCGCCCGCGGCCACAACGTCGCCCTGGAAGTTGCGCAGCATGTGCACAAATCCGTCGGTCCCCTGACGAAGGGGCACCCATATTGCGCCGTTCCACGCGCGGGTGCCGCCTGCGACCAGAGTTCCGCGGTAGGTGGCGAGCGTGTAAGTCTCTCGCGGAAAGCGATCCATTGGCGTCCACGACACGCCATCCCAAGCCCAGAAGCCATACGGGGCCCCGCCCACGCTAGTGGCGAAGCTCCCGCAGACCACGAGACGGTGGTCGAACCCGATCATGGTGTAGAAGCCATAGGCGTCGAACCCGGTCGTGGCCGCGCCGATGGGGAGGCTGGTCCATGTCGCGCCGTCCCAGCGGGCGATGCCGGCGGGGACCTGTCCGCCGGGATTTGCGAACCGCCCCGCGGCGTAAAGGTATCCGTCGAGGACGGTCATGGCGTCGATGGAGGTCTGCTGGTGGGGGTCTTGCGGTACTCCCACGCCCGCGCCAACCCAGTCCGTTCCGTTCCACCGTGCCACGCCGGCCGCGCCGTCGATGAGAATGTTGCCGCCCGCGTAGACCTCCCCGTTGTATTCAACGAGGGAGTAGGCCTCGATGTTCTGGCCCATGATGCTCCACGCCGATCCGTTCCAGCGGACGATGCGAAAGCCCACGTTGTATCCGGAGCCCGCGACGATGAGTTCGCCGTTGTGCACGAGCATCGCGGAGACGTAGCCCAGTGGGGGCGGCGTAAACGACCGCCACGCGCTGCCATCCCAACGAGCGATAGGGCCGCAGGGGAACGAGTCCCCCGCGGTGCCACAGTACTGGAAGTTGCCCCCGGCGATAAGTTCGCCGTTGTACACGGCCAAAGACCTCACCGCGCCGACGCCGCCGCCGAACACTTCGTCGAAGCCCGTGCCGATCGGACTCCATGTCTGTCCATCCCACATGGCCACGCTGTTGGCCCGGGTCGTGCCCGCGGCGGTGAACTGTCCGGCGCACACAAGGACGCTGGGGCGCGGACCGGGGCCATCGGGATCCCACTCCATCGAGGCGTTGACCACCTTGTCGGGGCCGGGAAGGCCGGTTCCCGGCGCCCAGTGTGGCGTGCAAGTCTGCGCGGGGGCGGCGGATGCCAGCGCGAGAGTCAGAATGCTTGCGACTTTGTGAACGGTTGGCATGATAACTCCGCATGCGATTCGCTCGGGGCACTACTGGGCGATATCGGTTGCGGATGCGATTCGGGGTGATCCGAACACCTGCCAGTAGGGGAGGGAAATGAGATGGGCCGCGCTGGGGTATGCGATTACAAGGTGCGGCACGATGAACGCTACGCATTTGTGCGTGGGCGTAGCAGACATCGGAGTGTTAAGGGCAGCCCGCGAACCACGCGGCCAAGAAGTCGAAGATGTCCTGGATGCCGATACCTCCGACACCATTAAAATCGGCGGCTGGAGCGCCTGCGAACCAACCCGCGAGAAAATCGAAGATGTCGTTGATATTGACGACTCCGGAGCAGTTGAAGTCGGCCGGGCAGATGGTCCAGACCGCGGCACTGCTTGTCGCGCTCGCGCAGGTGTTGGAAACAACAGCATGAATCTCACGCCGACCACCAGAGACAGACTGTGACGATCCCACCGCGTTGGTGAGTGTGAGACTGCTCTGGGTTGCGCCCGAGGCGCTGAACGCTGGCTGGCCTGTTCCGGGGTCGATATTGGTACCGTTGTTCACATTGAGCCAGAGCGGAGTTCCCAATGGTCGCCATTGCCACGCGGTGACCGGGCCTGAGGTTCCCGAAGCGGAGATGACAAACGTGGCATTCCCGGACGGACAGGCGATGACGTTTGCTGGTTGGCTTGTCACTGCCAATGCGCACACCGGAAGACCGCTCACGACGAATGCACGCTGGTCGCCATTGAATGTGCCGGTGCCGGTGATCGCTCGCCCGTCGGCGGAGATTCCATGAGCATCGGTCAGCGTCCACCCAGTCGTATCGATCCCCAGCGCAGGGAGATAGGTGTTCAAATCAACCATGCCAATCACGGCCGTCCACAGGAACGCTCGCGGGTTCCCCAGAGCATCGAAGCACTGTCCTGCAATCACCGTCCCGTCCGCGTTGGCTGCTTCTGCGCTGGAGTTCACGCCGCCGGGCAACACCCCGAGACTTTGCAAGCCGCCGCCAACAAGTCGGCGGTATGCGAACGAGCCATCGACGTTGCTGGCCGTGCCAACGACCGTCGAACCATCGGAACTCATCGCGTATCCCTCGGAGTTGCCTTGACCCGGAAGGACGCCTGGCAGAGCTCCCAAGTTTTTCATGGCGGTGGATGTGGTCCAGCGGAATGCCCGGTGTCCGTCCGAAGGGATGTTGCAGGAGCCGGCGACAACGGAGCCATCGGCGCTCACGGCGTATCCGAAGTAGAAGCTTGCGTTCGGGAGCCCGAGCACGTCCTGCACACCGCTCGCGGGGGTCCAGCGGAAGGCGAACTGGGTCAGACTCTGCGGGCCGCCGTGTTGGCCGACGACCACGGAGCCGTCGGCGCTGACGGCATACCCGTCGGAGAAATAGGTTCCACCTGTGGGAAGTGCGATGCTCTGCATGCCTCCCGCGGCGGTCCAGCGGAACGCACGGTGGGGGCTGGCCGGAAAGAGGCAACTGCCGACCACCACCGAGCCATCGGCGCTAATTGCTCTCCCGAGGCAATCTCGGCCACTCGGCAGAATACCGAGGTTTTCCATTCCACCGCTGGCCGTCCAGCGGAACGGGCGATAGCCCGTGCCTGGAATGAATGAACTGCCCGCGGCCGTCGAACCATCGGCGCTCATGGCCGCGCCAGAAGAAATGGTTCCCCCGGGAAGGACTCCCAAGTTGGTGACGGTCGGTTGAGCATGCACCGGGGCGGCAAGGGCGGTCATCGCGAGCAGGGTCCAGAGACGGGTGACCGGCCGAGCAGATCCCGCCGCAACACGATCATTCTTCCACGCCATGACAGTTCTCCAGGACACAGCCGTTTCCAGTGAATCCCCGATAGTCTACAACATGGCGGGCAAAACCCCAAGGGGCGAGAACTTCGATCTCACGGTGTTTGAGGCGAACACGTACGAGCAAGGCCGGTTTTCATACTCAAGTCGAGATGAAGACGAATTCGCGCATGATGCACGTGAGCCATAGGCGATCGCGGCAGACTCAGAATGTTCTCGATCACGGCCGACATCGACGACAAACCATGCCGGAAAGCACACATATCCGGCGACTTGCGATGCACGACCAGAATCGAGAACCGCACCCGCAGCGACATGCGGATCATCACGTTCAGCGACACCCGGTCAGGGTCGCTGGACGATTGAAGGCCCCTGGAACCGTCAGAAATGAACGTTCTGGGGTACTTCTTTTTTGGCAACCTTTTCGGTGTTAGGTCTCTGGGGATTCGGATGACAGCTCCGTCACGAGACGGCATTCACCGCCAAATCTCCAATGAGGACTACGTGTGCGACGGCCGGTGCTGTTCCGGCAAGAGCGTGTGTCCGTTCCCCGCCCACATTGGAGCGGTCGTTCTTGAAGCGTGGGTGATGGACGAACTCCATGCGTTGGTGTCGCGGATACCAACGGGATGGAGGAGGCGGTCGAGCGGTTCATCCGGGCCACCCAGGTGACTCGCCCTGGAGATGATTAGGCCCGTGCTATTCCTTTCTGCGCGAAAATGCCCATCACGCCCGACTTGCTCTCGACCAAGCAGGAAGACGCCATACTGGCGGTGCTCCATGAGCCGACGCTCGAAAAAGCGGCCGAGTCGGTGGGAGTGGATGAGAAGTCGCTGCGGCGCTGGCTGAAGGACACCGAGTTCAACAAGTCGTACCGGGAAGCGAGACGGGAAACCTTCCGGCAGGCGATCTCGCTCACGCAGCGATATGCGTCCGTGAGGGGACTGCCCGTACCCCTCTCTCAGTTCATGAGGAAGCCCCCCCATGGCCCTGAACCCGCGCATCGATCGGCTGGAGCGTCGTCTGGAACCGGCCAATACCCCCGACGGCCGCCCACGATGCCGCGTGTGCCGTGAGGGGGCGCTGCTGGCCTCGGTGGCCCGGTTCGACGGGTATCCCGGGTTGGGCGAACACGGGCAACGCGCAGGGACTTGCGCGGCGTGCGGGCGCGTTGGCCGCGAGCAGGTCGTCGTACGCGGATTTGATACTGCCCTTCTTTAGTGTGCCCCTCATCCCTTCCCCGATCCCCTTGCCGCACGCCCCTGTTGACGGATGTTGAAAAAGCTGGGCCACCCCCCGTCAGAAAGTACGCCCTACATTCGCCCGTGCCCGCCCGACCCTCCATTTCCCGGTTTCGATGGGTCGCAATTGACGGACGCGGCGTCGAGCGTCCCGTGCGAATGGCTCTTAGCCCAGCATGGCGAGCCGTCCCAATGGCGAAGAGACCCGTCTTGTTGTTCTGGCTGGTCATGACCGCGATCTCGGCTTGGGGGTTCTTTGCCACCGTCGTATTCTTCGTGCGAAATTCCTTCCTGTACGCTCCGAAGTGGTGGCCCTTCGGGCTGTCAGTCTTGTGGTTGTCGCTCGCTCTTCGGGCGGCAATCTTCGCCTGGTCGGTCGTTCGTCGAGCCGGAGGTGGTAGCGGAATCGTCACACGCGAGTTGTTGCGCGGTCGATGCCCCAGCTGCGCGTACGACATTGCCTCCCTCCCAACCGACTCCGACGGTTGCACCGTCTGCCCCGAATGCGGCGGAGCATGGCGCGATCCGACGGTATCGCAGTGAGAAGGGGGTGCGCGCGCACCACCGCCACCTCGAGCAGCACCGTCACCACCGCGCCGCTCCACTTGATCGTCTTGCGGATTCTGGGGTGCGGCTTCACGTTGGCAGTCTACCACACTCGGGGCACAGCGCCCCCGGCGGGTGGCCCGGGTTGAATGATCTGACGTGCCGTCAGTAGCTGCTGCTTGGGTGGGTGGGTGGGGCGCGGAGAGGACTGGCCTGCCGCCGACACACTCCCATCGGACTCGAAGCCGGGCCGTCTGGCGCCCATTCCCGCCCTCATACCCATTTGCCCATGTCCCTGATTCCGTTCAGCTCAAAAACATCTCTCGCATTTTGGCCGGGTCGGTCGGAAACGTCGCACCATTGAGCGTGGGCAGAAGCAGCGGCGGGAGACGGGCGGCGACATTGCCACGGGACACACAAGGAGCTCGGATATGAGTTGCAAGGCATTTATGATTGTCGGAGTGGTAGGGGTTGCGGCGGGCATGGCGCTGGCCGGGCCGCGCGATGGCGTGACGGCGGCGAATCTCCCCTCGGACAGCACCTCTCCCGGCAACGCGCTCGTCGTGGGGACCGGGACGTACACGGCCCGCTTCGCGCGAATCCGCGGCTCGCTTACCCACGTGATCAACGCGACGTTCGCCAACGAGGCCATGGTCTCGCTCAGCGGCACCGGCGCCATCACCTCCCGCCAGGCGTACTCGGTCTCGGATGTCGACTTCTTCCCTACGACGTTGCAACTCGACACGTTCGTACGTCTTTCGAAGCCACTCGCGGTCACGCCCGGCCCCGCCGTGCTGATCACGACCATCGAGGCCACCGACGACGGCAACGGCCCGGATGCGAACTGGAATACGCTGACGGTCACGCTCAACGACGGCCCGCCGACGCTCGGCAACGGGCTCGTCACGGACCTTGGCCCGCTCCCAAGCACGCAGCAATACTCGCTGCACATCAACGCGGCCGAGGTGAAGTGGCTCAAGTTCACCCTGCCCGCCGGTGCCAGCGTCGGCGCGGGAACCTACCTCGACATCGACACCGAGGGAAGCGTCCTCAGCGGCGGCATCAACAGCAACGACACCTACATCGCGCTCTATGACGAGGACGGCAATGTGACCGCTTACGACGACGACAGCGGGAGCGGCTTTCTCAGCCAGTTGAGCTTCGGCGCGGGCACGCGGCCAGCCGTCGGCAACGGGCAGCCCTACAACGGGCAGAACGGCACCACGCTGATCCCGGGAACATACTACCTCCGAGTCGGCGGCTACACATCGAGCACGACGCCGCAGATCGGCTGGGACTTCCCGGCCACCGGCTCGGTGCCCAACGGCACGATCCATCTGAACATCCGCACCAACGCAGGCACACCCGGCTACTGCTCCGCGGACTTCAACAAGGATGGCACCCTGGGCGTTCAGGACATCTTCGACTTCCTGTCGGCGTGGTTCGCGGGCTGCCCGTGATGCCGCCTCTGCCCCTCGTGCTCGCAAGGCAGCGGCTGTTCCGCGGCGAAACATCTTCAGGTTAAAAGCGTCCATGGCGATTTTCATACCGCCCCCGCAGGCCGGTGGTATGCTCGCCATGGAGGCATTCGCCATGATTACTCGCTCTTGCCGGTTGTTCCGTCTGGCTGGGTCTGCCCTGGTGGCAGCCGCGATGGCGGTTGGGGTGGGGATGGCCGAAGGGCAGATCGTCACCTGCGGCGTGCCGGGGCCGGATGCCGTGCTGGACATTTCGGATGTCGGCAACTTCACGCCTGTGGGCGCGTACGACGCGTTCACGATGGGGGCGTACGTTGCCAACGTCGGGTCGGCGTCGATGCAGTACACGATGTGTCCGAACCCGCACCCGGTCTTCGGCGCGAACCTGTATCGCTACAGCACCGTGAACGGCGTGGGGCACTTTGAGCAGGTCGGGCAATCGTGGCTGAAGCACACGGCGGTGGCGGTGCAGATCGCGCAGGTCTGCACGTGCCAGACGGGGTCGTTCGGACTGCACCCCGGGTGCGCGGACCTGTACAGCGCAGGGTTCCAGACGAACCAGGGGCAGTTGGGGCCGCGGTATCAGATCAACCCGTTTACGGGCGCGTTTCCCGCGGCCTGCCCGCCGCACCCGAGCGGAGGAAACCTTGGGCGGCTGGAGGTCGCGCTGAGCGACCTGACGCTGGCCGCGGGCGGGGCGAGCGCGCCGACGCGATACTTCCTTGAGGGGCAGGTGATCGCCAACGACGAGGCGATTTACACCGACGCGATGCACCCCATCCCCGACCACGGGAACAACAACGCCTCGAACCGGGAGGTGACGCTCACCGGGACGGCGGCGGACTACACGATCGCGCTCTACGCCGCGGGCGGCATCACGCAGCGCGGCACGCCGGGGATCGATCGGTGGAAGCAGATCGACCCGAGCGTGACGGAGACGATCACGGATGTTCCGGGAGAGGGACGGTTCTATGTGTCCTCCAAGACGACGAGTCTCGGGGTGGTGGGGGGGACGGCGATGTGGCACTATGAGTTCGCGGTGTTCAATCTGAATAGCGATCGGTGCGCGGGGGCGTTCACGGTGCCGCTGCCGGGCGGGGCGCAGGTCACCAACACCGGGTTCCATGCGGTGCTGTATCGCGGGGGCGATGGCGTGGGGAATGCGAGCGTGGATGGGACGCCGTGGGCGGCGGTGACGACGCCGACGGGCGTGACCTGGAGCACGCAGGCCTACGCGGCCAACCCCAACGCGAACGCGGTGCGATGGAGCACGGTGTACAACTTCCGGTTTGATTCGACGGCCGCGCCTGTGGCGTCGGGGAGCGTGATGCTGGGATTGTGGAAGCCGGGGATACCTACGAGCATCACGGCGGTGGCGCAGGTGCCGGGGTGTTCCGCGCCGGTCTTTATGACGCAGCCAGCTTCCGCGGTCGCATGCCCGACGGGCTCGGCGGTGTTCACGGCGAGCGCGAGCGGGGGTGGGCCGTTGAACTATGCGTGGCAGGTGCAGACGGCGCCGGGCGTCTGGCAGACGGTGGCGAACGATCCGTTCCCGATGTCATGCCCGGGGGGCGCGTCGGGGGCGTTTGCGTATGCGACGCCGCCTTTCTCCGGCACGGTGAACATGGGCATCCGCCCTTGCCCGGGAGTAACAAGCTATCAGGTCCGCGTGATCGCGACGGATACGACTGGATGCGGCGCGACAACAAGCAACGAGGCGACGTACACGATCTGCAAGGCGGACTTCAACTGCTCCGGCGGCCCGAACGCGTTGACCGTGCAGGACATCTTCGACTATCTCGGCGCGTGGTTTGCGCAGGATCCACGGGCGGACTTCAACGGGATCGACGGGCTGACGGTGCAGGATGTCTTCGACTTCATCGGGGCGTGGTTTGTGGGATGTTGAGGGGGATGCTGCTGCGCCTCACCGCTCCACCGTTTTCCGCTGCGCGGGTGGGATTTCACGGTGAGAGTCTACCAGCCGACGCACGACGGGTGGTCTCACCGTTGCGTGCCACTCCCTTCTGCATTGAGAAATAGGGAGTGCGGGTGTGCAAGGGTGGCCTGCACCACATTGTCAAATGGTTGTCGAGGCGGGCGGGTCGGGGGAGCGGCAAGGGAGTGGCATGGTCCAAGGCAGGGCTAGCCGCCGTGATTTGGGCGTAATCACACGCCTTGTCGCCTTTTCTCCATTGCGAACCCGGGGGAATCCGGTACCATTTCCGTTGGTCTTCACCTATCCGCGACGTGCCCGGCTGCCCAGTCCCAAGTGGGATTCGGCAATCCTGCCCGGTGCGACGGTCGGCTTTGCGGAGTTCTTCGGCATGCGATTTCAACATGTGATGGCGGCGGTGGTTCTGGCGATGCTGATCGCACCGAGCGTTGCATTGGCGCAATCGGGTCGGTGCTGCAACACCTCCTCGGGCGCGTGCTCGATTACGACCGCGCCCACCTGCGTCGGCGGTTCGTGGTCGCCGGGCGGAACGTGCGTGCCCAACCCCTGCCCGCAACCGACGGGATCGTGCTGCATCGGCTCGGCGTGCACCGCGACCGATTCATCGCACTGCTCGGGCTCCTTTGCCTCCGGGGGCGCATGCTCGCCCGCCGCGTGTGTGGCCACCTTCGGAGTCTGCTGCACCGCGCCCGGCGGGTGTACCTTCGACCATGTCGACGGCCAGATCTCACACCTCGGCGGCGCGGCTCCCAACGGCGCAAAGGCCGCGGATGACTTCACGCTCGCCTTAGGCGCCCTCCATCAGGTCAACAGGGTTTCCGCACGGCTGCTTACCACCACAACCGCGGCGGATGTCGCCCCGGTGGCCGAGATCTGGTCGGACTCTCCCGGTTGCCCCGGCACGCTGCTGTACACGCTTGCGACCGTCAGCGTGATCGAGACCGGGCAGAACTTTGGAACCGCATTCGACGGTCGGATCCTGCGCATCGTGGATGTGAGTTGGACCGTCGCGCTCCAGGCCGCGTCCGCGAGCCAAGTCATTGTGCTGCCCGGCGGAACGTATTGGCTTTCGGTCTACGGCCAATCTGACAACCTCGGCGCCGCGTCGCATATGTACGACGTCACCTATTGGGGAACCACGGGCGCGGGCTTCCCGGTGGTGGGCAGTCCGGCGTTCAAGATCAATGGCAATCCCGGTCAGCCCGCCGGTTCGTACAGCTTTCCAACCGGATGCAGCTCGACGGCGTGGCAATCCGTAGCCGCGACCTGCTGCCTCTCGGCCACCGATCTGAACTTCGAGCTCTGCACCATTCCCGTGCAGCCGGGAACCTGCTGTTCTTCCAACGGAAGCTGCACGTTCGTGGCTCCTGTGGCGTGTGCTTCGGGCAGCGTGTGGGCCTCCGGCGGAACTTGCACCCCGAACACGTGCCCCACCACCTCCTGCGGGACTGCATGCCCGGCTGGCTCTACTTGCTCGACCATCAACGGCGGGTTCGAGACCGGCGACCTGAGCGGATGGACCAACACCGACCCGACGTACACCTCCGTGCCGAGCGGAACCGGTCCCGGTGGCCAGGTCGCCCATTCCGGCACGCACTTCCTCTCCACCGGCCCCACGGTCACTCCCGCGGCCGAGGGCATCAGCCAGACGATTTCGGCCAATCCCGGCGACATCGCCACCATCAGCTACTACTACTCCAATGACACTCGGAATATGGGGCTCAACGAGTTCAAGGTGGTATTCGATGGTGTGACGCTGATCGATCTCGTCAACGACGCCGCGCACTCTGCGTGGACGCGCTACACGTTTACGGCGATGGTGACGCATGCCAACCCAACCCTCAGCTTCCTGGTGTACAACGGCCCCGCCTGGGACGGGATCGACGACGTTTCCGTCTGTGTCGTCTCGTCACCCCGCGGCGTCTGCTGCCGCGGCGCAACGTGCAACGCGGCGATCGCGGATCAGGCGACCTGTTTGGGCTCGATCCCCGCGGGTTCGCCTGCCGGAGTCGTGTGGAGGACCGGCTCGACCGCCTGCGACGCCACGGGA
This sequence comes from Phycisphaerales bacterium, assembly GCA_038225655.1. Classification (GTDB taxonomy): domain Bacteria; phylum Planctomycetota; class Phycisphaerae; order Phycisphaerales; family UBA1924; genus UBA4658. The sequence goes on along the minus strand of JBBRQY010000001.1, from coordinate 8,370 downwards.
AACTCCACCACGCCCTGCTGCTACGCCGACTTCGATAAGAACGGCACGCTCACCATCGCGGATATATTCTCCTTCCTCAGCTCATGGTTCGCCGGAAGTCCCTTCGCCAAGATCGGCGGCGACGGCAGCTCCGGCTCCCCCGTGGTGGGAGACGTCTTCGCCTTCCTGAGCGACTGGTTCGCGGGTGGATGCTGAAGGATGACTTCCAAGGGGGGGACGGCGGGTTGCCTCGACTGATTCGCCGTGTCACCGACCGCACAGAACTCGCACAACGAAGAAGGCCCTATGCCACCTCGCCGTTTCAGGATCAAGTGCGCGTTGATGCTCCTCGCCGGATTCGGGCTCCTCGGTTTGGGCGGATGTCAGGGGCAGCCGTTCATTCCGTTTTATTCCTGGACGCACCCGCGCGACCCTTCCTCGTACACCAACGAGGAGATCGACAGCGCGCTGGCCGCGCAGCAACGCGAGCCCATTGAGCGGCGTAGCCGTTAGGGCAGTTGCGGTCGCTCTCAGGTCTTGTGCGGCACGATCACCAACGAATCAAGCAGAAGCCGCCCCACACTCCGGACACACCGCTTCCGCCACAAGCCCGGTCCGGTCGTAGTTGCACTCCCCCGTCGGGCAAAGGTTCAACCGAGCGCGGCGGCGGGCGAGGGTGTCAAGACGCCAGGCCGCTCCGGTGAAAACCGTCGAGCCCGCGACAACAAGCCACAGGGGGATTTCGTACCAGTCTTCGACCGCGTAGACAAACTCACCGAACCACCAGCGCCACTCGATCCATTCCGAACGCTCAATGCCCCAACCGAGAAGCATGTAGGGGCTAAGGCTCGATGGGACCGCGAGTACTCCGTTGCCAATCGCAAAGGCGGACGGTCCAATGTGCCCGTAGAGATTCCACCACCCACTCCCAACCCACACCACCACCAGCAGCGCCGTTACCACCGCCCCGCCCCATTTGACCATTTTGCGGATGCGCGGGTGTGGCTTCACGGGAGCAGTCTACCGCGCGGAGCCGCACTCGGGGCACGGCGAGCCGAGCGCCAACCCTCCCAATCCCTTAAAGTCATACCCGCACCGCACGCACAACCCTTTGCGGCGGCGTCTGCGGAGACGGATCGCCAGCGGGAGTTGCCAGAGGCCCCATGCCAGCGCGGCGTAGAAGACGGTGTTGAGGGCGAAGCCGGGCCAGAGTGGGGCGAGTGGAATCCATCGCTCGCCGACGAACGGCAATGAGACGAGGACCGATCCGTGATACGGGGGAAGGACTAAGGGTTGCAGACTCGTCCACTGCGAGAGCGCGCGGAACGGAAAGCCGTAACGGAAGCCCACCATGTATTCGAGGAAGAATCTATCGTCGCCTGGCGGCAGCAACGGGCCCTGCGCTTCTTGCATGTCGTATGCCCAATACCACGAATAGCCAATGGGCTCTGCATGCTGCGCGTTCGGCTCCAGTGGAAAAGACCACTTTGGCTGCGGAGTCGTCTGCAAGTCTTGCCGAGGCACCGGTTGCAGAATCGGCGCATCATACCTGACGGCAATCCCCATTGTGATCACCACGTTCACCGCCGCACCAATCAAGAGCCAGAGCACAACGCCCACCATCCATCGCCAAGCCCTTTGCGCTCTGCCTGTCGGACCCATTTGGGAAGTCTACCACGCAATCAACGCATCCCCGGCCAATCAAGCCCGGGGGATGCTTTCTCGCCACCGCGAAGGTGGTCGGCGCTTGCCGATAGATAGCAGATGAGCGTTCATCACTGCATCCGCAATCTCGAACGTGCGCGTCCGCACCGCGCAGTGCGGTGCATCCGCTGCGGCAAGCCCATGGACCGGAGCAAGGACAGGGCTCCGTACACGTGCACCGTTGAGTTCGACGACGGGTCAGCTCCGGAGCCCGACGAAGAGTGCATGGGCTGCGGGCGGCGGATGGTGTTTCGCATCAAGCTCGAAAAGGGAGGATGAGCGGTACGCTTTTTCTGGGGAACGCAGCAGTCAGCAGCCGGTGAACCAGGCGGAGAGGAAGTCGAAAATGTCCTGCACGGTGATGCCCTGCGCGGCGTTGATGTTGGCGGCGGGGGAGGAGGCGAACCAGGCGGTCAGGAAGTCGAAGATGTCCTGGACGGTGACCATGCGGTCGCAGTTGAAGTCGGCGACGCAGAGGGCGAAGGGCGCGGCGAAACTGGTGGCTTGGCCGCAGGAGTTGGAGACGATGCAGTCGTAGGTGCCGTTGTCGGCGATGCTGATGCCGGAGAGATTGAGGGTGGAGGCGTGGGTGCCGGAGAGCAGGGTGCCGGTGGGGGTGAGGCCGTCGGAGAGAGGAACGGAGTTCTTGCGCCAGGAGTAGGAGACCGGGGTGTAGCCGGAGGCGGCTCTGGTGACGAGTGAGGCGGCGCGGCCGGGGCATGCGGCGCGATTGGTGTTGGGCTGGTCGGCGATCCAGGGTGCGCCGGTTTCGAGGTAGCGGGCGGCACCGGGGGAGAGAAGCGTTCCGTTCTTGACGTTGGAGAATGCGCCGCCCGCGAGGACTTCACCGTGATAGGCGGCGAGGGCGTAGACGGGACCGTTGGCGCCGCCGCGGACGTTGTCGAAGGCGGAGCCGGTCCAGCGGGCGAGACGGTTGACGGAGACACCGCCCGCGAAGGTGAAGTCGCCGCCGATGTAGAGGTTGCCGGATTCGGAGAGGATGGCGCGGACGGGGGCGTTGGTGCCTCCGATGCCGGGAGTGGACCCGAAGGTGGAGTAGGCGGAGCCGTTGTAGCGGGCGAGGTTGGCGTCGGAGTTGATGCCGGGGAAATCGCCGCCGATGATGAGTTCGCTGTTGTGGAGTTCGAGGGCGTACACGATGCCGCCGAAGAAGCCGCCGACGATGTTCCAGCGGGTGCCGTCCCAGCGGGCGAGGCCGCCGGTGCTGACCGAGCCCACGGGCGTGGCGGTGTTGCTGGCGGAGGTGAAGGAGCCGCCGGCGTAGAGGGACCCGCCGAAGCTGCGGAGCGCGTACACGGTGCCGTTGAGACCGCCGCCGAGGGGTTGCCAGGCGGTGCCATTCCACTGCGCGATGCGAGAGAGGGAGGTGGCGGAGTCGCCGGTGGCGGTAAAGGTCCCGGCGGCGTAGGTGATGTTGTTGTGACGCTCGATGGCGTAGACGGTGTTGTTGAAGCCGGGGCCGAGGTTGCGCCAGGCCGGGGGTGGGAAGATGGCGATGTCACTCTCATCGCGCTGAATGATGCGGTTGGCGGCGGTAGTGTCGATGGAGGAAAAATCGCCGCCCGCGATGAGATGGTGCGTGCGGTTGAGTATGGTGCCGGTGTCGTAGTTTTTCAGGGCGCGGATGGGGCCGCCGGATGCGCTTCCCCAGGAGTCGGCCTTGCCGATGCCGTCCCATCGAATGATGTCATCGCGGTAGTAGCCGGAACTGGCAGCCGTGTGGAACGTTCCGCCGAAGACGATCTCGCCGCTGTAGGGAAGGAGCGCGTACACCGTCGCGGGACGTGCGAGCGAGATTCCCGGTGGTGAGGCGGCCCAGGCCGAGCCGTTCCAGGTGGCGATGCTGCCGAGGGCCACGGATCCGGAGGACGAGAACTCGCCGGCGGCGTAGAGCGTGCCGTTGAAGGATGTGGCTGTGGAGACCGTTTCAAAGTAGTTGGCCTGGTTGCCCAGGCCCGCGCCCAGAGCGGACCAGTTGGAACCGTTCCACTGAGCGATGTTGTTGGCGGCGAGGCCGCCGGCGGCGTTGAACTTTCCGCCGACGATGAGTTGGTTGTTGTGCACGCGGAGGGAAACAACACCCTGCCACGTACCGGCGTCCGTACCCGCGCCGAGGGCTCGCCATGTGGTTCCGTTGTAGGCGGCGACGCCTTTGGCGGGAATGCTGCCGACGCGGTCGAAGTTGCCGCCCACGATGAGCTCGTTGTTGTAGATGGTGAACGATTGGACAGCCGCGAGCCCATATGAGTTTGACTCAGTTGTGAAATCCTGCCCCCAGGAGCTCCAGGAGGTGCCGTTCCACCGGGCGATGCTCTGTGTCTGGAAGCCGTCGATGGAATAAAACTGGCCGCCGACAATGAGTTCATTGTTGTAAGAGATGACTGCTCGCACGTCCCCGGGACTGACGGAAGCGGGATTGAGGGGGGACCAGGAGGTTCCGTTCCAGCGGGCGAGGCCGTACAGGGGCGTGGTTCCGGAAGAGTCGAAAATGCCGGCGGCGATGAGCTCGCCGCGGAAAACAGTGAGGGCGAGGGTGCTGCCGCTCATGATGCCAATGAAGTGGTAGGCGAGGCCAGCGCCGAGTGTCTGCCAAGAGGAGCCGTCCCACCGAGCGATGCCGTAAGTGGCGGTGGTGCCGGCGGTGGTGAAGAAGCCGCCGACGATCAGTTGGCCGTTGTATATGGCGAGACAATGACCTTCGGAGTTGGTGCCGGGAAGACCGGCGCCGAGGGCGTGCCAGGCGGAGCCATCCCACGAGGCGATGTTCGACGCGGCGACGCTACCGGCGGATTGGAATGAGCCGCAGACTATGAGTTGGGCGGGCTGCGGGCCAGCGCCATCGGGATCAAAGACGATGGAGTCCGAGACGGTGCCGGCGGGCGCAAGGTCGGGACCGGGGAGCCAGTTGTCGCACTGGGCGTGTGCCGTAGGTGCAAGCTCAAGCAGGAAGAGCACGGGGAGGAAGGCACTGAGGAATCGGGCGGAAAGCATGCGCATAATGCACCTTGAACTGGAATCGGGATGGACCGTCGTAAAGCGGAAAAGGTGAGGCGGACGGCCCCCTCACGCGTCGGATCACTCCAAGGTGTGCGAGTGAATCTGGGAGAGTTCGGACCGGTAGTTGCGCGTCGCCAGGCAGATCGGCAAAGTTGAAGAATCATCCTCGCGTCTGCAAGAAGGGAAGGGTAGGGTCATGGAGGCTGCATTGCCATCAACTACTTGACCACGAAAACTTGTTGGCGTGCCGTCACCAAAGCCCCATTCGTGACCGAAACACTTTTCGGGAGAGGTTGAGCGGTCATGCGTCATTTGCATCGCGACGATTGCGACGGCACATCAGCGCGAGTCCGGCCGCGAGCGTCACCGCCGCAGAAGGTGTTGGGATGGACAGGCCAGTCACGAGCCATGCCCGGGTTTGACCGTTAAAGAGCCCTGCGCCAGTAATCGAAGAGCCATCTGGGCTTATCGCTCTGGCCGACCCCAGAGTCCATCCAGAGAGGTTGACCCCCTGGGCGGCCAGATAGGTGTTCAAATTGACCATACCCAATGATGGTGTCCAGAGGAACGCAAAGGTTGCAGCTCCGCCGGCAGCGGTACTCGTCCCGACTACGGCCGATCCGTCCGCGTTCACAGCGTAAGCCTGCGAGGGCTGTCCTGCGGCAAGTGTCCCGAGATTGACGATGCCAGTCGCGGCCGTCCAACGAAACGCACGAATCTGGCTGCCCCCGATATCACTTTCGCCAACCACGGTCGTTCCGTCAAGACTGATTCCATGTGCGTCCGAGCTTTGCCCCCCAAGGGTGCCAAGATCCTGAGCACCCGTGCCTGATGTCCAGCGGAATGCGTGTTTCGAGGACGATCCAACCGGGTTGGCACTGCCTGTCATTGCCGAGCCGTCCGCATTGACCGCACCAAACCAGGATTCGTTGCCGCCCAGAGTAACTACGTCCTGCTGGCCACCAGCGGAGAACCAAACGTGCGCCTTGTAGTAGGGCGAGCCCTGGGCCTTGGATGCACCCGCGATGACCGAAGTATCCGCGCTCATCGAGGATGCAAACGAAACAACACTACCCGGAGGTGCGAGGTTCTGCATGCCCGCGCTCGTCCAACGGAAAGCGTGGGAGTCCGGGCTGCCTGCTACTGTTTCGCTGACTCCGACGATGATTGAGCCATCGGGGCTCACCGCGCCTCCAGAGGAGAGATTGCCACCGAGTGTGCCCAGGTCTTGCATGCCTCCGGCACTAGTCCAACGAAAAGCGTGGTAGCGAGCGTTGCCGGGAAGGTAAGCGTCGCCCGTGGCGACTGTTCCGGAGGCGCTCATGGCGAGTCCGGCCGACCCATTCGTGCCGCCGAGAAAGCCGAGGTTGGTGATGACGGCGCCGCGAGCCCCTGCGGCGGCTCCGAGTCCGGCACAGAGTCCAAGTGCAACAGAATGTCTCAGTCTCACGATCTCTCTCCTTGCAGACCAAGCCAGCGTACCCGAGTTCGTTGTCGCGCGTCAATAAAAAACGGCGGATGTCGTATCGGGGACCGACCACATTCAGCCCATCTTCACAGCGCCCGCGTAACCAAGGAGAAGTCCACTGATCGCACGTCCCAGCAAACTTGCGTCCCTTTTCGTGTCCGATCTCCGCGGCGAGATCGCCCGCCGCGAACGCGGGGGGGCTAAGCCCTGCTCCGCAAGCGCGCCCGACTGGCGGCCAAGCTCGGCGCCCTGGACGCCCAAATCGTCGCGTTGGGTCTGGTTGGTCGCGTTCGCGGCAACGGTGCCCTCTGCGACGGCAAGCACCACAAGAACGAGATGACTCTTGTCGAGGCCCTGGCGAAGGCGCTCAAAAGCAAGACCATGGGCGTGACGGAGGCCATGGAGGCGGTCCAGAAGGTGGGGTATCGCTCCACCTCGAAGAACTTCGGCATGATCGTGAACCTCGCGCTCATCAACAGCGAAAAGTTCAAGCGGGTCGAGCGCGGGCGTTATACGGCAAAGTGAACGCCAAACTCAGCACCCCGCGAACCACGCGGCGATGAAGTCGAAAATGTCTTGGACGGTGAGATCGCCGCTGGCGTTGAAGTCAGCGGCGAGATGCCCGCTGAACCACTGAGCGATGAAGCTGAAGATGTCATCCTGGTTCACGATGCCGTTCACGTCGAAGTCGATTCGGCAAGTTCGCTCGCAGGAGTCCAGTATGCCATTGGCATTGAAGTCTGTCTCGAGACCGCCCGCAATCTCGCATGCGTCGGGAATGCCATTGTGGTTGCAGTCCACGGATGGAGGCGCGGCGGGGAGAATGCGGGCAATGCCACTGGTCAATCCGGCGAATACCTCGCCTTGAGCGTTGGCGGCGAAGCAGTAGGCAGTCTGTGCGCCAGCATGCGTGCGTAGGGAGCGGACCGGATTGGATGGGTCGAAGGAGTACAGGGACGAGGACGTGCATGAGCCGGCGAGATACCTGCCGATGAGGCCCGGGATGGCCGTGCCGTGGTAGACCAACCCTCCGGTGATGCAGCCGAGCTGCGATCGGTTGAAATCGACGATGGGATTCGTGAAGACCGGCATGTTAGAGCCGCAGTCCGAAGCGCCGCCGGGACCGCTGGTGAGCCCTTCGCGGCAGGGCCAGCCGAAGTTCTGGCCCAGGCCGTCAGCCGGACCAATTCGATTGACCTCCTCGCGTGTTGCTGAGCCGACATCAGCGATGAACAAGGCACCCGAGGGCGAATCGAAAGCGCAGCGGAAGGGGTTGCGGACGCCGCGGCAAATTACCTCGGGTGGCGAGGTGGTTCCGATGAATGGATTCGTGGGCGGAATGGCATAGTTTCTATTGGCATCGGCGGGGAAGTCGTCAGAGCGGATATCGATGCGGAGCATCTTGCCCATGAGCACAGTGTTCGTCTGGGCGTTGGAGCTGAGGCCGTGATCGCCGACGCCGATATAGAGGTATCCGTCGGGACCGAAACCCATCCAACCGCCGGTGTGTTGGGTGGGAGCGGTCGGAATCTGCAGGATTATTGTTCGCGAGGCGGGATCGAGAATCGCGGGATTTAAGGCCGAGCGTGAGTATCGGAGAACGCTGGAAGTGGCACCTGTCGGGAAGAAGATGTAGACGGCGCCGGTGGTGGCGTAGAGCAGATCGACGGCGAGCCCGTACCCACCCCCCTGGCCGGCTGAGCCAGTGAGCGTGAGCATGGTGGTGACGGCGCCGGTGGTTGTGTTGTACGAACGGACAGGACCGTTGATGTCAAGGGCGATGAGGCGGGAGGGGTCCGACGGATCGAAATCGATCGCGACCTGGCTGCCGGAGATGCCGGAGAGTGGCTGGAATACGACGGGGACGCCGCAGGGCTGGGCGAGCGCGGTGCTCGTGAGTCCGAGCGTAAGCAAGAGCGCGGGGAACGATTGTCGGACCATTGGGGCTACTCCGTATGGGTGCTCGGACTACATACGAAGAAGAGTGGCCTGACTTGCTTGAAAACCGCGGCATTCGAGAAAAAAGTGGCGTGAGATGAACGGTCCGATGGCTATCTCGCCTCGAACGCCCTCGCGGCACGTGGGCCAACGTCGGGCAACGCGGCGCAAACGGGCAACCACGCGGCCCAAAAACCAAACAACCGGCCGTCGGGTGACGGCCGGTCGCAGGTTGTTGGAATAGCGGGGGCCCGGTCTGACCT